>JAZLBS010000050.1:0-97591 GCA_045613805.1 Acutalibacteraceae bacterium
AATCCACAGCGCCACCGTTTTTTAGCGTCAAAAAGGTATCCACGATCAGGCGCTCCTCCGATGCAACAACCGGAAGCAGATCTTTTTGAAGGTGGATATAGTTTCCGGTTTGCTGAAAAACAATCGCCTGGACAACAAAAGAAGCGGATTTATATAACCCGCGCAATATGTCGTCGCTCTTTTCGTGTAGCATATTATGTACACAGCCGTGATAAATATTGCATACGCCCGTTTTAATTGCTCTTTCCACGTCTTCGCTGCCAATAAGCGGCAACAGTTCATCAAGACTCCCCTTTACAGCCTTTGTGTCATAATAAAACTGAAAAAGGTCGGACGGCTCCCAGCTGAAAAGTTCCTTTTTTCCCGAAACAAAGCCACAGATAAGCTCTCTGTGCGGCAATGTATCAAGCATAGCGTTATATTTAAGAACATCAAGGCAAGACAATTCATCAAATATTACCACCACATCTATATCGCTTGTTTCTGTCTGTTCGCCTCTGCCATAGCTTCCCTGAAGCCCCACAAACCATATACGCTCCTTGAAGTTTTTATCAAGAGCATTCAAAAACGCATCCATAAAAGCTTTAATGTCTGTCATTTAAATCCCCCACGAAAAATCAGATTTTAAGTGATTATATCATAACTGTTTATAAAAATTCAACACAAGACAAAGAAAAGCCCTCGCAGTAAGCAAGTGCATAAAATCATACTTTCATTTTCATAAGTCCGTGTTTATTGCAGTAAATATACAGAAAACCTCTTCCGCGGAACTGCATTCTTGTTTCGGCATTACCCTCAGGATAAAATTTTATGAACTGCACCTTATCTGTTGTCACATATGCAATAAACGATATGAAATGCTTCTTACTCATTTCGTGGTGCACTGTTATAAATTTTTCGTCCTCTACCGGCTCAATAGTCACACGATGTTCCTCATCAGTCTCTTCCGCTTCAAGAGGTGGCAAGGTAATACCGCAGCAGCTGATAACTGCCGCACCTGTTGTGTGAATTATGTTTCCGCATACAGGGCAGACATAAAATTTCGAAAAAAGCATATTCGACGAAGCGTTTTTATTGATAACCGTCTCGCCCGACATAAGCTCCATAACGGAAACACCGAGAGCCTGACTCAAAGGCTCAATAAGAGAAATATCAGGAAGTCCTTTTGCAGTTTCCCATTTTGAAACTGCTTTACTGCTGACGCCTATTTTTTCAGCAAGCTGAAGCTGTGTCAAGCCTTGCTCTTCACGAAGCCGCTTTACGGCAGCTCCGGTAATATATGAGTTCATACTAAGCTCTCCTTCATAAGTTGTTTAGGGATTATATTATAACCCCGACGAATAAAAAAGACAACCTACGGATAGTGGAAGTGATTTAAATTTATGTTGACAAATGCACTAAGCCTGTTGCGTATTGATATAAAAAAACAAATGTGATAAACTTAACGCAAGAATTCACTCTGCACAAGGAGGAGCAATATGGAAACTTATCAGGAATTCAAAGACAGAATAAATTCTTTCGCAAAGAAGGAGATATACCTCGGAGACGACTTTTTTTCACCCAATCCCTCTCTTTCACTCAAGGTAAGAGAAAATGGCGTTTACAGAGATTTTTACGGAGACACGGTAGTTTTCGACCTTGACTGCCGCACAAAGGAAAAGCTTTCGGAAACAATACAAGTACTCAGCAAAAGCTCACCCGAATGCTTTTGCCAAGCACTTATACCCGAAACTCTTCATATGACTCTCCACGACCTTCACAGCTCCCCTTATATCGGAAAGATTGCGGAAGAAATCTTTTTCAGCGGTATCAAAGCTGCTGCGTTACTCAAAGGTATCAAATCTCAGAAAATCCGCATGAAAACAACATATATTTTCAACATGGTAAACACCAGCATCGTCCTGGGACTGTTCCCCACTGATGAAAAGGAATACCGTAAGCTTATGGATTTATACAACTGCTTCGATCAGATAAGACCCTTGCCCTACCCGTTCACACCGCACATAACACTTGCTTACTTCAATCCGAACGGATTCAGCAAGGAATCAGCCGAAGTCCTCAAAGAAACTGTTTCACTCCTTAACAATTCAAGCCTTGAAATCATACTTGACACAGAAAGGCTTTACTATCAGAAATTTACAGATATGAATAATTATATAAGCATCACAGGCTTGTCTGCTTCACCCGAACATTTGTAAATAACTGACTGTTCTTTCGTCCTGTCTGCCTTCATAAAACTTATCAAGTACATTTTTGAACAGCTCATCACCGGTAGAAATGTAAAACAGCGTCATACTTGAACAAAGCTTAAGATTATCCGGATACCCAAGAATCTCAAGCGGATTATCCGATTTACACTCAAGCAAAGCACTGCAAATCTCTCTGAGCTTCGCACCGAGATAGGCATCTTCATAATACGCTCTTGCCTCCTCTGCATTTTCTATGCCGTAATAAACAGCGTTATGACTTGAGCCGAGAATTTTCAGCTGAGGGAAAATATACCATATCCAATGGGTATATTTTCTCTCGTTTTTTATTTCCTCAAGAGCTCTTTCAAAGCTCAGATTATGCTCATAATAAAAGCGTTCAATGTCATATTTTCTCTTTTCCATCGTTTTCTTCCTCCTTAATGCTCCCCTTTTCGGAAGTCTTCAACACAGCGCATGAAATCTCTGACATATTCTTCGGAAACATCACCGTAAACCCGGTGAAACTCCTTAAGCCAGCTGCCGATAATAACACCGTCTGCAATCTTCAGCTTTTCACAGACATTATCAGCCGTAACCCCTGCACCTACAATAAGCGGAAATCTTCCGAGAGCATTTCTGAAATCCTCCAGCTTTTCTGTGGGACAGTCCATGCCTGTTCCTTCTCCTGTAGTAACAACCGCATCGCATCTGTTTACTGCAAGCTCAGCATCCTGCTTTAAAGTACGGCAGCTTCTGACAGGCTGATACTTAAAACGCAGACCGCCGAGAACTTGAAAATTTCTGTCCTTCATACGTGCGATAAGCTCCTTTGCATAAAAATCATCCCTTATCGGATCCAAATGACCGCATACAGAATCAATCTGAACAAAATCGGCACAGTATTTTTCTGCAAGCTCAAAAGCTTTTTTGTAATCGCCGAGTATATTCACTCCATACAGCTTATCAGGCATATTTTCATAAAGATATTTCAGAGCCTGCTCACAGTTTTTTTCGCTTCCGTAATAATCCTCCACCAGAACCGCATCGACACCGTTTCTGTAATAAATATCTGTTTCTTCAATCATTCGCTTCATTACCGCTTCATCGGTAGTGCCCTTCAGATGAAGCATCGCAATAACAGGCTTACTTTTAAAATCAAGCATACATTATACCTCCCGGTGTAACAATAAAAAAGAACGGTTTTCATTGAAAACTCAGGAAAACCGTTCAAGCTATGACCTTTACGAAAAACAGGAAATCAATCTTCGGATAATTCAATATCCTCAACATCAACACCTATTCCGTGCTTTTTCAACAGTCCTCTTATAAGCTTTAATATTGATTCCTTCTGTCCGTTCACCAAGGTAATAAGCATATTATCCTTTGTTTCCTGAGGAATGAGAGAAAGCATTCCTGATGAAACACCTCCCTTTCCGAGCATTCCGATAAGCTTACCTGCTTTATTGTCATCTGCGGAGGTGTTCACCTTACTGATAAGAGGTGCAAGCACCTTTAAAACAGATGCATAATCAATATTGTCAATTTTTATTTTGATTATCATTGTTCATTTCTCCTCAAAAATATCTGTACTTTTATTCGGGTATTACAATTTTAAAATTACCGTCAGAATCAATTGTCAGCCTGAGTCCTTTTATGTATTTGTCATACATAATTTCCTTTTCTGCAGAAGAAATCTCCGCTCTGCTGTTTCTTATAACATTTTCAAAAAGCTCCTTCGAGTTTCCGAGAGTAATGTTTTCTTCAAGATATTTTTTCAGCTCAGCACGGAATACGCCTTTGAAGAAAAGGTTGTTTTCCATCGTTTTAAAAGAATCAAGATAGCAGTAAAAAATGTTATTCTCCCTGAGAACATTTTTAAAGTTGTGACCGCATTTTTCACGCTCAGCCATAACCATAAAGTTAACGTCCTTTACATAATTGATTACCGACCAGAAATCCGAGTCCGACGAAACAAGAATTATACTGTCTGCTTCTTCTTTATACATAGCCTTGGAAGCACCGAGCACAAGCATGTGGTCAACAAGTGACTTTTCTTCGGCAATTCTCTCAACGGGAACTGTTTCAATTTCAATATCGGGAACAAAATGCTTAAGATATGTCCAGGCTTTTGTGGAATGTACCGCATCATAATAGACAACGATTTTATCAATCTTGTTAAAATCGTAATCTGATAAGCCGTCAATCGTGGACACAAGAAGATAAGGGTCTGCATTTTCCCCGTCAACAAAAATCTGTATTTTTCTGCCACGCTGAATAAAATCAAGAATACTGTTTTTAGTAGCATCACTGGCATCCATAACCTTGCTCTGATCCTGAAAATACTCTCTGTTATTAAGATATGCTATTTCCAATATGTCCTTATCCGTGCAAAGAACATATCCTGTGGGCTCGGGATCACGCCAATAAAAATACCTCTGAAAAGGATATGAGCTCTGATTGAGCTGAAACTTTTTTGATTCCTCCTCTATATTGGACGGCATCATAAACAGACTTCTTATATTTTTGAATTTTACCCAATCGGGAAAATGCTTTTGTGTTTTGTCTATTCTTTTTGCTATTTCCTGATTTATATTTTTTATGTAGTCGTTAATATCTCTTTTTCCTGACAGCACCGATATATCAGCACGGTATAAATACCTGAAATCCTCCTCAAACAACTCCATTTTGTCAATAGGCCTGTAGTCTGCACTTATGTTTCTCATTTCTCGGCTGACCGCTTTGAAATGAAGCATAAGATTACTCCTTATATTGTTAAGATGCCTGATAGCAAGACAGTTTTCATCTTTTTCAAGCTTTTCCCTGATAGGATTGTATTCTTCTTCATTTTCAAGATGCTTGATAAGAGCCTCATGTCTTACACCGAGCAAAAAGCCCACCGTAAGTGCAATCCCCTTTGAATAATTTCTGTAACTTGATTTCTCTTCCGAAACCGATTCCTCTTCCCCAATAAGCTCCTTAAGATCTTCAAATGTAATGTTCTCTCTCACAACAGCTTCCTCCTCAAATTATTATATGCAACCGCACAGAGCACTGCCTCTGCCTATTTTACCGATACAACATCATTCAGCAATGCTCTGAATTTTCCTTCATAAATTTCTCTGTCCTCGTGCCAATGACCGAAAAACCACGTCTTTATGCTGTCCTTACACTCATACATCACATACTCAAGAAAGCCTGTAAGCTCATAATCGTGGGGATTGGCAGAATACCCCATCTGTCTGATAATTTCTCTCGGTGCAGTATGAGTTATTACATAATCAATCATATAGTTATTATTTTTCAGATTACGTGATGCCTCTTTATATTCTTCGTCACAGGGAATCTCCTCATCCCAATAGGAATAACCGAGAACTCTTGTAGCACGGTCGATGGAATAGGCTCCGCCCATAGTGAAAAACTTTTTTCCGTCAATGTCATAAACCTGACCGCGCATAAGATGCAGAATGTTTTTCCTGATGCGGTGAATTCTGCCACCACACCATTCCTCCTCAGGATATTCGGCTATTTTCGGATGATTTTCGTGATTTCCGTCAACAAAGCAAATTGTGTAAGGCTTCTCTCTTTCAAGCCAATCAAGCCAATCCTTTTCCTGAGGAGTGTCAAGAAAAACAAAGCCGAAATCACCTGCCACTACAAGTATATCCTTTTCGGTCCATATAATATCGTGAATATATTCCGGATTGCCTTTCATAAATCTACCTATGTTACGGTGAGTGTCACCTGTTATATATATCACACAAACCACCTGCTTTCAAAAGCATTATTCATCAAAGAAGCCGTCTTCATCATAAAAGTCTTCATCTTCCGGTGATTGATATTCACCGTCTGATACTGAATCATTCTTATAAGCACGACTGACAGAATCAGCCACGAGATATTTCAGCTCATCGTAAGTATTATAAACACTCTTTCCCCGCTTTTTGTATTTATTCGCAACGCTTATAACAGTACATTTCAGAAGCTCTGTCGCATCATTAATATCAGCGCTCATAATAACACTTATCAAATCATTTTTTTCACCCTGTCCCTTTGCAATAAGCATAAACGGATACTGATTGCTTTCATCATGTGCTATGGCATCAGCAAGATGACACAGCGTGTTGAAGGTATCAATTTTTCCCACGGGTGCATCGTTATCTGCTGCCGATTCTATGTCTTCTCCTCTTAAGGCACAATCAAGAAGAGTTTTAACAGCATCCCACTCCTCTTCTGTTTCAATGGGGAGGAGCTTATTGACATTGATTTCGGGACTGTACTTAGACGCAAACACCCTTATCTTATCGTCATCATTACGGCTGTTATCCGTATAAACGATGAATTTTTCTTTCCCGTCCTTACTTTCAAAGGTAAGAAGAATATCATACTCTGTGCCACCCATAACAAAGCTGTCTCCGTCAAAAAGAGGATTGCCCTCAGAATCGGTAAGGGTCTTTTTTTCGAAATCAAAGCTTATAATGTTTTCTTCTCCTCCCACAAAGCAAAAATCACCGTCATCATAAGAAACCAAGTCATAAATTTCTTCTGTTTCATCATATGAATTCACGCTGTTTTTCTTGTTTATAAAAGCAACAATACCCATTGAAAGAAGAAAAACAATTGAAAATACAGAAGGATAACGAAGCCATCCGTCGCCATAGGTATAGGAAATATCATAAATCCAGAAATCATAGAATTCAAGATGAATATAGTCCGGATATCTTGCAATTGTTTCTATCAGATGTATGTATGAGTTCACAAATGAAATAGTCAGAACGGACAACACTGCTGAACAAACGGAAAAAGCAATTGCTTTTTTTAGTGTAAGCTTGCTTGCAAAACTAACAAACAAGGATGTAAAAATAACACACACTGCTATCCAGGTAGTAAAACATACTAATTTGAAAAATCTGAGATTAGAGAAGGAGAAAACATCATTGCTGTATTTAGTAATGAAAATTATATTTACAAAAAAGCATATTGAAGCAGCTAAATAAAGAAGAGAAAGCTTGCCGGATTCCACCGATCTTTCATATGCTTCTTCAACGCTCATTTCTTTTTCTTCAATTGAATAAGCTAAAACCAAAAAAGCCGCATAAATAAGAACGAGATAAATCATACGGTACAAGCGTCCGTAGAAATCATCGCCGCCAAGGTCAATTACACATGTGAAGGCCATAACCGCCAGCACCGAATAAAATGATATCCTGCTCACAGTTTTTTCATTTTCCTTAAAAATAAGAGAATGAAAAATAATCGCATCCACAGCAACAAAGAAAATATATTCAAAATCGCTGTATATCAACGGTGTTGCAACATTCAGATTTATTCCGAAGGGAGTGCTGAGAATTTCCATAAGAAGCTTTGCACAGATTACGGTTATAAGTGCATCTCTTTTTTCCTTGATGACACAAACGCAGAAAATTGACAGAAGCGGAAGAAGCAGACTGCCGACCGCAACAGCTGTTTTATCATCAAAAAAATCAAGCACATTCAGTGTATCTGTTAACCCGGCAAAGGAATTGCCCAGCGCAGCAAACAATCCGCCTGCAGCAAGCAAAGCAATTATTATAAGCTCATTTTTATTTTTCTTTAAGTTTTTTACCGCATTCATATTTATTCCTCCTGTTTATTATACATTCTTAACCGACAAATTCCTTTTACTGATATAAAAGTGATATTTTAAAAGGCTTTCCGGATATTTTAACAATGGATTGGCGAAAATCCTCATTAAAAAACTGTTTCGGATTACCGTCACCTTAAAAGCATCCCAATATATCATATTTCTCCCACTCATAATTTACGCCCCTTTCCTCAAAAAGAGTAAACATATATGACAGAAATCTTATCAGCTGAACCTGTGTGCAATTACTGAACGTTTCATAAGAAGCGCCTATTGATTTAAGCTCATCAGACGCTTCTCTGTTTACGATATCCGCGGCAGCACCGTAAAAATCAATCACGCAAAAGGAAAGATAATCAAGCTGCAACGGTGTCAGTGAATCAAGATACGCAGGGATTTCACTCCATTGAGCTTCCTTCATATGAGAAACAGTTATAAAATCAACTGCTTTTTCTGTCTGCTCAAGAGAATATCCCGCCTTGCCGTATTCCGCAACGGCAAGTCCGTTAAGCAATTTTACCGCTTCATCATCCGTAGTATAATCACTGTACAAATCCTCATATGTCTTTCCGTAATATAAAGAGTCCTCGTCCACCGCCTTATCCGGTTTATAATAGCGTATCTGATCTTCCGGAATATCAATAATATCCTTGGCTATAGGCTCATATTCACAAAACGGCTTTGAAATAATTTCCTTGATTTCTCTTACCTTTTCCTCTGTTTTTATTACAGATACCAAAGTAAAAACTGACTGCACAAGAACAAGCACTGCCAATATAACACCGGTCAGAACAGACTTTTTGGAATTATTACCTGAATGTTTGTTTTTTAAAATTTTCATACTTTCATCTCCTTTAATTTCCATCCTGTACAATAATACCTCAGACCTCAGATAAAAATGTAAAATTCATTTTTTTACTGAGTGTTTCGGCAACTAAACATAAAAAAGCTCAAAAACAAAATGTTTTCAAGCTGTTTAAGGCATAACACAATCAGTTGTGTCATTAACGGTTCAGACAAAGATATACACCTCGCCCGGACACTATTATTTTTGATGTGCTTTTATTATAACACATCTCTAATGTTTTTCAATAAAAATTGAATAAAATGTTGATTTTTGTTTTTTATGAGCTCTGACTTACCGTTCTCCTTTTTTAAAAAAACACATAGTCCCCCTTCAGGCTCAGCTGAAAGAGGACCGTGTGTTTCATATATGGATTCAGGAGGGATAATATAAATTCAAAGGCAATCTTCTGCCCTTCGGAAAAGCCTTACAGCTTTTTCTTCAAGCAGGAACTGCGGTTGTCATTATCAAAGCACGGAAATGGCGTCACTGATAGTTTTTTCGAGAGCCTCTTTTCCGTATTTGTCAACCTCTGCCTTATTCTTTTCACCGTGGGTAAGACATCCCGCACCTCCGATACAGCCGCCTACGCAAGCCATACCTTCAATGAAGTTAGCGTCAAGAGCATTTTTACTCTTTTTGAGAAGAGCAATTCTGCACTCATCAATGCCGTCACACGCCACAGGCTTAAGCTCAAAATCAATGTTCTGCTCCTTAAGACCCTGCTTCACGGCATCGGTAAGTCCGCCTGAACGGGCAAATATTCTTCCGAAGTAGGATGCATTGTCAAGCACATCCTCCTCAAGAGCTGTTATATCAATCTCACGGCTGTCATAAAGAGCCTGAAGCTCTTCAAATGTAAGAACAGCATCCACATAGGGTTTTACGGTTTCAAGCTGTGCCTCTGCTTTTTTTGCAGTACACGGTCCGATAAATACAATTTTAGCGGTTTTGTCGGTTCCCTTTATATATTTAGCAAGCGTTGCCATGGGCGAAAGGTTATGTGAAACCATCGGAAGAAGCTTCGGGAAAGATGACTTCACATACTGAACAAATGCCGGACAGCATGAGCTTGTAAGGAAGCCTTTTTCAGAAAGCTCCTTAGATTCTGCATACGCTACCATATCAGCTCCGAGAGCCGCCTCAACAACAGTAAAGAATCCGAGCTTCTTAAGCCCTGATATTACCTGACCGAGCTTAGCGTAGGTGAACTGACTGGAAATTGAGGGAGCAACCATTGCATAAACCTTGTAATTTTTATTATTATCACTCTTTTTGATAATGTCAATAACATCAATAATGAATGACTTATCCGTTATGGCTCCGAAAGGACACTGGTAAACACAGGCACCGCACTGAATACATTTTTCGGTATCAATGGAAGCGGCATTATCTTCATTTATTGAAATTGCTTTGACTTTACAGGAAATCTGACAGGGTCTTTTACGGTTAACAATAGCAGAAAAAGGACACACCTTTGCACACTGACCGCACTCAACACATTTCGATTTATCAATATGTGCAACATGGTTATGATCAAAGGAAATAGCACCCTTCTTACATACATCCTCGCATCTGTGAGCAAGACAGCCACGGCAGGATGTGGTTACCTCATAGCCGGCAGCGGGACATTCGTCACAGGCTATATCTATTACCTGAATAATATCTTTACCCGCACCCATAGCTATTTTTACTCTTTCACCGAGAATAGCTCTTTCCTTGTACACGCAGCAGCGCATAGTAGAGGTCTTTCCCGGAACGATAATCTTCGGAATGTCAATAGCATTCCTCATAGAATCATCCTTCCACGCTTCAGAAGCTACCTCTCGGAGAACTTTATATTTAAGATATTGTACCTTTGTATCAAACTTTCTCATTTAAAACTCCTTAAAAATAACTGACTTTAATTCTTTTGCCCATCTTCTTCAGGCACTCTGAAAGCTCCTGTACAAGATTCATTTTTATATTGAAATTAATCGGAAGATCCGGATTCTGATGTGCCGGGTTTATAGCTCTGCCCACATAGAAGTTTATATCCGTAGCCTCCTCAAAAAGCAATCTGCTTATAAGAGATGCACCGTCACGCTTAAAGCTCCAATGCTCATAAAAACCGTTATCTCCAAGATAATCCTTGGCATACTCAAGTACTTTATTTACCGTTATAACGCCCTCGGTTACAAGGTCAACACCGTCAATTTCAGCAATAGGAGGAACATCGCTTTTTTCAAAATTCAATGTAGCTCTGAGCTCTTTTCCGAGATATTTTGCCGCAATTGATGAGGTTGTACCTCCGCAGATAATGTGCTTTCCCTCCTTTGAGAAGAAAAGAGACATCATACGATCTGCGTCATCACGGTTTGAAGGAGGACCGAAAAGCATATTCATCGGCTCTCTCTTTCTTATTCTCACAACACAGGCAGTTGCATCATCTCCGGGCTGATTACCGTAAAGCTCGTTGCACTCATCAACTATCATAGTTGAAAGAGTCTTTGCAGTATATCCGGCCGGAACGAGAGTTTCCAAAAAATCAATGATATCCTCTCTCTTCCAACCGAAGTTATATATTCTGCCGATACCCGCATGCGGACAACCGTCACTCATTGCCAGAAAAACATCGTTTTCCTGCAAGCTTATCAGAGATCTGAAAATCTTTTTGCCGTCAATATTCATTTCCGTTTTCGGATAATCGTAATTCTTTTCGTCACGTATAACTATTACGTGAGGATTATCATACTGAATAATTTCGGCAGTTTCATTATTTTTTATATGAATAATTGTAAAGGTAGAATATGCCACACCTCTTAGTGAGCACACAGGAAGTGTTGCGGCAATGGTAGAAACACATTCCTCGATGGGAAGTCCCTCTGCCATCATTGTTGAGATAATTTTAGAGGTCAGTGTGGAAAGTATACTTGCCTTAACACCGCTTCCGAGACCGTCTGCAAGAACAATAACAATCGAATTCTCGCTTTCTTCAACAACATCAATATGGTCGCCGCAAAGCTCTTCTCCGAAATGATTTATACTTTTATATCCGATATCTGCACATAAATCATTCATCCGTTATCGACTCCTTCAGCTTTGCAAGTGCAATTTTTGTTTCAGCGGCAGTCTCACCGAGAAGCGAAGCAATTTCCTGAACAATACGCATCTGCTTATCCACTACCTTATCGGCAACTTCAATTGTCTTACGGCTGATATTTTCTTTTCTTTCACGCTCATATTCTTCGTCGGTAACATCACGCATAATACCTACAAGAAGATGAGAATCCCTGTCATAAACGATGGTCTGCTCAACATATCTCTTGTATTCGGCAAGATAAACCCTCTGATCCCTTACCTCTTTGCCGTTTGAAAGCACATTCATAAATACGGTAGGGTCAAGAATACGGATAACCTGGTCACCGAGAATATCTGACGCAGAGCGGATATTCATAATTTTTCTTGCAGCCTCATTTATCTGCTGCACCTCAAGATTTTCATTGAGAACAATAAGTCCGTTTGGCGTGTTTTTAACAATGGTGTCAGAGAAGTTTTCCGCCTTATCCTTAAGGAAGGGAAGGCACATAGAAATTTCAGCCTTACCCTGACAGATAGCTATTGCCTTTTCACGGCAGGTATTATATCCGCATGAGCCGCAGTTAAGCTCATCGGAAGGCTTGAATTTACCCATCTGACGCAGAGCTGCCGCTATTTCAATTTCAGATGGAACAGGAAGCTTGTGTTCGATAAATTCGAGAAATTTTCTGAGCTCAGCTGATTTCGGCTGATTAACCTCAAAATCCTTGCTACCGGCATAAGAAACTACCTCAAGATAATCCTTGACATTTGAGTCGTGCTGATATTTTTCGATAACGGGTCCTCCCACACAGCTTCCCACACATGAGGAAAGCTCAATAAAGCACTTGTGTATTTTACCCTTCTGGATATCCTTGAGTACGGAAATACAGTTTTCAACACCGTCAATTGCCACATAAACGTATCCGTTTATCTCCTTCATGGTTTTAAGAACACCGCCTGTAGTCGGGAAGAAGCGTGCACGGCTGTTTTCGGTGCAATCCATTTCTGCTTTAAGCTCTATCTTTTCTGCACTGAGCCACTGAGTAAGTTCCTCAAAGGTAAGCACAGCATCAACAATACCCTTATAGTGCTCCGCTTCATCCTTTTTTGCCACACAGGGACCTATGAAGACAGTTTTTGCATCAGGGTATCTCTTCTTTATATCCATACAGTGAGCCTGCATGGGAGACATAACATCAGCAAGGTACTCGAGACAGGATGGGAAATGCTTCTGAATGAGAAGGTTCACAGAGTGACAGCAGGAAGAAATAACGACATCCCTGTCTTCCTCCTGAAGCATTCTTTCATACTCATTTTTTACAATGGTTGCACCTATAGCAGTTTCCTCAGCATCATAAAAGCCGATTTTCTTAAGTGCTTCTCTTATTGATTCTATACCTGCGCCGTCGTAGTTCGCAATAAATGACGGTGCAACAGAAGCAATTACAGGCTCTCCGCTTTGTATGAACACCTTTACCTTTTCTGTCTCATCGACTATCTGCTTTGCATCCTGGGGACATACAACAAAGCACTGACCGCAGAGAATACACTCGTCTTCTATAATATGTGCCTGATTGCCCGAAAAGCGGATGGCCTTGACCGGACAATGGCGTATACATTTATAACAGTTTTTACAGTTTGATTTTTTTAAAGTAAGACAGTTTGACATCCGATGTCAACTCCTTCATTTATTTATAATATCCAAGACATTTTCCTTAAAAAATTCTTTGAAATTTTCCTTTGTGATACCCGTAT
Organism: Acutalibacteraceae bacterium; assembly: GCA_045613805.1. Taxonomy (GTDB): domain Bacteria; phylum Bacillota; class Clostridia; order Oscillospirales; family Acutalibacteraceae; genus UBA6857. The sequence continues at coordinate 13,469 of JAZLBS010000050.1, forward strand.
GTATATCGTCGTCAACCTGAACAGTTACACCTGTACGGTTACACTTTCCGATACAAAAGCTGCCGGCAAGAGTTATCTCGTCGTCAAGGTTATGCTCTGCAACAGCTTTCTGTAAAAGCTCAACAATTTCGGACGAGCCCTTCAGATGGCAAGAGCTGCCTACACAAATTTGAATTATCATATTCTTATACCTTCGCTAAAACTGTTTTTTCAAAGAAATCCTTAACGGTTTCAGGACTTACAGAATGGAATTCTTCATCAACACTTACACATACGCCCTGCTGACACTCACCCATACAGAAGGTGCCGCCAAGCTCAATCTTATCACCGAGATTATTTTCTTTGATAAGATTCTGAAGCTCTTCAACAACCTGACGTGAGCCCTTGATATGACATGATGAACCGATGCAAACTGTAATTTTCATTTTTATCTCTCCTTGATTATGCTGGAAATTTTTACTTTTCTCTTCTTAATGAAGCTTGTTTTCGGATAATTATACCATAGTTTTCACAAATAATCAATCTTATTTATCGCCAAATATTGACAAGAGACGGAAATTTTGTATATAATAAAGAAAATTTATTGCAAAGGGTATAATTATGAATAAGATAACAATTATCGGCACAGGCAGTGTCGGCTCAACAATCGCATACACTCTCACAGCAACAAACATTGCATCTGAAATCGTAATGATAGATGTCAATGAGAAAAAGGCTATGGGCGAGGCTCTTGATATCCGTCAGGGAACTCCCTTCTGTGCTCCCTGTTCAATTTATGCAGGCAGTTATGCCGACGCAAAGGATTCAGATATAGTTATCATTACATCAGGTGTAGCAAGAAAGCCCGGCCAGACAAGACTTGACCTTGCACAGATTAATGTTGATATTCTCAAGAGCATCATTCCCCAGATAACAAAATATGCTCCCGATGCTACTTATGTTATCGTCAGCAATCCCGTTGATATTCTTACATATACATTCTGCAAGTGTTCAGATATTCCCGAAGAGAGAATTATCGGCTCGGGAACCATACTCGACACAGCAAGACTCAGAAGCCGTCTTGCCGAATATTTCACACTCAGCCAGCAGAATGTTCACGCTTACGTTCTCGGTGAGCACGGTGACACCTCCGTTATCCCCTGGTCAACAGCTAACATTTCAAACGTACCCGTTATGGAATACAGCAAGTCATTTGTAAAGCCCGGCGGCATCATTGTTCCTGACCTGAGCATCCCCGATGTTGAAGATTATGTCAGAAAATCAGGTGCCAGAGTTATCGAAAGAAAAGGCGCAACCTTCTACGCAGTTTCAATGTCAGTATGTCATATATGTAAATGTCTTCTCAGCGGTATTGATACTACAATGACTGTTTCAACCATGCTTCACGGAGAATACGGTATTGACGATGTATGTCTCAGTCTTCTTAATGTTGTAGGACATAAGGGTGCCCACAGCAAGGTAATGCTTCCTCTGACAGACGGTGAAATCAAAGCTTTACAGCACAGTGCTGAAAGCCTCAAGAGCATTATCAGACAGACAAAAATATAAAAATTATCGGTGCAGATAAACTGCTAAGCAAAATCAACACTGATCATTTACGGTACTGTAAAAAAGCAGACCGCATAAAGCAATATTATTAAAGGGTTTCTTTCGGTTCAAGCTGCCAAAGGAACCCTTTAAAGCTGTAAAAAACAATTTTATGCTATAAATATACCTCACCCTCGGAGTACCTTTGTACAACGTCGGGTAACTCAAAATTTATTTTGGCGGCTTTGTTCGTTCTACGTATTTTTTACGGGAAGCTGAAAGGAGATAAACTATGCTTAAAGCTATAAAAGCATTTTTGAAAAACGAGCCTGTTTTTTGTATCTCGGCCTTATGTGCCGTTATCACAATTATTTTTATCCCACCCGACAAGGAATATCTCAGCTATATAGATTTCCGTGTTCTTGCAATTCTTTTCTGTCTTATGGCAGTTGTTGAAGGCTTTAAAAAGGTGGGCATTTTCGGCACTCTTACCTCTCTGCTTTTAAAAAACACAAAAAGCGGAAGAGCTCTGGGTACAATTCTCATAATGCTGCCCTTCTTTTCATCTATGCTCGTGACAAACGATGTGGCACTGATTGTTTTTGTTCCCTTTACAATAGGAATTCTTTCAGATTCGGGATACAAGGGTAAAATCATTCCTGTCATTGTTCTTCAGACCGTTGCCGCAAATCTCGGAAGCATGGCAACACCTGTAGGAAATCCGCAGAATCTTTTTCTCTATTCAACCTTCAGCCTCAGTGCCGGGGATTTTTTCCGTGTCACACTTCCTCTCACGGCGGTAAGCTTTGTCTTGCTTTTCGCCTGCTCGTTTTTTCTTCTTTCCGGAAAACCGCAGATAGAAAAGCCTTCAGAAGAAGCAATCGGAAACAAAATTCACCTTTCAGTTTATGCAATTCTTTTCATTATGTCTCTTCTCACGGTTTTCAGAATCGTACCCTACCAGCTTACAACAGTAGTTACAGTTCTTATTCTCCTGTTTATGAGCCGTGAGCTTTTCAGAGAAATCGACTTTATGCTTCTTCTGACCTTTGTGTGCTTTTTTATCATTTCAGAAAACCTCGGAAGAATCGACGAAGTAAAGGAGCTTCTTCAGACACTTATGGAAAAAAATACTCTTCTGGCCTGTGTAGGAGCCAGTCAGGTCATAAGCAACGTACCCGCTGCTGTGCTTCTGTCAGGCTTTACCGACAACTGGAGAGAGCTTCTTCAGGGCGTAAACATAGGCGGTCTCGGAACACCCGTTGCTTCACTTGCAAGTCTTATCACCCTTAAATTTTATCTTAAAACACCTGATGCAAAAACAATGAAATTTCTTGGCGTTTTCACCCTGGCAAACATCGTCGGCCTTATAATACTTGTAGCCTTCACCTGAGGAAGCACAACAAAAAGCATCAGAATGACAACCGAAAGTTGCAGTTTAAAAGTTGCAGTTTAAACAATAAAAAAGGATACCTTTTTCGCCGTCATTCCATAAGGCAATATTTGTTTCTCGAACAAAAATCCATATATTTTTGCCAAAATCCTCGCAAGGCGACAGCCTTGCTGCATTTTGTGGCTTCAATACAAGAAATTTTTAGTTCTTACGAAACTGCGAAGCACTTTAAAATGCGAAATAGTGTTGCAAGAAAAGGCGAAAACCACCGATAATGCTGACGCATATCGGTGGTTTTTAACACATCATTGTGATGCTATTTCACTTTTTAAAGAAATACCTTCTTATTGGATGTAGGCGTTTAAGATCCCCTTTTATTTTTAACTTTTTTTCGCCGTCATCCTTTTGACAACGATACTCATTATAACCACAAAAACAGGTATTGGCACAATATAAAGAAGACTGTAAGGATTTGAAAGGTCACCTTTGTTTGCAAGTAATGAAAACAGAATGTTAAAAGGCAGCATTCCGAGATTTGAAGCAAGGAAAAACTTAAAGAAATTGACATTCATTGCACCGTAAATAACACTCATAAGGTCAGAGGGAATAACACCCGATGCCTTGACGACATAAACTACCATAAATTCATTTTTACCCGCAAAATCATCAAGCTTTTTAATCTTCGGAAAACGTTTTTTCAACGTGTCAAGCAAATCCTTTCCTGCGAAACGTCCGAAATAATAAGGCAGAATAACGCTCAGTGCAACACCGATAAAATTGACGGCAATCGCTGTCAGCACATCATCGAAAAGTATTCCCGACACAGCAAAAATTACCGCAGGCGGAAAAACAAGAGCGAAGGATTTGATAACGGTAAAGGCTATGATTATCACCGCCACGGTAAGTGTTCCGCCTTTTACGTAGGAAGAAAGCTCCGCCGCATTTTCAATGCTGATGTCAAATCTGTTCATAAAAATAAGCATAGCCCCAAGCATAGTAAGCATAAACACCAGTGCCAGAGCCTGAAAGACCTTTATAAGCTTATCGTAATTTTTGTTTTTTTCGGCTGTTTTCATTTGTATTCTCCTCCAAACTGAATGTGCTTCAATTTTAGCAAAAAAGAAAAGCGGTGTCAATGACATTGACATTAATTTGCAGTTATGCTACAATGGATGAAACAAAAAACAAAGGAGATTAAATTATGAAGAAAATTTTCATACCCGTAGGAATAGTTGTTCTCATTCTTGCAATTATTGCCATCATCCTCAGCAAAACCAATCCCACACAGGATCCCGGTTACCATGTACACGATGACGGTGAAACCCATTTTTATGAGGTTGATACCACATATCACGTGCACGATGACGGTGTTACTCACTACGACGAGCATTGATTTTCAGGGACTGCACTGCAGTCCCTTATTTTTTTCTTGACTTTTTACAGCTTTTTATGTAAAATATCTTAAACATGAGTGAGTTGGGCAGTTGCGGGCATCTTTATGATGCGTGAGGAAAGTCCGAGCTTCACACGGCAGGGTAACGGTTAACGACCGCCGAGGGCGACCTTAGGGACAGTGCAACAGAAATAAACCGCCGTAGTTTTACGGTAAGGATGGAAAGGCGAGGTAAGAGCTCACCGGCACACAGGAGACTGTGTGGCCATGTAAACCCTACCCGAAGCAACACCGACAGGATATGATACGTCAGCCGGACGCAAACCGAAGGGTGGCTTGAACCTGTAAGCAATTACAGGTCTAGATAGATGATTGCCTTAAATGACAGAACTCGGCTTACAGACTCACTCATTTTCTCCGAAACCTACCCGATATTATCGGGTTTTTCTTTTTTATATCTTTTGTATTGAAACATCAGGCAGAAATATAGTATAATACTATTCAATAAAAAATAAAGGAGGGACAGCTATGGATATCGAAGAAATTATAATCGACGGAATAATTGAAGATATTGTTTATTCAAACCCCGAAAACGGCTACAGTGTTATCGATATAAACCACAACAATCAGCTCGTTACTGCTGTCGGCATTATGCCCTCATGCTGTCCCGGTGAAAGGATAAAGCTTAAGGGCTATTGGACAAAGCATCCCACATTCGGCACTCAGTTCAAAGCAACGGCAGCAGAAAGAAGTCTGCCCAGAAGCTCAGGAGATATGCTGCGATATCTTTCAAGCGGTTCCGTCAAGGGTATCGGCCCTGCTACTGCGATGAAAATAATTGAGCGGTTTGGTGAGGACACCTTTGATGTGCTTGAAAATTATCCTGAAAGACTTTCTGAAATAAAAGGTATCAGCCTTGAAAAAGCAAAAAACATGTGTAACAGCTTCAAGGAGCAGTTTGCAGTAAGAGAAATTATGATTTCTCTTGAACGCTTCGGAATGAGCCCTACCGAATGTCTTAATGCATATAAGGTATTCGGTGCTGCTGCAGTAGAAAGAATAACGGAAAACCCTTACATACTTTGCAGAGAAGGACTTGGAATACGCTTTGAAAGAGCAGACGAAATAGCACAAAGCTTCCCCACAGGCGTAAATGCTCTGTTCCGTCAAAGAGCGGGTATTCTCCACATATTGAAGCATAATCTCAGAAACGGACACACCTGCCTTCCGAGAGAAAAGCTTATTTTACCCTCAAAGGAGCTTTTAGGAACAGAAAGAGAAGAAACCCAGCAAATTATAAATGACCTCATTGAAGACAGAGAGCTTATTGAAGACTTTTTCGGTGAAAAAAGCTATATTTTTCTTCCTGAGGAATACAGAGACGAAAAGAGCATCGCAGACCGAATCAGAGTAATGCTCAAATTTCCTCCGGCTGCGGGAAGAACCGTAGACGAGGATATAGATAAAATTGAAGAAAGAAGAAAAATCAAATTCGAAGCAAAGCAAAGAGATGCCATAAAAACCGCAGTTATACGCGGACTTCTTGTTCTTACGGGTGGTCCCGGTACAGGCAAGACAACTACTCTCAACGGCATTCTGGAACTTTATGAAAAAAAGAAGCTCCGTGTACTTCTTGCCGCACCCACAGGCAGAGCAGCCATGCGAATGAGCGAGGTTACAGGCAAGGAAGCAAAGACAATACACCGTCTTTTAGAGGTTGAATGGACAGACGGAAGCAACAGGCCTAAATTTGTCCGCAACATGGAAAATCCCCTTGAAGCGGATGCGGTAATCGTTGACGAGCTTTCCATGGTGGACACTCACCTTTTTGCTGCACTTTTAGATGCTCTTCCCCTTGGTTGCAGACTCGTTATGGTCGGTGACTCCGACCAGCTACCCCCCGTAGGCGCCGGCAATGTTTTACAGGATGTTATTTCTTCAGGTCTTCTTCCCGTAGTTGCACTGACAGAGGTTTTCAGACAAAGTCTCAGAAGTCTCATCGTCACCAATGCACATAAAATAGTCAGAGGTGAATACCCTGACCTTTCTCATAAGGATAAAGACTTTTTCTTTCTGCAAAGAGGAAGCATATTCCAATCCGCCTCCACAGTTGTTGATCTTTATGTCAACCGTCTGCCTAAGGCATACGGATATAATCCCATAGAAGACATCCAGATTATCACCCCGTCAAAAAAGGGTGAGCTTGGTACTGTCAGTCTTAACGCCGCACTTCAGGGCATTCTTAACCCGGCAGAAAAGAACAAGGAAGAATTTGCAGGCGGAGGAAAGATTTTCCGTGAAGGCGACAAGGTTATGCAGATAAAAAACAACTACGATATCATCTGGACAAGAGGCAAAGAGGCTTCAAGTGGTATTTTCAACGGAGATATCGGAATTATAACTGCAATAAATCACAACTCCTCCTTTATGAAAATTGACTTTGACGGAAGAATTGCCGTATATCCCTTTGACAGCGCCGATGAGCTTGATCTGGCTTACGCCATCACGGTGCATAAAAGTCAGGGCTGTGAATTTGAGGCTGTCATTATGCCTGTTTGCTCTGTTGTGCCGCAGCTGAGCTACCGCAATCTTCTTTACACTGCTGTAACAAGAGCAAAGACACGCCTGATTTTAGTCGGCACACAAGGTCAGATACACGAAATGGTGGATAACGACAAAAAGACGCGCCGTTATTCTGCCCTGAAATATTTCCTTGAAAAAAAATAAAATGAAAAAGCTACAAATACTTTCAAGATTTTTCTTTCCCGAAAAATGTCCCGCCTGTGGCAGAATATTAAAGTTCAACGAAGAATTATGTCTTTGCTGCGGAGAGGACAGAACAAAACTTTCTGTAAACTGCTGTGAGGGTTGCGGAAAAGAAAAGGATATGTGCACCTGCAACACACCTTACACCTGTTCTCTGTCTCATATTACGGGAGTGTATGCCTATGACGGAGCTGTCCGCAATATGCTCCTGTCATATAAATTCAGCTCAAGAAAAGAATTTTACCGCCGTTTTGGCGATGCCGTTGCCGAAAGAGCAGCCATTGTCTGGGCAGATGTTGACTTTGATACGGTTACCTTTGTCCCCTCTTCACCTGAATCGGTCAGGGAAAGAGGTTATAATTCCTCATATCTCATTGCCAGAAGAGCAGCGGAAAAGCTCTTTCTTCCCTGTGAAGAGTTAATTATAAAAAGCAAGGAAACGGAAAAGCAGCACCGCCTTACGGCAAAAGAGAGAACAACAAACATAAAAGGTTCAATTGCGCCTAAAGAAAATGCACTTATAAAAGGAAGAACCGTTCTTCTCTGTGACGACATCAAAACAACGGGCGCAACACTTGCCGAATGCTGTAATGTTCTTTTTGAGCAAGGTGCAAAGGACGTTTATTGTGTAACGGTTGCAGTTACATAAAATCTTAACTTTTTCAACCTTGACAAGGATAGGTAAAACTAATAAAATTAAACAAAAGGACGGTGAAAAGAGTGTTAGTACAAAATATAGGTATAGATCTGGGCACAGAAAAAATTACGGCTTTTGCTCAAGGCAGAGGTATTGTTTTTTCCGAGGACAATGCAATTGCTTACGACATATACAATAACGAAACCTACGCCATCGGTAATGCCGCCGGTGAAATGCTTGAAAAAACACCCGAAGCACTCATCGTCAGAAAGCCTATAATCGGCGGAGTTATTTCTGATTTTTCGGTTATGACGGAAATTCTCTCCCACTATATAAAAAAGCTTTGCGGCAACAGAGTTTTCAGACCTAATGTTATCATAAGCGCTCCCAGCTGTATTACAAATCTTGAACGAAAGACCGTTATCGAATCGGCCTGTGCAGCGGGTGCAGGCAAGGTAAGTGTAATTGACGAGCCCATCATATCCGCTCTCGGTGCCGGACTTTCAATCGAGCATCCCCACGGAACAATGGTTATTGATCTGGGGGCAGGAACCACAGATATTGCAATTATAACTATGGGCACCGTCGCTTATGCTTCCTCAATCAAGACCGCAGGCGACACAATGGATGAAGCAATTCAGCAGTACATCAAAAGAGAAAAGAACATAAATATCGGCCTTGTTACGGCAAAAAAAATAAAGCACACCGTTGGCTGTGCCTATAAAAGAAGCGAAGAAATTGAAATGGAGGCTACAGGCAAAAACTATGTTACGGGTATGCCTGAGATTTTCAATATTTCTTCAACTGAAATTTATGAAGCTCTCAAGGACCAGATAAACATTATCTTTGAAACAATAGTCGACGTTATGGAGCAAGCTCCCGCCGAGCTTTACTCAGACATCTGTCACGAGGGAATTCTCCTTACGGGAGGCATAGCAAGGCTCCCGGGACTTGACAAGGAGCTTTCTTCGAGACTCGGCATAAAGGTCAAAAGAGCCGCAGACCCCGAGCATTGTGCCGCAAAGGGTGCAGGATACATTCTGAAAAATATGAAGGAAATGGAAGACCACGGTTACAGCTTCAGAATGAAGGAAAGTGCAGAATGGATAAATGAACAATAAAGGTACTGTAAAAAGTGCAGACCTCATAAAACAGGATTAATAAAGGGTTTCTTTCGGTTTTTAACGACCTAAAGAAACCCTTTAAAGCTATAAGAATTATAAAAAAACATATCAAAGCGGTATATTCTCTACCTTATACCGTCCTGAAACCCTGTCCCTTTCTTTATAATCGCACCATATAATTTTATTTTCAGTATAGAGAATGGCAACGGTACGGTCAATGCCTTTTTCTGTCGGAAAATTTTCCATGACTTTTTCAGCTGCCTTTTTAAGCATCGGATCGGCAACCTTTAAGCTTTCAGGTATTACCCCCGAATTATTGGTTGAAACTCTGTCATAAAGCATTATATCACGGAGAACTTTTTTATCCACACCGCAAAGAGAAGAAAGAAAATCAAAAACAAGACAATTATATTTGTCAAGAGGTATGCTCCCCTTTTCACCCTTTTCTTCCAGATAAAGAGCAAAGGAATAAAAAAGTTCAAAGGGAGTGATGCTCACATTTTCAAAAACATAACTGAGAGTACGGCTGAAGCGTCCGCTGTTATAAAGACGCTCAAGCTCATTTTCGGCAAGCCTGAGACAATCTAACTCCTCAGCACTTATCCACGGAGTGGATATAACCTCATAAGGGGGCTCCGCACTGTATTCACAGGGATATTTTTCCCTTTCCTCCCCCATAGGTGAGCCGTGCAGAATTTTAAGAAAGCCCAGCTGAAGCATATTTGCACCAAGATAATACGCTTTGTTAAAGCCGTCAACAAAGGAAGAGAAATCCTCTTCGGGAAGACCCGCAATAAGGTCAATGTGTATATGACAGTTACCGAAGGAAACAAGCTTTTTTATGTTTTCACATATTTTTTCCGTGTTATCCCTTCTGCCGATTGCTTCAAGAGTTTTTTTGTTGAAGCTTTGTATTCCCGCTTCAAACTGTACACTTCCCGACGGCATAGCTTCAATAAGAGCTAAAAATTCTTCATCAGCGATATGTGCCGCAATTTCAAAATGAAAGCATACTCCCTCCGGTATATCTGTGCCGTAGTTTTCTTTTATAAAGCTAAGGATTTTCTTTGCTCTTTCAAGATTGCAATTAAAGGTACGGTCAACAAATTTTACGGTTTTTGCACCGCAGCGTGCGAGTGAAATAATTTCAGCTTTTATTCTTTCCATGGAAAAAAAGCGAACACTTCCGCATCTTCCCGAAAGACAGAAAGCACAGCTGAAGGGACATCCGCGGCTACTTTCAATATAGGCGATTCTCCCCTTCAGAGCTTCGAAATATTCCTTGCAATAAGGCGAGGGATAACTATTCTGCTCACCTTCACTTCTTTGAGAAATACGGACAATACCGTCTTTTATGTAAGAAACACCCTCGGCATTTTCTCCCTCCCCAACTAAAAAGTCGGGCAGCACAGCTTCGCCCTCACCTGAAAAAACATAATCAACGAAGCTGTTTTTCCTCAGCACATCCTCCTGATTGTAAGCAACCTCGGGGCCGCCAAGAACAATGAGTGTGTCATTGCTTCTTTCCTTTATTTTTCTGCAAAGAGAAAGAGTCTTCTTTATGTTCCAGATATAACAGGTAAAGGTAACAACCGACGGAGCTTCCGACATAATTCTTTCAAGCAGGTTGTCCTGATTCTCATTCACTGTTCCCTCGACAACAGAAAAAGAAAATCTGTCACTGCAATGCTTTTTGGCACTTGTAAAAAGGCACCAGGGTGCAAGGGATGAATGAATGTATTTCGAATTGAGAACACATATTGCAATCTTCTGCATGTTTGTTTTTCTCCTTAAATAAGCTGACAGCCTGTCCGATACCGGACAGGCTATATTATTAATAAGTAACAGTGTAATCCTTTTCGAAGGTAAAACCTATCTCTGCATCGAACTGTGCAAAGCCTGCGTCAAGTCCGACCTTAACAACGACAGGAGTAGTATAGTTAGACCAGACGACTCTGCCGGTTTTCTTTTCGACACGGCATCGGATAACACAATCGTAATACTCGGCAGAAAAAGCAGTTATGAACGGCGGTGCAGTATCTCTTACCGTAGGCACATCAAGACAGTCCATCGCTCTTGATGTTCCCTCTCCCGGAGACGGGTCAATGCATGATTTAAGCACGAGAGTAATTTCATATTCGCCGTCTTTCTCCACACATACCGCCTGAATAACATCGTCAGCAGTAAGCTTACTTGACCACTCTTCCCTAGGAGCGGGATATTTTGCAATTATCTCTTCCGCAGTAGCATATTCGACAGGCTCGGTTGCATCGGTAATTCTGTCCTCAAGCAAGCTTTTACCCACGCCCTTGATTGCAGAAGGAAGAACAAGCTTTTCCTCGTTATGAGTACGCTTTTCAAAATTCTTGACAACCTTTTTTGCTTCTGTCTTTACACGGTTGCTGCTTTCATTAAAGTATTCAATTATTTTTTCCTTTGCCTCAGGATCTTCATTTTTATTATCCGAAGATGGCTTTTTACCGCTGTCAGAGGTAGTTTTTTCTTCCTTTGATGAGGACGACACCTCTTCATCTGATTTATCGGTATTTTTTTCTGATGTATCCGTCGTTGCAGAAGGAATTACTGATATAGGAGCCGTTGTAGGTACAATCGTTCCCGTCACAGGCAAGGTTGTGGTCACCTGCGAAGTAATTACAGTCTGCTCTTTTTTTTCTCTCAGCTTCAACGCATTTTTAAAAAGCAAGGTTGCAACAACGGCCGCCAGAACAACAATACCTATCTGAAGCCACATAGGCCAGTCTTTTTTAAAGGCAGTTATTTCATTAATGTCATTTTCTTCGGCAGAGTCCTCCTCTACCTTTTTTGATTCATTAAGCTTAACGGAAACATTGCCGTCTTCACCCGGTGCCGGCCAGGGAGTATCAGATATAACTATATTCTTTGTCCATTCAGGCGGCTGAAGATATCCGTTTTTTATAAAGGACTCAGGAGCCGATTGTGCTTTATTGCTTTCATCCGGCTGAATCTTAAAGCCGTTCTCCGGATTTTCAAAATTGTTATTGTCTTCCATAATTACATCATCTCTACAAGATTTTCTTTAACTGCAAGAATAAACTGTGCTGTGGTAAGCTCTGTTGCCTTTTCACCCTGCCATAAGGAAACAAGATCCTTTGTCATCTTGCCGCTTTCGATTGTGCCCAGAGTAGCCTTTTCAAGCTTATCCGCAAAAGCCATGAGCTCAGCGTTTCCGTCAAGCTCGCCTCTTTTACGAAGAGCACCTGTCCACGCAAAGATAGTTGCAACAGGATTGGTAGAGGTTTCCTCACCCTTAAGATGACGGTAGTAGTGTCTTGTTACTGTTCCGTGAGCAGCCTCATATTCGAAATTGCCGTCGGGTGATACAAGCACACTTGTCATCATAGCAAGTGAACCGAATGCCGTAGAAACCATATCACTCATTACGTCACCGTCATAATTTTTACATGCCCAGATATATCCGCCCTTACTACGGATAACTCTTGCAACAGCATCATCTATAAGAGTATAGAAATATTCTATACCTGCCTTTTCAAAAGCATCCTTATACTCATTATCATAAATTTCCTGGAAGATAAGCTTAAAGGTCTGGTCATATTTTTTGCTGATGGTGTCCTTGGTAGAGAACCAAAGGTCCTGTTTAGTATCAAGTGCATATTTAAAGCAGGAATGAGCAAAGGATCTTATTGATGAATCTTTGTTATACATTCCCTGAAGAACGCCGCCGCATTCAAAATCATAAATTGTTGCCTTTTCGGTTTTTCCGTCCTCAGAAGTAAAGATAAGCTCTGCCTTTCCGGGACCTTCAACACGGAATTCACTTGCCTTGTAAATATCACCGTAAGCGTGACGGGCAATTGTGATAGGCTTTTCCCATGTTCTGACAGCAGGCTTTACACCGCTTAAAAGAATGGGTGTTCTGAAAACCGTTCCGTCAAGAATTGCACGGATTGTAGCATTGGGGCTTTTCCACATCTCTTTGAGATTGTATTCCTCCACTCTCTGTGCGTTGGGAGTGATGGTAGCACATTTTACACCTACACGGTATTTTTTGACAGCCTCACCTGCCTTGATGCTTACCTCATCGTTTGTTTCGTCGCGGTAAGGAAGACCAAGGTCATAATATTCGGTATTAAGCTCCACATAAGGTGAGAGAAGCTCATCCTTTATCATCTGCCAGATAATTCTGGTCATTTCGTCGCCGTCCATTTCGACGATTTTACCCATTTTAATTTTTTCCATTGTTTACGCTCCTTTTATTTTGACTTGTTAATTATTTCTATAAGTTCTGAGGGATATCTGGTGGTTATGTTATCCGGGGCAAAGGACAGACACTTTTTCATAACACGCGGACTGTTTGCTGTCCACACAGAAACTGAAAGTCCCTCTTCACGGAACATATCAACCATTTTTTTACTGCACTGAGAATATCTGATGTTAAGTCCCAGTGCACCTTTTTCCTTTGTAAGAGAAATAAGGGAACGGATGTATTTTACATTTCTTTTCTTAAGCCCTTTTACTTTGTAGTTAAGAAAATAAGATATCTGAGGTGTCTGAAGCCTTGCTGCCTCCACATCCTTTACCTCTATTCCCGTGTAAAAAATTCTGTCAGTTATGCCGTATTTTTCACTCAGACGGTATACCTCTGCAAGATTGTCGGTGGTTTTACAGTCAACATTTACCTTGAGCTTATCAAAAGAAGCAACAAGCTCAAATGCCTCTTCAAGAGTTACTGCCTTGCCTTCGGTTTCATCGTGAGAAAGAATACCCTTTCCCTCCTTGTCAAAGCGAAGGTCAAACTCAATTATATCTGCGCCTGAGTCTGCGCCTTTTTTTATTGCTTCAAGAGAGTTGTCCTTTGTGCCCTCACAGCCTGTATGCGCTGTTACTGTAAAATTCGTAGGAAGTTTTTTCATACCCGTTTTCCCTTATTTATATTCGTCAGCAATTTCAACAGGAACTATCTCCTGCATTTGAACTGCTTCCTTTTCATAAACGCTTGCATATTTTTCCTGGTAGTAGTTTTCTGCCTTACAGTCGAAGGAGCCGTCAGGTGAGAAGGTAATTACGGTGCATCCTCTCTGTGAGCCCTCCTTATAAATGCCGGGATATGCAAGATAGTCGATACTCATACCGTAGGTAAGTCTGATTCCCTTGTATTCAAGAGAGAAGTTATTGTAATGGTCGTGTCCGCAGAAAACAGCCTGTGTTGAGCCGAGCTCGAGCATTTTTTCAAAAAGTCCGTCCTCACCGATACCGGGATAAACTACCTTTTTACCCTCACCTGCAGTACCGTAATGAAGCTTTACGTTTTCTGTGTCCTTAAAGCCGTTATCCGCATATTCATACCAGGCATCCTTCTGCTCTGTAAGAGGAATATGGAAGAAAGCGGCTGACTTTACGGTTTCGGGAATTTCAATACCCTTTTCCTTTGCAAATTCAGCATTCCTTGCGTTGATTTTTGCAAGAGACTCTTCGTACCATACCACCTGATTTTCGTGAATGTTATCGTACTTCCACATAATACCGAGAACGTCTCCGTCAACATAAGAATGGCTGTCGAAAACGAAAAGAGACTGAGTAACAATGCCGTCTGTGTTTTTAACGTTGATTATCTGGTTGCCGTAGCCGTCAACATCCTCGGGACCTGATTCAAAAAGACAGTATTCATAATCCTCGCTGCTGTAGAATTCAGATACAGCCTTTCTTGAATGGTAAGAATATGCTTCTGTATCATGGTTACCGAAGCCGAGAGTCCAATAAACACCGAGCTGTTCCATAAGTGCAGCAAATACCTTTGCTGATGAAAGGTTGTTGAAGGTACCTGCCTGGAAGGGAACGGGATAGGAAACGTCACCTGTTACAACAACAAGGTCAGGCTGTTCAGCCTTGATCATAGCAGCTACGGCATTGAGAGCCATAGCATCCTTTTTAAGAGACATAAAGCCACCGCCGATATGTACGTCTGTAAGCTGAACTACCTTGAATTCTCTGTCCGTAGTAAAGGTCCAGTTACCATCCTCATTTTTTTCGGGAACAAGTCTGTCCTCTTTTGTAACCGCTTCAAAAGAAGAAATTTTTTCAATGTTTGCCTTGTTTCCCGTTGCACTGAGCACAGCACACACACCTGCAGCTGCAATAATAACAGCAAGAATAACACAAAGCACCTTAAGAGCCTTTTTGCCCTTTGATGTTTTCTTTACTTCTGTCTTTTTTTCTTTTGTTTTCATAAGTTTTTCTCCTTTTCTTTCATTAGTCACAGATAACAAAATAAGCTTTGATACCTGTTTCTTTTTTTATTTCATCAGCGAGAGCTTCTGTTTGCTCCACACTGCCGATTTTTATGTAAACCTCGTCTCCTTCATCTGAAAGATTGAAGCTTATTCCTTTTACTTC
The DNA here is from genome assembly GCA_045613805.1 of Acutalibacteraceae bacterium. Lineage (GTDB taxonomy): Bacteria > Bacillota > Clostridia > Oscillospirales > Acutalibacteraceae > UBA6857. The sequence continues at coordinate 28,702 of JAZLBS010000050.1, forward strand.
TTCATTTTTAAGAAGCTCAGTAAGTGCCTGCCTTTTTTCCTTTGAAACAGACTCGGTTAGTCCTGACAGAGAGTAAATAATGTTTTTCACCGCCGTAAAAAGAATCACCGCACTTATACCCATACCGCAAAGAGCATCAAGAGCATATTTCCCGTCAACGGAAAGAATCAGAGTCAGTGCCGTAACCGATGTGATAAAAAAGTCCAGCAGACTGTCAAGAGAAATGAGTCTCAATATGGCTGAATCGTTTTTTCTGCCGTAAAATCTCAACCCGGCAAACATAATAAGCTTTACCGCCGCTGTCAGAAGTATTATCATCAGATACTTCACCGCAAAGCTGACAGGAGTAGGATATGTAAGCCTTTCAAGAGAATTATAAGCGAAATAAAAGGCACTGAACGCTACCGTCACAGAAATGATAAAAGACAGTAATTGCTCGGTCTTTTTTGTTTTATAAAGTGCTACTGCGTTTGTCTGTTTTGCCACGGAAACAAGAAGAACAAAGCTCAGAATACCCGTAAGTGAATCAAAAAAGTTGTTCATTCCGTCGGAATAAATGCTGATACAGTTTGAGGACAGTCCCACATAAAGCTTAGTAACAAAAAGCAGAAAATTAACACCGAATACTCCGAGATAAACATAAGGCGTTTTCTTGCTGATAGTACCACTCCCCCTTATAAAATTACACGATACAGTATAACACGATATTATCACTTTTTCAACCCTTGACAAAGAAATATAAAACAGTTAAAATTAAATTATACTTGATATTTTAAAGGAGAATATATATGGCAGTTTTCAAAGCATTCAACGCAATAAGACCTGAAAAAGAATATGCGGACAAGGTTGCTGCTCTTCCCTACGATGTTATGAACAGTGCAGAAGCAAGAGAGATGGTGAAGGACAATCCCTTTTCCTTTCTTCACGTGGATAAAGCAGAGGTAGACCTTGACGAAAACATTGATATTTACGATGAAAGGGTTTATCTGAAGGCAAGAGAAAATCTTGACCGCCTTGTCAGTGACGGAATATGCAAGGAGGATGAAAGACCCTGCTTTTACATCTACCGCCAGATTATGAACGGCAGAAGTCAGACCGGCATTGTAGGCTGTGCATCAATCGACGATTACATCAACAATGTCATCAAAAAGCACGAATTCACCCGTGCAGACAAGGAAGCTGACCGAATCCGCCATGTGGATTACTGCGATGCAAACACCGGCCCCATCTTTCTCACATACCGCAAAAACGAAGTCATCAGTGCTCTTGTAAATGCCTTTAAAGAAAGCAATGCTCCTGTTTACGACTTTACTACCGCGGACGGAATAGCAAACACCGTATGGGTTATCGATGACGAAAAAATCAACAGCACTATCTGTGAGGAATTCGGAAAAACCGACTACCTTTACATCGCCGACGGACACCACCGCTGTGCTTCTGCGGTGAAGGTGGGTCAGAAAAGACGTGAGGCAAATCCCGACTACACGGGAAAAGAAGAGTTCAACTATTTTCTTGCCGTGGCTTTCCCCGAGGACGAATTGGAAATTATGGACTACAACAGAGTTATGAAGGATCTTAACGGCTGTACGGAAGAAGAATTTATCGGTAAGCTTTCCGAGAAATTCACCGTGGAAGCATACGAAGGCAACGGTCAGTTCAGACCGTCAGAAAAACACACCTTCGGTATGTATCTCGGAAAAAAATGGTACAAGATTACCGCAAAGGAAGACACCTTCAACGAAAATGACCCTGTGGAAAGATTGGACGTTTCCATTCTGCAGAACAACTGCATAACCCCCATTTTCGGAATCGAAGACCCGAGAACAGACAAAAGAATTGATTTTGTCGGCGGTATAAGAGGTCTCGGAGAGCTCGAAAGAAGATGTGAAAACGATATGGTAATCGCATTTTCAATGTTCCCCACATCCCTTGAAGACCTTATGGCTATTGCAGATGCCGGCAAGGTAATGCCACCCAAATCAACCTGGTTTGAACCGAAGCTTTTAAGCGGACTTTTCATTCACAAATTATCATAAAACAAGGAAAAAATTCAAAATGACAGAAAAATTATTTGATACCAACAGCTATATAAGGGAATTCTCGTGTAAAGTTATAGACCTTTACACAAAAGATGGTACTTTGTACATCGAAACCGACCGCACTGCATTCTTTCCTGAAGGTGGAGGTCAGACATCGGACATCGGCACTCTCGGATGTGCAAATGTGGAAAACGTACAAATCATAAACGAAAAGATATATCATTTTGTGGAAAACTCAGAGGAAAACGTTAATTTTTTCACAATCGGAAAAGAAATAACAGGTAAAATATGCTGGAAAAAGCGCTTTTCTGACATGCAGCAGCATTCAGGCGAGCACATTTTTTCGGGAATCGTTCATTCTCTTTACGGATATGACAATGTAGGCTTCCATCTGGGAAGCGAAACAGTAACCCTCGATTTCAACGGAATACTTACAAAAGAGGATATATGTAAAGTAGAAACACTTGTCAACAAAGCAGTCTGGGATAATCTTCCCGTAAAGGTTTTCTTCCCGACTGACAAAGAACTCGCACTAATCCCCTACCGCAGCAAAAAAGAAATCGACGGTCAGATAAGATTAGTGGAGTTTCCCGGTGTGGACATCTGTGCCTGCTGTGCTCCCCATGTTAATTTTACAGGTGAAATCGGAATTATTGAAGTTGTTTCATTTGAAAAATACAAGGGCGGTACAAGGGTAAGCATCCTCTGCGGTGAACGAGCTCTGCAGGATATGCGTCATAAGCTTGACGAAAATCACAAAGTAAGTGTGCTTATGTCCGCAAAAGAAAAAGAAACGGCACAGGCTGTGGAAAGAATCAAAAAAGAAAAAGAAGCCCTCGATTATGAAATCGTCGGACTCAAAAAAGAAATTCTTGCTTTAAAGCTCGCTTCAATTAAAGCAGATAAAAGAATCGTTATTTCAGATTCATCTCTCCAGGGTAAAATGCTTCAGGATTTTGCACTTGCTCTTATGGAAAAAGCTGAAGAATTTGTATGCTGTCTCTGCGGAGAAAAGGGACAGTTCCGTTACTGTATGGTAAGCGACAAGCTTGACCCGCTCCCCTACGCCAAGTCACTTAATGAAAAATTCAGCGGAAGAGGCGGCGGAAGAAACGGCATTGTTCAGGGAACCGTATGTGGCTGTGAAGAAGAAATTATACAGTTTTTACTGGAAAGCAAATAAAAGAATGCTTATCTGAAAGATAAAAATCCAGCTAAAAGGGGCTGTAAAAAAACTTTCGTTTTTTACAGCCCCTTAAAATTTTACTTTAACATATGATTTTCAACCAGCTTGTCCGTATCAATCCCTGTTATTTTGTCAAACTTAGGAATGAAGCTGTAAATTTTTCGCGCTGTTCTGACTACTTTTTCTATTATCTTAAAAGCTATAACAAATTTCAGCATTTTTTTCGGCAGATTAATTATTGTTTCTCTATCCATTGCTTTCTCCTTTATTAATCATCAATAGAAATTGTATATCCGCATTCCTTAAAATAGCGTATAAGGAATTTTTTGTTGTTGCCCCTATTCAGCCAAAGTGTGGAAACCTTACCCGTTTTTACTATATCTTCAAGCAGCTCCTTGTTTCCGTTCACCCACGCTTTATATTCTATATCCGGCATAAAAATAACATTGCCCGACATAATATCACCTCTTGAATATTTGTTGAAAGCATTATTGTCACTTTTTATTATATTATATTCCTTTGTTAAATATCAATAGCTCTTACAAAATTTTTTCTCTTTTTAACAAAACACTTTTATTGTAGGTTTTTCACAAAAATCCACTATGGCACAGCTCTAATTTCAACTTGCCAATTAAAGCAATCCGTGATAAAATAGTTAAGTTGAATTTATTATAAATCAGGTGAAATGATGAACGTAAGAAACACTATACGAAATGTTGCAATTATAGCCCACGTTGACCACGGTAAAACAACTATGGTTGACGAAATGCTCAAGCAGAGCGGTACTTTCCGTGAAAATGAGCAGGTAGCAGACAGAGTTATGGACTCAAATGACCTTGAAAGAGAAAGAGGTATCACCATTCTTTCAAAAAACACCTCCGTAAACTACAAGGATGTAAAAATCAACATCGTTGACACCCCGGGACACGCTGACTTCGGCGGTGAGGTTGAACGTATCCTTATGATGGTTGACGGTGTGCTTTTACTCGTTGACGCTTTTGAAGGATGTATGCCACAAACAAGATTTGTTCTAAAAAAGGCCTTAGGTCTTAAGAAAAAGGTTCTTGTTGTTGTAAACAAGATTGACCGTCCCGGTGCAAGACCTGCTGAGGTTATCGACGAGGTGCTTGACCTTTTCATTGAGCTTGGTGCTGACGAAGATCAGCTTGAATTCCCCGTTATCTATGCTTCGGCAAGAGACGGCTACGCTTCAAAGGACGAAAATGTAAGAGAGGGCGACATGAGACCCCTTCTCGATGCAATTCTCGAAAATATCGATCCTCCCTCAGGCGATCTTGAAGGTCCCACACAGATTCTTTTCTCTTCTCTTGACTACGATGATTATATCGGCAGAATCGGTATAGGCAGAGTTGAAAGAGGCTCTGTCAGACAGGGACAGCAAGTAGTTCTCTGCAACAATGACGGTGACAGAAGAAATGTAAGAATTTCGAAGCTTTATCAGTTTGAGGGTCTTAAGAGAACAGAAGTTTCCACGGCTTCTCTCGGTGACCTCATATGCGTTTCAGGTATTTCTGAGCTCAACATCGGTGACACTGCCTGTGACCCCGAACATGTAGAGGCTTTACCCTTCGTTAAAATTGACGAACCCACCATCTCAATGAATTTCATTGTAAACAACAGCCCCTTTGCAGGTAAGGAAGGTAAATTTGTTACCTCCAGAAACATCAGAGACAGACTTTTCAAGGAAGTAGAAACAAACGTTTCAATGCGTGTTGAGGAAACAGATACTACAGACAGCTTCAAGGTAAGTGGCAGAGGTGAGCTTCATCTTTCAATACTTATCGAAACAATGCGCCGTCAGGGCTATGAATTTTCCGTTTCTCGCCCCAAGGTTATTCTCAAGGAAGAAAACGGCGTTACCCTTGAGCCTATGGAGCTTCTTATTGTTGAAGTTCCCGAGCAGTATGTGGGTGCGGTCATAGAAAAGCTCGGTTCAAGAAAAGGCGAGCTTGAAAACATGGGAACAAGAGACGGCGGCTCTACCCACCTTGAATTCAGAATCCCCTCCCGAGGTCTTATCGGCTACAGAAGCGAATTTATGACCGACACCAACGGTAACGGTATTATGAATCAGCTCTTTGCCGGATATGAGCCTTACAAGGGCGACATAGTAACAAGAGAAAGAGGATCCATCGTAGTTCATGAAACAGGTGAAAGCTCAGCTTACGGTCTTTTCAACACCCAGGACAGAGGCAGACTCTTCATTGGTGCCGGTGTTCCTGTTTACGAGGGAATGATTGTCGGCGAATGTTCAAAGGCTGAAGATGTGGTGTGCAATGTATGTAAGCAGAAGCATCTTACCAACACCCGTGCTTCCGGCTCGGATGATGCACTCCGTCTTGTCCCTCCCGTAACACTTTCACTCGAGCAGTGTATGGAGTTCATTAAGGACGACGAGCTCCTTGAAGTTACTCCCGTTTCTCTCCGCCTCAGAAAAACAATTCTTTCCAAAGAGCAGAGAATGAAAAAACAGTTCAAGAAAAACTGATATAAACACATTTACCTCACAGTCATTTTTTGATCGTGAGGTTTTTTCATGTCGGAAAGACGGATCTTTTTTCGAAAGAGCGGTAACGGGAGGGCGGCGGGCCAAGTCCCTGTATACAGGGCGAGGGCGCCCCGGAGCGTCCTCGTGGCCACACCCGCAGGGTGTGGGACTTGGCCCGCCGCCCCACCGCCACCTGATACAAAGCAGCTGAGAAACAGATAAAAATCAGCACCCACCTTCCGATGAGTGCTGAACTTATCTTATTGTTCGTTTTCGTTAAGTCTTCTGTAAATTCCGTTTTCTATTTTCATTAGCTCATCGTGAGTACCCTGCTCTTCAATACCCTTTTCCGTAAGAACAATTATTCTTGTGGCATTTCTTACGGTTGAAAGTCGGTGAGCTATGGTGAAGGTTGTTCTGCCCTTGGTAAGCTCGGCAAGGGATTTTTTGATATACTGCTCACTTTCATTGTCAAGTGCAGATGTTGCCTCGTCCAGAATGACCACAGGCGGATTCTTTACAAACACTCTTGCAATGCTTATTCTCTGCTTCTGACCGCCTGATAGCATTACACCTCTTTCACCAACATAGGTATCGTAGCCATTGGGGAGAGCTTCGATAAATTCATGCGCACCTGCTCTTTTTGCAGCTGCAACGGCATCCTCTCTTGTCGCTCCGTCTTTACCGTAAAGTATATTTTCAATAACTGATCCGGAGAAAAGATAAACATCCTGCTGAACTACGCCGATAGCACAACGGAGAGATTCAAGAGATATATCATTTATATCCGTTCCGTCAAGCTTTATCTTTCCGCCTGTAAGCTCATAAAAACGTGAAACAAGACTGCAAAGTGTAGTCTTTCCGCTTCCTGAGGGACCTACGATGGCAATGTTTTCACCCTTTTTTACTGAAAGGTTGATATTTGCAAGAACATTACCCTTTTCACTGCTGTAGCTGAAGGTCACATCCTCAAAATCAATATTACCCTTTACATCAGTAATTTCCTTCGTTGCTTCATAGCCCTTTTCTGAAGGTGTTTCCAAAATTTCAGCAAATCTCATAACACCGGTAACACCTTTTTCGAACTGCTCAGTAAACTCAACGATTCTCTTGATGGCGGAAATAAGCATGCCGATATAAAGAAGATACGCAGTCATATCAGCGGCAGTAATTTTACCCTTAATAAGAAATACGCCGCCTAAAAGAATCATAATAAGATACATCAGACCGTCAAAAAGTCTTACAACAGCATTGAGCCTTGCCATATATTTGTAAGAAGCAGTCTGCACAGCTGCAAGCCGTTCACTTTCCTTGTTGAACTTTCCTCTTTCAATGCTCTCGTTACCGAAGGATTTTACAACTCTTATGCCTAAAAGGGTTGTTTCTGTCTGAGAGTTTACATCGCCTGCAATTACTCTTCTTTCAGCGAAAACACTTCTCATTTTACGGCGGAAGTACATTGTTCCCCAGAAAATAAGAGGTATTACAACAAAGGTCGAAACCGTAAGCAAGGGATTGATGGTAGTAAGAACTGCGAATGAAACAACAACCTTGATTCCCGCAATAAAGAATTCTTCGGGACAATGGTGTGAAAACTCGGCTATATCGAAAAGGTCAGTTGTTATTCTTGACATAAGCTGTCCAACCTTGGTTTTATCAAAATAGCTGAAGGGAGCAGTAAGAAGATGAGCAAACATATCCTCTCGCATATCCCTTTCGATTTTTACACCCATTCCGTGGCCTACATAAATCATATAATAATCGGCACACATATCAATTATTTTAAAAATTGCATAAATGGCTGCCATAGATAAAATAAGCTCGAGAGAGAGCTTTGATATATCCGTTGTAGCTATATCTGTTATCTCTCTGACCATCATCGGAAGAATAAGCTCTGCACCTGTAGTAAGAGCAGCACAGAAAAGGTCAAGAACAAGAACCTTTTTATGCTTTTTGAAATAGGGTAAAAACCACTTTATCATTACTCCTTTGTTTTTCATTGTATCACCTGATTTTGCTGAATTTTTCATCCGTATAACATAAAAGGCTGCCTTAAAGTGACAGCCTTTAAATTTTTAATCAACCGAAAAATGCCTTATGAACTGCTGAAACAGCCTTATCGGCAAGCTCCTTATCAATAAGCACGCTGATGGTGATTTCACTTGTGGAAATCATAGAAATGTTGATGCCTGCCTCATAGAGAGCACCAAACATTTTTGAAGCAGTACCTGAGTGAGACTGCATACCTGCACCTACAATAGAAACCTTTGCAACAGTTGTATCGGAAGAAACAACTGCACCCTCCATAGCAAAAATATCTTCAAGAATAGCAATTGCATCATCAGCAAAGCCCTTTGCGCAGGTAAATGAAATATCCTTTGTGCCGTCACGGCCTACTGACTGAAGAATAACATCAATGTTGATATTCTTCTGTGCAAGTCTTGAGAACATCTTGAAGGCGTTACCGGGAATATCCTTCATGCCTACTACTGAAATTCTCGCAATATCTGTATCCTTAGTTACGCCTCTGATTAACATTTTTTCCATATTAGCAACCTCCCTGACGATTGTTCCGTCTTCTCTTACAAGGCTTGAAAGAACTTCAAGCTCAACATTATATTTTTTTGCCATTTCAACTGAACGGTTATTAAGCACCTGTGCACCGAGAGTAGCAAACTCAAGCATTTCATCATAAGTGATATCTGCAAGCTTCTGTGCGTTTTCTACCTTTCTCGGGTCAGCAGTAAACACGCCCGTTACATCAGTGAAAATCTGACAGCGGTCAGCGTGAAGAGCTGCGGCAATAGCAACTGCACTTGTATCAGAGCCGCCTCTTCCGAGAGTTGTAAGATCATCATATTTATTGAGTCCCTGGAAGCCTGCGACAATTACGATTTTCTTCTGATCAAGCTCTCTTTCGAGTCTTTCTGTCTTTACCTCGTGAATTCTTGCCATACCGTAAGCAGAGTTTGTTGAAAAGCCTGCCTGCCAGCCTAAAAGAGAAACTGCAGGATAGCCTAAGCTTTCAATGGCCATCGCAAGAAGGGAAATGGAAATCTGTTCACCTGCGGTAAGAAGCATATCCATCTCTCTTTTTGAAGCATTAGGATTTATTTCCTTTGCTTTTTCAATAAGGTCGTCAGTAGTGTCACCCTGTGCGGAAACAACAACCACCACACTGTTGCCCTTTTTGTATGTGTCGGTAATGATGCGGGCAACATTCATCACTCTTTCTGCATCTGCGACAGAAGAGCCGCCGAATTTCTGTACTATAAGAGCCATACTCTTCCTCCTTTAATTAATAATCAACTGTTCTGATTGTACTGATAACGGAAAGAGGCAGTTTTGATAAAATCCTTCTTAAGTCTCTTTCTTTAATAACAGGTGTGACAAATGCAATCTCGTCAAAATTCTGATTTTCTCTGCTGAGATATGTTACCTCACCAAAGTTATTTTCAATTTCAGCTTCTGCATTTTCCATGCTTTCAGCAGTAGCTCTGACATAAAGTGAAACTTCCTCGTCAAGATAATCGGCAAGAAGTCCGTCCTTGCTTTCGTCCCAGCCAAAGAACTTTCTTTCCTTTGTGTTACATGCACAGTCGATAACATCACCGACTACAGCAGAAGCGGTAGCAAGCTTACCTGCACCCTGACCGTAAAGAACTACATCGCCCACTGCGTCACCTCTGACAAAGCAAGCGTTGAAAACACCGTTTACACCTGCAAGCATACTTTCTTTTCTTACAAAGCAAGGTGAAACCGTAAGGCTTATTTTTCCGTCGTCCATCTTCTTTGCCTTTGCAATAAGCTTGATAACGCAATCATAGGAAGACGCAAAATCCACATCCTCAAGAGTAATTTTTGAAATACCTTCAGTATAAACTCCGTCGGGATAAACGTGATTGCCGAAGCAAAGTGAAGCAAGAATACAGATTTTTCTTAAAGCATCAAAGCCTTCAACGTCAGCTGTAGGGTCTTTTTCTGCATAACCCTTTTCCTGAGCAAGCTTAAGAGCAACATCAAAATCCATATTATCCATTATCATTTTAGTAAGAATGAAGTTTGAGGTTCCGTTTAAAATACCTGCAACCTCACTTATTCTGTTACCTGCAAGACAACGGCTGATAGGTCTTATAATAGGAATACCGCCGCCTACTGCTGCTTCAAAAAGGAAGTTTACATCCTTTTTTCTCGCTATTTCCAAAAGCTCATAGCCTTTTTTAGCAACAAGCTCCTTATTCGATGTGACTACATGCTTACCAGCCTTGAGACAAGCGGAAACAAATTCAAAAGCAGGGCTTACTCCGCCCATGGTCTCCACAACAATGTCAGTCTTGCTGTCATTTAAAATATCATAAAAATCCTTAGTCATTATATCCTGAAACGGACAGTTTTCAAAATCCCTGATATCAAGAATATGCGTAAGAGACAAGGATACATTGCTGTTCTTTTTCATTATGTCGGCATTTTTGCTGATTACCTCGGCAACACCTGATCCTACAACACCGTAGCCTAAAATAGCAACGTTCATTTTTTCACGTTCCTTTCTGTGAATTTCACTCAGAACAGAGAGAAATTTGTCTCTGTCTGAAAATATATAGGATATAATAACACATTTTGTCAGCTAAGAAAAGAGTTTTGAATAATTTTTTTCTGTTTTTATAACGATTTTATTAAATTGATTGATTTTAAGTAAATTATAGGTTAATATAATATATGTAAAAATATAAAGTGAGGTGTAAAAAATGACCGATGTTGAAAGAAAGCGAAAAGCAATAATAAATATTGTATACTACTCTGTTGTAATTGCACTGTGCTTTCTGTTTTTTAAATATGCAATGGGAACTCTCTTTCCGATTATTTTTGCATTCATTGTCGCCTCTTTTCTTCAGAGACCGAAAAACCTTCTTCTGCGCAAAACGCCCTTGAAAAAAGGCTTTGCCTCGACCCTTTGTGTTCTCGGTCTTCTTTCAGTTGTGCTCTTTATGACAGCTCTTATCGGAGTCAGAGTCGCGCAAGAAATCGGCGGGTTTATTGATTATGTAAAGCTTCAGATACAGAACATTGACGAGCTGGTAAACACTATTGAAAACACTCTTCTTAACTTTGTTTCTAATTTTCCCTCTTTCCTCAGCGAAACACTCAAGGAAAACATATCTGCTCTCTTTACTGAATTACGGGAATGGATGGCAGGCAGAAGCAATGATTTAACCCAGGATATTGCCGGCTCTCTCAGCGGTGCCTTCAGTCTTTCCTGGATTACAACTCCCATTTCAGGTGTAATTTCCACCGCAAGACAGATTCCGTCGCTTATCATTGCTGCGGTAATTTCTATAGTCGCTGCATGCTTTATTACAGCAGATTATGATTTTATAAAGAATTTCATAAAGGCTCAGCTTACAGAGCAAAAGGCAAAGGATTTTTCAAGAGGAATCACACTTCTGAAATCTTCCTTGGGAAAAATGGGCAAGGCTTATCTTTGCATCATCGCAATAACCTTTATTGAGCTTTCGGCAGGTCTTTACATTCTCAAGCTTTTAGGAATTTTTTCATCTAACTACATCGCAGTTATTGCTCTTGTTACGGCAATAGTTGATATTATTCCCGTCCTTGGTACAGGTACAATTCTTCTCCCCTGGACAGCATATTCTTTACTGACCGGTAATTACGCAATGGCAATAGGACTCGGAATCATGTACGGCACAATCACCGTTATCCGTCAGATTATCGAGCCGAAGTTCGTTGCAGGACAGCTCGGTCTGCCTCCCTTCCTCACCATCAGTGCAATGTATCTGGGACTTAAGGTTTTCGGTGTTTTGGGCATGTTTATTGCACCGATGATAATTATAATGCTCAAGCTTCTTAACGATGAAGGTATTCTTCATTTATGGAAGCCGATGCCTAATGAAAAAGACGAAGAAAAAGAAAGCATCACACAAAAAAAGCAAAAGAAAAACAGATAAAAAATAAGAACCTTGTTGTATACAAATCAAGCCCGTCGGACGAAAAATCCGACGGGCTGTTTATCTGACAGTTAAGTGTATTGCTGATTAAATGTGTATGTCTGCTACAATGGGATAATGGTCTGAGGGATACATATCCTTAACAGTAGTTCTGATTACCTGATAAAAATCAACCTTTGTACCTTTGGTAAGGAAGATAAAGTCAATAGCGCCCTGACCTTCATCCTTTTTCTTACCGTAATTATGGAAGGTAATACCGTCATCAATCTTTAAATCAGCAGTAACAGCCGCATCGTCCGCGCCTTTAACCATTGATGCATATACATCGCCGTCAGAGAATGTGTTGAAGTCGCCTGTGATTACTACAGTACCCTGTGTCTGCAACTTTGCCATTTCAGCTAAAAGCACCTTGCACTGAGCATCTCTTGTGCTTTCAAGAACGTGGTCAAGATGTGTGTTGATGTGAGTATAAACCTCACCTGTTTCTTTGTCCTGCAGTACTGCCCAGGAAGCAATTCTTCTGCAGGCGCTGTCATAGTCTACGGAATATTTTTTGTAGGGTGTCTCCGAAAGCCAGAAGGTGCCGCTGTCAAGAAGATTATACTTATCCTTAAGATAATATACGCAGTTATATTCACTGAAGGGGCCGAAGAAATCTCTTGATTCACCGACTCTCGCATATCTGTCCCCTACTTCCCTATCAAGAATACGGAGCCATTTCGGTGTAGCCTCCTGAATACCGAAGGAATCGGGTGCATACTGATTGATGATTTCCACGGAAATCTGTGAACGGTTGTCGATACTTCCCTCAGGGTCATCCTTACAACGAACGTTAAAGGACATCACGCGGGTAGCCTTCTCTTCCTTTGCGGGAATTCCGTCAATAACAATTTCTCCGAAGTCGATAAGGTCAGCCTTCTTGCTTACTGCAAGACCTATGCCCGCCACTGCAACCGCTACAACAAGAGCCGTGATAATGATTTTGCTTTTTTTCATATTTTTTATTCCTCCTTGGATTTTTTATTATTGTACACTGATCGGAGATAAAAGTCAAATAAACAAAACAAAAAACAGAGGTTCAAACCTCTGTTTCAGGCATTACATAATCAAGCTTGAATCTTCCCTTATGACGGTAGGGATAGATTTTTAGAATCAGCGCGCCGAGAATTGCACCGGACGCATTAAGGAACATATCTCCCATTGTGTCCATAATAGGATAACGGCCGACCTCGATATAATCAAAGATAGTCTGATGCTTTGCTGTTCCCATAAGATTTGTATATGACCAGAACTGAGATCTTCCCACTGTTCCTGTAGTGAGACCTATCGCCTGATCTCCCGAAAATTCAAAAATTTCCCACAGGGTGGTACACATAAAGCTGAAGCCTACTGCGCAAAGCAAAATCAAGGGAAGCGGAGCCGTCTTTTTCTCTTTTTTGATGAGAGCACAGGCAAACTCATAGCCAAAAAAGACGATGCCGACACTGCATGTGAAATGCAGGAAGGAATCCCACAATCTTACCTCGAAATAAAAATCGAGAAGATAAGCCGTAATTACTGCGATAAAATCCACAACAGTGATTGCCGTTTGCATAACAGGCTCCACATAACGGAAAACTGTCCATTTCGGTGTTGCCATGCAGAACTCCCACACAAACATCACGCCCAGGTTCATCAGTATTTCCACAGATATAACCCAGTTAAAAGGCTCATCAAAAAGCGATCTGATAAACATTCCGATCATAGCAAGTCTTATTATCCACCAGAAAATATAAATAGAACGGGGACAGTTATTTTTAAGACGCTGAATATAATCTTTCATTTAATAACCAACCTTTAATTTACAGAACTGTCTGCTGTTTTAGTTTTATTATTACCGTAATCAATGTCGTATTTGTACTTACCTCTCAGACGGTAAGGGAACACATTAATAAAAATAAGAGCTGTGAAAGCGCTGAGAAAATGAACAATAATATCTGCCATAATGTCCATAAGCGGAACACGCTCGGGATTGATAGCATTGATAATGCTTCCCTCTCTGCCTGTACCTTCAGAAAGTGCCACTGACCAGAACTGAGCATTACCCGCCTCACCTGAGGCAAGACCGATAATCTGGTCACAGAAAAACTCGCCAAGCTCACAGACATTAAAGAAAATAAAGCTTACACCGAACGCCGCATAAAAAACCATAGCCTTTGTAGCGGAAAAATGATACTTTTTAACCATACTGTAGGCGATCTCATAACCGTAAAGGACAGACCAGAAGGCAAAAAGAGCCGTCATAAGCGGATCAAAAAATCTTAACTGATAATACAGGTTAAGAAACACTCCGAAAAAGGACGAAATGAAAAGTCCTGTGTTCAGTGCGGTATGTATGGATGCTGGCATAAAGCGAAGAAGGCTTCCCTCAGGCATCGCCTGTGAAAATTCCCACAGGAATGAGGCAAGAAAGCAGACTGCCATATGTATCTGAGCCGTAAGAGAACAGCTGTCAGAAATAAAGCCTGCAACTGCTACAGCGAGCATCATCACCCTCAGTAAAGACCAATATATAAAAGTATGTAATTTACAGCCGTCTTTAAGACGTGAAATATACTCTTTCATTGTCTTCCTCCGTAAATTTTAAAATCCATTAAATTATAACATATAAATTTAATTTTGTCATCGTTTTTAAAGAAAAATAATTAAAAATTATAAAAAACAGAGAACGGCCGAGCCGTTCTCTGTACATATATCAGTAGATATACTGAATTATGAGAATAAACCTCGTATTTTTTCAATAAGCATTCTGAAGAATGCAATAATCATTTCGATAAATGAAGCAGGCTCTCTGACGAGTTTTGAGCCTTCATCAATTACTGTATCCGTTGCACCACAGAATTCACAGGTAGCAGTCTTTGTGCCGTCTGCTTCTTCGGTTGCATCGTTATTTGATATGTATTCGCCGTAGAGGTGGTTGCCGTCAAGACAATTGATAAATATATCATAAAAAGGACGAAACTTTTCTTTAAATATCAAATCAAATTCAGCCTGTGTAATTTTTACATTTGGATCATCACGGTATTTTAACATTTCGTTCAGACTATCCATTGCTATGTTGCCCAGTTCAGCGTATTTTTCATTATTTCCTATATAATCAACAATTCTGTTATATTTATCTTCACTATGATAAATAAAGCCGGAATAATAATATTTAACTAACTCATAAGTGTTTATAACAACCTTAATTTCGCCACTTGCAATTTTTGCTTCGACCTCATCTATGGCAGGTTTCATAATTCTGTTGAAATCAGGGACGGTCTTCATATCTATGTTTTTGATATTTTCATAAGTAGGTTCGGGTAATTTGTTATAACCAAGAGCAACAAATTCATGAAGTGCATCATTCACAATTTCTGTAACCTTGTCTAAATCTTCATTTGGTAAATCCTTACCGTCTTCGTCACTGCCATGACCATAACCGGATTCATATAGGTTATTCCCATAAGCTACAATTCTCAACATAATTTCAATATACTGCTCAACCTCAGGAGAGTATGTCGCTCTTTCAGCATAAGCCACAGGCATTACAGATAAAAGCATAATTACTGCCAAGAGCATTGAAAGGATTTTCTTCGTCGTGTTTTTCATTGTTTTATACCTCCATAAAATAAAAAGTGTGTGCTAACCGAAGTCAACACACACGAAAAATGCAGACTTGATTAGCTACCACACTAAATTATTTTCCAACAAACGAAATGCGAAAATAGAAGTCAGCATTTTTACCAAGGTAAAAAAAGCCCACTTCGCCCATTGGAAAATTATTTAATTTAGTGTGGTAACTTTAGTTTATCATTTTTCTTTACAAAAATCAATACCTCATTAATTTTTCAGAGTGTCCACGAAATAGGGTTTTGAATGCATAAATAAAATGCATCCTTGGTAAGGATGCGGTCAATTATTCATTATTCATCAGCAAAGCGACTTCATTATTAATTATTCATTCAAAAATCCGTTCAGAACACAATGAATAATGAATGATGAATAATGAAAAATGAATAATACAAACGAAAAATCCGCCCACAGATGTGAACGGATTTTTGTTTGGAGCTGATAACCGGATTTGAACCGGTGACCTCATCCTTACCAAGGATGCACTCTACCGACTGAGCTATATCAGCACGCTTTATTTTTGAAAGCCTAATGATTATATCCTATTTTATTGCACTTGTCAACCTTTATGGGGAAATTTTTTATTTTTTTATTTCTGTTATGCTATTCTCTTTTTGTATCCCTGATATATTAACCGGCCTCAGAAAAAATCCTTGACTAAGATTTTACAGAGTGCTATACTTTTATCAAGGGGTTACCCTAATAAAAGAAAAAGGAGAAAATATTATGTTATTCGGTGACGGATCATCTGCTGCAATGGCGGCTGCGGAAGCGGCGGCTCAGGCAGTCAGAAGCACAGACAATTTCAATTGGACCTTTATTACTCTGCTCGCCCTTGTAGTATGCGGTGTTTACATTCCGCAGATCAAAAAGAAAAACTACAACGGTATAGCGGCAGCACTTGCCCTTTACGGTGTTCACTGGCTTTATGAAATAGCCAATGCCGTAATCGCTCATTTTTCAGGCTATGCCTTATGGACAGTAAGCCCTGAAAGTACATCCTTCATTTTGCTTATCGGTGTAAGCTGGGAACTTTCCCTTATGTTCTCCGTTGCCGGTTTTATGGCAGAGCTTATGCCTGAGGATAAAAACAAAAAAATCCTCGGCATCAACAACAGAATCGCTTTTGCAATCGGTAATGCGGCTTTCTTCTCCATATTCGAGATTTTCCTTGCCTCCACACCCGCATTTATCTGGGTTTACAAATGGTGGGGCGCTCTCCCCGTATTCATCACAACCTACATTCCCTTCTTCCTGGCTTCAAATCTCATTTATGACAAGCCGAGAAATACACAGATTAAATTTCTTGCAATTGTATGGGGTATTGTTGCAGTTTTACTTGCAGTACTTATTCCTCTGGGAATCATCTGATTTATACCTGCAAAGAATGTCGCTCAGGCGGCATTCTTTTTTTAAATATTGACTACATCAATTTATTATTGTATAGTGATAAAAAAGGTAAAGAAGTAATTCCAATGAAAAAAATCATCATTCTTCTTGCTGTTGCCGCAGCAGCATTTATTTTTTAATGTAGGCTCAGAAGAAGAACCCATAACCACAACCACTACAGAACGATATGTCACCTCCGCAAGCTCAATCAATTCCTACGGTTCAAGCTCAGGCTCATCCTACAGTAGCGGTGTAACAGGTGCAGGCGGCTACGATATGCCCAACGAAAGTGACAAATCATTTGCTGACTATGTTAAGAGAGTTGACCCTGACCTTTACAACAGTATGAAGGACAGATACGAATCCTTATATTAATCAAAAGAAAGGAACGGCAGCACCGTTCCCTTCTTTTTTATCATAGCTCTTGACAAACGGAAAATAATGGCTATAATAAATTTAGCACTCTAAGTTATCGAGTGCTAAAATCTATTTTATAAAGATTGGAGTTAATATAAAATGGCAAAGAAGCAGTTCAAAGCAGAATCAAAAAAGCTTATGGATATGATGATAAATTCAATCTATACCCATAAGGATATTTTCCTTCGTGAGCTTATCTCTAACGCAAGTGATGCTCTCGATAAAAGATATTACCGCAGTCTTTCACAGGGCGAAAGCGGTATTGCAAGAGAAGACTACAAAATTAATCTTGCTGTAGATAAGGACAACCGTACACTCACCATCAGCGACAACGGTTGCGGTATGAGTGAAAAGGACCTTGAAAACAATCTCGGCACCATCGCAAAAAGCGGCTCTCTCGATTTCAAAAGCGACCTCAGCAAGGACAGTGATGTTGAAATCATCGGTCAGTTCGGTGTCGGCTTTTACTCAGCCTTTATGGTTGCTGACAAGGTAACCGTTGTAAGCAAGGCTATCGGTGAAGCTGCTGCACACAAATGGGAATCTTCAGGCGTTGACGGCTACACAATCAGTGAGGCGGAAAAAGCCGAAGAAGGTACAGTTATTACCCTCAAAATCAAGGAAAACACCGAAAATGATAACTACGACAAGTATCTTGACCAGTACGGAGTTCAGGATATCGTAAAAAAATATTCCGACTACATCCGCTATCCCATTATGCTTGATATGAGCAGAACCTCTCTCAAGGAAGGCACCGAGGACGAATACGAAACCGTCACCGAAGCTACACAGCTCAACAGTATGGTTCCCCTGTGGAGAAAGAACAAAAACGAAATCACAACTGACAACTATAACAATTTCTATATGTCAAAGTTTTTTGATTTCGAAGCTCCGCTTAAGACTATCCACTCTAAAACTGAGGGACAGATTTCCTATGACGCTCTTATGTATATCCCCTCTCACGCTCCATTTGATTTTTATTCAAAGGATTACGAAAAAGGTCTCCAGCTTTACTCAAACGGCGTTCTTATCATGGATAAATGTGCTGACCTTCTCCCCGATTATTTCGGCTTTGTAAAGGGTCTTGTTGACTCTGCTGATCTTTCTCTGAATATTTCAAGAGAGCTTTTACAACAGGATCACATTCTTAAGGTTATCGCTAAAAATGTAGAAAAGAAAATCAAAAACGAGCTTTCAAAAATGCTCACCGCCGACAGAGAGGCTTATGAAAAATTCTTCTCCGCCTTCGGCATTCAGCTTAAATACGGTCTTTACACCGACTACGGAATGAACAAGGAAACACTTAAGGATCTTGTAATGTTCTTCTCATCAAACGAAAAGAAGCTCACAACCCTTAAAGAATATGTTGACAGAATGAGAGAAGAGCAGAAGACCATCTACTACGCTTCCGGTGAGACCATTGACAAGATAGATCTTCTCCCCCAGGCTGATGCAGTAAAGAGCAAGGGTTATGAAATTCTCTACTTCACCGACGATGTGGACGAGTTTGCCATTCAGATGCTCAGAGAATATGACGGAAAAACCTTCACAAACATCTGTGCAGCCGGTCTTGACCTTCAGAGTGACGAAGAAAAAGAGGCAGTAAGCAAAAAGAACGAGGATGAAAAAGAGCTTCTCACCTTCCTTAAGGAAAGCATCGGTGACAGCGTAAATGAGGTAAGATTTACCTCTTCACTCAAAAATCATCCCGTATGCCTTACAACAGAGGGTATGCTCTCACTTGAAATGGAAAAGGTTCTTTCTGCTATGCCCGGCGCAAAGGGCGGTGCAAAGGCTACACTTATCCTCGAAATCAGCACAGAGCATCCTATTGCTGAAAAGCTCGTAAAGCTTTATGCGGAAGATAAGGAAAAGACCGCAAAGTATGCAAAGCTTCTTTATGCACAGAGCTGTCTTATCGCAGGCAGAGCAATCGACAACCCTGCAGAGTTCAGCGAGATGATTTGTGAATTGATGTGAGTACCTCTCCTTTCAGGAGAAGCCCGATAACTAAATATGTTTGATTTAAAGGAGCGGGAAACTGCTCCTTTGTTTTTTTATCGTTCTTTATATGGGGGCGGATAATATCTGCCCATACCGTTTACTGACAAAACGGACGACACGATGGTCACCCCTACGATTGACAGCAAAAAAAATAATTGATATAATCGAAAAAAGGAGATGGTGAAATGAAGAAAAAAATTTTACTTATACTCTGCCCCCTGCTGATTGTCGGCATCATATTCTGTGCTGTATACCTTACACCGCACAGCACAGAGGGAGCGGTTTTATCTAACCCTAATGCAAGAGAGGAAGCAGAGATACTTTATAATATGATGTGCAATAACACAGGCTGGGGTGTTTATTCAGGCCAACAGGAATCCACATGGATGGGCAGTCCCCACTACGAAACGGATTATATACGTGAAGCGTCAGGCAGATTACCCATAATCAAGGGCTTCGACTATATGAACGATGATTTCGACGGTGTTAATCAGAGAGCAACAGAATGGTACGAAAACGGCGGTATAGTCACTATCTGCTGGCACTGCGGAAGTGATTTCAGCGGTGAATGGAAGCACTGCAAGGAGACAGACATAGCCGACTGGGAAAAGGCTCTTACGGAAGGCACCGAGGAATATGAAAAGCTCGTATCAGGAATGGACAAGGGCGCCAGGGCGCTGAAGGAGCTTGAAGCAAAAGGCATACCTGTTTTATGGAGACCCTTTCACGAATTCGACGGTGACTGGTTCTGGTGGAGCCGCGGAGGAAGCGAATGCTTCAAAAGGTTGTGGCGGTTAATGTACGACAGATACACCAACTACCACGGACTTGATAATCTCATATGGGTTCTGGGCTACTCACACAAAATGGAAAATGTAAAAGATTGGTATGTCGGTGATGAATACTGTGACATCATCGGTGCTGACACCTATGACATAGAGATAGTACACAAGCTTTACAGAAAAATGAAAGGTGTCACCGATGCTCCCAAGCCGCTTTGCCTTCACGAATGCGGTGAAAATCCCACAGAGAAGGATTTGAAAATATCCCCCTGGAACTACTTTATGACCTGGCATACGGAGTATCTGACAGATACGAACACGCCTGAGGAGATAAAGGTGCTTTATAACAGTGAATTAGTGCTTACTATGAGTGAAGAGTATATATCGCAGTAAGTGTAAAAAAAGAGTGGGATTTTTTGCAGTTTTTGCTATTTGTTTTTTTGAAAAATAATGTTATAATGCAATCACAAACAAAAAAGGAGTAAACACTATGAAAAAGAAAACAAAAATTTTATTATCAATCCTCGGAGTATTTTTAATACTCATCGCAGCTACCACCGTATTTTTAGCAAGTCAAGGATTTTTCAGGTATGCAAGGTCCCCCGAAATCGAATTCATAGGCTTTTCCGACACAAATCCCATTTCCGTAAAGGATCTGGAAAGAGCTTACAGAGAAAAAGAAGAAGAATACAAAAACGAAGAAAATTCCTTTGAGGATGCTTATCTCTCTTTGGATGATACAGGCATAGAATATACATACGAGGTTACCTTCAAAAACCATATCATAGAGGAGTATTCTTCTCTCGAAAAAATGTCAAATCCCCTCGACGGTATGCATAATATGTTTATTTCAGCTTATGTCAGCTATAATGATTATATCAAAGCAAAGGAAGAAGGAAAAGACACTATTCCCGTATACCTCGAAGCAGAAATTTACAAAGCTGACTACGATCCTGCAGCTGTTGATTATTATGAGGGTATGACAGTAAAAAAATATACTGACGGTTTTGTAGAAGAAATTGAGCCTCTGTTTGATAAAGAATTAACGGTAAAGGGTACTGAGTACGAATTTGAAAAGAAAAAATTCAGAGTAAAATATACCGACGGAACCGAAAAAATTCTCTCCCCTGTCAGCCATAAGGATAAAAACATCTACCAGGGCTATGACTACAGACGTTATTCACTTGACGGCACTTATATGGTACTCAGTGATAGATCCACAGAAGAAGGTCTGATACTTACCGTAAGATATCTCGACAGCGAAATGGAATTCAAAGTGAATTCTGTTTACACAGAAGATAATCTGCCTATAGAAAAAATCGAAATCAAAGATTATAAAATCGATGTCAACACAGGAAAAGACATCTCAAAGGTTACCTATACCGTAACAAAAAAAGACGGAACTGCTGTAGAAATAACTGCAAAAGCAGATGAAGACGGAAACTTCGATTCAGGATATGTGGACGGATGCTCGGTCATCGTAAGAACTCAAAAAAGCCGTAAGCCTTCAGGTATAGTTTTAGGAGTAGGCTTAAGCAAAGGCCTCGGATTTGATGCTTATGACGTTGAGCAAATTGAGACACCCGAAAAGATTACTCTTCTTGACATCATTGATTTCGAGTATCTCGGTGCTATATTCTTCGCATTCCTGCAGGGTATACCTGAAATGTTATCATAACAAAATAATTTAAGGACAGACTTTTTACGGTCTGTCCTCTTTGTTTGTATATTAAGTTTACCAGATAACTCTTGTTGCGATATCTTCCTTGATAAGTGCAACGAAGTCTTCTGTAGACATTGAGCCCTGGTCACCGTGACCGCGCTTTCTTACGGAAACAGTACCCTCTTCAGCTTCCTTGTCACCGATAACAAGCATATAAGGAATCTTTTCGAGCTGTGCCTCACGAAGCTTGTAGCCGAGCTTTTCACTTCTTATATCGATATCAACATCGTCAATACCTGCAGCCATAAGTGCATCCTTAACTGCATAAGCGGCATCCTGATGACGGTCTGCAATAGGAAGAATACGAACCTTTTCGGGAGCAAGCCATACAGGGAAGGCACCTGCATACTTTTCAATGAGAAGAGCAAGTGTTCTCTCGTAGCAGCCGATGGAGGTTCTGTGGATGATGTAGGGATTTTTCTTGGTTCCGTCCTTATCTACATACTCCATACCGAATTTTTCAGCAAGCATCTGGTCAATCTGAATGGTGATAAGAGTGTCTTCTTTGCCGTGAACATTCTTAATCTGAATGTCAAGCTTCGGACCGTAGAAGGCAGCTTCACCGATACCGATTTTATAATTGATACCAAGGTCATCAAGGATAGTTTTCATTACGCCCTGAGCCTCATCCCACTGTTCAGCTGTTCCGATATACTTTTCGTTATCGTCGGGATCCCACTGAGAGAAGCGGTAAGAAACATCCTCATAAAGGCCGAGAGTTTTAAGCATAAATACGCAAAGCTCAAGACAGCTCTTGAATTCGTCCTCAAGCTGCTCGGGAGTACACATAAGATGACCCTCGGAAATAGTGAACTGACGGACACGGATAAGGCCATGCATTTCACCTGAAGCCTCGTTTCTGAAAAGAGTGGAGGTTTCACCAAGTCTCATGGGAAGATCTCTGTAGGAGCGTGCTCTGTTAAGATAAGCCTGATACTGGAAGGGGCAGGTCATAGGACGAAGGGCAAATACCTCGTCGTCTGTTTCCTCTTCACCCATTACGAACATACCGTCCTTATAATGATCCCAGTGACCTGAAATTTTGTAAAGGTCACTCTTAGCCATAAGAGGAGTCTTTGTACGAAGCCAGCCTCTTCTCTTTTCTTCATCCTCAACAAAACGCTGAAGAGTCTGAACGATATGTGTACCCTTGGGAAGCATAATAGGAAGACCCTGACCGATGTAATCTACTGTGGTGAAGATTTCAAGCTCACGTCCGAGCTTATTATGGTCACGCTTCTTAGCTTCCTCTATCTGTGCAAGATGTGCTTCAAGGTCAGCTGCCTTGGTGAAGGCTGTGCCGTAGATTCTCTGGAGCATTTTGTTTTTGCTGTCACCTCTCCAGTAAGCACCTGTACAGGCTGTAAGCTTGAAAGCCTTTACCCTTGATGTGTCGGGAATGTGGGGTCCTGCGCAAAGCTCTTCAAATTCACCCTGACGGTAGAATGAAATGGGCTCACCCTTGTCCGCATGTTCTTTGATAAGCTCTACCTTGTAAGTTTCGCCTCTTTCCTCCATAAGTGCAATAGCTTCTTCGGGAGAAAGCTCGAACTTTTCAAGGAAAAGACCTTCCTTAACTATTTTTTTCATTTCAGCTTCAATTTTTTCAAGAATTTCGGGAGTGAAGCTGATTTCACTGTCAAAATCATAATAAAAGCCGTTATCAACTGCAGGACCGATGGCAAGCTTTACATCAGGATAAAGTCTTTTCACTGCCTGAGCAAGAATGTGCGAACAGGTGTGCCAGAAGGTTTTCTTTGCCTCTTCGTCATCAAAGGTTAAAATTTCAACCTGACAGTCTCCGGGAAGAACTGTTCTTAAGTCACAGATTTCTCCGTTAATTTTTGCAAGACAAGCTGCCTTATAAAGACCCGCACCAAGACTTTTGGCAACGGTAATTACGCTGGAGCCCTCTTCGTATTCACGGACTACGCCGTCTTTAAGTGTTACGTTAATCATACCTATTTCCTTTCATTATTCATTAAAATAAGAAAAACTCCATCCCATGCTTTTTTTGCACAGGATGAAGTTATAATTCTAACTCCACGGTTCCACCCGTATTCCGCCAATGGCGGCACTCATAAGCCTTAACGCGGCAAACGGCATACCTTATTTCGGTACGCTCTCGGGAGTGGTAGACTTTGCTTTCGGAAAATACCGTGCTCACAGCAAATGCACAGCTCTCTGAAAATCCCTCGAACAGTCCTCTCCGTCATCGATTTAAATGGGATTAAGTTTTTCATTGGTATTTATTTTATCACCGTGAAAAGCTTTTGTCAAGCATTTATTTTAAGAGTTCGCTGCTACTGTGTCGCCGATAGCCTTAAGAAGTGAAGCCTCATCGGTAGAAGGGAAATCACAGGTGTAGTGCCATATCATCATGCCCGCATAGCCCTCATCGATAGCAAACTGTGTCTTCTGCGCTATAACGTCGGGAGTATTGAACCAGAAGGTCTTGCCGATGCTTTCATCGGTGTAGAAGCCGTTTTCATCAATCAGATGTGCATAGCCATTATAGCCGTACCAATAAGCATCCCCGTCAGTAGGTCTTGCGTAGAAGGGAAGTCCGAAGGTTGCCTTTTCGAGAGGGATGTTTGAATCCTTTATCCACTGTGAACGCTCTGCAACAGTATCGAAGGTGGCATGCTTGCCTTCTTCGTCATAAACATCGTACAGCATAAGCTCAAAGGAGTCAACAAACTGTACAGCAAGCTGTGTATATTCCAGACACCAATCTGATGCGGCAACATTCAGGGTGTAATCGTCACCGAGCATTGAGCCGAGTGAAACAAGAAAATTATTATACGCAAACCATGCACCGTTTGTTACGGGATATTCATAGTCGAAATGTACGCCGTCAAAATCATATTCTTCGAGAACCTCGATAATATTCTTTTTAAGGTTCAGACTTCTGAACGCTTTATTGTGTTCCTTACCTAAGGATTCCATCTGATCATACCAGTCGGAGGAGTCAGAGGCACTACCGGGCCCGAGAAAGTTAAGCGTAATCTCAATATCTCTGTCACCGATAACTGCCATAAGGTTGTCAAGAGCAGGCTCAAGGGTATCTCTGTCGATAGTGACATTACCCTTATTATCGAAGGTAGCAACACCGAAAAGAATAACATCGGTGATAATGTCAAAATCCTCACTGCAAAGACTGGACGGATTCTGAATGTTTTCACAGACAACGTAGCTTTTTACCCTGAATTTCCTATCAAGATTATCCTCAGGATTCATATCAACACCGAAAAAACCCGTTATCAGTGAAACCACTGCTGTCATAAATGCGATAATGCTTTTAATAAATGACATAGTATTTCACTCTCCCGAAAATTTATCCTTCGAAAATATCGTCCTGAATAGCCATAATCTGATCTACTCTTCTCTGATGTCTGCCGCCCTCAAATTCAGTATCAATGAAAACATCAACCATTTCAAGAGCAAGACCTGCACCTACTACTCTGCCGCCGAGACAAAGAGCATTTGCATCATTATGAAGGCGGGTAAACTTAGCGCTGAACCAGTCACTGCAGCAAGCTGCTCTGATACCCTTCACCTTATTTGCTGCAATTGAAATACCGATACCAGTTCCGCAGCAAAGAATTGCTTTTTCACATTCACCGTTTACCACAGAATTACAGGTTCTGTATGCTATTGCGGCATAGTCAATGGATTCGGGACTGTAGGTACCGAAATCCTTGTATTCAATTCCTCTTTCTTCAAGATGCTTTTTAATTTCTTCCTTGAGATAAAAACCTCCGTGGTCTGCACCTAAAGCTATCATCACAAATCGTCCTTTCAGATAAATAATAGTATTTTACCCTGTCATTTTAACATAAATCACATTCTTTGTAAACAGTAAAAATAAAAAAACATCTCTCCCCGTTTCGAGGGAGAGACGAAATTTTAACCGTAAAGCGGATAGGGTGAAAAAACAAAGAGGATACTGACACCTAATAATATCTGTGCCGCAAAGTATGTGCCGATATTAATGTTACGCACAAGTCTTGTTGTCTTGCCCATAGGAATGGTGAAGCCTAAAATTATGTCTGAAATTGTGAAGAGGATTGCACCGAGACCTACTGTAAGGAAAATCGGGATCATATTATCATTTGTGCCGTAAACGATTTCACCGATTGAATAACGCAGACCCTTGGTAAGCATTGTGAAAAGTATAAAACCGTAAACACAAAAGGCTGCAAGAAGAGGCTTCTTGCCCTCGAAAATGCCCATCTTAAGCATTATGGTAAGCATAACAGCGAGAAGTACAAAGGTCACAACCAACTCATACCAGGTAAAAACAGGCTTACCGGGGTAGGTTGTCTTTATTGCCTTCCAGAATGCCACGATATAAACAATGTGACCGATGAGGAAGGAAAGGAAGCCGACAACAAAGTGCCAGGATTTATTCTGAAGAGAATGCAGG
Organism: Acutalibacteraceae bacterium; assembly: GCA_045613805.1. GTDB lineage: Bacteria > Bacillota > Clostridia > Oscillospirales > Acutalibacteraceae > UBA6857. Next base: position 54,794 of record JAZLBS010000050.1, read on the forward strand.
AACACATCACCGAAGAACCCGAAAACAAGCCCCCACATCATAAGTGAAGCATAAGGTGTGTTATTACCCGAAATCTTCATCGAAAGAAATCCGCAAAGGACAAAGAGTGCAGCACCTATAGTCTTATAAATGAATGATTTTTTACATCTGTCAGGCCAGTAATATTTAAGAAAAACAGGCACGCAGACACACTCAGCAAGGATTACAAATCCGAGCAAAATCTTTAAAAGCATAATATAAATCTCCTTTTTATCTTCTTCTGCCTACTGTTTCAACCTTAATTTTACCTCTCTGAACAGAGTCGATAATAGGAACAAGATGCGGCAGTGCTTTACTTACAGCAGTCTGGAACACAGGCTGCTTGATAACATCCTTAACTGTTTCCTTGAGAGTTTCAGCCATCACACCGACATCGGGATTTGATGAAGGACGCATAATAACATTATCGCCGTTAATTTTAAACTTGATAACTCTTTCAGAGGGAACCTCAATACAGCGGATATGTACTTCAAGCTCACTTTCACTGTTCCAGCAGCCTGTACTGCAGGTTGTGTAAGGAATCTTACCGATAACGATATTATCCCAGCGATATTCTCCGTCAAGACCGATATGTACTGTATTGATTTCATCGCCCTCAACCCAGGTCATATACATATCATCCTCACCGAAACGGAAGGTAACCTCAGAAATATTACCCGCCTTGTCACTTTCCATAAAGAGAGCCGGAAGAGGAACAACAGAAACAGGATAACCTGCAATATTAATAACAATAGGCTTTCTGAAGTTAATTTTCTTTTCTGCAATTCTGCTTTCAAGAGCAAGAGAACGAGGCTTCACAGGTGCCTTCGGATAAGCCGGAATTGAAACCGGAACAGATTCAGCATTAGCGTCAGGCTCGATAAATGCTTTCGGGAAATATTCCCAAACAACATCACGCATTGCCTGTTCACTGACTTCACCGCCGAGAGAAATGAAGCATGCATCGAGATCTTCAAAAACGATACCAAACTGACAGAACATACCGTCGGCACGGTAAGATTTTTCATAACCGCCGTTTCTCCAGAAGCAATAGCCGTAGCCTGCTCTGCCGTCGCTGTCCTGTTGAGTAGCAGTTGTGTCTGCGTGATAAGCGGTAGATGTTCTTACCCATTCTTCGGGTATAACCTGCTTACCGCCGAACTTGCCCATCTGCTGATAGCAATACATAATTTTGGCAAGGTCTTCAAGTGAAAGCATCATACCCCAGCCGCCTGCTTCAATACCGCGCGGACAGGTTTCCCAAAAGGCATTTTCGATTCCGAGAGGCTCGAAAAGACGAGGCTTAAGATAGTCCATAACAGACATACCTGTCATTTTGTGAATAATGCAGCAAAGAAGGTACATATTTTCACTTATGTAAAGGAATTCAGTACCAGGCTCCGAAATCCAGGGTGAATTAATGATATCCTTGAACCATCTGTCCTTTGTTCTGTCAAGGAAAACGCTGACGCTCTTACCGCTTCTCATTGTAAGAAGGTCTTCAACAGTCATTTCCTCTAAATACTCATCTTCCTTGTCGCCTCTTGCCTCGGGAAAGATATCAACAAAGCGGGTGTCAACATCAAAATATCCTTCATTAACGGCAAAGCCGATTGCTATTGAGGTAACGGACTTACTTACAGAATACATCATATGCTTGTATTCTCTTGCAAAAGGCTCTCTGTAAACCTCGCAGGCAATTTTACCGTGACGGATTACCATAAAGGAGTGAAGCTCCTTATTTTTTTCCATACAGGCATCAACAAATCCCTGAAGCACCTTTGAAGACACGCCTACCTCTTCAGGTGTTTTGGCTGTTTCAAGCCAAGGCTTTACTTTTTCTGTTACTTTCATTTTTCTTTCCTCCTGTTATATTTCTTCATTTATCAAAAATGAAATTATTTTCCCTTTTTATCCTTTTGCATTTTATATGTGAAAATCTGTGCCGCAAAAATCACTGAACCGACCAGAACGGCGGCAATGATTTTTCCTGCGGTAATATTAAGATGACCCTTCTGTGTATCTTCTTGGGCATCAATATTATTTTCATTCATCGCAAGAATAAGACCCGAATAAGCAGCTTCAATTTCATCAAGACTTGAAACACCGGAAAGGGTTGTTTCTGCAAGAAGAATTGCGCCCTGTCTGTTTTTCATCGCAGTTGACGATGCGGACCACATATCAGAATTTTCTGCTCTTTCCGCAAGAAATGAAAGAGCGTTCCAGGATTTACTGTGTCTGTCGAGATAAGAAACAAGGGAAACGAGATTATTGGTTTCAATTGCACTGTAGCCGGCTTCAACAACCTCATCCCATCCCTCGGTGCTGTCAGTTCTCTGACCCGAAAGGTCAGGGTCATACATCGGAGCTATAGCTTTGGGAGCTTCCTCATCGGCAAATCTTTTACAGAAGAAATTGCCGTAAACAACACCGAAATAATTTTTTGTCTGATACTGAACAAACTTCGATCCGACATCTTTCATTTTATTGAAATTTGAAATGGCTGAAAAGATAATGTTACCCTTGTAAATATTGATAACATTTACCTTTTCGGATTTTGAACAAATCCATTCACTCACCTCTGAAGCCGAGGTCCTTGTTCTTATTATTATTCTGTCAAAAGCTCCGAAATGACTGATAACATCGTAGATTCCGTCTCTGTCCTCCCAATTTGCATCCACAATGATGATAAAATCATCATCCGTCACATCAATGGTCTGATTCAGTGAAACCATACGGTATGCGGTAAGAGCACCCGTGCTGTCCTTAAGATAATATTTCTGAAGCTCATTATATGTTATTTCATTTACAGATGCATAGGGAGCATCACTTACATCAGAAAGCTTTTTATTGCTCTGTGTGAGCACAAAAACTCCGTCACTTGTTTTCTGTACTCCTACACTGACCGCATCAGCCCCCTTTTCTTCAGCTGAAAGAATTCCTTCAAGGGAGTTTTCAGGATAAATAGCTGTGTCACCTCTGTAAGAAATGCACATTATGCGGTTTTCCTCACTGTAAAGAGTGTCGGCAGAATAGGAATTTGTTCCGAGAACAGAAAAAGAAGCCGAAAACAATAAAACCGTAATTATCAAAGCAAGAAGTATATTTTTAATTTTTAATGACATAAAATTACCTTTCGTAACCGTTTATAAATACTGTTAAATATATCATAACATATAATGAATTTTTTATCAATAATTTTTTTATTACTTTTATCTTACGATGAAGAAAAATCCGAAGGCAACCTGAAAAAGTACACCTTCGGATCTTTTATATTTTAATTTCTACACGGTTTCCTATTTTCATTTCATCCTCAGTAACATCACAGTCATAAGCCAGAATTTTCACACCCTCACTGCTCGCCGTTCTGAGAGTATCGGCAAAAACAGGGTCATGATCAGCATTTGCCGTGAAATAAAGGACATCCTTCATCTGAATAACGAAAAAGACATAGGCCTCATAGCCTTGACTTACGCATTGACAAAGCTCCCTCAGATGCTTACTTCCTCTCTCGGTGGGAGCATCAGGAAAAGAAACAACTCCGTCGTTTTCGAGAGTTACACCCTTAACCTCGATAAAAGCTCTTTTTTCTCCGTATTCCACATAAAAGTCGAAGCGTGAATTACCGTATTTACATTCAGGCTTTATAAGCCTCACATCTGAAAAGAGTCTGCCCTCGGAAAGAAACTCCCCTACCGCCTTGTTAGGTGCCTGGGAGTCCATATTAACCATCCGGTTGCCTTTTTTTACCGTGACAAGGGAATACTGATATTTTCTATCAGGGTTACTGCTTTTTTCGAGCCACACCTCAGCTCCCTTTACGAGAAGCTCACGGCATCTGCCCGTATTTTTGACATGGACCGCCGTTTCCTTTCCGTCAATACTGACACGGGCAACAAAACGGTTAGGCCGAGAAATAAAATCCGCCTTACAAACATCCTTATATCTCATATTTTGTCACCGAAAAATCTTTCAGCAAACCTTACGCCCTCCATAGCATCCTTTGCATAAAAGTCCGCACCTATCATTTCTGCATATTCCTTAGTAAGCACCGCACCGCCTACCATTACACAGACCTCAGGACACTCATTTCTGAGAAGCTCTGCTGTCTGCTTCATAGCATCGGTTGTAGTTGTCATAAGAGCACTTAATCCTACAAGACGAACCTTTTCTTTTTTAGCTTTTTCCGCAATCACTTCCGGCGGAACATCCTTGCCGAGATCAATTACTCCGTAGCCGTAATTCTCCAGGAGAACCTTTACAATATTTTTTCCTATGTCGTGTATGTCTCCCTTTACGGTGGCAATTAAAATTTTACCCTTGTGTGCACCTGAAGAGGGAACAAGCTCTTTTACCGCATCAAAGGCACAGGAGGCCGCTTCGGCACTCATAAGAAGCTGAGGAAGATACATTTTCTTTTCTTCAAAGCGCTTACCCACTGTGTCAAGGGCAGGCACAATATATTCATTGATTACCGTCATCGGCTCCTCTGTTTTAAGAAGCTCCCTTACACAGACAGATGCTTCTGTCTTCATACCCTTGACAATGGCTCTTGCAAGAGAAGGCATGCTTTCATTTTCAACTTGCGAAGAAGCAGAAACAGTAACCGTTTCCTTTTTTAATGTTGATGCAAATTCTATATAATCAGCACAGCTTTCGTCAAGTCCCGAAAGAGCTTTAAAGGAATAATAGCTTTCCATCATTGCTGTCGAATAGGGATTCATTATGGCACAGTCAAGTCCGGATGTGAACGCCATAGTAAGAAAATGTGAATTGACCGTCTCTCTTGAAGGAAGACCGAAGGAGATGTTTGACACACCGAGGCTTGTCTTTACGCCCAGCTTTTCCTTTATCATTTTTACTGAGTCAAGAGTAATTCTTCCGCTTCGGTTATCAGAAGAAACAGTCATTGCAAGCGGGTCAACGATAATATCCTTTTTATCTATCCCGTATTTTGCACACTCATTTATAATTTTTTCCGCAACAGCAGCTCTGCCTTCGGCTGTGTCGGGTATACCGTTTTCGTCAATAGTCAGAGCAATAAGTGTACCGCCGTATTTTTTTACAAGAGGAAGAACCGAATCCATACTCTCCTTCTTTCCGTTAACGGAATTTACAAGAGGCTTACCGTTATAAATACGCATTGCCTTTTCCATAGCAGAAGCCTTTACAGTATCAATCTGTAAAGGAAGAGAAGAAACCGTCTGCAGCTCCTTTATGCATCTGACAAGCATCTCATCCTCGTCAATTTCGGGAAGGCCCACATTGACATCGAGAATATCCACGCCCTTTTCTTCCTGCATTACGCCCTCATTTATAATATAGCTTATATTTCCGTCACGCAGAGCCTGCTTGAACTTAGGCTTACCCGTAGGATTTATTCTTTCACCGATAAGCACGGGAGCATTACCTATTTCAACAGCGTGAGTGTAGGAAGAAACGAAGGTATAATTTTTATTTTGGACAGGAGAAAAAGATATGTTTTCAGTTTTTTCTACTGTTTTTCTTATGTATTCGGGAGTAGTACCGCAGCATCCGCCAAGAACCGCCGCACCGATTTGTGCAATCTCAGCCATACATTCGGAAAATTCCTCTGCATCAACATCGAATACTGTTTTTCCGTCAACACTTCTCGGCAGTCCTGCATTAGGACATACCATTACGGGAAGAGACGAATATTTCACGTATTCCCTGACTATGTCGGTCATCTGACGGGGACCGAGTGAGCAGTTTATGCCTATTGCATCGACACCGAGACCTTCCAGAAGGGCAATCATAGCCTTCGGAGAGGCTCCCGTCATAAGCTTTCTGCTTTCATCATAAACATTGCTTACAAAAACGGGCTTATCGGAATTCTCCTTGACTGCCAGGACGGCCGCCTTGGTTTCATAGCTGTCGTTCATAGTCTCAATAATATAAAGATCCGGAGAGAATTTTTCTGCAAGCTTCACTGTTTCGGCAAAGATATCCACTGTCCTTTCAAAGGGCAAATCCCCCAACGGCTCCAGAAGCTTACCGGTGGGACCGATATCAAAAGCAACAAAAGCCTTTTCTTTGCCCGAAAGCTCTATTGCCTTTTTGGCATTTCTGAAAGCACAGTCGATAATTTCTTCAAGGTTTTCAAATTTAAGACAATTTGCCCCAAAGGTGTTGGTGGAAATAATATCCGAGCCTGCATTAAGATATTCAAGATGTATTTCCGTTATAACTTCAGGGTGAGTGATATTCCATATTTCGGGCTTTTCTCCCGCTGTAAGTCCCCTTGCCTGTAAAAGTGTGCCGAATCCACCGTCAGAATACAGACGTTCTATGTTGAGATAATCTTTAATGTTCATTTTTACTTCACTCCAATAAAAGCAGTAACAGATTTTTTCGGTGTCATCATCATTGACTCATTCAAAGTGATTCCGAGCGTCTTTTCCGCATCAAGGAAAGACAGCAAAGCCTTCTGATATTTAAGCTCTGTATCTCCGTAGCCGAGACTGAAGCGAGGCTTAGTCTCTTTGCCTTCGGAAATTACACTGTTCAACCTGTCGCAAAAGCACTCTATTCCCGATGAAGCTATGCAATCAAGTGTCATAAGCTTGATTTCGGACAAGGCTCCGTACCTGAGCAGAAGCCGATCAACATTGATTCCCGTTGTAGCAGCAAAAACTATAACACTTTTACAGCCCTCAAGATTCTTTCTGAGAGCCTTGCTCTTAAAAGAGCAGAAATCAAAGAAAAGCTCATCCTCCTCACCGAAGGAAAGTGAGCTTTCTCTGTATATGCCCTTATAAAAAACATTTTTGCAGTATTCACGAAGACACCCGTCATATATTTTTTCAAATTCAGAATCAGAATAATCCTTTCCGAGCCCCATATAACGGTAGGCTTCCCCTTTATCCGGGCAGATTTCTTCTCCTGAACAGTTAAAAGCACCAAATCTGTTTTCAATCATCGTTCTTTATCCTGTTATAGCTGAAATGTTTTCTTTTATCTTTTTTGCAACCTCAGGCTTATTCATTGTATAAAGGTGAACGGCATTGACTCCGTTTGCATAAAGGTCAACAATCTGCTCCGTTGCATAGGCAATGCCCGCCTGAAGCATCTGCTCGGGTGAAGAGCCGAATTTATCCACTATACGGACAAAACGCTGTGGAAGAGCAGTGCCCGAAATGGTACAGATTCTTTTGATGGATTTTGGGTTGGTTACAGGCATAATACCCGCCACAACCGGCACGGTTATACCTGCTTCCCTTATCCTGTACAGGAAATTATAGAGTACATTGTTATCAAAAAACATCTGTGTTGTAAGAAACTCGCATCCGGCATCAACCTTTTCCTTAAGGTATTTTATATCGTCAAAGGACGTAGCACTTTCAGGATGGCTTTCAGGATAACAGGCTCCGCCGATACAGAAATACCCGTAATCCCTGATTTCCTTAGTAAGCTCAGAAGCATAATGGTAATCAAGATGCTCTCTGCTCATCCCCTCAGGTATGTCACCTCTGAGCGCAAGAATATTTTCAATCCCCTTATTTCTGAGAAGGTCAAGCTGATGTCTGATATCCTCCTTTTTGGAGGATATGCAGCTGAGATGTGCCAGAGCGGAAACACCGTAATTTTTTTGAAGGTTTTCGGCAATAAATGCAGTATACTCACTTGTACCTCCGCCCGCGCCGTAGGTGACGGACATATAAGACGGATTAAGAAGAGCAATTTTCTCTGTTGCCTCTTTAACCGATTCAAAGGTATCACTTGTTTTCGGTGGAAAAACCTCCATAGAAAGAAGTGGCTTTCCGCTGTTTATAACATCAATAATTTTCATTTAATCACCTTAGTTTTTAAGTGAATGCATCGGTGCAGGTATTCTGCCTCCGCGTGCAATAAAATCAGCAGATGAAAACTCGTGAACAGGCATAATGGGTGCAGAGCCCAAAAGTCCGCCGAACTCGATTATTTCTCCTACCTTTTTGCCGACAGCGGGGATAATTCTTACAGCAGTTGTCTTTGTGTTGACCACACCGATAGCTGCCTCGTCAGCAATAATTGCCGAAAGGGTTTCGGCAGATGTGTCACCGGGCACGGCAATCATATCAAGACCTACAGAGCATACGCAGGTCATAGCCTCGAGCTTGTCGAGTGTAAGAGCATTTTTGAGTGCAGCCTCTATCATTCCCTCATCCTCGCTGACAGGAATGAATGCACCTGAAAGTCCGCCTACATGGTTACTTGCCATAACTCCGCCCTTTTTAACTGCGTCGTTTAAAAGAGCAAGTGCGGCAGTAGTACCGTGTGTACCGCAAATCTCAAGTCCCATTTCTTCGAGAATACGAGCCACACTGTCGCCCTTTTCGGGAGTAGGTGCAAGAGAAAGGTCAACTATACCTGAAGGCACACCGAGTCTCTGTGAGGCTTCGGAAGCAACAAGCTGACCCATACGGGTTATCTTGAAGGCAGTTTTCTTTATGGTTTCAGCCACTACATCAAAGGGCTGTCCCTTGCATTTTTTCAGCGCGTGATGAACTACACCGGGACCGCTTACACCTACATTGATTACACATTCAGCCTCACCAACACCGTGGAAGGCACCTGCCATAAAGGGATTATCCTCAACAGCATTTGCAAAAACAACAAGCTTTGCACAGCCGAAGCCGCCTCTGTCAGCGGTTTTTTCGGCGGTTTGCTTGATGATTTCACCCATAAGCTTAACGGCATCCATATTTATACCCGCCTTTGTGCTTGCAACGGAAACGGATGAACAAACTCTTTCCGTACAGGCGAGAGCTGAGGGAATTGAGTTTATAAGGTTAATATCTGCCTGGGTCATACCCTTATGCACAAGAGCAGAAAAGCCTCCGATGAAATTTACTCCGCACCTTTCGGCAGCTCTGTCAAGTGCTTTTGCAATAGGTGTATAATCTGTCTCTTTACAGGCAGCAGCAACAAGTGAAATGGGAGTGACGGAAATTCTCTTGTTAACGATAGGAATACCGAACTCCTTTTCTATATCCTCACCTGTTTTTACTAAATCCTTGGCAAGAGTTGTGATTTTGTTATATATCTTTTCTGCCGTCATCTCAACACTGTCACTGCAGCAGTCAAGAAGTGAAATACCCATTGTTATTGTTCTGACATCAAGATGCTGATTGTCGATCATATCAATGGTAGCTAAAATCTCTTTCTGATTATGCATTGGGAAGACCCTCCTTATATTCTGTGCATACGGTCGAAGATATCTTCTCTCTGGATGCGGATGATAAGACCCATTTCCTTACCCTTGGCATCGAGGCTGTCACTTACCTCGGCAAAGGATTTTTCACATGCGGAAAGGTCAATAAGCATAGTCATGGTAAAGAAATCCTGCATAACGGTCTGGCTGATGTCAAGAATATTGATATTGCCTTCGGAAAGAAGAACACAAACACCTGCGATGATACCGGGGCGGTCTTTACCTGTTACTGTGATGATTGCTCTCATAATTAATACCTCATTTTCATTATTGTATATTCATACACAGTATATTTTAAACATTATGACGGAAATGTCAAGGATAAATGCGCAATTAGCAATTGCGGAATAAGATTTTGGTAAAGAGAAATCGACAGTCGTACGACAAAGTGAGTTTGCTTTGAAACGGCTACGGTGTGCCGATGTCCACTAATTCTCACCACAGCAATAATTGTATGTTAAACCGAACTTGTACGACGTCGTCCCACACATTTTTATTTAAAAAGCATTGACCTTTAAGGTTTCTCTTGTTAAAATGAATAAAAAAACAAGGAGAAAACATTATGCTAAAAAAAGATACTTTTGCTCCCCGTCCGCCCATGGGCTGGAACAGCTGGGACTGCTACGGGGCGGCGGTCAATGAAGAACAGCTTTTGGGTAACGCACAGTATGTGGCGGATAAGCTTAAGGAATACGGTTGGGAGTACATCACCTGTGACATTCAGTGGTACGAACCGAAAGCTGTGAGCAATTTTTACAATAATTTCACCGAGCTTTGTATGGACGAATACAGCCGTCTTATCCCTGCTGAAAACCGTTTTCCCTCAAGTGCAAACGGCGTAGGCTTCAAGGCTATTGCCGACAAAATCCACGGTATGGGGCTTAGGTTCGGCATACATATTATGAGGGGTATCCCCCGTCAGGCAGTTCATCAGAATACTGCCTTAATGGGTACCGATGTCAGAGCAAGAGAAATTGCACAGGGCTTCTCTCTGTGTCTTTGGAATACGGATATGTACGGTGTGCGTACCTGTGAGGCGGGTCAGAAATATTATGACAGTCTTTTCGAGCTTTACGCCTCCTGGGGTGTGGATTTTGTAAAGGTTGACGATATCGCCAACACGGAATTCAAACCGCACGACCCATACAGCGCAAGAGAAGAAATTGAAATGATAAGAAAAGCTATCGATAAATGCGGAAGACCGATGGTTCTTTCTCTCTCCCCGGGTCCCGCCGTTATCAGCGAAGCATTCCACCTTTCACAGAATGCAAATATGTGGAGAATGACAGGCGATTTCTGGGATCATTGGGATAAGCTTTACAGTATGTTTGAACGGTGCGAAAAATGGGCACCTCACGTAAAGGAAGGCTGCTGGCCCGACTGCGATATGCTCCCCTTAGGCAAGATAAGTAAAAACTGCTCTTGCCTCGGTGACAGAGACAGATATACCAACTTCACACCCGACGAGCAAAGAACTATGCTTACACTGTGGTCAATCTTCCGTTCACCTCTTATTTTAGGCGGTGAGCTGAGAGAAAACAGACCTGAGGACTTAGAGGTTATCACTAACAGAGATATACTTGAAATCAATCAGTATTCCACCGATAACCGTCAGCTTTCAAGAAACAGAAATGAGGCTGTCTGGTACTGCAAGGACAAAGACAGAAACGATGTATTGGCTCTGTTCAACCTCAGTAATGAAGACAGAGAAATCACCTTCGATCCTAAAGCCTACGGACTGAGTGAACTCATTAATGCGCAGGAGCTGTGGACAAAGGAAAAAGTGAGCTTCGAAGGTAAAATCAAGTGTGAGGTTAAAGCACATGGTGTAAAAATTTACAAATTTAAATAACAAAAAAGAGCAATCAATCAACGTCTGCACGATGATGAGATTGCTCTTATTTTTTATACAACAGTAAGTCTGCAGGATGCCACTTTTCTGCCGTCCTCTGTTGTTGCTCTGATATATGTGAGACCCGGCTTGAGAGTAGTTACCTTACCGTTAGCCGAAACAGTTGCTACCGATGTATTGGTGGATGACCAGATAATCTTTTTATTGCTTGCGTTGTACGGTTCAACAGTTGCAAACAAATTGAAAACTGCTCCTACATCTGCCTCTTCGGCTGTTTTATCAAGAGTCACCTTTGTAACCCTTATGCCCTGCTCAATTACCACCGTACATTTCGCTTTATATCCGCCGTCGGAGGTTTTACAGGTAATCTCCACCGTGCCCGCCTTAAGTGCCTTTACAACACCATCTGAGGAAACGGTTGCAAGCTTCGTATCGGAGCTTGACCAGCTGACCTTACTGTTTGATGGCTTTGAGGGAGAAAGCGTCGGTGTGAGAGTAACCGTTCCGCCTGTGTACACGGAAGCAATTGACTTATTGAGCTTAATACCCGTAACAGAAACCTTCGCAACCTTTACTCTGCAGGAAGCAACATGCTTTCCGTCAACGGTTGTAGCGGTTATAATTGAATCCTTGCCAAGTCTCAGACCTGTAACCTTACCGCTTGAGGAAACCTTTACAAAATCAGGATGACTTGATTCCCACTTGATCTTTTTATTAGTCGCATTTGTGGGAGAAATGAGTGCTTTAAGCTGAAGGGTTTTATTATGCTTTACTGTATAAGTGCTTTCACCGAAAAGAACAGTCTTGACCTTGACTGATTTTACCTTTACGGTGCACTTGACAGTCTTACCGGTCGCCTTGCTGTAGCAGCTGATAACTGCGGTACCGGGCTTGATTCCCTTTACAACGCCCTGTGAAGACACGGTTGCAACAGATTTGTTGCTTGACTTCCAGCTGAGAGTTTTGTTCGATGCGTTTGAGGGTGAAAAGGTAGGCTTCAAGGTATACGTCTTTCCGTTATTTATGCTTACAGAGCTTTTGTTAAGCCTGAACGACTTTAATTTAACAAATTTTTTAACGGTAAGCTTACATGTATCCTTATATCCGCCGCTTTTTGTCTTTACGGTAATAGTAACCGTTCCCGGCTTTTTAGCGGTGATTTTACCGCTTTTTGATACTGTTGCTATTTTAGTATTCGAAGAACTCCAGGTAACACCCTTATCGGTTGCATTGGAGGGTAAAACACTTGCCTTAAGAGTCTTTGACTGAGAAACATAAAGAGTAAGCTTGCTTGTGGGAAGATTTACACCCTCAGTTTTTATTTTAACCGTTACAATACACGCAGCAGTAACACCCGGGTTATCAACGGATTTACAGGTAATTGCTGCAATGCCCGGCTTTATTGCCGTAACCTTTCCGTTTTTATCTACCTTGACAATCTTACTGTTTGAGGATTTCCATGTAACATCCTTATATGTTGCATTTGAAGGGCTTACAGAAGGCTTAAGAGTGAAGGAAGTTCCTACATACCTTGACCTTTCATCGTAGTTAAGATAAATTGCCTGTACCTGTACCTTCGGCTTTACGGTTATTTTATATGTTGCCTTGATTTTTGAATCCTTGGTTGATGTAGCTGTGATAACTGCAGAGCCCTTACCCGTAGCGGTTACAACACCCTTACTGCTTACAGTGGCAACCTTTGTGTTTGACGATGTCCACTTAACAGTTTTGAAATCCGAATCCGACGGAGAAACCGTAGCTTTCAGAGTCAATGTCTGTGTGGTGTAGATTGTACTTTTGCTTGCGCTTATTTTTACAGACTCAGGCTTCACCCTTACCGTAACCTTACAGGACGCTGTAAAGCTTTTTCCGTTGTAGCCTTTATCCGCAGTTGTGACGGTGATAACAGCTGTACCCTTTGCTTTTGCATAAACCTTTCCGTTTTCAATAGAAGCAACCTTCGGATCAGAGGAAGACCAGATTACCTTCTGATTTGCAGTTGAGGGATTAACCTTTGCTGTGAAAACAGCGGAAGCACCTCTGTAAATTTCTACCCCTGAGCCCGGATAAATACCTATACCCTCAGGCCTTGTTGTGTCACCGATACCCAGAAGTGAAAGCTTAGTGTTCTGTGCCCATTTTCTCTGAAGAATAGGTGACGGATTAAGTCCGTCAACAGAATCGGTAAGAACATCCGGAAATTCGGATAAATCACTAAAGCTAATATATCCGTCATGCTTGGCATTTTTCGAAAGCTTTCCATTGACATCAAGAGCTATTTGCCAATCCTTTTCATATTCTTCAGTCTCTCTGTCGTACACAGGACCTGTACCTGTTCCCGTATAACCGTACCAGGGTGTTATACCTGAAACAATTACCTTAATGCCGTTTTTATGACAAAAATCAAATACCTTTTCATAAGCTGCCATAAGCTCATCTGCCGTGGGCTGCTTCATACCGCTGACATTGAGGCTTACGGGACGGATAATGTCATTTGCACCGACTTTAAGAATAACATATTTTACATTTGCAGAGTTTTGCCCGTCAACACCGAGTATATCTCTTTTCATTCTGTTTATAACAGACTCACCGTCAATAAAAGTGCTGTAACCGAGTCCGTCATTTATCAGACAGCTGCCGCTGAGTCCCTTTGAAGAAATACCGACGCTGCTTATATTTTTTTCTTTCAGTATTTCAGCGAGATACTGAGGATAATCGTTTGCAACGGTTGAATCACCCATTACAACAACAGAATAAGCTTCATTATCGGGATTGAGCACCTCAACATCCGTAATAATAGGAACATAGTCCTTAAAAATTCTTTTCTCTATTTCCGACACACCCGGAATAATTCCCAAAAGCTGATCGAGAGTCAAGCCGGAATCACTGATTTCAATGTCGGCAAAAGGATTGAAGCTTTCCTTTTCAACAAGGCCAAGACCGTCGCCTTCAAATTCTGTGACGAGATATGTCTGACCGCCGGTAAAGCCTGCAGTCCGTATCTGCATAAATTCACTTACAAAGACGGAAATTGCAATTTCCTCACCCTGAACAGTATTAAATTTTATCTCGTCAGAATAAACCTCCCCGCCTGCCGGAATCTCAAAGGTAAGAGAATTGTCGACAGTAAGATATTTGGTAGTTGATGTGTCGATATAAGATTTGCCTGTGCTTACAGCAACAGTAGCACGGTTAATGACAAGCGGCTCTTTGCCGTAAACATTTGAGAATTTAACTCTCATCTTTTCTCCTGAGGCTGTCGGTCTGACAACAGTTCTTACCGCAACCTTCTGTACGGGTATACCCAAAAGCTCAGTACCGACTTCAGCAGGAGCAGTACCCCACGCCTTAATCCACTTGCCCTCATCGGCAGCCGACGAAGAGAAGCTGAAAAGGCAAAGTGCAAGGAGCGCTGTCACAAGCAGAGTAAATATGCCTTTGAATTTCTTCATAGTATCAATCCTTCCCATTTATAAGATTAATAGCTTAACAGCTTATTTTTTCTTTTTCAGTTCAGCCATTTTTTTCTGCTGTTCCTGTTTTCTTTTGATTCTTGCCTGAATTGCTTTTCTTTGTCTTTCCCTCTTCTGATACGTTCTGTAGCTGATATACAGATAACCTACGCATCCGACAGTAAGAAGTGCCACAAGAACAATGAATATCCATGAGGTCATAACCGTTCTTACAGTATTCATAATAAGCCCCGTAAAGCTGAGAGAAACATCATTAGCGGCAACGATATTGATTTTTGCAAGAATATGTCCCGCATAAAGAATGTTTGCCTGACCGATTACATCGCCCGCCTTAACGGGTGCCTTTACCTTTGCGGGAACCGTACCCTCAACAACCTCAAAAAGAACAGAGGCCGTTGTTGCGTTTGAGGGAACAAGAGCAGATGTTTCCTTTTCGGGAACAAGGCGGAGCTTGTCCGTGCCCTTACCTGATGTAACCTCAACTATTGCCACATGCTGCGAGGGTGAAGCAACAACTCTGTATCTTATGTTTTCGTATACCCAGTTGAGCATTCTTTTGGCATCGGTCATACAGGTGTTTTCGTCAACACCGTCCTTGTCCACATCGGTAAGCTTTCCGCCGAGAACAACAGTGAGATAGGAATAGCCGTCCTTTGAAGAAACAACAGCAATACATTCTCCCGCATTGTCCGTCATAGTCTGCTTTCCGCCCGTAACTGAGCTGTGATAATAATCGGAAATTGTGGCATTGAGCATTTTATTGCTCGCATTATATGTTCTCTCCTCGTTAAGTGAGGTTTTCTTAAGTGTTACACTTGAAGCGGAAAAAGCTTCAACAAATACGGGATAGTTAAGAGCATACTTAAGCATTTTTGCAATATCCCTTGCCGTGGTATACTGTCCTTCCTCATCAAAGCCGTGGATGTTTTTAACCACCGTAGAGGTAAGTCCCATCTTAGCAGCAGTTGACTGCATTTCCTTGATGAACCCGTCAAGAGAGCCTGAAATCTCATAAGCAATTATGCTTGCAGCATCGTTTGCACTGTAAACTATAAGACAGTCTATAAGCTCTCTCTTGCTCACCTTTTCTCCTGCCTTGTAAAGTGCAGTTCTTATTCCGTAGCCATACTCCACAAGTGAAAGGTTCTTTTTGCTGACCGTTACCGTTTCATCAAGCTCAGGCCACTTCTCAATAGCCGTTACCGCAGCAAGAATTTTTACAAAAGCGGCGGCGGGAACCTTTTTTTGGGAATTTCTGTCGAAGAAAGCAGTTTCTTCATCCAAACTTTCCATATAGTAAACATCGGATTTAAGCTTTTCCGTTACTGTGCCCGAATCAAAAACCGCACCGACTGGAAACGTAATTGTAAGAATAATAAGCAGTGCGGCAACAAGAGCCATAATTTTTTTCATTTTAAACACCCCAAATGTAAATTTTCTGAAATTTGATTTTTTATATTTACAATATACCGAAATATATGATAGAATAAAAATGCTACTGATAGCAGACAGTATTTATACATCTTAAATTATAACAAAAAAATACTTAAAAGTATATACTTTTATTTCAAATATCAAAAACTTTAAAATAAAATTAACTTTTATGTAAGGTGATTGCAACCGCAGGACGGCAAGTACAATGAAATAGAAAGGATTGCCAAAAGGCAAGGAAAAGATAAATGATTTACGTTACAGGTGATACTCACGGAATTGCTTCCCGCTTCGACGACCCGAGGTTAAAAAAATTAGGAAGAGGAGATACTCTCATTGTCTGCGGAGATTTCGGATTTATATGGAACGGCTCAAAGGAAGAGATGAGCGTCCTTAAAAAGCTGAGCAAAAAGAAATATAATATCTGCTTTGTAGACGGCACCCACGAAAATTTCGAAATGCTTTCAAAGCTTAAAATCAAAAAGTGGAACGGCGGTAAGGTCCACCACATCGCTGCCAACATTTTCCATCTGATGCGCGGTCAGGTCTTTAACATCGAAGGCACAAAAATATTCACTATGGGCGGAGGCGAAAGCCCGGATATTGATATCAGATTTGAAATGAATACCTGGTCAGATATGGAAATTCCCACCAGAGAAGAGCTTATGGAGGGTGTTGACAATCTGCAGAAATACGGCGGTAAGGTTGATCTTGTAATCACCCATGAGCCCCCCGCAAAAATCAAGGATTTCCTTATGCTTCACACAGGCAGTGACGCAAGCATCACAGCCATCAACACCTATCTTGAGGACGTAAGCAGAATATGCGAATTCAGCCATTGGTATTTCGGCTCACTTCATCTGGACAAATTTATTTCAACCACACACATTTCCGTTTTCAACAACATCATCAATGCCAAAACGGGAGAAATCATCAAAAGATAATAAATTAACATTCAGGGCGACGGCAATTGACCGTTGCCTTTTTTTCATCATCTGCCGTGCATAATACAGTATCTGTGTGAAAAAATAAAGAAAAACAAAAAAACAGGTGAACTATTTCATGAAAGAAAAAAGCAAAATTTACATCAGGTACAGAGCTGTAATAGCCCTGCTTCTCACTCTTACACTTCTCATTTTTGCTTCTTATGTCCAAAGAGAAAACACAGGTGCAGTTTACACTTTATCGAAAATCGGCTCACGCGGCAACGAGGTCAGACAGATTCAGAAAAAGCTTAAAGAGCTGGGCTACTACAAGGGAAGCGTAGACGGAATTTACGGTACGGGAACACAGAAGGCAGTTAAAAGCTTTCAGAAAAACTGCGGTATTACCTCTGACGGTATAGCCGGGCCAAAGACATTAAGGTATCTTGGCATCACATCTTCCGAAGCATCCGCAGGCGGATATTCGGGTAGTGATGTCAATCTCCTTGCAAAGCTCATTGCCGCCGAAGCGAGAGGAGAAAGCTACACAGGTCAGGTAGCCGTAGGTGCTGTGGTTCTCAACAGAGTTTCTCATCCATCCTTTCCCGACACGGTGGCAGGTGTTATATATCAGAGGGGAGCCTTCTCCTGTGTCAATGACAGCAACTGGAGCGTGACACCCAACGCTACTTCACTGAAAGCGGCAAGAGACTGCATCAACGGCTGGGACCCAAGCGGAGGAGCAATTTATTACTACAACCCGGCCAAAACCAGTAACAGCTTTATGCATTCAAGGCCGGTTATAACAACTATAGGAAGACATGTTTTCTGCCGATGAAAGGAACTTACCTCTTGACAGAAAACACCGTACAATGTTATCATAAAGAAAATAAGAACTCTTCACGCTTTGCGTTCAGGAACCTTGTTGTAATATATACAATAAGAACCCTTCACACTTCGCGTTTTGGGCCTTATTGCAATGTACAACAAAAGCAAGGGAGAAATATTATGAAATTACCTGCATATCCTATAAGCACGATAGATCCTCATTTCAGTATCTGGACAAGAGCTGACAAGCTCAATGAGGATGATACATATCTTTGGTGCGGTATAAAGAAAAGAATCACCGGAACAGTCTGCTTCGACGGTACGGTTTACCGTTTCCTCGGCCTCGGAAAAGAAGAAAAAATCGAACAGAAGGAAGCCAGAATAACGCCATTTGTAAGTGAGTACATTTTCTCAAACGAGCTTTTCACTCTCACCTTCCGCACATGGTCACCCTTCCTTTTCGATGATTTTCACATCATGGCTACACCTGTTTCCTATCTTGAATGTGATATAAAATCAAACGACGGAAAAGAGCACAAGGTTTCCGTGGAAATTAAAGGCTACGACGAATTATGTCTTGGCAAAAAGAAAAAGCAGATTACCAAATACACCGCAGGCCACAAGGGTAAAAGAATAGTAAAAATGGGTCTTACCAAGCAGACTCCTCTCAACGACTCAGGTGATACCTACGCTGCCGACTGGGGCTATGTATGCCTTTACGGCGAAAATGTAGCTGCAAATCCGGACGGTATCGGTGCAAGTGCAGAAAAAACGGGTGCAGATGCTTACTTCAGATTTATTCTCGCCTACGACGATGTTTATTCCATAAACTACTTCGGCCAGAAGCTTAAGGGTCTTTGGACAGAAAAGTTCAACAATATTGAGGAAGCCATAGTCTATGCCTTTGAAAACAGAGACTCTCTCTTTGAAAAAATCAGAAATCAGGAAGAGACCATTCTCCGCGACAGCGAAAGATTCGGAAAGGACTATCAGGATATTCTTTCTGCCGCTGCAAGACAAGTTATGGCAGGTCATAAGCTTGTAAGAAACGGCGAGGGTCAGCTCCTTTATCTTTCAAAGGAATGCCACTCAAACGGCTGTATCAACACCGTCGACGTTTCCTATCCCGCTATGCCTATGTATCTTCTCTACTGTCCCGAGCTTATCAAGGCTATGGTAGTGGGTATTTTCCATTTTGCTTCAATGCCCCTTTGGAAGGAAGAATTCGCTCCCCACGATATCGGCAGATATCCTCTTGCTTGCGGTCAGGTTTATGCTCTGGCTATCAACCATCACCTTATCCCCCACAAATACAGCTACAAAATAATTTACAAGCTTCCCGCAAGAGGTCTTTATATGCCTGATTTCCAGATGCCCGTTGAAGAATGCGGTAATATGATTATCCTCTGCTACAACTATTACCGTATAACAAAGGATGCATCTCTTCTTGAGGAAAACTTTGCACTTCTTGAAAAATGGGCCACCTATCTTAAGAATGCAGGTGTAGTTCTTTCAAGAGAGCTTTGCACCGATGACTTTGCAGGCCACAGCGTAAAAAATGTCAACCTTGCAATCAAGGGCGTTATGGGACTTGCCTGCTTCGGAAAAATCTGTGATGCTTTAGGTAAGGACAATCCCTACACAGCTCTCTCTAAGGAATATGCAGACAAGCTTGTTAAGGAATGTGCTACTGCAGAAGCTTATCTTCCCTTCTCAATCGGTAAGAATGAAACCTGGAGCCTTAAATACAATCTCGTATGGGATAAGATTTTCCGCTTCGGTCTCTTCAGTGAAGAGCTTTACCAGGGCGAAAGTGACAAATACAAGGCAGAGCTCAACAAATACGGTGTTCCTCTTGATTACAGAAAGGACTTCACCAAAACTGACTGGATGCTTTGGGCAGCCTGTCTTGACAAGGACACCGAAAACGTAAGACTCTTCTCAGAAAGAATTGTAAAATATCTTGCCGACACCAATGACAGGAACTGCTTCAGCGACTGGATTGAAACCAAAAAGCCCAAGCAGAGCGGCTTTGACCACAGAACCGTTCAGGCCGGCTTATGGATGCCCGTGCTGATGGACAGATATATGAACGAATAATCCGGATTTATAAACCGAGAGTCGGTGTGCATCATAAAAAGCCCTCCCCTCTCTCTTAAGTCAGGTATTTCAGACAAATGATTCATCCCTACAGAAAAAGTAAAATCTGTAGGGATTTCATTTTGCTGTTTTTCTATTGTAAAAAAATCCTTTTAGTGTTATACTGATTATATATTTGTTAATGGAGGGAAGTCTATGATTTCCGTTGCACTCGCCGCCTACAAGGGTGAAAAATACATTGAAGCACAAATACGTTCAATCCTCCCCCAGCTTTCTTACGAAGACGAAATAATTGTCTCCGACGACAGACCGGGAGGAATGACAGAAAAAATAGTAAAAAAAATAGCTGCCGAAGACAGCCGGGTAATATGGGTTGAAGGAAAAAGCAAGGGTGTGGTTTCAAACTTCGTCAATGCAATCCGCTATTGCAGAGGGGATAAAATCTTTCTTTGCGATCAGGATGACGTGTGGCTTCCCGACAAGGTCAAAAGAGTTACGGAAGCCTTTGATGAGGGCTATGACCTTGTGCTTCACAACGCTTATATAACCGACGGAGAGCTCAATATAACTGATTATTCCTTCTTCGAAAAGAGAGGAAGCAAAAAAGGTGTTTTCCGTAATATTTTCAAAAACAGTTATATGGGCTGCTGTATGGCATTCGACCGTAAGCTTCTGAAAAAAATTATGCCTATGCCCCGCAGTATTCCCATGCACGACCAATGGATAGGCATACTCGCTGAAATTTACGGCAAGGTAAAATTTCTCGATCTCCCCCTGATTTATTACCGTGTACACGGTGGGAATGTCACAGGAGGTGAAACAACCTTCAGACAGAAAATTGAGTGGAGAAGATATCTTATTGCAAAGCTTTACAAAAGAGTTATATTAAAAAAATAAGGAGAAATCAAAATGGAAAACTATACTGTGAGCGGCTGTATCGTTACCTATAACAGCAAGAAAAAAATCTCAGCCACTATCAGCTCCGTTCTCGAAAACACAAAGGGTGTACCCTTCACTCTTTACATTGTAGACAATGCTTCTACCGACGGTACAGCTGAATTTATAAAAGAAAATTTTCCTGAAGTGGTTGTTATTGAGCCCAAAAGTAACGACGGCTTCGGTGCCGGTCATAATAAGATCCTGCCTTTTCTCGATTCAAAGTATCACGTGGTAATAAACCCTGACATTATTCTTAAGGATGATATTATAACGGAGCTTTGCCATTACGCTGATAAAGATGAAAGGATTGGTCTTCTTTCTCCCGACATCCGCTTTGAGGACGGCACAAAACAGCTTCTGGCAAAAAGAAATCCCACAGTGAGATATTTAGGTGCTCACCGTTTTTACGATAAAAACAAGCCTGCCGGTAAGCTTATTACTGAATACTGTATGCTTGATATGCCCGATGACAAGCCCTTTCCGATAACGAATGCTACCGGCTGCTTTATGTTCTTCCGCACCGATGTTTTCAAGGAAATAGGCGGCTTTGACGAAAGATTTTTTATGTATCTTGAAGACTGTGATATAGCAAGAAGAGTTGCAAAAAAATACAAGGCTCTTCACTACCCTATGGCTGCGGTTTACCACCTTTGGGAAAGAGAAAGTAAGCACAGCAATAAGCTTTTGCTTATTCATATTCAGTCTATACTCAAATATTTTCTGAAATGGGGCATAAGATTCTGAGATGAAAAAATTACTGTATAATCTCTACGCTTTTATTTTTAATATCAGTGCCGCATTTTTCCGTCTAAAAGAAAACCGTGTCGCTTTCATATCGATGCACAACGAAAATTTCAAGGATTCTTTAGGCTGTGTTTACGAATATCTGAAAATGGAGGAAAAATACGACTTCGTCCTTATCACCCGTGAAGATCTTTCAATCAGAAAGCCACTGAAGGTATTAAGCTTCTTTTTGATTAAATCAAGACTTCTTGCAACAAGCAAATATGTTTTTCTCAATGACAACTTTATGCCTATGGGTAAGCTCAGATTTTCCGAAGAAGCCGTTATCACCCAGCTTTGGCACGGTGAGGGAGCATTTAAAAAATTCGGTCTGCACATCCCCCAGCCTGAGGATCTGAGAAGAAGAGAAATTGCCGCAAACGAAAAGCTGACCTATGTGGTATGCTCAGGTGAAGGCGTGAAAAAGATATATTCCGAAGCCTTCGGTGTAAACGAAGAAAAAGTGCTTGCACTCGGTGCACCGAGATTGGATTACCTTACGTACACAGAAAACAAAGCAAAGGCAAAAGAAAAAATTCACACTCTTTATCCCGAAGCAAAGGGCAAAAAAACAGTTCTCTATGCGCCCACCTTCAGAGATGATGCCGAAAGAGACAAAAAGCTCCTCGACTCCTTTAATGAGGAAAGACTTTTAGCCGAGCTCGGCGAAGAATACTTCCTTTTTGTACGGCTTCATCCTCAGGTGCATACTGCGCATATTGATTTTACCAAGGCAGCAGATGTAACGGAATATGACGATGTAAGAGAGCTTGTTCTCGCCTCAGATGTGCTTATTACCGACTATTCTTCAATCTGTATGGATTTCTCTTTTCTTGATAAAAAGACAGTCTTTTACTGTCCCGACATTGAATGGTACAGAAAAAGAAGAGACTTTTATTTCGATTATGAAGCCTTTGTTCCCGGCGAAATATGCAAGGATTTCAACAAGCTTTCCGAAGCGATAAAAGCTCCTTTCTGCGAAGAAAGGAACACACGCTTCAAGGAAATGAATTTCAGTTTCTTCGACAGCGACAATACAAAGAGAGTTGTTGAAAATATAATAGGTTAAAACAAAAACCATTGTAGAGTTTTAATGATGAAAAATCATAACTGCTACAATGTTTTTTTTATTATCTTAAAAACTTTATTTTATCTGTTATCTCAAGTCCGCAGGAGGAAAGAAAAAGCTTTGCTCTTGCGTAAAGCTCAATTTCACCGTATGCATCGGGAGTGTGAGCATCAACACCGATAACCGTGGGCACTTTATATTCCCCCGCTATCTTCCAGAAGGACGGATGCGGATATCCCGGCTTTCTGTCGTTTATTCCGTGCTTGAGACCTAAAAGATTATATTCGAGGGGTGTGTTTGTTTCAATTGCCTTTTCGATTATGGCACGGGAAATTTCCTCACACTTCTCATCAAACTCACCGTACCCTCTCATAAAAATATCGGGATGGGCAATATATGAAAAGATTCCCTCATCAAGAGCTTCAAGAATATCGTTTTTGTATGTTTCAAGCTCATCCTTTGTTGAAAGATTTCCGTTATATTCACTGCCCGGCTCATCCTTGCTGAAATGATGACCGCATATAATATAATCTATAGCGTGTTCATCAATTTTTTCTTTTAGCCAAGGCAAATACTTAGGGAAATACTCACATTCAAGACCGAGCTTAATACTGATTTTATCCTTGTATTTTTCTCTTAATGCTTTTACGCTGTCACAATAACCCTTAAGCTCCCCTTCGTGCATTCTGATACGGGAAACAAAATCACCCTCATAGGGCCAGGGACTGTGATCGGCAAAGCCTATTTCCTCATAACCTGCATCTATAGCGGCACGGACAAACTCCTCATCTGCACCGAGAGCGTGGAAGCATCTTTCCGTATGTGTGTGATAATTATATTTCATATATTCACCCCATAACACTTTTTACGTGCATTATCATTGAAGTTAAAATCGCCGATTCATCGGGATTGAAATATTCGGAATGTAAACAGCCGTCACATTCACAGCCAACGTGATAAAAGCAGCCTTCCGCCTGATCAAGATAATAGCCGAAATCCTCTGTTGTCATAAGAGGAGAAGTGCCCACGGTAACATTTACTCTTCCGAGAATGTCTCTTGCGCAAGCTTCAATATATGCAGTCCGCTTATCGTTATTGATTATACCCGGATAGCTTTCGATTATTCTTACCTCAGCCTCTCCGCCCATAGCCTTTGCAATATTTTCTGCTGTTTCCTTTATTCTCTTGCGAAGATGCATACGCATTTCATTTCCCAACGAACGGGTAACACCAGTTATGGAGCATGAACCGGCAACGGTGTTTCTGAAGGAACCGCCGTTAATGGTACCGAGAGTTATCACCGCACTGTCAGCAGGATCAGTTTCTCTTGAAACGATACTCTGTAACGCCGTAACTATCTGTGCACTGATAACGATAGCATCCGTGCCCTTATGAGGCTCAGCGCAGTGAGTTGAGCTTCCCTTGACATCTATTTCTATTATATCGGAAGCGGCATAGAATTTACCGTATTTCACGAGGACACTGCCGTTTCTCAGCTCCGGTCTTATGTGAATTCCGTAAACCTCATCTACACCCTTCATTGCTCCCTTTTCAATAAGTCTCTGTGCTCCTCCGTCACCCTCTTCATCGGGTTGAAAGATAAGTCTGACAGAGCCTTCAATTTCACCTTTAAGCGAAGAAAGCACCTTTGCCGCACCCAGAAGTGCTGCCGTATGGATATCGTGTCCGCAGGCGTGCATCACGCCTTCATTTTCCGAAGAGAAGAAAAGTCCCGTTTTCTCGCTTACTGCAAGAGCATCTATATCAGCCCTGAGAGCAACTGTCTTACCCTCTTTATCACCTTTTAAAGTAGCAACAACACCTGTGGAAAGTAATCTTTCACAGGTGTAGCCCCATTTTTCCAGATATGAAAATATAAGCTCCGTTGTACGGAATTCTCTGTTGCCTCTTTCCGGATAGCTGTGTATTTTACGTCTTATATCCCTTGCAAGAGGATAAATTTCCTCGCAAAGAGAAATAATTTTTTCATTAGTCATTTTTACACTCATCCTAAAATACTGTCCATATTATAAAAACCTGCATCCTGAGAAACAAGATATTCTGCCGCAGAAATTGCGCCCTCAGCAAAAAGACTTCTGTTTTCCGCCTCGTGCTTAAGGGTAATCACCTGACTTCCCATAGCAAAAATAATCTCGTGAGTGCCTACCTCACCGCCCATACGGAGAGAGTGAATACCGATTTCATTTTTTGTTCTTTTGCCGTATTCGTGTCTGCCGATGTTATACTCAGCATCTGTTCTTACGGTCTTTATGGCATCAGCAAGTAAAATAGCTGTACCCGAGGGAACATCAAGCTTCTGATTATGATGCTTTTCAATAATTTCCACATCACAGTCAGGAAAAGCCTTTGCTGCAATCTTCGCAAGACAGGAAAGAACCGCAACACCAAGAGACATATTCTGTGAATAAAACACAGGTACCTCAGCACTTGCACTTCTGATAAGAGACATTTCCTCCTCACTCTGTCCTGTAGTTGCAATAACAACAGGCATGCATTTTTTAAGTGCATATGAGGTCACATCATATGTAGCACTGTGATTTGAAAAGTCAATGAGCATATCTGCCTGACCCGAAAATTCATCAAGGCTTTTGTATATGCCCTTTTCGCTGTCGGTTTCAAATTCCATACTGACCGCGGCAGCGAGAGAATGCTTTTTGCTTTTTCCGATAAGGTCACAGAGAGTCTTACCCATTCTTCCCCCTGCACCGTTGACTATAATTTTCATTTTAATTTTCCTCGATTAAACATTAATTCCCTGTTCACGCATTTTTTCTAAAAGAACTGCCTTATGCTCGTCCTCCATAACAGTGAGGGGAAGTCTTACATAATCCTCACAGAAGCCCATAGCTGCCATTGCTGCCTTTGCGGGGATGGGATTAACCTCGCTGAAGAGAGCCTTAACAAGACCGAAATACTTGAACTGCATTTCAGCAGCACCCTTTACATCTCCTGCAAAGAACTTTTTGCACATTTCATCAGTTTCCTTGGGAAGAACGTTTGAAAGAACAGAAATAACACCCTTAGCGCCTACAGAGAGAAGGGGTACAATCTGGTCGTCATTACCTGAGTAAAGGTCAAGCTTATCACCTACGAGAGCCATAGTCTCTACAATCTTGTCAATCTGTCCGTTAGCTTCCTTGATACCCTGAATCATGGGATGCTCAGCGAGTACGGCATAGGTAGCGGGCTCGATGTTTACGCCTGTTCTGGAGGGAACATTGTAAAGGATAACAGGCTTTGTGCTTGCATTAGCAATAGCGGTAAACATTTTGATAAGACCCTTCTGTGTAGCCTTGTTATAGTAAGGTGTTACAACAAGCATAGCATCACAGCCGATTTCACAGGCGTACTTTGTAAGGTCGATAGCATAATCAGTATCGTTGGAGCCTGTACCTGCGATAACAGGCACTCTGCCGGCAACCACATCAACAGCAAACTTAAGAACCTCTCTGTGCTCCTCGTCGGTGAGAGTTGAAGCTTCACCTGAGGTACCGGCAATAACGAGAGCGCTGATACCCTCGGCAATCTGCCACTCAATTAATCTTTTAAAGTTTTCATAATCAACACCGTTTTCATTCATAGGTGTGATAAGTGCCGATGCGGCACCGGTAAAAATTGGCTTTCTTTCCATAGTAATAATACTCCTTTTATGTTTATAAATTCCTATTTCAATAAAGAAAAGCATCCGAAAATTACGAATGCTTTTTAACCGATAATATACAGCTTATGCGCCGTAAAATCCACAATTATAATAGCACTCCGCAATTGCGACAGTCAAAGAGCTCTTATTCCCTTTGCCCAGAATGTCTTTCGCCTGACATCTTCGGCGGTGACCCCTTTCACTTTAAAGGAATGTGCGAAATCCCCTTTTGAATAAAGCTACTGATGATTGACCGCGGCCTCTATCTTTAATTGAAATATTTTATTTTTTATGATTTTATCACTAAATATGTGATGTGTCAATAGGTTAAAGTGAAAAATTATTACTGTCTGATTAACTCCGACGAAATTTTTATTTTTTCTGTTTACGAACAAGGAAATATATGATATAGTAAGTCTATCAAAGTAAAGAGGTGCGAAAATATGTTAAACCTTATCAAAAGAAACTCTCCCCTTATTGCTGACTGCTTCACTCTCGAAACTGTTGAGAGGGCTGACGGCAAGGATTACTACGAATATTACGCTCTTGACGGCAAGACACATATAAAGGGTAACTGCAAGGTAAGTCAGGCAATGGGCTACTACGATTACCTGAAAAAATACTGCAGAGTTAACCTTTCCCACTGCGGAAACACATCCTTCGAGGTAACCTCTGCTCCCCTGCCCTCCGGCAAGACGGAAAAGGTAATCGAGCAAAAAAAGAGAGCCTATCTCAATTACTGCACCTTCGGTTATTCCATGCGCTCCTGGCAGTGGGATAAATGGGAAAAGGAAATTGACTTTATGGCTATGCACGGCATCAATATGCCCCTTACAGTAGTGGGCAATGAGGCAGTTATCTACTATACACTCCGTGATTTCGGTCTGAGTGAAAAGGATGCTCTTTCCTTTGTGGCGGGCCCCTCTTATTATCCCTGGCAGATGATGACAAATCTCGACACATTTATGTCAATTCCCGATGCAAAGTTCATCGATAAGAGAGCAGAGCTCGGCAAAAAGATTATCGACAGAGAGCTCGAACTGGGTATGACACCCATTCAGCAGGGCTTTGCAGGACACATTCCTTATGCTCTTGCCGAAAAGGTCGGTGCAAAGGGACTTCAGCAGCTTCCCACCTGGTGCGGATTTCCCGGCACTGTGCAGTTAGACCCGCTCGATGAAGCATTCACTAAGGTAGGTACTGCCCTTTTAGAAAAGCAAAAGGAGCTTTTCGGTGCCCACGGTCTTTATGCCTGTGACCCCTTCCACGAAAATGAGCCTCCCGTAGACGGCGACGAATACCTCCACGATGTAGGCCGAACTATCTCTAAAATGTACACTGACTTTGACGAAAACAGCACATGGATTATGCAAGGCTGGTCTCTGCGTGAAGAAATTGTCAAAGCAGTGGATAAAAATAAGCTTCTTATTCTTGACCTTGACGCATCAAAGAGTGAAAAGCTCGGCGGCTTTATGGGTTACAGCTTCGTGGCAGGTACACTGCATAATTTCGGTGACAGAAACTCTCTCCACGGCTCAATTGAGCTTTTAGGTGAAAACATCTACAAAAAGAGAAAAGAAGCCTTCCCGAACTGCATCGGTACAGGACTTTTCCCCGAAGGCTTTTTCCAGAATCCGCTTTACTATGAGCTTGCATATTATATGCTGACAGAAAAGGATGAGATTAATCTTGATGCCTTCCTTGACGACTACGCTGAAAGACGTTACGGAAGTGACGAGGAGTGCTTGAAAAAAGCAGTGCATCTGCTCAAGGAAAGTTGCTACCGCAGCACATGTGTCGGCAGAGAGACAAGCTCAATTATTGCCGCCCGTCCCTCTACCACTCACTACCACACCGCACCAAACGACCACGTAGAGCTTCGTTACGATAACAAGGTTCTTTTCGGTGCACTTAAAGAGCTTTTAAAGAGCGAAAAAGCAAATAAGGACGGCTATGAATTTGACCTTTGCGACATCTTAAGACAGGTTCTTTCCAATAAAGCCAAAGAGGTTTATTTTGCTGTTATGAAGGCTTTCAGAGAAAAGGATATGCCCTCATTCAAAAAGAACACCGCTTTATTCGAGGAAATTCTTCTCGACGCCGATCGTCTTCTTTCCACGAGAGATGAGCTTACCCTCGACAGCCACATAAGAGAAGCTATGGCTAACGCCTGCTGCGAAGAACACAGAGAGCTTTTCAGACTCAATGAGGTTACACTTCTTACAATCTGGGGCCCTCACACAGAAATCGAGCTCTTCGATTATGCTTGGAAGGAATGGGCAGGACTCATAACGTATTACTATCTTCCCCGTTGGGAAATGTTCTTCAACACTCTCGAAAGAGATTTTGATACCGACGGCAGCCATATTTCCGACACAGCTTTCAACCACAATGAAAGAAACGATTACAATACTACCGATTTCCAGAAGGAATTGGAAAAATTTGAGTTCGGATTTATTAAAAGTTATACCGTAAAAGAAAAATGCGGCGGCAACACTGTCGAACTTACCAAGAAATTAAGCGAAAAATACGGTTCTATCATATAAATTTAACCTTGACTTATCAGGGACAAAAATGATAGAATATATACACATTAAAAATATAAAACTTCCCGGGTAACTGACGGATATATAGGATTAAACCTATAGGGAGCACGGGAAATTAAAGCCGACCGTCTGGGCAGTTTTGTAAAAAAGCAAAGCTGCCCTTTTATATTTTTAAGTTATAAAGCATCAAACTATCTCATTTGTAAAGGAGCGAACATAAATGGAAAAATTCACAAAGGAATGGAACGGATTTATTGAGGGCAAATGGTGTGAGGAAATCAATGTAAGAGATTTCATCCAGAAAAACTGCCGTCCCTACATCGGTGATGAAAGCTTTCTCAAGGATCCCACAGAAAAGACACAAAGACTCTTTTCTGCTCTTGAAGAAAAATTAAAGGAAGAAAAGGACAAGGGCGGTGTTATCGGCATTGATACAGCCACCGTTACTTCTCTTATGAACTACCCCGCAGCCTATCTCAAAAAGGAAGACGAGCTTATCGTCGGCCTTCAGACAGGTGCACCCCTTGTAAGAAGCGTTAACCCCTTCGGCGGTATCCGTATGGCAAGAAGCGCCTGCCGTGCTTACGGTTACGAGCTTTCAGAAAAAATCGAGCGAGAATTCTTATATAAAACCACACACAATGACGGTGTTTTCAGAGTTTACACCGACTCAATGCGCGCAATGAGACACACAGGTATTCTCACCGGTCTTCCCGACGCTTACGGCAGAGGCAGAATTATCGGTGACTACCGCCGAATTGCTCTTTACGGCATTAATGCTCTTATCGAAGAAAAAATCAAGGATAAGAAGGAGCTTGGCAGAAAGCGTATGACCGAGGACAATATCCGTCTCAGCGAAGAGCTTTTCAAGCAGATTTCTTTCCTTGAAAAATTAAGAGACATGGCAGGTCTTTACGGTATAGACATTACACGTCCCGCTACAAATGCCCGTGAAGCTATCCAGTGGCTTTATTTCGGCTATCTTGCCGCTAATAAGGAGCAGAACGGTGCTGCTATGTCCTTGGGCAGAACAGGTACCTTTATTGATATTTACATTGAAAGAGATATGAGACTCGGCCTTCTCGACGAAGAGGGTGCACAGGAGCTTATTGACCAGTTCGTTATGAAGCTCAGAATGATAAGACAGCTGCGTACCCCCGAATACAACGAGCTCTTCGGCGGTGATCCCATGTGGATTACAGAAGCGGTCGGCGGTATGGGTCAGGACGGCAGAACACTTGTTACAAAAACTGCTTTCCGCTTCCTTCATACTCTTTACAATCTCGGCAGTGCTCCCGAACCCAACCTTACAGTTTTATGGTCAGATAAGCTTCCCGAAAACTTCAAGCGCTACTGTGCAAAGGTTTCCATTGAAACAGATTCCATCCAGTATGAAAACGACGATATTATGCGTCCCGCATACGGCGATGACTATGCTATTGCCTGCTGTGTAAGTGCTATGAGAGTAGGTAAGCAGATGCAGTTCTTCGGTGCAAGATGTAACCTTCCCAAGGTTCTCCTTCTCTCCCTCAACGGCGGTAAGGAAGAAAAGCACGGAATGGAAATCGGACCTCAGATGGAAGCAGTCGGCGAAGATGTCCTGAATTACGAGGATGTCCGTAAGCGTCTCGACTACTATCTCAGCTGGCTTGCAGCCGAATATGTGGACACAATGAATGTTATTCATTATATGCACGACAAATACGCCTACGAAAAGACTCAGCTTGCTCTTCACGACACAGATGTTGACCGTGTTATGGCTTTCGGCGTGGCAGGAC
Source organism: Acutalibacteraceae bacterium (assembly GCA_045613805.1). Classification (GTDB taxonomy): domain Bacteria; phylum Bacillota; class Clostridia; order Oscillospirales; family Acutalibacteraceae; genus UBA6857. Next base: position 85,409 of record JAZLBS010000050.1, read on the forward strand.
TTTCAGTAATCACAGACAGTCTCTCAGCCATCAAATATGCAAAGGTTCGTCCCGTATTCGACGAAAGAGGAATAATCTGTGACTTCATTACAGAAGGCGACTTCCCCAAATACGGCAACGACGACGACCGTGCAGACGAAATTGCAAAGGAGCTTCTTGACCGCTTCATAAACGAGCTGAGAAAGAATCCCACCTACAAAAACGCTACACACACTCTCTCCGTTCTCACCATCACAAGTAATGTTGTTTACGGTCAGAAAACAGGTGCAACTCCCGACGGCAGAAAAGCAGGTGAACCCTTCGCTCCCGGTGCTAACCCAATGCATAACAGAGAAAAGAACGGTGCTCTTGCCTCTCTCAACTCCGTTGCAAAGCTTAAGTACGATTCCTGCCGTGACGGCATTTCAAACACCTTCTCCATCGTTCCCGATGCACTCGGCAAGGATGAGGAAGAAAGAAAGAACAACCTTGTGTCCATTCTCGACGGCTACTTCGTGCAGAATGCACACCACATCAACGTAAATGTTCTTGACAGACAGAAATTAGTTGACGCTATGGAAAATCCCGACCTTTATCCTAACCTTACAATCCGTGTTTCAGGTTATGCCGTTAACTTCCACAAGCTTTCAAAGCAGCAGCAGAAGGAAGTTATCAGCCGTACCTTCCACGAAAGAGTCTGAGTTATGAAGGGTTACGTTCATTCTCTCCAGTCAATGGGCACTGTTGACGGCCCCGGTGTAAGGGCAGTCCTTTTTACAGAAGGCTGTCCCCTGCGCTGCGCTTACTGTCACAACCCCGACACCTGGGAAATGAAAGAGGGAAATCTTGTTTCTGCAGAGGAGATTGCAGAAAGGATTTTACGCCTTTATCCCTACATAAAAAACGGCGGTGTAACCTTTTCAGGCGGTGAGCCCTGTGTTCAAGCAGAATTTCTCTGCGAGACAGCCGCTCTTCTGAAGGAAAAGAAGCTTCACATAGCGCTTGACACCTCTGGCTGTGTTTACAATGAAAAGGTCGAAAAGCTTTTAGAGCTTACAGATCTTATCCTGCTCGATGTGAAAATGACAAGCGAGGAGGATTATGAAAAGTATATCGGTGGCTCCTTTGAGAAGACTTTGGATTTCCTTCGTATTCTCGAGGAAAAGAAGAAGGATGTATGGATAAGACACGTGGTAGTTCCCGGTATAAACGACCGCGAGGAGGATATTCTCCGTCTTAAGGAAATACTCTCTCCCTTCTCCTGTATAAGAAAAATTGAGCTTCTCCCCTTCCGTACTCTCTGCTTGGAAAAGTATGAGAATATGGGTATAGAGTTTCCGCTCAAAGATACTCCGCAGATGGATACGGAGAGACTGCATAAGCTCGAAGATATTTTAAAATAACAAAAATCCCACAGAGATCCGATTTCTCTGTGGGATTAATTTTTTATCAGACGATAAATTCCGAATTAACTTATCTGTCTCTGTCGTACTGGTCCATACCTGTGAACTTTCTGCCCCAGGCATTTGCCCAGCCTTCGCAGTAAAGCTTGCCGTATGCGACGTTATTCTTCTGTCTGTAGCCTCTGAAGCAATTACACCAGATGATAGAGGGAAGAGCAATTACGGGATAATAGAGAGGTCCTAAAACAAGGCACTGCCATGTGTGACCGTATTCGTGGATTCTTACGTCGTGAGTCCACTTTTTACTCTTATGCTGATCCTTCATAAAGATGAAAAGACCCATTGAAAGACCGCCTGCATTCCAGGGCATATAAACAATTCGTGCATAGCCGAAATGCTGCCAGCGGTAGCCCTTTATCTTTGTGAAATAAAGATACATAAGTCCGCCGACGATATTTACGGGAAGACCCCAGGTCCACTGTACGAGATAGAAAAGGAACGCCTTAAGGCTCTTTTTCCAGCCGTTCTTTTCGGGGATAGGCTCTTTCTGATCAAGCTCGAGAATTAATTCTTTTTTCATTATTCTGCCTCCTTAATTTCTTTTTCTTTTTTACCGGTTCTGATGTCAGACATTTCAGCTTCTTTTTCGATAAGAATATCGTATTCGCCGTCTTCGTTTGCCTCGACTGTATGAGGCTCGCCGTCATTGTTCTGACCGAGCCAGGTCTTTTCATATTTCTGACCTGTAATCTGCTCAACAACCTTAATCTGTTCAGCAGTAAGTGTAACATTGCCGTATCTGTGCTTTGTAGCAATTGCTGCACAAATCATTCTGTGCTGAGCCTTATTCATCTTGAATTTATGAAGAAGGAAGAGTGAGATAAGAGCCAGAACGATGGGGATAATAGCAACACAAAGGCGTACACCTAAAAGTGCGCTGTCGGGCTGGTGGTAAAGCAAGCCTGTGGTCTTTTCGTACTCAGTAACCTCACTTCCTGTTACGAGACCGAAGCGACCGAGAATAACGAGCACCATACTCTGAATAGTAGTGGAAACACAGGTTTTGATAAGAGTATTGAAGGTACCGATAACGCCCTCACGTCTTCTGCCTGTGATTGCCTCGTCAATGTCTGAAAGGTCAGGGAAAATGTTTGTTGCAGTATAACCGATACCTGATTTACCGAAGGGATAAAATACAGCCGAAAGCATAAGAAGGACTATCCAGATAACGGAGCTGCTGTTATCGTCAGTAGGATTCATAAACAGACATACGGCAAAGCCGATAAGCATAAACGGTGTAACCACATTAGAACACTTCTTTTTGCCGTGCTTTATCGTCATAGCATAGTTGAAGGGGAAGGCTAATGTCTCAAATACGCCTTCAATGGTGGTGAACAGACCGTAAAACTTAATAAGACGTGCGATATATCTTATGTAAAATACAAGTGACGAACGGTAGAAGTTACATGCTGTGTTATAGAAAAGGCTCATAATAAAATACTGTCTGAAGGCCTTGTTTTTAACAACGAGCGCATACTCTGACAGGAAATATTTGAAATCGAATTTTTCAAGCACCATATCAAGAGAGGGCTTTTCTCTCGTTTTTCTGAAGGTATGTGTAAGACAGAGAGCATATACAACAGCAAGAACGATACCCACGATAAGCATAGGCATTTCCGCACCGCTTTCAGGATCGCTGAAGCCGAAAGCAGCAAGAATACACATAGCAAGAAAGAACGAAGGGAACATACCTATGGAATTAAAAATATATCCGACGGAGTTGTACTGTGTTCTTAAATCGTAATCAGGTGCAAGCTCGGGAAGCATAGCGACATGGGGAACATCAACAAATGAGTATGCCGTTTTATAAAGAACATACACCGCCGTGAAATAAATGATTGCCTGTGTAGGTCTGGCAGCACCGTCGAGACCATAGGAGTTCCACAGCAATGCGAAGCTGACAGCATAAAGAGGCATAGCCCAGAGAATATAACGTCTGTGTCTTCCGTATTTCGAACGGGTTCTGTCGGTTATGATACCGATGAACGGGTCAATAACTGCATCCCAAATACCTGCAATAAATGTAACTATTGCCGCTTTTTCGGGTCTGAGGTTTACAACGCCCGTAAGAAAGAGAGTGAAGTAAAGACTGATAACATAGCCTGAACCCGACGTTGTGATGTTTGCGCTGCTGTAGTTCATCATAGGGATAACGTCATTTTTGAACGTACCCTTGACGCCTAACAGCTTAAGGATTTTTTGTTCCAAATTTAACAACTCCTGTTCAATTTTTTTGTACCTATATACTTTATCATTTTACTGAGGTAAAGTCAAGGCTTAAAGGAACTTTAAAAGCATATTTCAGTTTTTATAATATTCCTTCAGACGCTTATATTCCTCATCGGAAATTTCTACAGTTCCACCGTGCTTAAAGCCGTAAGGGAATGAGAAGCTTTCCTTAGCCATAGCAAAATTACTGTCTCCCGGTTTTGACGAAACAAAGGGAACATAACCCATTTTCGGCTTCTCACAGCCGAAGAAGTCAATCATCAGACACCATCTGCCGTCGGGAAGAACAATGGTTGTGGGTGCTTCGTATGCCCAGGCATTACCGAGGGATGCCATATAATTCTCGAACACCTTATCATTCTCCCAGGGACCTTCAAGGCTTTTGGAGGTAGCGTGAAGATTGGTGCCGGGATGGTCAGCCTTTTTATAGAACATATGGTATGTATCACCGATTTTACGGATATGAGTGTCGAGAACCTCACTCTCATGTGTGAAAAACATTTCAGGTGCGGTAAAGGACTCAAAATCCTTGGTACGGGAGCAGAAAATAGACATATGGGAATAATCATCCTCTTTTACGGTTGAGCCCCAATGAATAAGATACTCACCTTTTTCGTCATCACGGAAAACCTCAGGCGCCCACATACAGCCGAAGCTTTCTGTTCCGATGGGCAGAAGAGTTTCTTCGGAGAAATTAATCAGGTCGTCTGTTCTCCACATACGAAGGCATTTGCTGCCCGTTCTGTTTACAATCTTCCAGTTTACGTTATAGTTTTCGTCCATACGGTCAACGATTAATTCATCAGTAGTGAGAATGGCAAAGCCACCGTCAAAAAGACGTACTATTTCGATGTCACGGCAGCCCTTGAAGCCTTTTTCAGCTGTAAGGATGGGATTGCCGCCATTGAGCTGCTCCCAATTAAAGCCGTCACGGCTTACGGCAAAATACACCTGTTCACCGTCAGGGGTAAGCTTTTCTTTGAAATGAGTGAATAAATAAGGCATAATGCTTTCTCCTTTTTTCTTTCATTGATTAAGATTATACCATTCACTCTGAGTCTTTTCAAGAAAATACCAAAAGATTATTGAAAAATAAACCGTCTTGTTGTAAAATGAATCATATCTTAAACAAAGGAGAAGATTATTATGCTTGAATATACCGAATTTGACCAAAACGGTGAAAGATTAGTATGCAAAATAGGTGAAAAGCACCCTGAAATGTATCTTACCATTAAGGTAAAAAAATTCAAGGACAGCGAAACAATCACTGTTGAAGACAGTGAAAACGAAACAGCCTTTCTTATTCTCAAGGGTGAAGCTGAAATCAAATGGCAGGGAAATACAGAAAAGATGACAAGAAGCGGTCCTTTTGAAAAAACACCCTACTGTCTTCACGTGCCCCGTAATGTAAAGGTGGAAATCACAGCTAAGGAAGGCACAGAAATTCTTATTGAGCAGACAGACAATGACAAGGATTTCACACCCGTATTCTACAAGCCCGAAGATATTCTTTACCAGGAATTCGGCAAGGGTCAGTGGGGCGGCACAGGTCACAGAATCTGTTCAACAGTCTTCGACTACGACAATGCGCCCTATTCAAACATGGTGCTCGGTGAGGTATTCAATCAGCCCGGAAAATGGTCAAGCTATCCTCCCCATCATCATCCTCAGCCTGAGGTTTATTACTATCAGTTTGACAAGCCACAGGGCTTCGGTGCCTGCTTTATCGGTGATAATGTATACAAGAGCGTTCAGGGCTCTGCTTCCTACATCACTGACGGAAATGACCATCATCAGGTTGTTGCTCCCGGTTATGAAATGTGCTATGTATGGATGATAAGACATCTCAAGGATGATCCCTGGTATAAAACAACACGTTTTTATGCCGAGGAACACGAATGGCTTACAAAAGAATAATACCTAAATACTCTCCTTACGGAGAGGCTCATACTGTCGATAAAGGCATAAGAACAATAATTGACACTTTAAATATAAATGTCGGGCAGTCCGGATTAAAACTTTTTTCTGTATAAATACGGTTGAAACATCGAATTTCAACCGTATTTCAATTATTTCGTGCTTTTTTCGCCCTCTCGGAGTACCGCTGTACACCTTCGGAGCGAAGAAAAGCTCGTCTTGTATCTTTCTCAAAAGTCTGACAGCTTGTCGAAAATAATTTTTCGACAAGCCGTACCTCTCCTTATGCCGCCTTCCCGTAAGGCAGTATTTGTTTCTCGATAAAAATTCCTCGTATTTTTGCCAAAAGCCTCGCAAGGCGACAGCCTTGCTGCATTTTATGGCTTCAATACAAGAAATTTTCGTATCTTACGAAACTGCGAAGCACTTTAAAATGAAAATTTTGAGCGCAAGAAAAGGCAAAAACAGCCGATAACGCTGACGCGTATCGGCTGTTTTTAACACATTATAGTGCCAAAAGTTTACATTTTAAAGAAATACTTCCTTATGGGAAGGTGGCATACGGAGAGGCTCTTTTTTTCACAATACATTTTCCGTGCTTTTTTTCACAGTTAAGCAGCTATAATTTCAAAGGTATAAAATGTTCTTTTGAAAGGAAAAAGCTGAAATGAACAAGATAAAAAACAAAACGGAGGCAGAAGAATACTTTCTTGGTAATTTTTCATCAGACAAGGAATCATCGGGTAATCTCCCTTACATAACCAAGGCTCTGATTTTTCTCTTTATAGGTATGGGCTTCGGATGCTTCAAAGGTGCCGGAGAAATCTCACCCTTTGCCGCAGCATTTCTTTCTGCAGTTCCGTACTCCTTCTGTCTCCCCTCCTTCATAGGCTGTATTCTCGGTTATTTTGCTACAGTGAAAGGTACATATCTGCTTAAATATATAGCCGTTTCAATGATAACGTGTCTGTTCAGACCGCTTATGAACAGATATTTTTCAGAAAAAGACGGCAGCTTTATTGCATCTGCAGTTGCTTTCAGCTCGGTTTTTCTCTCAGGGCTTATATATCTGTGGTATGACGGGATTTCTCTTTTACCTTTCCTCATTCTTGTAGAAGAATGTGTTCTTACTCTTATATCCTCTCTGCTCTTCATAAGTTCTGTCAGGCTCCCCTTTTATAAGGGCTCTCTTGATATTTTGTCAAAAAAAGAAGTTTTTGCACTTGTAACAAGCCTTTGTATTTCCGTTATGTGCGTTTGCAGCGTAGGATTGCAGGGCCTTTCCCCCGGCAGAATTTTTGTTGCGTCTGCAATGATGTTCCTCTGTCATTATAAAGGCTCATCCGTTTCTGTAACAGCCTCTGTGCTTGCAGGAACGTTTCTGTCGTTTACACCGGGAGGAAGCTATCTTTTTCCGTCTTTTACGGTTGCTGCAATAATCGGCGGATTTTTTTCCGATTCGGGGCAAACTGTACTTTCACTTACCTACACCGTTTCCTTCCTTGCGGCAGCTCTTTTTACGGGAGATTTTTCCGAAGGCTTTCTTTGTCTTGCCGAGCCTGTAATAAGCTGTTGTATTTTTCTCCTTGTTCCCGCTAACAAAATAAGTGAGGCAGAGGATTATCTTGACAAATTTTTTACCGCAAGGAAAAACTCCGATGATTTTGCTCTCGCGGAAAAATTGAAAGCAGCCTCAATAAACCTGGAAGCGGTAGCAGTAATTGTTGATGATGTCAGCAAAAAGCTTGACCGGATAATAAACCCTGAGGTCAACCGTCTCTTCTCCTCACTGCAGCAAAAGATCTGCGATAAATGTGAAAAAAAATCAATTTGCTGGAACAAAAGATTTGACAGTACTGCTTCAGATATATTGCAGATTCTCGGTGTAGAAAAAATGAAAGAAGGCAGAATCGGTCTTTCGGTAAGATGTCCCCGGTATGACCTTTTGTGCAATTCTCTTATGTCCTCCTACCCTACCTACAGCAATGCAATTGCCACAAAAAACAAAATAACCGAAATGCGCCGTATACTAACAGATCAGTTTTCGGGGATGAGCGATTTTCTTTATGAATTCTCTCTGGATATTTCTCAGAGCCGTACAAGAGACAAGGGCAAATCAGCCTATCTGAAAGAGGCATTAAAAGACAGCGGTATCCCTGTAGAAAAGCTTGACTGTTACTTTTTCAAGGGCAGGTCAGTTATTGAAATTCTTCTTCCCGACACCAAAGGAACACACATCAAAAAAATAAAACCTGTAATAGAATTTCTGACTAAACGCTCCTTTGAGGAACCCGAGACAGAAAGCACCGCTTCCTCACTTTTTCTTATTTACAGAGAAAAACCCTCATATACAGTAAAAAGCGGATATTCTCAACGATCAATGAAGGCTGGCAATATATGCGGAGATACAGTAGGAATTTTCACATCCGATTGCGGATTCTATAATTTCATTCTCAGCGACGGAATGGGAACCGGCACAAGAGCTGCCATAGACAGCAACCTTGTAACCTCAGTTATTGAAAAGCTTGTCTGCTCATCCTTCTCCTATGAAAGTGCCTGTAAAACTGTCAATAACGCTCTTATTATGAAATCAACCGACGAATCAATTGCCACGGTGGATGCAGTACAGATTAATCCATACGATTGTCAGGCTGTTTTCTATAAAGCCGGCGGAAGTCTGAGTCTTATCCGACGGGGAGACAGTGTTGTTGCCGTTGAAAAAGCATCTCTGCCTCTCGGGATAATAAGAAACACACCCCTTGTATACACCGAAACGCAGCTGAAAAAAGGTGATATCATCCTTCTTCTTTCTGACGGTGTAACCAACAGCGATTGCGGATGGATAAATGATGAGCTTCTTGCTTGGAGTAAAAGTGATATGCTTTCACTCGCTTCTCATATTGCCTCTCTGGCTGCGCTCAGAAGTGACAACTCATCGCGGGATGATATTACCGTTGTTGCACTAAAAATAGAAAAGGCAGAGTAAGTAAAGCCTTGCAAAGCAAAAAATCCCACAGAAGTCAACTTCTGTGGGATAAATTTATAATTCAGAACGGATTATACGCTCCATACAATGTTCTCATTCTGTGATAATGCTTCAACGGCTGTGGTGTCATAATATTCAACATCATTATAACACTTCATACCGGTACCTGAAGGAAGAAGCTTACCGATGATAACATTTTCTTTAAGACCGATAAGAGGATCTCTCTTGCCCTTGATTGCAGCATCTGTAAGAACTCTTGTAGTCTCCTGGAAGGAAGCTGCTGAAAGGAATGAATCAGTTGCAAGAGAAGCCTTTGTAATACCCATAAGAACAGGTGAGCATGTAGCTGTCTGAAGCTCTTCGCCGGTTTCTTCCATCTTGGCTCTTACAGCATTGTTTGCATCACGCAATTCTTTCTTATCAATGACAGAATTGGGAAGAAGATCTGTATCTCCGGCATCCTCAACTTTTACCTTTCTCATCATCTGACGGGCGATAACCTCGATGTGCTTATCGTTGATATCAACACCCTGAGTACGGTAAGTGAGCTGTACCTGACTGATAAGATAGTCATGAACTGCATTTACGCCGAGAACATTGAGTACATCTCTGGGATCAATTGAACCTTCGGTGATGGTTTCACCCTTCTTGACAAACTGACCCTCGGAAACTCTTGCTCTTGCACCGAATGTAAGGAAGTATTCCTTTCTTTCGCCTGTTTCTTCATTGGTAACAACGATGTGAGGATTCTTCTTGATTGTTTCGAAGGTAACAACACCGTCGATTTCTGAAAGCATAGCAAGTGTCTTGGGCTTTCTTGCTTCAAAGAGTTCTTCAACACGGGGAAGACCCTGTGTGATGTCGGCACCGGAAGCAACACCACCGGTATGGAAGGTTCTCATCGTAAGCTGTGTACCGGGTTCACCGATAGACTGAGCAGCGATGATACCAACTGCTTCACCGACAGTAACAGGAAGACCTGATGCAAGGTTTGCACCGTAGCACTTGATACAAGCACCGTGATCGGAGTTACAGGTAAGAAGTGAACGGATCTTGATTCTGCGCATAGCAGAAGCTTCTTCCTTGCTCTTTCCTTCTTCAAGAGCCTTATTCATCTTAGCGGTGAGATAAGCATCAACCTTTTCAGCTTCAGCTTCGCTCATCATATGATCGTTGGAGCAGATAACCTCACCTGTTTCATCATCAACAAGAGCGTCGAGAAGATAACGGCCCTTAAGTCTTTCTGAAAGACTTTCAAGGATACGGTTACCGTCCATGATATCGTAAACCTCAAGACCGTCTGTGCATCCGCAATCCTCTTCACGGATGATAACATCCTGTGAAACGTCAACAAGACGACGGGTAAGGTAACCTGAGTCAGCGGTACGAAGAGCGGTATCGGCAAGACCCTTACGGGCACCACGTGAGGAAATGAAGTATTCCTGTACGTTAAGACCCTCTCGGTAGTTAGCACGGATGGGAACTTCGATGGTTTTACCTGCGGTGTTGGCAATAAGACCACGCATACCGGCAAGCTGACGAAGCTGTGAGTTAGAGCCTCGGGCACCGGAGTCAAGCATCATCCAGATGGGGTTGGTAGCCTCAAAGGAGCCTGTGAGAGCATCGGCTACACGGTTGGTACAGATGTCCCAAGCCTTAAGAACCTTGCTTGAACGGTCCTGATTGGAGAGAAGACCTCTGTTATATTTTCTGTTGATTTCATCAACGATTTCTTCTGTTTCTGCAAGAATGTCCTTCTTTGTAGCAGGAATTGTAGCATCACAAACAGCAACGGTAATACCGCTTCGTGTAGAATACTTGAAGCCCTGATTCTTAACATTGTCAAGAACCTCTGCTGTTTTTGCAGTGCCGTGAACCTGAATACATCTTGCGATAATCTTACCTAAGAGCTTTTTGTTTACAAGACCTTCAACCTCAAGGCGGAACATATTTTCGGGATCGTTTCTGTCAATGAAGCCGAGATCCTGAGGAACGGGCTCGTTGAAGATAATCTTACCGAGAGTGGTTTCGATAATCTTTGATACCTTTTCGCCCTTATATTCCTTTGTCATTCTTACCTTGATTCTTGCGTGAAGATCAATAACACCTGAATCGTATGCAAGTCTTGCCTCGTTAACATCTCTGAAGACCTTGCCTTCGCCCTTGACACCGGGAAGCTCAAGAGTCATATAGTATGAACCGAGAACCATGTCCTGTGTGGGAACAGCAACGGGCTTTCCGTCTGAGGGCTTAAGAAGATTGTTTGCAGCAAGCATAAGGAATCGTGCCTCTGCCTGTGCTTCTGCTGAAAGAGGAACGTGAACAGCCATCTGGTCACCGTCGAAGTCAGCGTTAAAAGCGGTACATACAAGAGGATGAAGCTTGATAGCCTTACCCTCAACAAGTACGGGCTCAAATGCCTGAATACCGAGACGGTGAAGTGTGGGAGCACGGTTGAGCATTACGGGGTGATCCTTGATAACAACTTCAAGAGCATCCCATACGCATTTTTCGTGTCTGTCAACAGTCTTTCTTGCAGTTTTGATATGTGTAGCAACACCTGTTTCAACAAGGCGCTTCATAACGAAGGGCTTGAAGAGCTCAAGTGCCATTTCCTTGGGAAGACCGCACTGATAAAGCTTAAGTCCGGGGCCGACAACGATAACCGAACGGCCGGAATAGTCAACACGCTTACCGAGAAGGTTCTGACGGAAACGTCCCTGCTTACCCTTAAGCATATCGGAAAGAGATTTAAGAGGTCTGTTGTTAGGACCTGTAACAGGTCTGCCGCGTCTGCCGTTATCAATAAGGGCATCAACAGCTTCCTGAAGCATTCTCTTTTCGTTTCTGATGATAATAGAGGGAGCACCAAGCTCAAGAAGCTTCTTGAGACGGTTGTTTCTGTTGATAACACGGCGGTAAAGATCATTAAGGTCACTTGTTGCAAAGCGTCCGCCGTCAAGCTGTACCATAGGACGGATATCGGGAGGAATTACGGGAACAACATCAAGAATCATCCATTCAGGTCTGTTGCCTGATGCCTTAAAGGCTTCAACAACTTCAAGTCTTTTAAGAACTCTTGCCTTTTTCTGGCCACTTGCTGTTGCAAGCTGTTCACGGAGCTCGGCATTGAGAGCTTCAATGTCGATTTCCTGTAAAAGCTCCTTGATAGCTTCGGCACCCATACCTACTCTGAATTCTTTGTCGTCATAGTAGTATTCTTTGATGTCGTCATACTGTTTCTCGTTGATAACCTGACCCTTCTTTACGCTGGGTACAGAACCGGGATTGATAACAACATAAGCAGCAAAATAAAGTATTCTTTCAAGATCTCTGGGTGAAATATCAAGGATAAGACCCATTCTTGAGGGAATGCCCTTGAAGTACCAGATATGTGAAACGGGAGTTGCGAGCTCGATGTGACCCATACGTTCACGACGAACCTTTGCCTTTGTGATTTCAACATGGCAGCGCTCACAAATCTTACCCTTATGGCGGATTCTCTTATATCGTCCGCAATGACACTCCCAGTCTTTAAGCGGTCCAAAGATCTTTTCGCAGAAAAGACCGTCGCTTTCGGGCTTGAGTGTACGGTAGTTTATAGTTTCA
>JAZLBS010000051.1:0-3549 GCA_045613805.1 Acutalibacteraceae bacterium
AATCTCAAGGGTGAATTCAATAACGATTTGCCCATTTGCTTTAAAATTGAATTAAGCTGAAAACAGATGTGATTGCCATAGAGTTAAATAAGAATAATGAGAGTTGTTTTATGACTTTTATAACAAAAATCAAAGCAGTTAATATCGCTGACCGGTTGCATCTTTATTGTAATATGTTAAACACTGTTTAGCAGTTCCTCTGTCATCTGCCACAATCTTTTACCGTTTTCTATTTCGGAAGCGTGGGATGCAATTTTTGCCTTTGCGGGAATACCTTTTCGTTCACCTGCTCCGCTTGGTCCGTAGTAAGTACCGCTTTTCACATCATCGGCTGTGGCGGCATATATGAGTGGCCAAGCACCTTCAGAGGCAGACTGTCCCATTATTCCGAACATTCTTTTAGCAAGCTTTCGCACAATAGGGTTTGCTCTGTCACCGCCACGGGTTATGTCTGTTGCCGCAACACCGGGATGAACGGGTAAAACCTTAATGCTTGAACCTTCTTCCTGCAAACGACGGCTCAATTCAAGAGCAAATGTAATAACAGCAAGCTTTGAATGATTGTATGCAGTCATAGGGTTATAGCTTTTCTTTAACTGCAAATCGTCAAATCGCAGCTGCGTACGCTTATGAGCAAGACTTGAAACAAGAATAATACGGGCGTCTGCATCAGTATTCATATATGGAAGCAGAAGTGATGTCATTGTAAAATGACCGAGATAGTTGGTTGCTAGCTGACGTTCAAAGCCGTCTACTGTTTCTTCTCTTTTGGGTACATTGGAAATACCTGCATTGAGAATAAGAGTATCAATCTTTTTGCCTGTTCCAATCCATTTGTTGCAGAATTCTTTCACCGATACCTGACTTGATGTGTCAAGGGTCATAAAGCTGACTTTTGCATCAGAATAAATATCTTTGATTTTTCGGATAATTTCTTTCCCTTTTTCGGCGTTTCTTGAAGCAATAACAACATCTGCATCAGCTTTTGAAAGCGCAAGTGCTGTTTCATATCCTATTCCGCTTGTTCCGCCTGTAACAATTACAGTTTTGCCTTTTTGCGAGGGAAGATTATCAACGTTCCATAAATTTTCGCTCATAGCAATTTTCCTTTCTTACTTTCTGTTTTTCAGCTTCTCAATCATTGCGAAAGGTCCTGAATTGTTATTTGATTCGATAATAATATTCTTCTTTTTCATTTTTTCTTCCACATTAAACCTCTTGAGCTCGGCATCATCAAAAATCCATTTTGTGTTTCTGTCTGAAAAGGCTATATATGTAAGATAGCCGAGAATAAAGATTGTTGCAACAAATGTATAAGCAATGCCGATTGCGAAGTCTTTACCGCCTGCAAGCTCATTTACAGTAATGTAACGAAGATAATAAACACCTACAGGGATATGCAGGAAAACAACGGCACCGAGTCCCGGATTATATATGCTTTTCATTTTTATGTTAGTCATAACACCGTGAATCATAAACTGCATCATACCCATAAGCATAGGAGCAATGCCGATTGCAATAACATTCGGGAATATAACAGGTAACAGATAAATAACATAAGCAAAGAATACATTGGTAAACATTGCCGAAAACTGATTAAGCGGGTATCTGTCGGGAATGTCACTGCCTTGCAAAAGACGGTTCATAATCATCGGCTCACCGCCGGGAAAACCGTATTCCTCAAACTGATGAACAAGCATAGCTATAAAGCTGATTGTATTAAGCCGCAAAAGAACAGACATATCCTTCCAGAACACTGCCAGTGCGACTGCAGCTATAACTGCAACGGCAAGACCGATATTGTACCAATGACGGCAAAAGAATTTCAGGAATTTCATAAAATCACCTCTAGATATATTGCGCAACACATTGTTGCATGATATAATTATATCAGCAGAAAATAAAATCATCAACCGTCAATATTTCTCTGATTGTTGTATGATAAAAGGAAGTGGGATTATGAATAAACAGCCTGAACTGACGGCACTGACAAGAAAAACTCTTATAGATACTTATTTTGATATTATTTCAAAGGGAGAAAAGGCTACTGTCGGAGCAATAACGACTAAAGCAGGCTTTAACCGCTGTACCTTTTACCGTTATTTTACCGATACGGAACAACTGTTAAATCAGGTTGAAGCTGAAATATGTGGCGCTTTTCAAAGCGTATTGTCACAGGCTTCGTTGCCCATATTACCCCTTGAAATCATTGAAGCTTTTCCGGATATTTACAAGCAGTACGGCAATTATATTTCCGTTCTTTTGGGTGAAAACGGAGATGTCCGCTTTGCCAGAAAAATAAAAGCAGTTATTTCTCCTTTTGCTAAGCAAATTATTGGAGATGAAACAGATTCAGATGAGGTTGCAGAACTGAAGGTTGAGTTTATTCTTTCAGCTGTTCTTGCCTTGGTAACAAAATGGTACGAGATGAAACAGCCTGTTCCTATCTCACAGCTGGGAATGATAATTAAAGATTTTTTGCGTCAATAAGGTTCAATTTTTTTGTTCAAAGTAAACCGACAAAGCAATTTAAAAACCTCCTTGCTTCGGCTCACACCGATTCAAGGAGGTTTTTTTCGTTATATATTAACTATTATCGCAGACACCCCGCCCATTTCAGGCTTTTTCTCAATAAAACCTTCGGGTATCCTGCTTTCATACGCTTCCATATAAGTCGCAGAGCCGAGATAAGCAGAGATATTCGTCCTCGGCATAATAACCCACTCACAGTCAGGCTCTTTGTTTGCGATGTAATATTCAGCAAGAGTTATCATAAGCCTTTCTGTTTTAGCATCTGCTTGGTATGCTCTGATTACATCAAGAGCTTCATCAGACAAGACCACAGCCTCAGTACGCAAGGGACCGAGAACAAGTGCATCCGCAATAGCTGTATCAAAAAGCAAAGGAAAGTCTGCAGAAGACCTGTCATTGTATACGGAGTACTGAAATTGTATCAGCTTTCTGCTCCATTTATCTTCAATGGCTTTTAAGGTCTTCTTTTCGGCAAAGCAGTGAAGCTTCTTTGTAATATCCTCTTTGTTCTTTTTGATGTAGGTTGAAAGAGAATGAAGGTATCTGTAATACCAGCCTGCGCCGTTCTCATCAACAATATCGGGAAACTCACTGTGAAGCTCAGGGAATGATGTGTGAAACTTCAATGCCTTGTTTGTTACTGTTTCATAAGGCAGACTGCACCAAGCACATAAGAAACCTCTTGCTTCTTCTGTTCTCTTATAAGGGTCATCGGTGCGAAGAGTACCGTCAGCATTATGAAAAAGATAACCTCTTGCAAGTATAGTAAATATTCGGCTGAAGCCCTTATTCTTTTTGATGATAGTTGTTGAAAATCTGCCCATAAAAGCAGTTGATTGCTTGTTCTCTGCATTAAAGATGGGAGTGTCTGTATATGCCTTGAATTCAAGCCATTCATTAGTCATAGCTCTTATCTCCCTTCCTTGCAAATCTGTTGATGTGCCTGTAATAAGCATCATAAAGGAAATCACGCTTGCCGAGAGCAACAATGTATTTTACGGAAGCATTGAAAGAGAG
>JAZLBS010000052.1:0-96849 GCA_045613805.1 Acutalibacteraceae bacterium
TGACCCCAGAAAAGAAAAGATTGCTATCGCTGAAGCTCACAAGCTCGGTATCCCCGTAGTAGCTATCGTTGACACAAACTGTGATCCCGACGAAGTTGACTATGTAATCCCTGGTAACGATGACGCTATCCGTGCAGTAAGACTTATTGCTGGTGCTATGGCTGACGCTGTTATCGAAGGCAGACAGGGCGAATCAAACGCTCCTGTAGCAGAAGCTGCTGAAGAAGCAGAAGTTGCTGCTGAATAATTTTTGATATTAACTTTACTATTATATAAATAGGAGGAAATTAATTATGGCATTTACAGCTAAAGACGTACAGGCTCTTCGTGAGAAGACTGGCGTTGGTATGATGGATTGTAAGAAGGCTCTTGTAGAAGCTGACGGTGATGTAGATAAGGCAATGGACATCCTCAGAGAAAAGGGTCTTGCTTCAGCTACTAAGAAGGCAAGCCGTGTTGCTGCTGAAGGTATTGTTGCTGCTTATAACGATGGTAAAGCAGGTGCTCTTGTAGAAATCAACTGCGAAACAGACTTCGTTGCTAAGGGTGCTCCCTTTGTTGAGCTTGCTAATAAGGTTGTTAAGACTGTTGTTGCTGCAAAGCCCGCTGATCTTGAAGCTCTTCTTGCTACAAAGGCAGTTGACTCTGACAAAACAGTTGATGAAGAAGTTCAGGAAGTATTCCTTGCTCTTCGTGAAAATATGAAAGTCCGCAGATTTGCTCTTGTTGAAGGTCACACTACATCATACATCCATGCAGGTGGTACAGTTGGTGTTCTTGTTGCTTTTGATGTTGATGATGCTACAGCAGCTAACGCTGATTTCGTTGCAATGAGCAAAAACGTAGCAATGCAGATTGCTGCTATGAGCCCTGAATACTTAAGCAAGGCTGACATCTCTGCTGAAGAGCTTGCTAAGATGCAGTCAATCACTGTTGACAGTGCTCTCAACAAGCCCGAAACTCTTCCCGTTCCCGTTCTCAACAGCCTTATCGCTGAAGCTATTTCTGAGAAGAAGTGGAGCGACGAGGATGCAAACATCTATAACGGTCTTGATCAGAAGCAGAGAAAGAACTTTGTTAACTTTATTTCTAAGGAAGCACTTGCTGCTCTTGCTGAAATCGCAGTTTCACACAAGGCTGAAATTTCGGAGAACAAGATCTTTGTAGGTCTCGTTCAGGGTCGTCTTTCAAAGCAGATCAAGGAAGTTTGCCTTCTTGAGCAGGCATTCGTTCGTTCCGATCTCTTCGAAGGTGATGTTAACGGCTATGTAAATTCAGTAGCTAAGGCACTTGGCACAGACATCAAGGTTAAGAGCTTTGTTCGTTTCGCTAAGGGTGAAGGCATTGAAAAGAAGGTTGACGATTTCGCAGCAGAAATCGCTTCAATGGTTAAATAATTGACTTTCGATTTCAAATCCACTCCTTCGGGGGTGGATTTTTATTTAATACATAATATACTTTGAACGTCCTTTTCTTGACTTTTTTACAAAAATCCTATAAAATAATATGAGAAAAATATGAGTCAGGAGGATTATCCAATGACTGAAAATAAAAAATATTGTATGGGATGTATGAAAGAAATTGATATAGATGCTTCTGTCTGCCCGCATTGTTATTATAATGAAGATACAGTTCAGCATTACCCGTGCCTTCCGAAGGGTAGCATTATTGCTGAAAGATATCTTGTGGGTAAAACAATTTCTATGGCAAATGATTCAATAACCTATATTGGACTTGATGAGCAAACCGATGAAATAATTTCCGTTCATGAATTTTTTCCGTTTAAGATAGCCGACAGAGTACAGGATTCAGGTGAGGTTAAAGTTAAATCGGGATGTGATGATGTTTTCAGCGGTGCAATCCAAAGCTTTATCTCTATGTGGAAGGCTATCGGATCTGTAAAAGGTGAGGTGTCTCTTCCGACGGTGCGTAACATTCTCGACTATAACGGAACTGTTTATACAATATGTAAATATGCAGACAGCATTTCTCTTAAAGCATATTTTCAGGAGATTAAAAAACCTCTTCCTTGGCAGAAGGCTCAGTCTGCTTTTAAATGCATATTTTCTGCTCTTGAGAAGCTGCACGGTGTAGGTGTTATACATGGAGGAATCTCTCCTTCAAGTGTTCAGGTAGGCTCTGACGGTAAATTGCATCTTACTTCTTTTTCAATACCCGAATGTCGTTCAATTAGCGAATATCTTGCAGCTGCACCTATAAATGGCTTTTCTCCTATTGAGCTTTACGGTGAAGAAAGACTGGCAGAAACATCCAGTGATGTTTATTCGCTTATGGCACTTATTTATTACTGCGTAACCGGTGTTGTTCCTCCTAAGGCAACTGACAGAGCGGTTAAAGATGAAATGGTTATTCCTTCCGCTATAGCTTCGTCGCTTCCGAAGAAAATTATCACAGCATTTATAAAAGGTCTTGCTGTTGATAAAGGTAATAGAGTTAGGTCGATTACTGAACTGCATTCCCTTATTTATCCGAATACGGCTTCTATTTCTCAGACAGGCAAAAGCAATCAGGCTGTTTCCGGACATGCATCAGCAAATAATACGAAACAGAAAAACTCTCAGAATGTTAAAAAGCCGAGCAAAAAAAGCAACAAACAGGGCGGCAATTCATCTCTGGCTGTTCTTGCACTCGGAACATTTACTTCAGTTGTTGTTCTTTGCATGATCGTATTCTGCATTCTTTACACAACAGTACTTTATAAAAATTATGATGTACCGGTGCTTAATAATATTTTCTCTTCATTTGATTTTCTGCCTATGAATAAAACGGAGGATGTGATGAATCCTACTCAGATTGAGTCTGCTACACAAAGCTCATCGGCTGAAAACAGATATGTAACTGTACCTGATTTTACATCTCACACTTATGACAGCATTACATCAAACACAACCTTCAGCAAAAACTTCAAGTTTGAATTTACATTTGAATATAACGATAAGGTTGCGAAGAATGCGATTATAAGTCAGGATCTTGTAAAGGGAGAAAGCGTTCTTGCGGGTACAACGGTCAATCTTGTTGTCAGTCGCGGTTCTGAACAGATTGAGCTTCCTGAAGTAATCGGATTGCAGTTCTCTGATGCTGAATCTGAGCTTACTGAAAAGGGCTTCAAGGTCAAGAAAGTTCTTCTTGAAAATGACGGAACACATATTGCCGGCATTGTTGAAATGACAGATAAGGTTTCCGGTCTTGAATTTGATAAGGGAACTGAGATTATTCTTTCTGTATGGGATGAACCTGAAGAAGAGACAACAAAGAAATCGGATAAAAAGGATAAGGATAACAAAAAAGAAACCGAAAAGAAAAATCGGAATGAAAGCGAATAATCAGGTCTGATATTTCATATAATAAAGTATAGAAAAAAATTAATTTTTTTCAAAAAAACTATTGACTTTCTCAAGTGTTTGATATATAATGATTGAGCACTTGAGAGAGTGATATATCGCGGAGTGGAGCAACCCGGTAGCTCGTCGGGCTCATAACCCGGAGGTTGCAGGTTCAAATCCTGTCTCCGCAACCAAAAAATCCAGGTCGTAAGACTTGGATTTTTCTTTATATAATATTTAAGGAGAAAAGATATGTCTTTCGAAAAAATGCATTCCGGTGATATTTATGATCCTAATGACAATGATATTATGAGTGAGCAAGCGCTTTGTCTGGAAAAACTTTACGACTACAATTCAACCCGTCCTTCTGAGGGTGAAAAAAGAGAGAAGCTTCTTAAAGAAATGTTTGCTGAAATAGGTGAGGGGTGCTATATTGAGCCTCCGTTTCGTGCGAATTGGGCAGGAAAGCATATACACTTCGGAAATAATGTCTATGCCAATTTTAATCTCACCTGTGTTGATGATACGCATATTTATGTCGGTGATTGTACTATGTTTGCTCCGAATGTTGTCCTTGCTACTGCCGGTCATCCTATTTTGCCTGAACTTCGTGAAAAAGCATACCAGTTTAATATGCCGATACATATCGGTAGAAACTGTTGGCTTGGTGCTGGTGTTATTGTAATGCCGGGGGTTACAATAGGTGACAATACAGTAATAGGCGCCGGAAGCATAGTTACAAAAGATATTCCTGCTGATGTTGTAGCAGTAGGCAATCCTTGCCGTGTTCTTCGCCCTATCGGTGAAAGAGATAAAGAATATTATTTTAAAGACAGAAAAATTAGTCTGTAATCGGGTGAAAGTTATGACTGAGTTGCTTCTTAGAATTTTTGTAAAAGATAATAAAAATCTTAAATCCTCTGTAGTCAGAGCATCTGTCGGTATGCTTTCAGGTGTTGTCGGAATTATATGTAATGTTCTGCTTTTTGCTATGAAAATTCTTATAGGTACTGTTTCTGGTTCTGTTTCCATTACTGCTGACGCTATGAACAACCTTTCCGATGCAACAAGCTCAATTGTTACTCTTATCGGCTTCAGGCTTGCTAAAATGCCTGCCGATGAAGATCATCCCTACGGTCACGCAAGGTATGAATATCTGTCGGGGCTCGCAGTTGCTGCAATGATAGTTGTTATCGGCTTTGAGCTTGCAAAGACTTCTATAGAGAAAATTATTAATCCATCCGCTGTCGAGCTTTCAATTCCTGCGTGTATTGCTCTTGTCGGATCCGTTGCTGTTAAACTGTGGTTATGTATTTTTAATCGTAAACTCGGAAATGACATTAATTCCTCCGCTTTGCTTGCCACTTCCGCTGACAGCCGTAATGATGCTGTTGCAACAACAGCTGTTCTTCTTGCAGGTATTGTTGAACTTCTTTTCAATGTGAAGATAGACGGTTTTGTTGGTTTGTTTGTAGCTTTGTTTATCCTTTATAGCGGTGTTACACTAGCCAAGGATACAATCAGCCCTCTGCTTGGAGAAAACGCCAGCCCTGAACTTAAAGAGCTTATTGTGGGTGTTATTCACACGTGTCCTGAGGTTCTCGGATATCATGATCTTATGGTGCATGATTACGGTCCCGGACAGCGTTTTGCGAGTATTCATGTCGAAATGGATCACAAGGCAGATCCTTTGTACTGTCACGAGCTTATAGACAATCTCGAAAGAATTTGTCTTGAAGAGCATAATATACATCTTGTCATACATTATGATCCGGTCGTAACTGGTGATGAGGAGCTCGACCGTATGCGTCATATTGTTTCTGAGCTGCTTAAAGCACAGGATGACAGAATTACTATACATGATTTCCGTATGGTGAAGGGTGAGAAACAGACAAATCTGATTTTTGATATCGCTCTTCCATCAGAGCTTATGCCCAAAAAGAAGGAAGTAAAATTAAAGCTTGATAGTTGTCTTTCTGTCATTGATGATATGATTTATTATACCGTTGTAAATTTTGATATGGTGGCTTTTAACGAAGATAGATAATAAATGTTAAAAAGAAAAATTCCGCAAAGAAAGCTTGCGGAATTTTTCTTTTTAAATGTTATATTGGAGTGAGAGAAAGGAAAAAGCAAAAACTGATTCAAGCGGCACTGCCGGGGATTTTGCGAACAGAAGAGGCACTGTTTCTTCTTGTGTTGTTTGACTTGCTTTTAGGCGTATTTTTGATGCTCTTATTATTTTTGATTGATTTCTTAGTTACGGCTCTTTTTGCTTTGAAATTATCTTCAAGCGCAATTAAATGCTTTTCAAAAAGAATCAGAACAAAAACAATTGCTGCAAGTGTGAAATATACCGCTGAAAAACTACCTAAAGTACTAAACATAATAAATATCCTCCTTGAATAAACGAACATTCGTTCTTTGTTTGTGATTTAATTATAGCATATTTTTAGCAAAAGTCAATACAAATGTTCGATTATTTTGATTTAGCAGTACATATAAACGGACTTTGGTGTAAAAAATGATAAAATTCGACAATGTCAAAAAATAATCAGTTTTTTTGTGACTTTTGACATCTAAAATATTTTCTAAAACAAATGAAAAGCCTATGATTTTATGTTATACTTATAAAAATATTATACACTAGGAGGAAATATTATGATAAAAAAAGAATTTTCTTTCTCTTCAGTTTCAAATTTAGCTGACATTCACGCCGCATCATATATACCTGAAAACGGTGAAATCAAAGCGGTTATACAGGTAGCTCACGGAATGGCTGAACATCTTGAAAGATATGAAAAATTTGCTGCTGCACTGTGTGAAAAAGGTTATGCCCTTTATATCAATGATCATCTCGGCCACGGGGCAAGCATTAAGAATAAGGATGAGCTTGGTTACTTCGGCGAAAAAGACGGATGGAAAAATTTTGTTGAAGACTGTTATAAGCTTACATGTATTATCAAAGAAGAAAATCCTTCTGTTCCTGTAATTTTCTTCGGACATTCAATGGGCTCTTTTGTTGCAAGAGCATATAGTATTAAATACGCGAAAGAAATAGCAGGTGCAATTTATTGTGGCACTGCAGGTCCGAATCCTGCTGCCGGCGCGGGAATTCTTCTTACAAAATGCATTGCAAAAATCAAAGGAACTCACTATAGAAGTAAGCTTATTGATAAGGTGGGCTTTGGTGCATATAACAACAAATTTGAAGGCAGAACTGCTTTCGATTGGCTTTCAAGAGATAATGAAGAGGTTGATAAATATATCGCAGATGATCTTTGCGGTTATCTTTTTACTGCTTACGGATATCGTGATCTCTTCTCTCTTTTGTCTTATGTATCATCACCGGAGTGGTTCAGCGGACTTTCTGAAAAATTGCCCGTGCTTATGATTGCAGGCGCTATGGACCCCGTAGGTGAATACGGAAAAGGTATTGAAAAGGTATATAAATCCCTTTGTGATGCCGGAAAGATAAATGTTCAGAGAATACTCTATCCAAATGCAAGACACGAAATTCTGAATGAAAAGGCTTGCTTCGATGATGTTTGCAATGATGTTATCAGCTGGATTGAAGAAATATTAAAATAATATCAAGGATATAACACAATGAATAATATAGTTATTGGAAATGAACATATAGCTAAGGAGCTGCATTTGAATTCTAACCGGATTACAGGCTGGACTGTAACTAACCTTTTGAACGGAAGAAAGGTATGTAGTTCTGATTCAAGTGAAGAATTTATACTTTCTTTTATCTGCGGATTCAGAAAAATCAGGATAAATGCATCTCAGCTTAAGGTTTCTGATGTTGAGAGGATGCATGAAGAAAACAACAAAAAATACACTATAAGCTTCAGCAGCTTCAGAATAAGAGATAGTAAGGTAAGCGTTAAACTCATATATACAGTAAATGACTGTAAGAGTTATATAAGAAAGCACATTGAACTCAGATATGATAAAAAAGGAACAAAAGATATAATTTTTGACGGTATTGCTTTTGAAAATTTCAGCTTTGACAGTAAGCTTAAAAGCTGGACCTTACCCAAGCAGAAGTTTAATGTAATTTCAGGCTTTGCTCTTTCGATGGGTCAGCCTTTTTATGTTGACAGTCTTTATTTTGGTTGTGAGTTTCCTACGGCTATCAATAAAATTGAGAAAAAGATTGCTAAATCTACTTATTATAGTGGTAAAAAGCTCAGCGACGTTATCGGAACGGATTGTTATGTCTCTCACAAGAGTGTTGTCGGATGTGCTGACAGTGATATATTCGAGGATGTTCAAAAGTCCTTTTTCGGATATATCAAGGATATATCCAAGCCGGTATATCTTCGCAGACAGTATAATTCCTGGTATGACAATATGCTTAATATAACCAGAGAAAACATTACTTCCTCTTTTCTTGAAATTGAAAAATGGATGACAAGGTCAGGCGAACCTCCACTCGATTCTTATGTTGCCGATGACGGATGGAATGATTACAGTGCCGGGTTCTGGTCTTTTAACAGTAAGTTTCCTGATGAGCTTTATCCTTTCAGAAATCTTGCTGAAAATCTTGGTTCAAAATTCGGATTGTGGCTCGGACCGCGCGGAGGATATACAAACGACACTATCAAATTTGCCCGTAATGTACAGGCAGCAGGAAACGGATATGTAAACAAACAGGCGATGGATATCTGTGTAGGCAGTAAAAAATATACCGAAAAAACAACTGAACTGCTTCTTGATTTTGAAAAGCGCTTTGCCATTAATTATTTCAAGCTTGACGGTTTCGCACAGAAGCCATGTAAAAGTAAAAAACATGACCATCTGACAGGTGGGCCCGATGATATTTATTTTTATACGGATATCTGGGAAAGATGGATAGGCTCTTTTGAAAAGCTTGCTCAGGCAGGGGGGAGTGACTTCTGGATAAATCTTACCTGCTACGCATGGCCGTCACCCTGGTTTCTGCAGTGGGTCAACAGCCTTTGGATGCAGATAAGTCTTGACCACGGCTTCACAGGCAAAAAAGGTGTTGTATCGGACAAGGACAGAATGCTCAGTTACCGTGACGAGGTATATTATGATTTCAGCCGTGTCCGTCAGTTTCAGTTTCCTCAGAGAGCATTGTATAATCACGACCCTGTCTACGGTAAGGAAGCAAAGGTTTCAATGACTGATGATGAGTTCAGAGAATATCTTTTTACTATGGCTACCAGAGGAACTCAGTTCTGGGAGCTTTATTACAGCCACTCAATGATGAATGAAGCAAAATGGAGAATAAATTATTCCTGTATGCGATTTATCGAAGAAAATATAGATATTCTTGCAAATTCTATCGTGTTCGGTGGGAGAGCATCAAAATCTCAGGTTTACGGATTCAGCTGCTTCGGTGACAACGAAGGAATTGTTTCTTTGCGTAACAGCAGCTCATCTGAGCAAATCTACGATTTACAGCTTGATGAGCTTATAGGTGTTAAAAAGACTTTTTCAGATGCAGATTTGTATACGGTTTTACCCTACTGCACAAGCGGTGTACAAGGCTCATATTCCTACGGAGATTCAATCAGAATTACACTTCAGCCTTATCAGACTAAAATTCTCCACTTTGGAAAGAAAAAGAAAGAAGCGGAAATTATATATTGTAAGGCATTGTCAGATAAGAAACTTCTTATTGCTTTTAATCAGTTTATTAATATCAAAGATTCTTTCTGTGAAGAAAACGGCATTGTCGGAAAAGAATTGCTTGAAGACTATATGTCTGTTATTTTCACCTTTGAAAATGCTTTTGCAACAGAAAATACGTTGAATATCTGTTCTGTAAAAGCTATAACGGGAAATGAAAATGATGTAACAGCAAACTTCAGTTATTATGAAAACTGTATAATAACTGACGGTACTGTTAAAGGCAGCGGAGATTTTTCTGTCGAAATTAATCTTACAAAGAAAACGGAAGGTGTTCTTTATGCTCAAGGTGAAGAGCTTTCTGTTTATGTTGAAAAAGACGGATTAATACGTTTCAGGATTGGCTCATCCGTGCTTAAAGCTTCATCTCCTTTGGAAGATATAGTGCAGATTACTGCTGTGAGAGAAAGAAACAATGTTATGAAGCTTTATTTCAATAAAACACTTGATGCAGGCTTAGCTGCTACAGCTTTTGAACTTTCTGGGCAGGATAAAACAGTATCTGACGGTGTAAATGTAAAGCTTATTGATAAGGCTTTAGCTTATGATGAAGTGTAATTATAAAAATGTATAATTTTTATCTTGACTTTTATTTCTTTAAAAGATAGAATGTAATTTGTTAATTAAATTAAGAAAGGGTGTTCAGATGGCAGCCAAATGTCCGAAATGCGGCAGAGCATTACATATTTATAATGTTAAAGCGGAATGTCCCGATTGCGGCGTAAGCATACCCAACTATAATTGGGAGGCTCGTCTTGAGGAGGACAGCAGAATTGCTGAAGAAAAATTTGCCGCTCTATACAGAACATTAAACAGATTAAAGTTTTCAATAATCGGAAGCAGACTCCGTATAGC
Source organism: Acutalibacteraceae bacterium (assembly GCA_045613805.1). Classification (GTDB taxonomy): domain Bacteria; phylum Bacillota; class Clostridia; order Oscillospirales; family Acutalibacteraceae; genus UBA6857. The sequence continues at coordinate 9,867 of JAZLBS010000052.1, forward strand.
AAGAATTATAATGTCTTTAATTCCTGCTTTAGGCTTTATCTTGCCTTGGGCAACTGTTGTAAGTGAAAAATCAACTCTGAGCTTTGATTTGCTGGGAATATTTACTGACGGTGAATCCACTATAAGCTTTTTCGGTATTCTTGTAAAAAATATCAGTTCAGTTATCGGTTCAATGAGTGCGGAAGGCTTTATCGGTCCTGTAAGCTTTGTTATGCTCGGATTTATCTTCATTCTTTTGAGTGTAGTAGCAATTGTTGTTTCCTTTTTTATTCCTTTTGTGCGTTTTAGAAAATCTGATACAAATGCGGGCTGGATAGGAGACGTTGTAAGTGTTATCTTTGCTGCTGCAGGTGCTGTTATGTTTATTCTTTCTTCTTCGAAAGTAAGCGGCGCAAACTTTTCTATCGGCACACTCGAATTTGTTGATGCATCAGCAAAGACAATGTGGGGCTTATTTGTGTATATAATTTTACTTGCTGTAGCTATGGTTGGTAACATCCTTGTTTCCAAATCACCTGTCAAGAGTGATGAAATCCTTGAACAAGCAAGAGCAGAAAAGGTAAGGCTCAAAGAAGAAAAAGAAGAGGCAGAGCGTATAAAAAAAGAAGCTGCCTGGGCTGAAGCAAAAAAGAAAGCCGAAGAAGAGCAGGCTGAAAAGGTGCGTAAGGCCAGAGAAGCACTTGCTGCTAAAGAAAAGAAATAATTATCCAGAAAAAATTAAGTGAAATGAGTGATAAAATGTCAGATAATATCGTGAACGAGAACGCAGTTTCCGAGCAGGATAATACCGGAAGCGTGCTCGACAAGCTGGATTATACAAAAAAGAGATATCTTCGACCTAAGGAATTTGCCTCATATATTCTTGTAAATTTCGGTCAGAAAAACCTTTCCGAGTTTATCAGTGCAAACAGTCAGGTATTCATGATGCAGTATGCAGGCCTCAGCGGTAGTGCTTATGCAGCGATCAAAGGCTTTACTACATTTTATGATGCTCTTGATGATACGATTTCCGGCCTTATTATCGACCGTACACGTACCCGCTGGGGACGTATCAGACCTTATTTCCTTCTTCCGCTTCCCTTGTGGCTCATTGGTGGCTTTATGCTTTTTGCCACACCTGATCTCGGTGATAAGGCTCTCAACTTATTCTTCGGTGCAGCGACAATTATTTACGGTCTCGGTATGAGTTATTTCGGTGCATGGGGTCTTATGATTTATAACATAACACCGAACCTCAATGAACGAAATAATCTTATTTTTACTAATAAGTTTTTCGAAAACTTCGGTGTATGGCTTCCCAGTCTGCTTCCGTTTATTCTTACCTTTGTTCCCAAGCTTATTCCTTCCGTTTCACAAACAGGTATCTTTAAGGGCTTTGCAGGCTTTATGCTTGTTTTCTCGGCGTTCTTTGCCGTATACGGCTTCTTTACTATGAGGGAAAGAATTCCGCTTCAGAGCCGTGAGGAAATGAACAAGACCTCCGTGTGGGGTTCTCTTAAAAATATTCTTTCAAACCGTCCTCTTCTTGCCATTATTCTCGCTGACTTTTTCAGTAATTTCAAAGCAGTAGGCGGTGCATCAGAAAAGTTCTTCTGGCTTAACAATACCGGCTCCTTCGCTAACGGCGGTGTGGCAGGTATTTTCACCGGTATTCCAAATTTCTTTATGATTCCCATCGGTGCAAAGCTTATCAAAAAGTTCGGTGCCAGAACTGCTGCGATTATTGCCGGTGTTTTCGGGTTTGCGGCATATATGCTTATGTTTGCTCTCGGCTTTCCCTTCGGTAACGTTGTAGGTGACAGCTTTGAAAGCAATCACATCTTAAATCTTATCTGCATAACACTTCTTCTTACTATAGCAGGCCTGCCTAATAAAATTATTCAGGTTTGTAATCCTATTCTTACAGGTGATGCTCTTGACTATATGGAGTGGAAGCATGGCCTTCGTAATGAAGCTCTCGTTACAACTGTTCAGGGTTATTTCACTAAGCTTGCAGGTACAGTTACAGGTACTCTTTCAGGACTTGTTTTCGAATGGATCGATTACAAGGCTTTGGTTGACGAAGCAGGTAATGCTATTCCTAACAAGGACCCCGGAATTCTTCGAGGCATATGGATTATTTTCTGTATTCTTCCTGCTCTTGCAAGAGGTCTTTACGGTATCTCCTTCTTCCTTTATCCCATTCACGGCGAGCTTCAGCAGAGAATGCTTGTTGAGCTTGCCGATAAGAGAGCAAATACACTTGCAGAAAAATAAAATTTTGAGTCTGTGCTTCTTATTGCACAGACTCATTTTTTATCATAAAATGAATAATGGATTAAAAAAGATTCATTTTATTGACACGTATATGTTTTGAAGATATAATTATTGCAGTGTTTCATTACGGAAGGGGGAAGACAAATGAAGTTTAAGCAGTATATGCGATTAGCTTTAAATTCACCTGTAGAAGGTGATGAAATTGAATATTTCAATCTTAAGAAGCGCTGTGCAGGTTATATTTTCACAAAAACACAGAACGAAATGGTTGGTGCGTCAAGCTTTTATGAGGTTGACGTAACTGCTTTATGGAATGAATTTAAAGCTTATAAGGATGAGGCAGATTTTGATATTACATTCAATGTTGTTATGATGAAGGCTCTGATCGAGGGACTTAAAGCTGCCCCCAGACTCAATTCGCATCTGTATTTTAATAAAAAATCAACAACGGGAAAGCTGATTATCAAAAAGCACATTGATATTTCAATGCCTGTGAAGCTTGAAAATGGTGAAACCTTTACAATTAAAGTCAGAGAAGCAGAAAATAAAAGTCTCAGAGCTCTTCAGGCACAGGTTGATTTTCTTCTTAAAGCAACAAAGAATTCCGATATAGACAGACTTCTTCTTGACAATCTTTCATACAGAATGGCAGGCTTTGCCATGAAGGGAAAAATACTTACAAGCCTCATGCAGTTGTTTACAGGCTTTTTCGGTAAAAGCAGGGTGATGGAGCCTACAGAGCTGTTCAAAAAAAAGAAGCTTACTAAAAAGGCAACTCTTGTACCTCAGGATGTTAACGAGGGGACTGTCTGCTTTACAAACTGGGGGATGCTTAACAAAAAATTTTCTCCTGCAAATATCGGATATGCTCCTCTTCTTTATCCTCAAGTTTTTCTTTACGGAATCGGCACTGTCAGCGACAGAGAATACGCTTTCAGAAATGAAAAAGGTGAAGTTGATATCGGAATAAAGAAAATAATGCCTGTTCATTTCACTTTTGATCACAGAATCGGTGCTCTTGATGATGTTATGCCTCTTATCAGGAGGATTGAAGAAATATTTGAACATCCTGAAATAATAAGAGAATGGTAATCATAGTAAAAGGTGATATAAAATGAGCTTTCTAAAAGGTATATTCAGAGTGTTCTTCGTTTTATCGTTAATTGGCACATTAGCTTTGATATCTTATGCAAGCGGGCATAAGCATAGTTTTTCAGTTCTTTATACCGTAAAACCCACATGCACTGAAAAAGGTTATTCTGTTTTTTCCTGCAATTGCGGTGAATCGTATAAGGGATCAGTTGTGAATGCTCTCGGACACAAGTTCAGTAAGGATGTTATTTATTATAAAAAGGCAACATGTCTGCAAAAGGGAGAATCGGGCAGATACTGCAAAAAATGTTATGCTAAAAGCGATATAATTTATCACGACAAAACTCCACATACCCCCGAGTATGTTACTGTAAAAGCGACAACAAAGAAAAACGGAGAAATCAGAAAAGAGTGCAAAATCTGTAAAAAGCTTTACAGTAGAAAAGTAATCTATTCTGTATCGTCTGTCAAACTTAACGGGAAAACTTTTACTTACAACGGAAAAATTAATACTCCCACTGTTACTGTTAAGGATTCAAAAGGAAAAAAGCTTGCTCTCAACAAGGATTACACAGTTAAATATCAAAGCGGGCGCAAGAACGTCGGTAAATATAGTGTCAGTATTAGCTTCAAGGGCGATTACAAGGGGACAAAGACGCTTTATTTCAGGATTATTCCCGCTGCTGTAAAGAATCTGAAGGCTATACCGTCACTTACATCGGTTTATCTTGAGTGGGATAAATCAAAAGGAGTTGAAGGCTACGAGATATATCTTGACGGAAAAAAGCTTCAGCTTATAAGAGCTACTGATATTCTTTCAGTTACCGTAAATAAGATAAATGGCAAGAAGCTTGAAAACGGGAAAAATTATATTTTTGTTGTTAAGGGTTATAAAAAGGTTGGAGACGAAAAGATATATTCATCTTCAAAGAAAATTAAAGTTACTACAAAGCCAAAGAAAGCATATATCAGTAAAATAAGTGCATCTTCCGGCAAAGTAACGGTAAAGATAACAAAGCAGAGCTGTCACGGTTATCAAATTCTTCTGAGTACAAACAAAAGCTTCAGCAATGCGAAAAAGGTAAATCTCAATAGTAATAACAGTACATCTTACACATTCAGAAATCTTGTAAGAGGTAAAAAATATTACATAAAAGTAAGAGCTTATGTAAATACGGTTGGTGAAAAATTTTACGGATATTACAGCGAAATTAAATCTTTTAAAGCGTAAAGGCAGGGGAAACCTTGCCTTTATATTTATGTTTATCAATAAAAAGTAAAAACAATAATAAAAATAAGGGAAAAATAAATTAATTTTATAAATTAATGTTGATTTAATTGTTTGGATTTATTATAATGTAAACCAAGTATGGATAAAAAATATATATAATACAAATTCCTTGAACGGAGGATTGTTTTCAATGGAAAATAAAAACGAAAAGAGGACAGCATCAAAAAAAGATGCTGCTGTTAAATCTATTGATGTAAACAGAAGAAAGGCAAAAAAGAAGAAAAAGAAGCATCCTGTACTTTATACGATGTTTTTGTTCTGTTTTTGCCTTTTTGTTGCGGGAATGCTTACTTTTATGATTGTTGGCGGTTCAGTTGTTTTATATATGGACAATTTTGTTAACGGCGATATTGCTGTCAATCTTGAAAATTATAAGGACTCTCAGAATCAGACATCCATAATGTACGCTTATGATGAGGATGAAAAGCTCATTGAGCTTACAAGGCTTCACGGCGAAGAAAACCGTATATGGGTTGATTATGAGGATATGCCGGATAATCTTCTCTGGGCTTTCATATGTCTCGAGGATTTCCGTTTTTACAATCATAGCGGTGTAGACTGGATAAGAACAATTGCTGTTATTATTAAACCTGAATATGAAGGTCAGGGTGCTTCTACAATTACCCAGCAGCTCATTAAAAACCTGACTGACGAAAACTCAGCAACATATTTCAGAAAATTCCACGAAATTACAAGAGCTCTTAATCTTGAACGAAATTATTCAAAGAAGGATATTCTTGAAGCATATCTTAATACAGTTGCCTTAGGAGCCGGCTGTTACGGTGTAAAAACTGCCGCTGAAACATATTTCGGCAAGGAGGTTAATGAGCTTAATCTTGCTGAATGTGCGATGCTTGCCGGTATTACAAAAGCTCCTTATACAACCAATCCTTATATCAACATGGAAAAATGTAAGGAAAGACAGAAGCGTTGTCTTAAGGCAATGGTCGAAGAACAAAAAATTACTCAAGAGCAGGCTGACAAGGCTTATGCAAAGAAGGTAAAAATCAAAGCAAAGGGTTCAACCGACAACAAAGAAACTCTTGATAAGTCTGAAATTATGTCCTGGTATGAGGAATATGTAGTTCAGCAGGTAATGGCAGATCTTCAGAAAGAATATGAATATGATTATAATGAAGCTCAGCGAATGATATACTACGGCGGATTGAAAATATATGCTGCTGTTGACCTTCGTATACAGGATATTATGGAGAATTCATTTGAAACCCGTTCGGGATTCCCTCGTTCTCATTATGATTCACGCGGTGAGCTTCCTGAGGCTTCAATGGTTGTTATGGACTATGAGGGAAGGATTGTCGGCATAGTTGGCGGTACAGGCAAAAAGACGGCTAACAGAGCTTACAACAGAGCAACAGACAGCCGTGCAAAGAGACAGCCGGGTTCATCAATTAAGCCTCTTTCTGTATATGCTCCGGCGGTTGACAGAGGTGTTGTTACTTCAAAATCCGTTATTCTCGAAGAGGCAATTATGCTTAAAGGTAAGCTTTGGCCTCGTAACTTCAACGGCGACCACGGTTCGGGTGAATATGTAACGGTTGAAAACGCACTTGCACGTTCACTGAATACTGTTCCTGTCCGTATTCTTAATGAAATGCTTGGTGTAGAACCGGGTTGGAGATATTGTAATGAGGCTTTCCATCTGAACCTCAGCGAAGGTGATAAAGATCTCAGCCCATTAGGCGTTGGCGGTACACAGACAGGTGTTACAACTCTTGAAATGGCTGCTGCCTTTGCTACCTTTGGTAACGGAGGAAGATATTATGAGCCTTACAGCTATTATAAGGTAACAGACAGAAACGGTAATGTTCTTCTTGATAATACAAATAATAAGCCTCAGCAGTCTATCAGCAGAAACACTGCTTCTGAGCTTCTTTCAATGCTCACAAAAGCAGTAACCGAAAGCTTCGGTACAGGCTACGGTTCAAAAATAAGCGGATTCCAGACCTTTGCTAAAACAGGTACAACATCTGATAACTGCGATAAATGGTACTGCGGTGGCACACCGCACTATGTAACTGCTGTATGGTATGGCTTTGACTACCGTTCCGATCTTCGTACCGGTTCATCCAATCCCTCCAAGACAATTTTCAGACATATATTCAGCAAAATTCATTCCGGACTCTCATCTAAATCCTTCAATCAGGTCAGAGAGAGTATTGATAACAAGCTTGTAGACGTTGAACAGTAAGGTGAAATTATGGTTATACTTTCAGTGGATTACGGTGATGTGAGAACAGGAATTGCCGTATGTGATAAAATGGAAATTCTTGCTTCGCCTGTTACTGTTATAACCCAATCCTACGAGCCGAAGCTTATTGCGGAAATTGAAAAAATAATTCAGCAGTACAAGCCTGAGCTTATTGTGGTGGGTCTCCCGAAAAACATGGACGGAACAAGCGGTGAAAGAGCAGAAAAATGTAAAAAATTTGCAGACTCTCTTTCAGTACAAACAGGCATAAAGACAATTATGTGGGATGAAAGACTTACTACTGTTTCAGCGCACAGAGCACTCAATGTCACGAATGTCAGAGGTAACAAGCGCAAAGAAATAGTGGATGCTGTTTCGGCGGTAATGATCCTTGAAGGCTATCTTGCTTCAAAATAAGAATTTAAAGGAGCTGTCGTTTTGTGATAGCTCCTTCATTTTTTTGGAAATATTTCTTTGACACCCATCACAATAAGAAAAAGACCAAAAAGCTTTCTCAAAAAATATGAGGGAATAAAGGTTATAATTAAATAACCGATAACGACACCGAAAAGACCGCATAAAACAAAAGGTTTAATGATATCTTTAATTATAAGATTTTGCTTTTTGTATACCCGAATAGAATACAAAGCACAGGGAATAAAGAAAAAAAGATTAATTCCTTGTGCTTGCTTCTGATTCATATTCATAAACTCAGTAAGAAAGATGATTAGTACAGAACCGCCGCCGAAGCCCATAGAGCAAAAGAGTCCTGATGCAAAAGAGAATAAAACAGTAAACAGATTCATTTTTTCACCCGAAAATCATACGAACGCCAGCCCAAAGCATAAAGACAGCAAAAATCTTTTTTAGTGTTTTATTTTTTAGCTTTTCGGTGAGCTTCACTCCTGAAACTGCACCGATCAGACCGAATGGAATATATTTTAATGCATCAATTACAGAAAAATCTCCTCTGAGAGCATAAATCACTGTGCTGATTACGGTCAAAGGTAAAATTACAGCAAGTGTTGTTGCTTGAGCGTTTTTTTGATTAAGTCCGTATTTTTTCATTGCAGGTACGCAAATCATTCCACCGCCTGATCCTACAGCAGAATTGATAATACCTGTAATCAGAGCATAAATATACATAGTAGGCTTCATTAATATCACTCTTATTATTTTTATTTTGTAGTATTTTTACTTAAAATGTCTAAAAATATGTATAAAGAAATGAAAAATAGATGATTTTGTTTCATTAAACTATTGTAAATATTAATTTTTAGTGTTATAATCATTGCATAAATCTTAGGAGGATTAGATATGATTTGTAAATTTTGTGGCAATGTAATTGACGACAATTCTGATTTTTGCTTTATCTGCGGTCAGAAAAATCCTGCAGAGGAAGCTCCCGCAGTAGTTACCGCAGAGGAAAAGAATGATATTTTCTCACAGACACCTGTAGCAGAAGGTGTAGCTCCGCAGACACCTGCATTTGTTGTTGAGCAGACTGTTCCCGTTGCTCCTGATGCTGCTGTATTTGATGAAAACAACGCTGCTCCCATTTATGCTCAGTCAGCTCCCATCTATGCTCAATCAGCTCCTGTTTATGCCCAGCAGGCAATTATTCAGCAGGTTGCACCTGCACAGATAGTTAAGACAAAGAGCGCCGGCGATGCAAGCATTGCTTCAAAGGGTATGAAGTTCTTTGCTGCTCTTCTTTCTGCGTTGTTTGTTTTACAGTTTATCCCTTGGATATGGTATAATAAAGCTAAGAAAGACGGATACGAGCAGAAATCTATTGATCTTCTTAATTCTATAATGATTGGCCTGTGCATATTTATGGCTGTTTTAGGCTTTGTGTTCATCAAGAGCTTTATGCTTTGATTTTTCTCAACCCTCTCCTAAAAAAAGGAGAGGGTTTTCTTTTTGTGTTATAAAATTAACATATAGTATACTTGTTATGCATAGTATTTCAATGAAGAATTATTGAAAAGAGGATTTGCAGATGACTAATACAAGTATATATGAATCTATAGCCAGGCGTACAGGCGGAGATATTTACATAGGCGTTGTTGGTCCTGTTCGTACAGGCAAATCAACATTCATAAAAGGTTTTATGGACGGATTTGTTCTTCCGAACATAGAGGATTCTACTAAAAAAGAACGTGCAATGGATGAAATGCCCCAATCTTCATCAGGAAGAACAATTATGACTACGGAACCTAAATTTATTCCTGAAGAGGCTGCAGAGGTGAAAATAGGCGATTCTATGGAGCTTAAGGTAAGGATGATAGATTGTGTCGGATATGTGGTTCCTTCATCGTTAGGTTATATTGAAAATGAAACACCTCGGATGGTTAAAACTCCTTGGTTTGAGGATGAAGTTCCATTTAACATGGCGGCTGAGGTCGGCACAAATAAGGTTATAACGGAGCATTCTACCGTTGGGCTTGTTGTAACTACAGATGGGACGATAAGCGATATTCCGAGAGAAGAGTATGCTCATGCAGAGGAAAGAGTAGTCAATGAGCTTAAAAGGATAAATAAGCCTTTTATTATTGTTCTTAACAGCCGTACACCTCAATCATCAGAGTGCAGAAGACTTTCTGACGAATTAAAAGAAAAATATTCGGCAAGTGTTGTACCGGTAAATTGTCTTGATATGACAGATGAAGAGATTGAATCTATATTCAGTGAGCTTCTGTACGAGTTTCCTATAAAAGAAATTCTTATCGATTTTCCAAGATGGATTACCTGTCTTGAAAGTGAGCATAAAATAAGAAAGAATCTTTATTCTTCCATTTCATCTTCTGCAGTTAACTTAAAAAAAGTTAAAGATTCATCTGTCTTTGAGAACGAGGTTCTTAAGGCTGATTCCGTTGTGTCTTGCCGTGTAAGCGGAATAGAGCTGTCTACAGGTTCAGTCAAAATTAAGATAGAGGTTTCAGATGATTTGTTTTATAATGTTATAAGTGAAAAAACAGGTCTGTCTATAAAAAATGAGCAGCAGCTTATGAACTCGCTTCTTGATTTATCAAACGTTAAAAAGGATTGGGAAAGATTCCGTGCAGCGCTCGATGAAGTTGAAGCTACAGGCTACGGGATAGTAATGCCGTCGATGAATGAGCTTACTCTTGAAGAACCGGAGATTATGAAGCAAGGAGGCAGATACGGAGTAAGGCTTAAGGCATCTGCGCCTTCGATTCATATGCTCAAAGCCAATATTAACACGGAGGTTGCTCCGATTGTAGGCTCAGAGAGTCAGTCGGAAGAGTTAATAATGTATCTGCTTAAAGAGTTTGAGGAGGATCCCTCAAAAATATGGCAGTCAAATATATTTGGTAAAACCCTTGACAGTCTTGTTAATGAAGGTCTTCATAATAAGCTTTACAGGATGCCTGTTGACGCAAGAATGAAATTGCAGGAGACTCTTGAAAGAGTTATAAACGAGGGATGCAGCGGACTTATCTGCATAATTCTGTAACATTTTACCCGTCAGTTTTCGGCGGGTTTTTTCTATTGACAAATATATTATAATGATGTATAATCATTCCGAACAAATGTTCTTTTTTGTGAGGTCTGCAAAATGGATAGAGTAATAATACATTCGGATATGAATTCCTGTTATGCATCAATTGAATGCAGTCTTAATCCGGAACTAAAGGGAAAAGCTGTTGCCGTGGGTGGCAGTGAAGAGGATAGACACGGTATAATTCTTGCAAAAACAGAACAGGCAAATGCTTGTGGTGTAAAAACCGGTGAGCCGATATGGCAGGCAAAAAACAAGTGCTCCGATCTGATAGTTGTAAAACCTCATTTTGAAAGCTATCTGAAATATTTTTCCCTTGCTCACGATATATATGCCCGTTATACTGATAAGATTGAGCCGATGGGACTTGACGAGGTGTGGTGTGATCTTACGGGAAGTGTAACTCTTTTCGGTTCTGCGGAAAGAATTGTTGATGAAATACGCGAGAGCTTTAAAAAAGAACTCGGACTTACAGTTTCAATCGGAATTTCTTTTAATAAGATTTTTGCAAAGCTTGGAAGTGATCTTGCGGCCAATGACAGCGTTTTCAAAATTACAAGGAATGATTTCAAAAACAAGGTCTGGCCTTTGCCGGCAGGAGCAATGATGGGGGTCGGCAGACGGACATTTACCAAGCTTGCTTCCTACGGAATAAAAACAATAGGGGATATTGCTGTAACATCTCCCGAATGGCTAACTAAGGTTTTCGGTGTGGCCGGAAAGGAAATGTGGATTTTTGCTAACGGTTATGATACATCAAGGGTAATGTCTGACGGGTATTGTCCGCCGATAAAAAGTATAGGTCACGGAATAACCTGTACAGCTGACCTTGTGAACACCGAGGAAGTGTGGAAGGTCTTTCTTTCATTAAGTCAAGATGTCTCAAAAAGGCTTCGCAACGCCTTTTTATCTGCATCAGGAATACAAATCTCAGTAAAGGATAACAGGCTTGTTACAAGACAATTTCAGCGTGATTTACCATATAAAACACAATCGGCAAAGGAAATAGCAGAAGCAGCTGTGGAGCTTTTTGAAAAGAATTATAACTGGAGTTATGATGTGAGAGCGGTCAGTGTAAGAGCTATCAATCTTAAGGATGAAAATACTCCTGAGCAGTTATGCCTTTACACAGATTATCATAAGCATGAGAAACAACAAAAAATAGATGATGCAGTTATGGATTTAAGGAGAAGATTCGGTGAAAATTCTGTTTTCAATTGTTGTCTTTTAACTGAAAATAAAATTCCGGGTCATAATAAGGATAAAATACCTTTACCAAAGAGAATGTACAGATAAGAAGGGAAAAAATGTTCGTGAAAAAGGTTTATGTGGATGTGGTTGCCCGTATTGACAGCGGCGGTATGGTCACACCTCTTACGGTTATATGGGAAAACGGAAAAAGATTTGAAATAGACAGGGTTTACAGTGTGCAAAGAGCGTATGCTACCAAGGTAGGCGGAACAGGAATAAGATATGAAATTTCTGTATCGGGCAAAAGAACCTATCTTTTTGAAGATGAAGGTAAATGGTTTGTTGAGGCTAAGACTTGATTTTTTTTGAAAAATAGTGTAAATTATAATTGTTGTGTTAAAATAAACAAAGTTATACAATATTTGGTGTATATTTCTGAGTTTCAGATGAAAGGATTAAGATAAAAAATGGTGAAAAAATCCGATTATTCAAATGACGATATTTTAATGTTGGAGGGTGCCGACAGAGTCAGAAAAAGACCTGCGGTTATTTTCGGTTCAAACGGCTTGTCCGGATGTGAACATTCAATTTTTGAAATTCTCTCAAACTCAATTGATGAGGCAAGAGAAGGATACGGAGACAAAATTATTGTTACACGTTTTTCTGACGGAGCAGTAGAGGTTCAGGATTTCGGCAGAGGTATTCCTGTCGGCTATAATAAAAAATATGACAAAGAAAACTGGGAAATTATTTTCTGCGAAATGTACGGCGGAGGTAAATACAATACCAATTCCAGTGGTAGCTATGAATATTCTCTCGGTCTTAACGGTCTTGGTCTTTGCGCTACCCAGTATGCCAGTGAGTATATGGATGCGGAAATAAAAAAAGACGGAGAAAGACATACTCTTCACTTTGAGAAGGGTAATAATATAGGCGGACTTACCAGTGAGCCTTATTCCAGAAAGGACACAGGTACCCGTATAAAATGGAAGCCTGACACAGATGTATTTACCGATATAAATGTTTCTCTTGAGTATTTTCAGCAGGTAATGCAGAGACAGGCTATCGTTAATCCTAAGGTTCGTTTTGAACTTAAAAATCAGATTAAGGGTGGATTTGAAACCTATACTTACTATTATGAAAACGGTATCAGCGATTATGTCAAGGAGATAGCAGGGGAGGATGCGATTTCTTCTGTACAGTTCTGGCAGGCTGACAGACAAGGTAAGGACAGAGAGGATTTACCTGAATATAAGGTAAAGCTTAACGTTGCTCTTACCTTCTCTAACAAAAAACAGCTTATTGAGTATTATCATAACTCAAGCTTTCTTGAATTCGGTGGTTCACCTGACAAAGCTGTAACAAATGCTCTCGTGGCACAGATAGATGCTTATCTTAAGCAGACAGGTAAATATGCAAAGAGCGATGCTAAAATAAAGTTCCAGGATATTTCTGACTGTCTTATTCTCGTTTCATCTTCTTTCTCTACCGAAACATCTTATCTTAATCAGACTAAGAAAGCTATTACTAATAAATTTATACAGGAAACTATGACGGAATTCCTTCGCCATCAGATGGAGGTTTACTTCATTGAAAATAAGATGGAGGCCGACAAGATAGCTGACCAGGTGCTTATAAATATGCGTAGCCGTGTAAAGGCTGAAGCGGCAAGAATCAATATCAAAAAGACTCTTGCATCTTCGAATGATATGGCTAACCGTGTACAGAAATTTGTTGACTGCCGCAGCAAGGATATAGACAAGCGTGAGCTGTTTATAGTGGAGGGTGACTCTGCTCTCGGTGCCTGTAAGCAGGCAAGAGACTCCGAGTTCCAGGCAATTATCCCTGTAAGAGGTAAAATCCTCAACTGCCTCAAATCCGAATATGATAAGATTTTTAAGAGTGAAATAATCACGGATCTTCTTAAGGTTTTAGGGTGCGGTGTAGAGGTACATTCGAAGGCTATGAAAAATATGTCCACGTTCAGCCTTGATAATCTGCGTTGGAGTAAAATCATCATCTGTACCGACGCCGATGTTGACGGATATCAGATCAGAACCCTCATACTTACTATGATTTACCGTCTTGTTCCAACTCTTATAAAAGAAGGCAAGGTATTTATTGCTGAATCACCTCTTTATGAAATAACCTGCGGTAATGAAACCTGGTTCGCTTATACGGAAAAGGAAAAATCCGATGCTATTGAGGAAATCGGAAACCGTAAATATACCATTCAGCGTTCAAAGGGTCTCGGTGAAAACGATGCGGATATGATGAATCTCACTACTATGAATCCTACCACCAGAAGACTTATAAAAATCGATCCCACAGAAGCATCTCTTATGGCGGAAAAATTTGATTTATTCGAAGGAAACAATCTTTCGGGAAGAAAAGAATACATTGAAAATTACGGTCATTTATACATTGATATGACTGATGTCAGCTAATTATAGCGAGGTAAAGAAATGGCACGAAAAAAGATAACAAAAAAACAAGATGACGGTGATCTTCTTAAAAATACTCATATAAGTAATGCCGGCGAAATTGTCGAACAACGAATAACGGATACCCTTGAAATTAATTTTATGCCCTATGCAATGAGCGTTATTCTGTCCAGAGCGATTCCTGAAATCGACGGCTTCAAGCCCTCACACAGAAAGCTTTTATACACCATGTATAAAATGGGGCTTCTTACAGGCGGCAGAACCAAATCCGCTAACATTGTCGGTCAGACTATGCGTCTTAATCCCCATGGTGACGCGGCTATTTATGAAACAATGGTACGTCTTTCAAAGGGTAACGAGGCACTTCTTAATCCTTTCGTTGATTCAAAGGGTAACTTCGGTAAAGCTTATTCGCGTGATATGCACTATGCTGCTGCCCGTTACACCGAGGCTAAGCTTGACGGCATTTGTAATGAGCTTTTCCGTGAAATTGACAAAGACACTATCGATTTCGTAGATAACTACGACAGCACTATGAAGGAGCCGACTCTTCTTCCTGTAACATTTCCGTCGATTTTGGCAAATACAAATCTCGGTATCGCTGTCGGTATGGCTTCATCCATCTGCTCATTTAATCTCAAGGAGCTTTGTGAGACAACTATTGAGCTTATAAAAAATCTCGACCATAACTGTATAGAAACTATGCCTGCGCCTGATTTTGTTGGTGGCGGTACTATAGTGTATAACCGCGATGAAATGGAAGAGATTTACCGTACAGGCCGTGGCGGTATCAAGGTACGTGCAAAGTACACATATGACAAAGAATTCAACTGCATCGATATCAAGGAAATTCCTCCTACGACTACCGCCGAAGCTATTATTGATAAAATTATCGAAAGAGTAAAGGCCGGATCAATCAAAGAAATAACCGATGTCCGTGATGAAACCGATAAAAGCGGCTTGAAAATCACTATCGACCTCAAGCGTGGTACGGATGCGGACAAGCTGATGCAGAAGCTTTATAAGCTTACTCCTTTAGAGGATTCCTTCTCCTGTAACTTTAATGTTCTGGTTGATGGCTATCCACGTGTTATGGGCGTTAAAGATATTCTTATCGAATGGATACGTTTCAGGGGCAGATGCGTCAGAAGAAGAGTACAGTTCGATCTTAATAAAGCCGAATCAAGACTTCACCTTTTAAGAGGTCTCGAAAAAATCCTTCTCGATATTGATAAGGCTATTGCCATAATCCGCAAAACAGAGGAGGAAGCTGAGGTTGTTCCAAATCTTATGATTGGCTTCGGTATCGATGAAATTCAGGCTGAATATGTGGCTGAAATCAAGCTTCGTCATCTTAACAGAGAATACATTCTCAAGCGTCTTAAGGATATCGAAAATCTTGAAAACACTATCAAGGAAATGAAGGAAATCCTTGAATCTAAAGCAAAAATCAAGAAGATTATTATAGGTGAGCTTTCCGAAGTAGTTAAAAAGTACAGCAAGGAAAGAAAGACTGATCTTTATTATGTGACTGATGAAGACAGCACAGAATATGTGGAAGAAATACCCGATTACGCCGTAAATCTTTTTCTTACAAAGGGTGGTTATTTCAAAAAAATCACGCCGCTTTCGCTTCGTATGGGCGGTGAGCATAAGGTTAAAGAAAACGATGAAATTTTCCAAAGCTTTGAAACTACCAACAATAATGACCTTCTTTTCTTTACGGATAAGTGCCAGGTTTATAAGGCGAAGGTTTCCGATTTTGCTGATTCAAAGGCAAGTGTTCTTGGTGATTATATACCCTCAAAGCTCGAGATGGATGAAGGGGAGAATGTAATCTTTATGGTACTTACCAGAGACTATAACGGTTATATGATGTTCTTCTTCGATAACGGCAAGGCTGCTAAGGTCACTCTTTCGTCCTATGCAACAAAAACAAACAGAAAGAAGCTTATAAAAGCTTATAGTGACAAATCACCGTTGACTACTCTTATGTACCTTACCGAGGATAAAGAAATAGTTCTTGAAACTACGGGAGGAAGATGTCTTCTTATTGATACATCTGTTATTTCTCCAAAAGCTATGAAGGATACTCAGGGTGTCGGCTGTATCACACTTAAGAAGAATCAGAAACTTTCTGTTGTTCGTGATTATGTCCAAGGTGAATTTGTGAAGCCGTCGAGATATAAGGCTAAAAACCTTCCTTCAGCCGGTGCAATCATCAGCAACGAAGATGTAATGAAAAAGAATAATATGACATTCGAAGGATTTGAATAAAAACACAACCGACAGCTGAGAAAGAATCTCAACTGTCGGTTAATTCTTTAGTTTAATATGATTTCGATAGTATCAAGCTGACATAAAAAAGTGTAGTAGCTGCTTGACTGATAACCGTCAAAGCCGGCTGAAAGACTCGTATGGTACTGACCGCAGTACTGCAAGCCGTCTTTGTTATATATGCCTAATGAAAAGCTGTTGTATTCGGTGGGACGTCTGAATCTTGTTGACCCGTTAGTGACATAAAGATTTTCCCCGTCCCATTTTACATCACCTGTTGAGTACATATAAATTGATGTTCCCGGATAATGTGTATTACCGTCGGAGTCATCATATGCACCTTTTTCAGAGTAAGCATCCGCTGAAAACTTTTCAGTAAATCCGCCTTTTCCGTCGGGAAGATAAAGTGAAAACCTCTCGTTGTAATTTTCGTGCCAATGATTAATTATAATAAAATCCTCATCGATGTATCCGAAGCCGCACTCCTGACCTTCTCTTTCAGAGAGGGTTGTTTTCGACTTTGATTCAAAGCTTTCGGCATCAATAACCGTAAGATAGGTTTTATTTTTTCTTTGTGAAATCATATAAAGAGAGTTTTTGTCTTTGCTTAATTCGAGCTGCTGTATTTCTTCATCTTCATCAACCGGAAAGATATTTTTTAAGGTTTTACAGCTGAAAGAAATAATTTTTGCACTTTCATTATGCGAATAGGGGAGCAGGTAAATTCCGTATCCGCCGGGGATTTCACTTGTATCAACGATATTGCCGAATCTTGTTTTATTGCTGAAATAAATGAAACACTCTTTATCCGTAACTATGCTGCTTGCGCTGAAGTTGAATTCATCAAGCTCTTTTGTTCCGTCGTTGCTTGAAGAGCCGGTATGTATTACATTGCCGTTTTCCTCGATGAGAGCATATATCTCCATTTCATGACTTTCCATTACGGGGATTCTGAAAAATTCACCTATTGCTTCCACTAATTCTTTTTCTATTTCACTTGTGATATGCGCTGTGTTAATTATGGTAGTGTCAACTGCAAAGGAAGCTTCGGGAAAGTATCCGTCTACAGTTATGGGATAGTAATCTATATAATCGATAAGACGAATAGTTTTTTTTATTTCTTCATAGGGCTTAGCATTTTCTATCAGCTCATTGTAAGCTTTATTGATACCAAGGTTTTTTGCATAGGATAGGTCAGAGCTGTCGTAATGGAGATTTGTGTAGAGGTTGAAGCTGCTGTCAGATTTATATTCACGCTTTATGCGATTTTTATGAATAGAAAAATCTGTTTCGTTTATACCGTCTCCAACACTGTATTTCATTTTCCATAGTAGGTTTTCGCGGTATTGCATATTCACTTTTATGTCAACATTTTCAGCAAAGGATTTATCTCCAAAAATGTGACCTTCGGTAATAATAACATTGTCTTTTTCTTTGTTGGTTTCTGCAAAAGCAAAGGTGTAAAGTGAAAGACAGACTAAAATAACTGCAAGAAACAGCGATAATGTCTTGCGCATATTTATTCCTCCTTGCCGCTTAAAACATCGATAGCCTTACTGACGCGGTCAGCGTGATAGTTATAAGTAGCCTTGATATATTCTACGAGATTGCTTCCTTCCTCCTGTAATTCGAGGGTATTTTTATCGCCTACGATGTTACCTGCGTGGATAAGAATTGCTCTGCCGATGAAGTCGGATACCTCTTCTATAAGGTGAGTTGAGAGAATAACTGTTTCATTCTCTTCAAGAATACCTGAAAGTACCTTGTAGAAATCCTCTCTGTTAAAAATATCGTTTCCTGCAAAGGGCTCATCCATAAGAATGTAATCAGCTCCCTGAGAAAGAGCTAAAATCACCTCAAACTGATTTTTCTGCCCGGTAGAAAAGCTTCTGATTTTTTTGCTTTTGTCCAGATTGAAAAACTCCATAAGAGCATCGAATCTCTTTTCGGAAAATGAGGGAAAATGGGATTTGTAAAATTCCTTATGACCCTTTGCGTTAAGGTCAGAAAAAAATGAATGCTCACTGGTAGCAAAGGATATTTTAGCTATGTTTTTATTTGAGATTTTTTCTCCGTCGAGAGTTATGTCGCCGTCATATTTTATAAAGCCTAAAATACTTTTCATAAGTGTAGTTTTACCGGCTCCGTTTTCGCCGAAGAGACCTACGATTTCGCCTTTCGGTAAAGTCAGATTTACATTGTCTAGAGCGGTTTTACCTGAATATTTTTTAGTGAGATTTTTAATTTCCAACATAATTATTTTCCTCCGTTAAGTATAGCGGTAAAAAGTCTTTCCCATTGGTCGGATATAAGACATTCGTCCGGTGTTTTAGTTATATAGTAAAGATAAAATAATACAAGAAGTATGGCTGATATTACAATGCTTGTAATAATTCCGATGACGGGGAATGTAAAGCATCTTATATGTAATTCATATTTATTCGGAAGTCTTTTCATTGTGTAAATGCTTTTGCTGTCCTTGTAATGGTAACCGTAGTGGAAGATAATAAGGCAAATAAATCCAAAAATTGCTATTACAAAGCCATTGAAGGTACCCTCAAGAATTTCATAAAAATCGATCATCATTCTGCCTTTGATTAATACTCTTTTTCCGTACTCAATGTCGAACAAACGGTTATATTCTCTGAAATATGCCTGAAAGAACAATAATGCACGGCATATTCCTACAGCTAATGCTGAAAAGAATATCCAAATTTCCGTCTCGGCCTTTATGCCGACAGGTATAATTTTTTTGATTTTATCAGTCATAAGCCTGTCCCTCCATTGAAGTTCTTGTTATTATACTGCCTATGACGAATATGCTCATACCCATTATAATGAGATCGTAGGTCATCTCTGTCCACTCTGAAGCAAAGTTAATCAGAATGATGGGAACAAGTAATATTATTTCATAGGGGAATTTCTTTCTTCTCGTAAAAAAAGAAAACGAAGCCGTTGAAACGCCCAAAGCTGTTACCATTACAAAATTACTGATGTGTTTAAGAGCATCCTCCATAGGTATAAGCGCGTGTAAAATTTTACTTCTGTAAAATGCGAGAAATACTGTCTGATTACTTATTAATCCTTCGAAAGCATATTCGTTACCTGATGCGTAATTTACATATATGTGACAGAATAAATAAAAGACTACTGCCTGAGTCATAAAAAATATTCCGTAGACAGCCATACCATAAAGGCTTTGACATAAAAATAATTTTTTCTCATTAATGTTAAGTCTGCGCAGTGTATAACCCTGCTTATCCGAAAATTCACAGCCTGTTAAACAGAGAATAAGTGTAATTAGTACAAATCCAAAAGCTAAAGCAATTAAAAGAAATCTGTAGTCGTCTAAAATATTTTCTATTCCGAGCAGATAATTATTACCCGTTCCTTCTTGGAATTCGTTTCTGATAACATTGTCTGTAGTCAGATTATGTATAAATAAGATACCTTCGATCGAGATAAAAGCTAAAATCAAAGTGAATATTTTACCGAAGCTTATTTTAATAAAAAGTGAAAATACAGATAAATAATTTCTCATTTTAATCTTCCTCCTTCCAGAACTTCACGATAAGACCGCAAGCTTCTTCTTTACTGATACCCATTTGTTTTAAAGTGTTTACAGCATTTCGTGCATCAGTTTCAAGTAAATCTGTTTTGATTTTTTTTCTTTTTTCTTCATCAAGCAGGATAAGACTTTTTGCACCTGAGTGAGACTGTATAATGCCTTCGTCTTCTAACATTTTGTAGGCCTTCTGTACAGTGTTGGGGTTTACGCCCAAAAGAGATGAGAGAACTCTGCGTGAAGGCATTTCATCATCAGGATGAATTGATCCCGATGAAATCTCACGTTTTATGTACAAAACAATCTGTTGGTAAATCGGTCCGTCGCCGGGAAGAAACCTTTCAAATGAAACCAAATATAACACCGCCTTTCCTAAAAAAAAGTGTATTAATCGATTAATACGGTTTACAACTGTATTATATACATAGTACAGTTAGTTTGTCAATAGTTTAAAAAAAAATAAACCCCTTCGTCTCTTTTGAAACGAAAGGGTGAATCTATGATTGCACTGGAGCTTCTCCGCACAACCGGCGGAGAAGCCACAAACGCAATCGACTTATCCGCTGGTTAT
The DNA here is from genome assembly GCA_045613805.1 of Acutalibacteraceae bacterium. GTDB lineage: Bacteria > Bacillota > Clostridia > Oscillospirales > Acutalibacteraceae > UBA6857. Next base: position 30,289 of record JAZLBS010000052.1, read on the forward strand.
ATTATGTGAATGTATGCTGTGGATTATAAAAGGAAATAAATGTTATTTTAGTCTTTTTACCATCATTTGCGCAGCTTTATATATATCGCCGCATCCGAGAGTGATAATAATATCTCCGCTTTTTGCGTTTGCAAGAACATGGTCGCAGACCTCTTCGAAAGTATTAAACCAAACACTTCCGGGGATTTTATCGGCAAGATCTTTTGTGTAAATGCCGATGGTATTTACTTCTCTTGAGCCCATAATTTCTGTCATAACACATTTATCAGGAATCTGCAAAACCTTTACAAAATCATCGAAGAGTATAGACGTTCTCGAATAGGTGAAGGGCTGGAAAACTGCCCATACAGTGTTATAACCCATTTTCATAACCGCTTCGAGAGTGACCTTAAGCTCGTTGGGATGATGGGCGTAGTCGTCAGCAATAGTTATTCCGTCAATTTCTCCCAAAATTTCAAAGCGTCTGCCTGCGCCTGAAAATGCAGATATACCTTTTTCGCACTCCTCAGGTGTACAGCCAGCATTTATTGCGGCAGCGAAGGCGGCAAGTGAATTGAGTATGTTATGTTCACCGGGGATGCTTAGCACAAGATGGGCGATCTTCTCTCCTTTGCTCATAACATCAAATTCTGCAAATGAGCCGCGGTTATATGTTATATTTGCAGGATAGTAGTCGCTTTCGGCAGTGTTGCCGAAGGTGATTTTTTTTCTGTCAACATTCTTAACAGACTTTACAGTTTCAACATCACTGTTGTTATAAATAAGTGTTGTTGATGTAAGAGATGCAAATTTTTCAAAGGATTTGATAATATTGTCAAGGTTTTTGAAATATTCAAGATGATCCTCGTCAACATTCAGAATTACTGCAACATCAGGAGAGAGCTCATGATAATGATCGCAGTATTCACATGCTTCACAGACGAATGTTTCTGTTTTGCCTACTCTGGCGTGGCTGTCAATAAGCGGGAGTCTTCCGCCGATTAGAGCAGACGGGTCTTTGTCAGCCATTGTAAGAATTTGCGTAAGCATAGATGTAACCGTTGTTTTTCCGTGTGTGCCGCAAACACTTATACAATTGTTGTATCTTCGTGTTATCGCACCGAAAATTTTACTTCTTTCAAAACAGGGAATACCGCTTTCCTTAGCAGCTATAAGCTCAGGATTATCCTTGAGGATGGCGGCTGTGTAGATTATCATTTCGGCGCCAATTATATTTTCAGCCTTCTGTCCTAAAATTACATCCATACCCATAGAACGGAGCTTTGTTATATTGTCGCCTGTATTGTTGTCTGATCCTGTCACAGTGTAGCCCCAACTGTGAAGTATTTCGGCAATAGGACACATTCCTGAGCCGCCGATTCCGATAAAGTGGATTCTTTTTACTTCATTTAACAATTTATCTATTTCGTACATTTTTAGCACCTCTTAATGTTATATCGTATCATCTTATATTATATTGCATAAGTAAAAAATAGTAAACACCTTTATGAAAATTAACAATAAAAATTTTAAAACATAATATGAGGTATATCTATACTACGGAGGTAATTATGAAAAAAGTGATAATAGTGGGCGGGGATAAGCGACAGGAAAAGCTGTGTGATATCTTAACGACACGAGGACACAGTTGTCAGCTGATTGATTGCTTTCTTAAAAGTGAAGTTTCTTTTAGAGCAGAGAGAAACGATATTATTATTCTCCCTGTTCCGGTAAGTAAAGACGGAGAAAGCATATATTCTTCAAATGAAAAATTTTATATGAAAATTAAGGATATTTTAAACAGTGTCAACAGTACAAATTTAATATTTGGTGGTAATTTTTCAGAGGATTTAAGTGCATATCTTGAAGAAAATAATGTTCCTTTTTTTGATTATCTTAAATGCGATGAGCTTACTGTGTATAACGCTTATCTTACAGGTGTCGGGGCTTTAAAACTGCTTTTAGAAAACACTGAAGAAGAAATTAAAGACAGAAAGGTTCTTGTTACGGGCTTTGGAAGAGTTGCAAAGTTTACTGCAAAGGCTTTAAAGGATGTCGGTTGTGACGTTTATGTTACGGCAAGAAATAATACACAGCTTACTGAAGCTGAATGTGTAGGGTATAAATCTGTTGAATTTAAAGATAAAAGTTCATTTTTACATTGTTTTGATTATATTTTTAATACAGTTCCGGAAAATATATTTACTTTTGAGGATGTGAATAACATCAAAGGACTGTATTTTGAACTTGCATCTTCACCTTTCGGTGTACCGAGTAATTATTTTGCTGAAAAATCAAAAAAATATGTTTTTGGTGGCTCCTTACCCGGAAGATTTTTTTCGTTGTCAGCTGCTGAAAAATTAGCTGACATTACAGTCAAACAAATTAATAAACGAGATGGGGGAGATTGATGAATAAGCTTACGTTCGGTTATGCACTTACAGGCTCTTTCTGCACATTCGAAAAATCACTTGAACAAATGAAAATCATTATTTCAGAAGGAATAGACATCTTGCCTATTATGTCGTTTAACGCATCTAAAATCGATACACGCTTCGGTAAGGCGGAGGATTTTATTGAAAGAATTGAAGCAATGTCCGGCAGAAAGGTTATAAGAACACTGGAGGATGCCGAACCGATCGGTCCAAAAAAAATGACGGATCTTATGATTGTTCTGCCGTGTACAGGAAACACTCTTGCAAAATTGGCTTCAGGGGTTTATGATACGCCTGTAACCCTTGCTGTTAAATCGCATTTGCGCAACCAGAAGCCTGTTTTAATAGGCGTATCGACTAATGATGCGCTGTCTTCATCTGCGAAAAACATCGGTGTGCTTTTGAATTATAAAAATTACTATTTTATTCCGATGAGACAGGACGATTTTGTAAACAAGCCCTTCTCAGTTGTGTGTGATTTCGAAAAGACACTTGAAGCAGCATTCTGTGCTCTTGAGGGGAAGCAGATTGAACCTGTAATTTTTTAAAATGTTGTTGACAGCATCAGAATGAAAATGTAGAATGAGTATATAGGGAGGATGTTTAAAATGAAGCTTTACATTAAACAGAAATTATTCTCATGGAACGATAAATTTAAAGTATACGACGAACATGGGAAAGATAAGTATTTTATTGAAGGTGAATTTTTTTCTTTAGGTAAAAAACTTCACATTTATGATCCTCATGGAAAAGAAGAAGCTTTTGTAGCTCAGAAGATTTTCAGTTTTTTACCGCGTTATTTTGTTTATATTAACGGAACAGAGGTTGCAGAAATAGTTAAACAGTTTTCATTTTTCAGACCCAGGTATACAATTGAGGGTCTTGGCTGGGAAATCAACGGAGATTTTTTTGCGCATGAATATACAATAAGCCGTAACGGCAGAGGTATTGTCTCCATTAGCAAACAATGGATGACTTGGGGAGATTGCTATGAGCTGGATATTGAAGATGAAAGCGATGAAATCATTTCTCTTGCAGTGGTTCTTGCAATTGACTGTGTAATGGCGGCGCAAAATGCTGCGGCTGCATCCTCTTCAAGCTGAATATAAAAAGAAGGGTTAATTCGTATATGAATTAATCCTTCTTGAATTTTATAAAACTTTAAAGGTCTCTTTGATTTCTGACGCTCTGCCACAGGTCATTCTTCCTTCGGGACATACGCCGCTCGCATAGCAGCTCGGACCGTAAAACGAGAATAATTCAGGAGCAATTCTGCGAAGCTTTCTTAAAAGGTCAACGGCATATTCCTGGATTTCCCACTGTGCCCTCGTGCAGCTTCTTAATTTGAAGAACAATAACATTTCTCTTGCGTTCATTGTTGTAACAAAATCGAGAGTATTACCGCTTAATACAAGATAAATAAGCACTGAATCATCATATCCTTTTTCAATAAAAAGTTGATAGAGAGAATTCATTTTCTTGAAGCATTCGATGTATGTTTCAAGAATATCTGTTTCTGTTTTGATTGTTTTGGGAACAACATAAGAGCATCTGTCAGCACAAATCAGGCTTGGAATAGAAATGCTCTGCATTCTGTGTCTTGCAAAATGTGTAAGACATGCAAGTGTAACATTGTTGAATCTTACAGTGCTGCTGAAATGCTCAAGTGCTCTGGGCCTTGATGATTTGATAACGGCAGAAAGAATTTTACTGACGTTATCTTTATTGTTAATTATTTTTTCAATTTGTGCTGTTGAATAGTTGTATTTTTCAGCAAGGGCAGCTCTCGCTATATTTTTTTCACCGTCAATTGTATATGAGAGAACCTCACAAAGCTCCTCTGTTTTTTCTTTTTCAAAATCCGTAGAAAAATCAATGTCAATCTCATCGGAATATTTCTGACCTCTGAGTTCAAAGTCTGTGAAAATTCCGGGAGCTTTATCCTTACATTGTTCGTAAAGAGATAATCCGAGCTCATATATTTCTTTAATCTTTTTTCCTCTGCCGTAAATCATTGCATTAAGAAGATTTATAAGCTCTCTGCCGCCGAGAGAACAAAGAAAATTACTGTAAAAACAATAAGGGAGAACGAAGCGAGCATCTTCTTTTGGAATACCCTTATTTGTTAAGCTGATGTATGCATTAAAAAGTTCGTTAACAGTTTCAATGTAAATTTCTTTGTCTTTCTCGTCTTTAAATTCCGGCATATAATATCCCGCTGAGCTGAAATCAACATAGCGACGTGATTTAACCGTAAAAGAAGCAAGACGGAATTCAATAAGAAATTGTTCGACGACAACAGATACATTTTCAAAAGCAAGGTTGAAAAATATATGCTCAATCGTTGATGTATGTCCTGACTTAGTCACTTTTCCGATAAGCTTGAAATTCTTTTCTTTGTCCTGCGATTTTTCGAAAATTTCCAAAGCAGTGCCTTCCTGTGTGGAGATTCTTCCTGCAGCAGCACATACTTTTTCGTCACAATCCGATAAACCGATAAGATAAACTCCGGCCTTTGCCATATTATCATTCCTTTTTTCTTATACTGTTTATGATATTTTAAGGTAATTATCCTCATTTGTCAATAATTTTCAGTGTTAAATAAATTTATATAAGAATTAGCTGAAAAAATTAATAAAAAGTCATTGATTAAAATGTAAATACTTGCTATAATCTAAAAGAATATAATCTTATAATAGGGGTAGTGTGAAATTATGATAAAAAGAAACACTGATATGAGCAAGGATGTAAAAATTCAGATGCGTGGCGGTAACGGTCAGGCGATTATAAAAAGTGTTTTTGACAAAGGTGAATATAAGGGTGCATCACGTCTTGTAGCAACTATCACTCTTGAGCCCGGTTGCTCCATTGGTGCACATGTTCATGAAAATGAAGAAGAAATTTTTTATATTATAAAAGGTACTGCTACTTATAACGATAACGGCAAAACAGAAATCCTCAAAGCCGGTGACAGTTGTATCTGTCTTTCCGGCCAGGAGCATTCTATTGCTAATGAAAGCAAGGATGAGGTTCTTGAAATTTTTGCTGTGATTCTTACTTATTGAGAGGTGCCCTATGGGAAGAATGGTTGTAATTGAGGGTCTTGACGGAAGCGGCAAAGCAACGCAGGCTCAGCTTCTGTCGGACTATCTTAAAGAAAAAGGATTTGACATATATAATCTTGATCTCCCTTTTTATTCAGATGACTCAAGTATGCTTGTCAGAATGTATCTTGGCGGTGAGCTTGGGGACAAGCCTTCTGATGTATACGCCTATGCCGCTTCAACATTTTATGCTGTTGACCGTTATGCGAGTTTTAAGAAACATTGGCAGAAGGAGTACGAGTCAGATAAAATAACTGTAGCCAATAGATATACAACTTCCAATGCGGCACATCAGATGACAAAGCTTCCCGAAAATGAGTGGGATGCTTATCTTGAATGGCTTTTTGATTTTGAATACAAAAAAATCGGCGTTCCTGCTCCTGACTGTGTAGTTTATCTGGATATGCCCGTTGAAATTTCACAAAAACTTCTTATGAAACGTTATTCAGGTGACGAAAAGAAAAAAGATGTTCATGAAAGAGATGTTGATTATCTTATTTCCTGTCACAAAGCAGCTGTTTACGCTGCAGAAAAATTGGGATGGCAAGTAATAAAATGCGGTGAAAACGGCGAACCTTTTACTGTGGATGAAATTTCAAAAATGGTTCGTGATACAGTTGAAAGGAAGCTTTTCGGTAATGATTGATTTTCGTAAGCCTGAAATCAGTGATAAGATATGGATAAAAGAGAGACTGTCACACCGTGAGGATCTGACGTGTGAATACTCTTTTTCAAATATTTTTTCCTACACGGCAAAAATGCGCCTTGAAATTGCTGATGTTGAAGGCTTTCTTGTAACCCGCTGTTATACAGACGGAACTATCGGATACTGCTATCCTGTAGGTAAGGGTGACATTAAAAAAGTTATTTCCGCAATTATTGATGACATGAAGCTTCAGTCTGAGCCTTGTTATTTGTTTGGCGTCGGAAACAAAGAGGCAAAGGAGCTTGAATTGCTTTTCGGTGATTGCTTTGATATAAAATATGACAGAGACGGCTGTGACTATATATACAACAGTGAAGACCTTATAAATCTTACAGGTAAAAAATATCAGCCTAAAAGAAATCATATATCTTTTTTTAAGAAAAATTACAATTGGTCTTATGAAAGAATGACCGCTGAAAATATTGAGGATTGCTATAATATGAATGTTGAGTGGCTTCAGTCAAGCGGCAGTCTTTACAGTGAGGACTTAGAAAAGGAACTGCAGATAATAAGGCGTGTTTTTGAAAATTTCAATGAGCTTGAGTGCAAGGGTGCAGTTCTTAGGGTTGACGGAAATGTTGTAGCTTTTGCTATGGGTGCACAGATTAGAAAGGATACCTTTTGTGTGCATTTTGAAAAAGCCTTTTCCTATATAAGAGGAGCTTATCCGATGATAAACCAACAGTTTGTCGAAAACGAGCTTTCGTCTTATAAATATATTGACAGAGAGGATGACCTCGGAATAGAAAACCTTCGTAAATCGAAGCTTTCCTATTATCCTGCTTTTTTGCCCGAAAAATACGAGGCGTGGTTTAAAGATGCTGATTAATGTTTCTGAATACAGTGAATCTCTCAAAAAACTTTGGATTGATACCTTCGGTGACAGTGAAGAATATGTAAGTTTGTTTTTTGATTGTGGCTATGCTCCTGCGGAATGCTTCGCAGAGATTGTTGACGGCAAGGCCATATCTGTTCTTTATCTTCTTGACGGCTTTATTAAAACAGAAGAAAAGTTTTTTAAGGGGAGATATCTCTATGCCGCTGCAACTGCTACGGAGCATAGAGGAAAAGGTATAATGGCTAAGCTTATAAGAGAAGCACAGTCGTACGCAGATAATAACAATATTTCGTTCATTTCTCTTGTTCCTGCTGATGAGGGCCTTTACGGTTACTATTCAAGATTCGGTTTTGAAGCTGTTATGAAAAATTTTGTTTCAGTAAAAAAAGATGAAGGAAGCAAAGTTTTATCCGATAAAGATTTTTCGTTGAATTTCGAGAAAGTCAGAAATAAATTGCTTGTGTCCTACTTCGGATTCTACGAAAAAGAAATGCAGTATGCTGTGTCATGTCTTGATTATGCGGGCTACCGTATTATCAGGAACACTTCAGACAGTTATTATATAATCAGTGCTGATTCAGATGAAGTTATTGAATATGTAAGTACAAAAGAAAATTTCACTGAAAATACGCAGTTGATTCTTGAAAAACTCAAAGAAGGAACGGTTATTACCTCGCCTTATGATTTATCTGAGTGGTGCTTTTGCAAAGAAAATAAATTCGGAATGATTTATTTTTGCGAAAAGGAAATGAAAAAATATATTAAAGATGGTATTTATATGAATATTGCTCTTGATTGAGGAGGATCTATATGGTTTATTGCTTTATGGCCGATGGCTTTGAAGAGGTTGAAGCTTTTGCGGCAATTGATATGGTGAGAAGAGCCGATATTGAGCTTAAGACAGTAGGTATCGGTTCAAAGGTCATTTGCGGTGCTCACGGAATCAGAACAGAATGTGACTGCACAGAGGATGAAATAATTTTTAACGACAGCTTGCAGGCTGTTATTCTTCCCGGTGGCATGCACGGCACCTTGAATCTTGAAAAGAGTGAAATTGTGCAGAAGGCAATTGATTTTGCTTATTCAAACGGTAAGATTGTTGCCGCGATATGTGCAGCACCGTCTGTTTTGGGACATAAAGGCATACTTAAGAATAAGGAAGCTATTGCCTATCCTGGCTTTGAAAATGAGCTTACGGGTGCAATTATAAGTGATAAGCATGTTGTTCGTGACAGCAATATTATTACAGCGAAGGGTGCCGGTGTAGCTGTTGATTTCGGACTTGAGATTGTTTCTGCTATTTGCGGTGCGGACAAATCCGAAGAGATACGAAAGGCGATACAATGCAGATAAGCCTTGACAAAGCATTTTACAGACAAAAATATCGTAAAATACGTGATTGTGTAAAAAACAGTGAAAAAGATGAGATGATTTTTTGTTCGGTTATTGACAGCCCGTCTTATAAAAACGCTGATGTGATTTTTACATATTATTCTGTACGAAGCGAGATTGATACCGTAAAAATCATCAATAAAGCTTTGTCTGACGGAAAAAAAGTAGCTCTTCCTAAGTGTACGGATAATAAAGGACATATGGATTTTTATTTTATAGAAGACTCAGCGGACTCTCTCGTTGACGGTTTCTACTCAATAAAAGAACCGGATGCTTTTAAATGTGAGCTTGCTGTTCCGGGCAAAAAAAACATCTGTATTGTTCCGGCTTTGTCCTTTGATACAAAGGGTTACCGTTTAGGTTATGGCGGTGGATATTATGATAGATTCCTTCAGAATTTTAACGGTGAAATGATTGGATTGTGCTACGAGGAATGTTTGTGCGATGCATTGCCGTATAATGAATACGATATTAAGGTTGACATTATTGTTACCGATAAAAAAATTTATGAATTAAAGTAAAGGAGGACTTAATATGGGTGATCGTTTTCGTAATGAAGATACAACCATGGGCTCTGCGTTTAAAGAAAATAACACACCGCCTAAAATAACAAAGTCCAATAATTTGGGTGATTTCAGTGAAAATATACAATCTACCCGAAGCAGAAATACACAGATAACAGGTGGTATGAGTCAGCCGAAGCCGGGAAAATTCCAGGTACATTTACCTGAAGAGGCCTCGTTAATTCCGGATATTGTTCCTTCAACGGAAAAACGTAATGAGCCTGTTGTAAAAAATATTACCGGCAAGGAGTATCTTGAATCTATTCAGAAGAAGAGCGCTCCTGTTCAGCATACACGGATTAATCCTCCTGTAAAAGCTGCTCAGGAAGAGAAGAAAGAAGCTCCGGCAGCTAAGCCGCAGATAAAAAGACAGGCTCCTCCCGTTAAGAAGGCTGCTTCACCAAAAACAAGCAGACCCTTAACATCTGAACAGAAAAAGAGATCCCGCAAGAAGAAAAAGTACGATTTTATTAACTCTGTTCTTGTTGCCTGTGTTTGTATTATATTTATTACCACAATTACTGTCACAGCTTCAACAATTGCAATGACCACTATAAATGATATTCTTGTTATTGACAAAGAAAGCAACAGTGATTATATTTCTGTTTATATCCCGCCTGAGGTGACAGAATATGAGCAGGTTTTTGATATTATCAAGAATGCAGGTCTTATAAAACAGCCGTTAATTACTGATATTTTCTGTAAATTCCGTCACTATGATGAAGTTAAGGTTAAGGATAAAGAAACCGGACAGTATAAGACTGTAAAGATAAAGTATTCTCCCGGAACTTATTTTCTCAATCCGGAAATGGGTATAGAAAGTATTCTTGAAGAAATAATGGTTTCCAGCAGCGGATATAAAGATACTGTGCGTCTTACCTTCCCGGAAGGATGGACAGTTGCTCAGGTTTTCCAGAAACTTGAAAAATACGGCGTCTGCGAAGCTGAAAAGCTTTATGCTAACCTTGAAATTACAGGCTCAGAATACGATTTTATCAGCAGTATCGGCAATATCAACGGCAGATATCTTAAAGCAGAAGGATATTTATTCCCTGATACTTACGATTTCTTTATAGGCGAAAATGCAGGTTCAGTTATAAAAAAACTCTTTAATAATTTTGATAGCAAATGGAAAGATGAATACAACGACAGATTAAAAAAGCTTGATATGTCGGTGGATGAGATTATTACAATTGCTTCAATCATTCAGCGAGAAGCAAAAGATACAACTCAGATGGATGCAATTTCTTCTGTTATTCACAACCGTCTTAAGGACAGTGCAACTTATCCTTCAATTGATATGAACTCTACCAAGGATTATGTTCTTTCTCTTAAAGAATTCAGTCTTTTTTCTGATTTCTACTATAATCTTTATCTTAATTCATATAATACCTACAGTAATCCCGGTTTACCCCCGGGACCGATATGTAATCCCAGCGCTGCGGCTATAAGAGCGGCGCTCTATCCCGATGACACTGACTATCATTTCTTCTGCCATAATGATCAGGGTGAAATTTTCCTTGCTGAAACTGCAAGTGAGCATCAGGCTAATACTGAAAAAGTTCTTTACGGCAGATAATGGAGAGAAAAATGAGTGATTTTTTTAAAAAGCCGGAGCTTCTTGCTCCGGCGGGAGATATGGAAAGATTGAAAGCTGCCATCAGATACGGTGCAGACGCAGTGTATCTGGGAGGAACAGTTTTCGGAATGAGAGCAGCACCTTCCAACTTTGATAAGGATGAGCTTTGCGAGGCAGTGAGATACGCTCATGAAAGAGGAGTTAAGGTTTATCTTACATGCAATGTTCTGCCAAGGAGCAACGAGCTTGAGGAATTGCCGGAATTTCTTGCCAATGCAGTAAGGGCGAAGGTTGATGCTCTTATAATATCTGATATGGGTGTGCTTGAATATGCAAAAAAATATGCACCGGGCATAGAAATACACATCTCCACGCAAACCGGTATTGTAAATTATGCCGCTGCCAATGCTTTTTATAATCTTGGTGCAAGACGCGTTGTAACTGCAAGAGAACTCAGCCTTAAGGAAATTGAGCTGTTCAGAGCAAATATACCTGATGATATGGATATTGAATGCTTTGTTCACGGCGCAATGTGCGTTTCTTTTTCGGGAAGATGCCTTATTTCCAATTATCTTGTTAACAGAGACGCCAACAAAGGCGAATGTGCTCAGCCTTGCAGATGGAAATATTCTCTTATGGAGGAGACAAGACCCGGTCAGTACTTCCCTGTTTATGAGGGAGATGGCGGCACTTATATTCTTAACTCAAAGGATATGTGTATGATTGAGCATATTCCTGAAATGATTAAAGCAGGTATTACCAGCTTTAAAATTGAAGGCAGAGCAAAATCTGAGTATTACGTTTCCGTTGTGACAAATGCTTACCGCAAAGCCATTGACGGGTATTTTGAAAATCCTTCGGATGATTACAAGCCTGAACAGTGGATTATTGATGAAATGCGGCGCGTAAGCTACAGAGATTATTGCACAGGCTTCTTTTACGCTGATCCTTCTGAGGATGCAAATATCAGCTATAAAGGCGGATATAACAGAGAATGGGATGTTGTTGCGGTTGTAGACAGATATGAAAACGGAGTTGCATACTGTACACAAAGAAACCGTTTCTTTGTTGATGAAGAGCTTGAAGTTATGCCTGTCGGACAAAAGCCTTACGTTGTTACTGCGAAAAATCTTAAAAATGCAGACGGCGAGTTAATCGAATCGACCAATCATGCTATGATGAAATTTTCTTTTGAGTGTGACATACCGCTTGAAAAAGATACGATTTTAAGAAAAGAACGTGAAGAAAAAGCACGTGTAATTATTTAAGTTACCGAAAAATACGGAGGTGCATTATGCCGTCAAAATACAGCGTTTCTCTTGCTAAGTTTCTCAAAGACTTGCAGATGGAGACATTATTTCTTCCTAAAGAGCCTGATGAAATTTTTATTTCCTCACCTGATGTCAACAGGCCCGGATTGTTTATTTCAGGCTACGAAAACTTTTTTGATAACCGACGTGTGAATTTCCTGGGAAAAACAGAGGTTGAGTACATAAATAGCTATTCTGATAAAGAACGAAGAGAAAGAGTAGAACGTTTTATGTCGAAGGAGCCCGCTTGTATTATCATCACAAGAACACTTCCTTGTCCTCCTGAAATTCTTGAATTCGCACCAAAATATAATGTTCCTGTGCTTCTCAGTAACGATTCAACATCGAGAGCTATGGCTGCTGTTATCGGTTATCTCAATGTTGAGCTTGCCGAAAGAATTACCCGTCATGGTGTATTTGTTGAAGTATACGGTGAAGGTGTGCTTATTTTAGGTGACAGCGGTGTAGGTAAAAGTGAAACTGCGGTTGAGCTTATTAAAAGGGGACACCGTCTGGTTGCTGACGATGCAGTTGAAATCAAGAAGACCGGAGCGAGAACCATTGTAGGCTCAGCTCCTGATAATATCAGACATTTCATTGAGCTTCGCGGTATAGGAATTATCAATGCAAGACGTATTTTCGGTATGGGTGCTGTCAAGCTTGCTGAAAAAATTGATATGGTTATCGAGCTTGAGCCGTGGGATAGTGAAAAGGTGTATGACCGAATGGGTATGGAAAATGAATATACAGAAATCCTCGGTGTTAAAGTACCTCACACTGTAGTACCCGTAAAACCCGGACGAAATCTTGCAGTGATTATTGAGGTTGCTGCGATGAACAACAGACAAAAGAAGATGGGTTATAATGCAGCACGTGAGCTCATGCACAATCTCGGAATGATTGATGACATTATTCCTCAGGAAGAAGAACTTAAAATTTGGGGCAATTTTTAATTGCAGAAGGAGAGTATAATTATGTATAGAATTGGTGTAGATTTAGGCGGAACAAATATTGCGGTCGGCGTAATTGACGATGACTATAAAATTATCGGTACGGGTAAGGCTAAAACTAACATTCCCCGTCCTGCAGAAGAAATTTTTGAAGATATTGTCAAGTGTATTTATGCGGCATGTGAAGATGCGAAAATAAATATTTCTGACGTTGAATCCATAGGTATCGGTACTCCCGGTTCCTGTGATAAAGAAAACGGTGTAATTCTTTATGCCAATAATCTTTATTTTGACCATGTACCCGCAGTTAAGCTTATCAATGATAAAATTCCCGGCGTTAAGGTTTATATAGAAAATGACGCTAACTGTGCTGCTCTCGGCGAAGCTCTTGCAGGTTCAGGCAGAGGAAAGAACAGCTTTATTGCCATTACGCTCGGTACAGGTGTTGGCGGCGGTGTGGTTCTTGACGGCAAAATTCTTGCAGGCTGCAATGATGCGGGCGGCGAGCTTGGTCACATCACTATTAAGTTTGACGGCGAGCTTTGCAATTGCGGCAGAGTCGGATGCTGGGAAAGATATGCTTCTGCTACGGCGCTCGTAAACCAGACAAAAGCAGCTATGGAATTTAACAGAGACAGTAAAATGTGGGAGCTTTGCGGTGGTGATATAAACAACGCGGGCGGCAGAACTGCTTTTGACGCTATGAGAGCAGGTGACAAATGCGGTAAAGAGGTTGTTGACAACTACATCAGATATATCGCAATCGGTACAACTGATATTGTAAATATATTCCAGCCTGAAATGATTTGCTTTGGCGGCGGCATATGCAATGAGGGTGAAACCTTACTTGCTCCTTTAAGAGAATATGTTGCAAAATGGCGCTACAGCAAGATGCAGGAAAAACAGACAGAAATATGCAGAGCAAGTCTCGGCAACGATGCCGGTATTATTGGTGCCGCTTTGGTTACATATTAATTTTGGGGGTAATTCCTTGAACAGATTGACAGACAGTCTAAAAAAGAAAAATATATCTTTCCGACTTAATGAACCGATGAGGTTATATACTACCTTTAAGACAGGCGGACCGGCGCGTGTTTTCATCATTCCGCAAAATGAAGACGAGCTAAGGGATGTCCTCTGTCTTTGTAAAGAAGCAGATATTGATATCTTTATTCTCGGTAAAGGAAGTAATCTTCTTGTAAGTGATGAGGGTATAAACGACAGGGCAGTTATTTATATCGGAGAAGGCTTTGATTTTATTAGAGAAATTGACGAAAATACTTTTGAGGCGGGTGCCGGTACCAGTGTGGCTGCTATCTGTAAATATGCTCTTTCAAAATCTTTATCAGGCCTTGAATTTGCTTACGGTATTCCCGGCTCTGTAGGCGGTGCTGCATATATGAATGCCGGTGCCTACGGTGGTGAAGTCAAGGATGTGATTTTACGTTGTAACCATATTGATATCAACGGAATAAACGGCAGCTTTTGCGGCAGTGAGCTTGATTTTTCTTACCGCCACAGTGTATATTCCAAGGGCGGATATGTTATAACGAGTGTTGTTTTCAGTCTTGAAAAAGGTGAAAAAGATAAGATCGAAGCATCAATGCGCGATTTTATCACAAGAAGAAAAGATAAACAGCCTCTTGAATATCCGAGCGCGGGAAGTGTGTTTAAGCGTCCTGAGGGTTATTTTGCGGGTGCTCTGATTGAACAAAGCGGTCTTAAAGGCAAAAGAATCGGTGGTGCAATGGTTTCTGAAAAGCATGCCGGATTTATTATTAATTATGAGAACGCCACAACTACTGATATTATTAATCTGATCAGACATTGTCAGAATACAGTCAGTGATAAGTTTTCTGTTGAGCTTGAAACAGAAATTAAATTTATTTAACGGAGTTAATATGGAACTTGTAATTGTTTCAGGTCTTTCCGGAGCCGGAAAATCCTGCGTTATTAATGCGCTTGAGGATATCGGATATTTTTGTATAGATAATCTTCCGTCCGATCTTATTCCTGCTTTGTCTAAGCTGCTTAAAGAATCGGGAGTGCATGAAAAAGTTGCAATCGTAACGGATATCAGAACAGGATTGACAAGCACCGAACTGGTGAAAGTTTCACAGGTTCTTAAGGAGCTTTCTGTGAAGCTGAAAATATTGTATCTTGATTGCTCTGACGATGTTCTTATTTCAAGGTATAAGCAAACCCGTCGTATTCATCCGTTGACAATAGGAAAAAATGATACATTAAGTGATGCGATTGTATCAGAAAGAGTTATGCTTTCTCCTGTAAGAAAAATGGCTGATCTTGTTCTTGATACTACGGAAATGTCTATTTCTGAGTGTAAAGCACGTGTAATCTCTCTTTTTTGTGATAATTCAAAAAAACAGATGCATATACAGTGTATCTCTTTTGGCTTCAAGCACGGAATTCCAAAGGATGCTGACTACATTTTTGATGTCCGTTTTTTGCCTAATCCCTACTATGTTCCCGAGCTTAAGGAGCTTACAGGTCTTGATGAACAGGTAAGAAATTTTGTTATGGGTAATTTTTCTGCCTGTGAGTTTGAAAAAAATCTTCATTCACTCATTTTGTTCATTCTTCCCGAATGTATCAAAGAGGGGAGAAGTCAGCTGATACTTTGTATCGGCTGTACCGGCGGACATCACAGAAGTGTAACTCTCACTGAAAGATTACATAAATTATTAAAAGAAAAAAACTATAATGTAAGTATTACTCACAGAGATATTAATAAATAGCAGTTAGGAGGGGCGTATATGTCATTTTCCTCAGATATAAAGGATGAAATAATAAAAATTGAAAATATGCCCGATTGCTGTATTCACGCAATGGCATACGGAATGTTTTTGTTCGGAAGATCATTTTCACTGTCTGATATTTCCTTGATGACGGACAATGAAAGTGTTGCAAAAAAATATCTTGAACTTGCAGAAAAAGCCTGTAGAACAAAAGCTTCACTTTCTGTTTCGCCTGCGGGCAAGTATACAGTTTCTTTTGACGGTGAAGAAAACATCAGAAATGTTCTTGCTGAGTTTTCGTGTACAGGCACAGAAAGTAAGCATCGAATTGACAGAGGTAATCTTTCTAATTATTCGGAGGGTAACGCTGAAAACAACAGCTGTTGTGATTTTGCCTTTTTAAGAGGTGCGTTTTTGTCCTGCGGAACAGCGAGTGATCCCAATAAAAGCTATCATCTTGAATTTGTTGTTCCTTATAAGACGTTGAGCCTCGATCTTATGAAAATTCTTAATGATTACGGTATCAAGGCAAAGCATATGATCAGAAGATATATCAATGTAATTTACATAAAAGACAGTGAATCTATTGAAGATCTTCTTACTATGATGGGGGCGCATAATGCTTCTATGGAAATTATGAACATCAAAATTTATAAGGATGTGCGCAATCTCACCAACAGGCGCAATAATTTCGATAACGCAAATTTTGACAGAATTCTTTTTGCGTCCTTTGATCAGGTTAATGCAATCGAAAAATTACAGTCAAGCGGAGCACTTGACTCACTGACAGATGATCTTAAGCAGGTTGCCCGTCTGAGAATTGAAAATCCCGACATCAGTCTCAGACAGCTCGGTGAGATGTGTACACCAAAAATGAGCCGTTCCGCAATTAACCACAGATTAAAAAAGCTAATCAGTATTTCTCAAAATCCCGAAAAAAAGGAAGAAGAAACAGATGAACAGTAATTTTTCTGTCTCACAGGCAGAGCTTGATAAACAGAAAGAATATACAGAGTTAGTAAAAACGGTACTTAGTGCCCGTTTTCCGTGTGAACCTCCCAAAGCTTTCGTTCATACTTATGGCTGTCAGGGTAATGTTTCTGACGGTGAAAGATTACAGGGAATACTTCATAGTATGGGTTATGAATTTACGGATTCACCGGAAAAGGCAGATTTTGTTTTGTATAATACCTGTGCTATCCGTGAGCATGCCGAAGACAGAGTTTACGGTAATGCAGGTGCGTTGAAGCCGATTAAAAAGACTAAACCAGATATGATTATCGGTCTTTGCGGATGTATGACACAACAGAAAAGTGTGGCAGAAAGATTAAAAAGAAGCTTCCCTTTTATTGACATAGTTTTCGGGACGCATGTTGCATATAAGCTTCCTGAGTTTGTATACCGCGTTCTTTGCACAGGAAAAAGAGTTATTGATATCACTGAAAGTGACGGTACCATTGTTGAAGGTTTACCTGTCAAGAGAGACGGTACATTCAGAGCTTGGGTTCCTGTTATGTACGGATGCAATAATTTTTGCTCTTACTGTATTGTACCTTATGTGCGTGGAAGAGAAAGAAGCAGAGATTTCGATACTGTCTTAACAGAGGTAAAAGGTCTTGTTGAGTCAGGCTATAAAGAAATAACTCTTCTTGGTCAGAATGTCAATTCATACAATAAGGAGCTTTCTGAAAATAAACGTTTTCCTGCTCTGCTTAAAGCTATAAGTGAAATTGACGGAGATTTTATCGTAAGGTTTATGACCTCTCATCCGCGAGACTGTACGAAAGAGCTTATGGATGTAATGGCTTCTTCTGATAAGATTGCAAAGCATCTTCATCTTCCTTTCCAGTCAGGTAACGACAGAGTTCTCAAAGAAATGAACAGACATTATGACAGAGAAAAATACTTGTCTCTTATTGATTATGCATATTCTGTTATGCCTGATCTTTCCATAACAAGCGATGTTATTGTAGGTTTTCCCGGTGAAACCTATGATGAGTTCAAGGATACACTTTCTCTTATTGAAAGGGTTAAATATACTTCTCTGTTCACTTTTATTTTCTCACCTAGACCGGGAACAAAGGCTTTTGATATGCCTGATGAAGTTTCAAGAGAAGAAAAAGGCAGATGGTTTAAAGAGCTTACTGATTTACAGGAATCAATTGCGGGCAAAAGAACCGCATCTATGAAGGGTAAAACCTATCGGGTTCTTGTTGAGGGTAAAGCAAAAGGTGACGGTGTTCTTTCGGGAAGAACGGAAGGCAATGTTATAATAGAATTCAACGGTGACGAAAGTCTTATCGGTTCTTTTGTCAATGTTGAAGTGACAGATCCGAAAACCTGGGTTGTATTCGGAAAATTATGTGGATAAATTACACTTATATATAAGCTGTATTTATTATAAAAAATAAATTTTAAGGAGTATTACAAATGGACGTAATCAAACTTACACGCGAGCTTGGTGCTGCAATCCAGCAGGATGAACGCTACCTCAGCTTTGCAAAAGCAAAAGAAATCAACGAAAATGATAAGGAGCTTAATGACCTTATGGGTAAGCTTCAGCTTGTTCAGATGAACTATCAGATTGAAGCATCCAAGGAAGAACCTGATGCAGAAAAAATGCATGCTTTTGAAGAAGAATTCAACGATGCTTACACAGCACTTATGGATAACGAAAAAATGCAGGCTTATGATGAAGCAAGAACTGCAGTTGATGAAATGATGAACTACATTATGCAGATTTTAGGACTTTGCGTAAATGGCGCAGACCCTGCTACCTGTGAGCCTCCCAAGGCTGAAGAACACAGCTGCGGTGGTTCATGCTCATCCTGCAGCGGCTGTCACTGATAATTAATTCAATAAACATTTAAATGTAAAACTCAGGAGGAAAAACAATATGTCCGAAATGACACCTATGATGGCGCAATACTTTGAAATAAAAAAAGAATATCCGGATACTATTTTGTTTTTCCGACTGGGTGATTTTTATGAGATGTTTTATGAGGATGCCAAACTGGCTTCTTCAGTGCTTGAACTTACCCTCACGGGCCGTGCCTGCGGTGGGGGAGAGAGGGCTCCGATGTGCGGTGTTCCGTTCCATTCGGCTGATAACTATATTGCTAAACTGGTCAGCAAAGGCTATAAGGTTGCAATATGCGAACAGGTCGAAGACCCCGCCACGGCAAAAGGCATAGTGAAAAGAGATGTTATCCGTGTTATTACAAAGGGCAGCATTATTGAAAATTCTATGCTTGATGAATCGCGCAATAACTATCTTACCTCAGTATATCTTAATGATGACGGAGCAGGTATATGCTTCTGTGATGTTTCAACAGGAGCAGTTAATCTTACTTTTATTGAAAATTGCAACAATATTGATAACAAAATTATAAATGAACTCGGAGTATTTTCTCCCAGTGAAATAGTTCTCAGCAGAAGTGTTTCACAAAATAAAAACATTGCTGAGTTTATAAAGAAAAAAGTTGATGCTATATGCGAAATTCCCGAAGATAAATTTTTCGACTTTGACATAAATTTTGAAGAATGCATCAAACATTTCGGAAATGAAATACTTTCATCGTACGGTATTGATAAGTGCCCTGATGCAATCATTGCTTTAGGTGCTACTGTCAGATATCTGAAAACGGTGCAGAAAAACGGTCTTGAAAATATCCGTGAAATTAACTTCTATTCTGACAGTCAGTATATGAAGATGGATTATTCAACAAAAAGAGACCTTGAAATTACAGAAACTATGAGAAGCAGAGAGAAAAAAGGTTCTCTTCTCTGGGTTCTTGATAAAACAAAAACGGCTATGGGTAAAAGACTTCTTCGCTCGTGGCTTGAAAAACCTTTGGTGAATTACAATCTTATTACACGCAGACACAACGCGGTTGGAGAATTGTGCGATAACAGTATGAAGCTTTCCGAGCTTTCAGAAGCTCTTTCGGGTATCTTTGACCTTGAAAGATTAATGACAAGAATTGTTTTTGAGAGTGCAAACGGAAAGGATTTAAATTCCCTTAAACAAACTATTTCTTTTTTACCGCAGATTAAATCACTTCTTTCAGATTCTGTGTCTGCTTATCTTAAGCAGCAATACGAGGGAGTTGATTTACTCGAGGATGTATATGAGCTTATTGATGCTGCTATAGATCCTGATGCACCCTTCAGTATAAGAGAGGGTGGTATAATTAAGCCCGGCTTCAACGCTGAGCTTGATTCACTTAAAAACATTAAATCAAACGGTGAATCTTACATTAAAGAAATTGAAGCGCGTGAAAAAGAAAGAACAGGCATAACCAAATTAAGAGTAGGCTATAACAGGGTATTCGGATATTATATAGAGGTTACCAATTCCTTTAAAGAACTTGTACCCGATGATTATATAAGAAAACAGACGCTTGCCAATGCAGAGAGATACATTACTCAGGAGCTTAAGGACTATGAAAGTAAGGTTCTCGGTGCTGAGGAAAGAATTGTTAAAATTGAATATGAAATTTTCTGTCAGATAAGAAAAAGCGTTGCCGATGAATATAACAGAATCAAGGCAACTGCTTCTGCCATTGCCGTTACAGATGTTCTTTGCTCTTTTGCAAAAACGGCAATTTCAAACAATTATGTTTGTCCTGTAATGACAGGAACAAGCACTATTGACATAACCGAGGGCAGACATCCTGTAGTTGAACTTCTTCTTGACGGAGCTCCGTTTGTACCGAATGATACATATATGGATTGCGGTGACGAAAGATGTTCCATCATCACAGGACCTAATATGGCCGGTAAATCTACTTATATGCGTCAGGTTGCTCTTATCTGCCTTATGGCGCAAATTGGTTCATTTGTCCCGGCAAAAAGAGCGCAGCTTTCGATAATTGACAGCATTTTCACCCGTGTGGGTGCATCTGATGACCTTGCAACAGGACAGTCAACCTTTATGGTTGAAATGAATGAAGTGTCAAATATCATAAAAAATGCTAATAAAAACAGTCTCATTATTCTCGACGAGGTTGGAAGAGGCACTTCTACCTTTGACGGTATGAGCATTGCAAGGGCTGTGCTTGAATATATTGTTGACAAGAAAAAATTAGGCGCTAAAACATTGTTTTCAACTCATTATCATGAACTTACTGAGCTTGAAAATCAGCTTGAAGGAATTAAAAATTACAATATTTCCGTCAAGAAAAAAGGCGATACAATCACATTTTTAAGAAGAATAGTCAGAGGTGCAGCAGACGGAAGCTACGGTATTGAGGTTGCCAAGCTGGCAGGTATACCTAATTCAGTTGTTTCAAGAGCGAGACAGATTCTTGCCGAGCTTGAAGCTGATAATCCCGAGCGTAAATCATTAATGCAAAACATTACCTTTAATGAAACGGAAGAAGAAAGCCTTCAGATTTCCTTGAAATCTACCTTTGACGATGAAATAATTGATACAATAAAAAATATTGATATAAACACCCTGACTCCCCTTGAAGCTCTCACAACACTTCACGAGCTTGTTACCAAGGCTAGACAGTCGGGAATGTAAAAGAAAGGAAGCGATAACTTTATGGCAAGAATTAACATATTATCAAAGCATATAGCAGAATTAATTGCTGCCGGGGAAGTTGTCGAAAGACCCGCTTCGGTTGTTAAAGAGCTTATGGAAAACTCTATTGATGCCGGAGCAACAACTATTACTCTTGAAATAAGAAACGGTGGAGTTACATATATACGCATAACAGACAACGGTTGCGGTATATGCAGAGAAGATGTTCCGAAGGCTTTTCTTAGCCACGCGACAAGTAAGTTGAAGGATGCTGACGATCTTAATTCTATTTTTACGCTGGGATTCAGAGGTGAGGCTCTTGCATCAATTGCTGCAGTTTCACGTACAGAAATTTTGACTAAAACAATAGAAGAGGAAATGGGCACTGCATACACAATTGAGGGCGGTGTGCAGATAAATTATGACGCTGCAGGATGCCCGAACGGAACAACTATTGTTGTCAGAGATTTGTTTTATAACACTCCTGCCCGTATGAAATTCCTTAAACGTGATGTTTCTGAAGCAAATGCAGTTGCTGATGTAGTGGATAAAATTGCGCTTTCACATCCTGAAATTAGCATCAGATTTATCCGTGAAGGCAAACAGGCTCTTATTACTCCGGGTGACGGTAAGCTTCTTTCAGCTATATACTCCGTTTTCGGAAGAACATTTGCCGAAAGCCTTCTTGAGGTGAATTATGAGCTCGACGGAATAAAAGTAAACGGTTATGTCTGCAAGCCTGTGTGTTCGCGTCCGTCAAGAGCAATGCAGTATTTCTTTCTTAATAACAGAAGTGTGAAATCCCGTTCAATAATGGCTTCTATGGAAAATGCATACAAAAATTCTATTATGGTCGGCAAGTTTCCGAGCTGTGTCCTTAATGTATGTGTCAAGCCCGAAACAGTTGATGTAAACGTTCATCCTGCGAAAACTGAAGTTCGTTTCAGCGATGAAAGAAGAGTTTCAACAGCGGTTTATTATGCTGTTAAGGGTGCAATCAGTGAATCTGATACTGCTCCTCAGGTTGATTCGGCTAAAATGGCTAAACTTACCGAAAAAGCAAAGCCTGAGTATGTACAGTTTCAGATGGTGGAGGATGATACACCGACACCTGTAAAGCAAGCACAGGACAAAACTCTTAAGGGTTCAGTACCTGTAAAGTCTGAAGCTCCTGTTAAGAAGGATGAAAAAGCCTTTTGGAATAATATGTCTTCTGCGGATTTTAAAAGTGCTTCAAGCGTTTCGGCTCCTAAAAATGTTAATAAGGGTTTCGGTAATGCTGACGAGCCTGATCTTGTTTCGGGATTCAAAAACCGAGTAAAAACAAATCAAACTTCTTTTACAAATTCTCAAAATATAAAGCCTCAACCGATTCAGGAAAATAAGTCTGACGAGAAAAAAACAGCAGTAAATATCGATAGGGAAACACCTGTAAAACCAGATAATACTGAAAATAAACGAGTTGTTATAAGTGGTGATAAGATTGCACCGAAGCCCTTGAGACTTCTCGGTGAGGCATTTAAGACATACATAATATGCGAATATGACAATAAAGTATGCCTTATAGATAAGCATGCTGCTCATGAAAGAATAATATATAACAAAATTAAAAAGAATGCTCAGGATAAGGTTTCTTCTCAGGTGCTGCTTACTCCTGTTACTGTTACTCTTAATAAAAATGAGTACAATACTGTTATTGAAAATATCGGTGTATTTTTGAAAGCAGGTTATCTTGTGGAAGATTTCGGTACCGGAACAGTTATTGTAAGAGAATGTCCTATGCTTATTTCAGGAGATGATATCGAAGACACAATAATTGAGATGGCGTTATACCTTAGTGAAAACAGAACAAACATTGAAACAGAAAAAATTGACCGTATTCACCACACTGCAGCTTGCAAAGCAGCCATAAAAGCCGGATATAAAAATTCAACGGCTGAAATGAAGGTTCTGGCTGAGGCTGTGCTTTATGATGATGATGTCAGATATTGTCCTCATGGAAGACCTGTTCTTCTTGAGCTTACAAAATATGAGCTTGAAAAGATGTTTGGAAGAATACAGTAAAATCGGAGTTATTTAATGAAAAAGCCTTTAGTAATTGTTGTTATAGGCCCCACAGCCTCAGGAAAAACTTCTCTTTCAATTGAACTGGCGAAAAAATTTGACGGTGAGATAGTATCCGCAGATTCAATGCAGATTTACAAAGAAATGGATATCGCAACTGCAAAGCCTACGAAAGAAGAAATGTCTCAGGTAAAACATCACCTTATCGGTATTCTTGACCCCGGTGAGGAATACAGTGTAGCTATGTATAAAAACGATGCTGTTTCTGCTATTAAGGATATTCTTTCGAGGGGTAAGCTTCCGATTGTCTGCGGAGGAACAGGCCTGTATGTTGATACACTTATCAATAATACGGAGTTTTTTGAACATGGTAAAACTGATATCCGTTCTGAGCTTGAATTAAAAGCTGAAGAAAAGGGAATCGAAAGTCTTTTAGATGAACTTAAAAATATTGATCCTGATGCTGCGTACAGACTTCACATAAATGACAGAAAAAGAATTATAAGAGCTCTGGAGGTTTACTATACAACAGGTAAAACCATCAGTGAGCAGGACAGGCTTTCTCATATGAATGAAAGTGAGTTTGATTGGTGCATAATCGGACTTACGGCTGAAAACAGACAGCTTTTATATGACAGAATAAATCTTCGTGTTGATATGATGCTGGAAGAGGGTCTGCTTGACGAGGCCAAGCTTTTCTTCAGCAAAAATTGTTCCTTAACGGCAAGACAGGCTATTGGATACAAGGAGCTTAAACCTTATCTTGACGGAAGAGCTACACTTAATGATGCTGTAGAAAAACTTAAAATGGAGACAAGAAGATATGCTAAAAGGCAATTAACGTGGTTCAGAAGAAACACTGCTATCAATTGGATAAGTATCGACAGCACAGGTGACAGGGATGTTGCGGATGTTGCAGCTGATATTATTAACAGGTTTAATTCAGGTGATTGATTATGAAATTAACATTATCTAAAAAGCTTAATCTGACAAAGGATCAAAAAATTGCATTATGTATGCTTGTTGCTTTTGTTGTTCTCGCTTTACTGTATACGGCACAGAATATTTATTCAAAAAGCACGGGCAAGATAAAGTATGAATATGCTTTCAGATATACACAGCAGGAAAAGCTCAGCGTAAGAGGTTTTGCAGTCCGTGATGAAAACAGAATAAAGAATGGTAAAAATATCTCTCTTCTGGTAAAGGATGATGACAAGGTTTATGTTCCTGTTCTCACTGACAGTACTAATGTAGGAAAAAAGGATGTAATTGCCCTTACCTTTGGTACGGAATCGGAGGCAGAGAACTACATAAAATCAAGACAACTTCAACAGAAATTGGATGATCTTCAGAATCTGAAAAGTCAGGGAAATCTCAATTATGTAAATGTCGTATACCTTAATTCAAGTATTTATAATTCTGTGGATGATTATGTCGGTCTCATAAACAGTAATGACTTCAGCGCTCTTGACGGTTCGATCAGTAATTTTATTTCTAAAATCTCAACAAAACAAATTGCGACCGGTTCTGGCTTCAATATTGATGATCGAATAAAGGATGTAAAAAAAGAGCTTAAATCTATCAATAAGCTATACAATAAAACCGGAGAAGTAAAATCTGCCTATTCAGGATATTTCGTAAGTAATATTGACGGCTATGAAGCTGTAAAATCTTATGATGATGTTAAAAATAAGAAGGTTTCTGTCAACGAGGGAGATAAACTTATTTCAAGCGAAAGAGCAATCAACGATAATGTCTTCGGTAAAATCATAGCGCAGCATACCTGGTATTTTATTTTCGACACGTCAATTACTGACGCTTCTGTAATACGTACCGGATATTATGTTTCGGTTGATTTCCCTGACAAAGGTATAGAAGATGTAGATATGCTTGTTCACAGTGTTTCTGAACTTAACGGAGATACAATCACGGTAACACTTCAATGCACATCAATGAATGAAGAGCTTGCAAATCTCAGAATTGAAAATGCCGCAATAACTGTTAAGGATTACAGCGGGTTCAGAATAAACAGCGATGCACTCGTCGAAAACAGTGAAGGACTTAAGGGTGTTAATGTTCTTCTCGGAAATGTTGTGAAATTTACTCCTGTATCAGTTTCTTATTACGGTGATGATTATATAATTGCCAAACCGTATGTTGTTTATAAGGAAGATGAAAAAGGTAATAAGGTTGTAGATGAGAAGGCAACTGCCAAGTATCGTAGTCTGAATCTTTATGATAAAATTATAGTGAAGGGGATGCATATTGAAGATGGGATGCTTATCAATTGAGGAGCGATTCAGAAATATTGATTACAATATTGAGTTTATAAAGGAAAAAATTGCGGATGCTGCTTTGCGCTCTTCAAGAAATTTTGAGGATATTAATTTTATGGCTGTTACAAAAACAGTTGAGCCGATTTTTATCAACAGAGCTCTTGAAAAGGGAATAACTCTTATCGGCGAAAATAAGGTTCAGGAGCTTTTGTCGAAAAAGCCGTATCTTAAGCTTGATAATTGCAAAGCTCACCTTATTGGCCATCTGCAGACGAACAAGGTTAAACAAATTGTCGGTGAGGTTTCAATGATTGAATCTGTCGATTCGCTGAAGCTTGCTTCGGAAATTTCTAAAAGAAGTGTAGGGAACGGAATTATTACAGATTGTCTTGTTGAAGTAAACATTGCAGGTGAAGAAAGCAAAACAGGTATTTCATATGAAATGCTCGAGGAATTGATCTATCAGATTTCTGAGCTTCCCGGTATAAAAATTCAGGGACTTATGACTATTCCGCCTATTTGTGACAATAATTGTGAAGCAGAAAAATATTTTTCAAAAATGCACAAGATTTTTATTGACATAAAGAGCAAAAAGTTAGATAATACTGATATGAATATACTTTCAATGGGTATGTCCGGTGATTATGAACAGGCAATTCTCTGCGGCTCAAATCATGTAAGAATCGGTTCGGCCATTTTTGGTCCGAGATTATATTAATATTTAAGCAAAGGAGTTTTAACAATGGGTTTTGTAAAAAATATCAAATCAAAGTTTGAGGGACGTTTAGTTCCTGATGAAAGCGAATACGAAGACGACGTAGAATACGAGGATGATGGCGAAGAAGAGGAAGAAGGTTACGACGAGGAAGAATCCGGATATGATGAAGAGAATGAGGATGAGGATGATTCATACAGCTACTCTTCCGACGATGAAATAACTCCGCCTGAATATGTAAGATTCGGTGAAACTTCTTCAAAAAAGAAAAAGCCTGAATATAGATCAGAACGTTCTTCAGCTGAATACAGGTCCTCCAAACAGCAAAAAAGCAATATTTACAATATGAATAATTCAAAATCTCAGCCGAAATTCAAGCTGAATTTTATCTCTCTTCACGATATTTATGATGCCAAAAATGTTGCTAACATTATGATTGATCAGAATGCTATGGTTGTGGTTAATCTTGGTATGCTTTCCGATGAACAAAAAAGAAGAGCAATGGATTTCCTTGACGGTGCGAAATATGTAACCAATTCTCTTTTTACCCGTTTTACAGAAAATATCTGTGCTTTTCTTCCTGAAAGTGTTGAGCTTCACGGAGATTTTTACGGCCAGGTTGATCTTGATGACTTCGGAAACTTCTGATAATTACTTAATTTAAAAGGGAGAGAATAATATGTTGTTACCTAATCAGATAAGTAATCAGCGTTTTTCAGCTGTGGGGAAGGGTGGATACCGTTCAAGCGAAGTAGATGCTTTTGTTCAGAGAGTTTATCAGAATTATAACAAGCTTTATAATGAAAATAATATTCTTAAAGAACGGCTTTCATCAATCACCCCTTTAATTGATGAATACAATGAAAATAAGAGAGCTATTGCTGATGCACTTATATGGGCAAAGACAACCTCCGACAAAACTGTTGAGCAGGCACGTCAGGAAGCAAAAGAGCTTGTTGAAAATGCTGCCTCAGAGGGAGAAAAAATCATTGCCGAAAAAACATCTGAGGCACAGGCGGTCTATTCTCAGGAACTTAACAGCACAAAGATCGCTCTTGAAAACGCCAAAACTGAGCTTGAAATGACACGCAATCAGGCGAAGTCTTTTTCCGAAAGATATATCGCCGAAATCAATGCTAAAGCGGTATCAATAATTGAAGATGCAAATACAAATGCAGCTAAAATTGTCGCTGATGCTTATAAAGATGCACAGACAGCACGCGACAAGGCTGATGCTATAATCAACAGTGCTAACGAGCAGCTTGCTGCAATCAAGGCTGAAGCGTCAAAACTCAGATTTGAAATTGAAAACGCAATTAAAATTGTATCCGAAGCAGTATCAGGAATCACGATTGATGAAATCGAGCCTGAAGTTATTCCTGACAATGAGGTGATAACTGCAAAGCAGATTGATGTATCCGATATAGAAGAATTTAACTTTGATTTTACTGTGGATATGTCTGAAGCTGATGACTCGGATATTGACGCTTCTGAACCATTTGATATTGAAGCATCTACAATACCTGAGCTCGAGGTTGATGCTGTTGCAGAAGATAAAACATTTGAAATTGAAGCTAAAGCTGAATCAACTGTGCAGGATGAAGATTTTATTTCCGGCGGTAGTTCTGCATCGGCTATGCCTGATGTCAGTGCATATATTTCTAAAATTTTCGATTCTGCCGGAAGCGAAGGAGCAGACTTTACTTCCTTTACTGACGGTCTGAATGATGTTTTCAATAAATCACTTGAAGGAAGTGATTTATCCTTTGAAGATTTAAAAAAGGCAATTGAAAACAGTAATGTCGATGAAGAAGACTTGAATGATGAGTAAGAACAAAACACGATTGCTGTCTCTTTTAATCATTTCCTCAATGGTTATCATCGATCAGGTAATAAAGTATTTTGTTGATTTTTATCTCAAGCCTGTTTCGTCAAAAATCATTATTCCCGGCTTTTTACAATTGCATTACTTTGAAAACGACGGTGCAATGATGGGGTTGATGAGCGGTAAAACTGAGATTATGACATTAGCTTCTATTGTATGCATGGTTGGCATCCTCGTTGTACTGATTTCAGGGAAATTTAAGTTCGGAGTTGACTATATTTGTCTTGTTTTTATGGCTGCAGGAGGCTTCGGAAACATAATAGACCGTGTTTTCAGAGGTTATGTAATTGATTATATAGAAGTATTATTCGTGGATTTTTATATTTTTAATTTTGCTGATTGTCTTGTTACATGCAGTGCTTTTGTTATAATTTTTTATGAGATTTATTCTGTTTTCAAGGAAATCAAAGCGAAGAAAGAGAAAAGTATTTAATGGTTGATGCAAAAATTTTTGTTGTAAGTGATGAAAGCAGCGGAGAAAGAATTGACAAAATAATATCTTTGTTTTGTGACGGAATCAGCCGTTCTGCTGCTCAGAAGCTTATCGACGAAGGAAACGTTACGGTTAATTCAATTGTTGTCACAAAAAATTATAAGGTGAAATCAGCTGACAAAATCGTTGTCAGAATATCCGAACCAAAGGAACTCCAAATCGTTCCTGAAAACATACCTCTTGACATAAGATATGAAGACGACGATCTTCTTGTTGTCAATAAAGCCAAAGGGATGGTTGTCCATCCTGCTGTCGGAAACTATGACGGAACATTAGTAAATGCGCTTATGTATCATTGTCGTGATTCTCTTTCGGGAATTAACGGGGTAATCCGTCCGGGAATTGTTCACAGAATTGACAAGGATACAAGCGGTCTGCTTATTGTAGCAAAGAATGATTTTTCTCATATTTCATTGGCTGAACAAATAAAAGCGCACACTTTCACAAGAGAATATCAGAGTGTTGTTTACGGTAGATTTAAAAATGATGAGGGTACAGTAGACGCACCTATCGGCAGACATCCTGTTGACAGAAAGAAAATGTCTGTTACTCTCAAAAATTCCAAGAACGCAACTACACATTACCGTGTTGTAAAGCAATATAAAGATTTTACGCATCTTGCTTTGAGGCTTGAAACGGGAAGAACACACCAGATAAGAGTTCATATGTCATATATAGGTCATCCGGTTGCAGGTGATCCGGTCTACGGTCCTAAAAAGGTAATTGAATATCTTGGCGGTCAGTGTCTTCATGCAGGGCTGATCGGATTTAAGCATCCGAGATCAAAGGAATATATTGAGATTCAAAGTGAGTTGCCGGATTATTTCATTAATTTTTTAAGGAGGTTGAAAGATGAGTGATAAGAAAACCGATTTTTCCGATTGGTTGATAGCGTCTGATATCGACGGAACAATCAATGATAAATCCAGGCATCTTGTTAAAAGAAATTATGATGCTGTACAACGCTTTGTAAAAGAGCATAAGGGTAATTTTACACTTGCCTCGGGAAGATCTCCGAATTCAATGCGAAAGCATTATAAGAGACTTAATATACCTGACGGTATGGCTGTTGTAATTAACGGTGCGGGTATTTACGATTTTTCAAAAGAAAAAATGGTATGGTCAAGTCCGCTTAACGATTTTTGTATTGAACTTGTTAAGAAAAGTATAAAAAAATTTCCTTTTCTTGCCTTTCAGGTTATTACAGATAAATTCGTTTATATTTTCAGACCTACACCGTCAGCAAGAATTCTTGCTGTAAATGCAAAATTACCTATTAAGTATTATTATAATTTTGATGAAATACCAAAAGATAATTGGTACAAGGTTATTTATACTGCGTTACCGTTTCAGATTAAGATGGTTGAAAAATTTCTCAAAAGCAATTCAAATTCAACCGAAAATCTTATGGCTTCTTCTCCGTTCAGCTATGAAATAGTTAATGAAGGAACCAATAAGGGTAATGCTGTGCTTAAGCTTGCTGAAATTCTTGGTGTTGAAAAGGAGAAAACTGCTGCGATAGGGGATTATTATAATGACTGGGAAATGCTCAAGGCCGTCGGTTATCCTGCTTGTTGTGGTCAGGCTCCTGATGATATGAAAGCTATATCTAAATTTGTGACATGTCACTGTAATTACGGTGCGGTTGCAGATTTGATTGAGCATATTCTTGAAAAAGAATAATATAAGGAGGAATATAAATGGAAGAAAACAAGAAACTCGAACTGAAAAAAATAGCAGTTCAAGTCAGAAAGGGTGTAATTGAAGGCACCTACAATGCAAAATCAGGTCATCCGGGCGGTTCACTTTCTATTGCAGATATTATTACTTATCTGTATTTTTCTGAAATGAATGTTAACGCTGAAAAACCTGACTGTGATGAGAGAGACCGTTTCGTTCTTTCAAAAGGACATACTGCACCGGCTCTTTATGCAGCACTTGCACTTAAAGGCTTTTTCCCTGTTGAGCTTATTAAAACACTCAGAAAGCCCGATTCTATTCTTCAGGGACATCCCAGTATGCGATATACTCCTGGTGTTGATATGAGTACAGGTTCACTGGGTCAGGGCATCTCTGCTGCTGTCGGTATGGCTTTGGGCGGAAAGCTTAAAGGCAAGGATTTCCGCGTTTACACAGTTCTCGGTGACGGTGAAATTGAAGAAGGTCAGGTTTGGGAGGCTGCGATGTTTGCAGGAAACAAAAAGCTTGATAATCTCGTTGCAATTGTTGACTACAATAAGCTTCAGATTGATGGCTCAATTGATGAAGTAAACTCACCTTATCCCATCAAGGAAAAATTTGAAGCATTCGGTTGGAATGTTGTTGAAATCTGCGGTCACTGCTTTTGCGAAATTGAAGAAGCGTTTGAAAAAGCAAAACAATGTAAAGGCAAACCCACTTGCATCGTTGCTGAAACGGTTAAAGGTAAAGGTGTTTCCTTTATGGAAAATCAGTGCGATTGGCACGGTACAGCTCCCAAAGCTGAACAGTACGAACAGGCAATGGCTGAGCTTGATGCAGCTCTTGCAGAATTGGAGGCGTAATTATGGCAGATGTAATTAAATGTGCAACCAGAGATGCTTACGGTAATGCTTTGAAGGAGCTCGGTGCAAGAGATGATATTCTTGTTCTTGATGCTGACCTTGCAAAAGCAACCAAGACAATTGCATTTAAAAAGGAATATCCTGACAAGTTTATTGATTGCGGCATTGCCGAGGGTAATATGATGGGTATTGCTGCCGGACTTGCAACAACAGGTTATACTGTGTTCGCTTCTTCTTTTGCTATGTTTGCTGCTGGCAGAGCCTTTGAACAGGTCAGAAACTCTATTGCTTATCCTAACCTTAATGTTAAAATAGGTGCAACCCACGCTGGTATTTCTGTCGGTGAAGACGGTGCAAGCCATCAATGCTGTGAAGATATTGCTCTTATGCGTTCAATTCCCAATATGGTTATCATTAACCCGGCTGATGACGTTGAAGCAAGACAGGCTGTTCTTGCTGCAGCTGAGCATGAGGGACCTGTATATATGCGTTTTGGAAGACTTGCTGTTCCACGTGTAAATGCAGAGGATTACAAGTTTGAAATCGGCAAGGGTGTTACCCTTAAAGACGGTAATGATGTTACAATTGTTGCTTCTGGCCTTATGGTTGCTGAAGCACTTGAAGCGGCTGATAAGCTCGCTGAGGAAGGTATTGATGCAAGAGTTATCAATATTCACACAATTAAGCCTATTGATAAGGAACTTCTTGTTAAGGCGGCAAAAGAAACCGGAGCTATTGTTACTGCCGAAGAGCACAGCATAATCGGCGGTCTTGGCGGTGCCGTATGTGAAGCTCTTTGTGAAGAGTATCCTGTACCGGTTATCCGTCTTGGTGTTAACGATACATTCGGCAAATCAGGTCCTGCTCTTGAGCTTCTTAAGATTTACGGACTCGATTCAGATAATATCGTAGCTAAAGCAAAAATTGCTCTTGCAGTAAAGAAATAAAAAATTTCCTGAAAGGATAAATTTACAATGAAAGAAATTACAAAAGATATGCTTATAGGCAATATTCTTGACGAAGACAGAGGTACTGCAGTTTTCTTCCTTGAAATGGGAATGCATTGTCTCGGCTGTCCTGCATCAAGAGGCGAAACTGTTGAAGAAGCTTGTGCTGTTCACGGCGTAAACGTTGATGAGCTTGTTGCAAAAATCAACGAATATCTTGCTTCAAAATAAGCAAATTCAGCAATGAGCCACCTGTTTCGGGTGGCTCTGTTTCTTAAGAGAGGTTATTATGGGAAAAATTAAACTTGACGCAAGACTTTCTGCGGTTGCATCTTTAGTGAGAAATAACAGCAGAGTTGCGGATATCGGTACAGATCACGGTTATCTCCTTGCATGGCTTATCGAAAACGGTATTTCACCTTCGGGGATTGCAGCTGACATTAATAAGGGTCCCTTGGAAAACGCACGGAGAACTGTTATTGATGCTGAAATATCTGATAAGGTTGAATTGATTTTATCTGATGGATTGAAAAATATCCCGGAGGGTTCCTGCGATGATATAGTTATTGCCGGGATGGGCGGAAATTTAATAGCTGACATTCTTTCTGCATGTCCGTGGATATATAACGAAAAACTGCATATTGTGGCTCAACCGATGTCTCACGGAGAAGTTTTGCGTGAATTTTATGTAAATAACGGCTTTGAAATAATTGAAGAAAAGATTGCTATGGACGGCAAACGTTTTTATTGCATAATTTCTGCTTTTTATACGGGGAAAAAAATCGTAAATGACCCTTCATACATATATCTCGGTAAGCTTATAGAAAATGATGATGAAATCACAAAAAAATACATAGAAAAAATTATTACTGCTCTGGAAAAGAAATATACAGCTCTTATCAGTGCAGGCAAAGAGGATGAAAACGGTTTAGGCGAAATTATTGTTTCAATTAAAGAGAAAATTGCGGAGGCTTATTATGTTAACGGTTAAAGATATTTCTGAGTTTATAGACAGCTTCGCTCCTTATTCCACACAATGTGATTGGGATAATTGCGGTGTTCTCGTCGGTGATAAAGACAAGGAAGTAAAAAAAATAGGTTTCACACTTGATCTTACCGCTGAAGTTTTGGTGGATGCAGTAAAAGAATCAGTTGATTTAATAATTACACATCATCCTGTTATTTTCAAAGCTCAAAAGAGCTTTCTTAAGGGAAATATAGCTTTTGACGCAGCGTTAAACGGAATATCGGTATTGTCTGCCCACACATGTTTCGATTGCGCACAAGGCGGTGTAAATGATGTTCTTTGTAAGATTTTAGGTATTAAAAATCCTGTTGGTGTTCCTTCCGGTGAATGTTCGGTTCCTATGGCAAGAATAGGGGAGATTGAAGCGCTGCCGTCTTGTGATTTCATAAGATTAGTTTCAGAAAAATTGGCGACTGTCTGCCGTGCCGTTGATTGTGGCAATACAATAAAAAAGGTTGCTGTGTGTGGAGGCGCAGGTGCCGATTTTATTGCTGAATCAGTACGTATGGGTGCCGATGCATATGTAACAGGTGATATGGATCATCATGAATTTCTTCTTGCTGCTGAGCTCGGTGTAACAGCTATAGCTGCAGGTCATTTTGAAACTGAAAATCCTTCTGTTTCGGCTTTGAAAGATATAGTTTGCAATAAATTCAAAGATGTAAAGGGGATTGTTCTTAAGCAATCTAACCCTGTAAAATATATTGGTTAAGGTGAATTATGGCTTTAGACGGAATTTTTTTATCAAAAATTAAAGATGAACTCACAGAAAAAGCAGTTGGGCTCAGAGTAGATAAGGTTAACCAACCCACAAGGGATGAGATAATTCTTAATCTTCGAGGCAAGGGCTCCAATTATCGTTTGCTTTTTTGCGTTCGTGCTGACAGTGCACGTGTTCATTTCACTTCTCATACTATTGACAATCCTCCTGCTCCGCCTATGTTTTGTATGCTTATGCGAAAATATCTCACGGGTGCGCTTATAAGGAGTGTCAGACAGCATGAAATGGACAGAATACTTTTTGTTGATTTTGATGCAACAAATGAGATAGGTGACAGAATCGAGCTTAGTCTTTGCATTGAAATTATGGGTAAGTATTCTAATCTGATTCTTTTGGCCGAAGGAAAGGTTATTGACGCAATAAAAAGAGTTGATATTACAACCTCTACAGTTAGACAAATTCTTCCCGGTATAGAATACAAGCTTCCGCCTTCTCAGGGTAAGCTTAATATTGAAAATTCGGATATTGAATTGATTGTCGCTAAAATCAAAAGTCAGAAGGATAAATATCTATCATCTGCTATTATTAATACATTGCAGGGTGTTTCACCGATTGTTTCAAGGGAGATTGCGTACCGTGTAACCTTTGACGACTGTGCTGTTTCGTCTCTCACCGAAGAACAGACAGAAATTTTGCAAAATGAGCTGCATTACATTAAGTATAATCTTCATACTGCAGATAATTTTTATATGATTGCTGAGGAATCAGGAAAGCCAAAAGATTTATCTCATTATGACATAAAGCAATATTCGGGTAAATTAAAGGTAATAATTTATAAATCTTGTTCTGAACTTCTCGATGATTTTTATTATGAAAGAGACAGAATTAACCGAATTAACCACAGAGGTCACGAGCTCATAAAACTTATCAGTAATCTCATTGACAGAACTTTACGAAAGGTTTCAATTCAGAATGATGAACTAAAAAAATGTAAAGATAAGGATACATTGCGTCTTTACGGTGAACTGATTCTTTCTAATCTTTACAGATTGGAAAAGGGAGCAACGTTTTATGAGGTTGAAAATTATTACGATGATTGCAAGCTGATAAAAATTCCTTGCAATCCTGCTCTTTCACCTACGGAAAATCAGAAAAAATATTATAAGGATTACCGTAAGGCACAAACTGCTGAAAAAATGCTTGAAAAGCTTATTGAAGACGGAAAAAATGAAATTGTTTATCTTGAATCTGTCCTTGATGAGCTTTCCCGTGCAGACACAGACAGTGAAATTTCTCTTATAAGACAGGAGCTTGCACAAGGCGGATACATCAAGAATACAAAAGTTAAAAGGCAGAAGCCGCCCAAAGAATTGCCTCCGATGGAATTTCGTTCCAGCGACGGATTTCGTATTCTTGTTGGCAGAAACAATGTTCAGAATGAAAAACTTTCCCTTAAAACTGCACTTAAAAGTGATATGTGGCTTCATACACAGAAAATCCCGGGTTCACACGTAATAATATGCGGAGACGGAAGAGAAATTTCTGATGAATCCATAGAGGAAGCAGCTGTTATAGCTGCGTACTACAGCAAGGCAAAGGATTCCTCTCTCGTTCCGGTTGATTATACAAGAGTTAAAGCTTTAAAAAAGCCAAACGGCGCAAAGGCCGGTATGGTTATTTATCATGAGTATTACACTATAATAGTTAATCCTGACAAAGAAACAGTTGAAAAACTCAAAGTAAAATGATGAAGGAGGTACGGTATGTCTTTCACACATTTACATCTTCATACAGAATACAGTCTTCTTGACGGAGCGTGCAGAATTAATCAGCTTGTTGACAAAGTTTGTGAGCTTGGTCAAAAGAGTGTCGCAATAACCGATCACGGTTCAATGTACGGGGTTGTTGATTTTTACAAGGCGGCAAAAGAAAAAGGCGTTAAGCCTATAATCGGTTGTGAATGTTATGTTGCCAAAAGAAGCCGTTTTGATAAGGTTCACGGTATTGATAATGAAAGACATCATCTTGTACTTCTTTGTGAAAACAATGTAGGATATCAGAATCTTATAAAAATGGTCAGTAAAGGATGGACGGAGGGCTTTTATACTAAGCCGAGAATTGATAAGGAGCTTATTGAAAAGCATCACGAGGGCCTTATTGCTCTTTCTGCCTGCCTGGCCGGTGAAATACCGAGCTTGCTTGTAAAAGGGGACTATGAAGGTGCAAAAAGAACTGCACTGTGGTACAAAAGTGTATTCGGTGAAGGTAAATATTACATCGAAATCCAAAACCACGGACTTAGAGAACAGCTCGAAATTATTCCTGACCTTGTACGACTTTCAAAGGAAACCGGAATTCCTCTTGTAGCAACAAACGATGCACATTATCTCACTAAGGAGGATGCATCGGTTCAGCAGGTTTTAATTTGTATTCAGACTGGTCATGTCTTAGGTGAGGAAACGGGACTTGAATTCAGCACAGACGAGTTTTATCTTAAAAGCGAAGAAGAAATGCGTTCTGTTTTTTCTGAAATTCCAGAAGCGATAGATATAACAGAAAAAATTGCAGAAATGTGCAATGTTGAATTTGAGTTTGGTAATACAAAGCTTCCTCATTTTGAAGTGCCGAACCAAATGGATCATTTTGAGTATTTTAAAAATCAGTGTTTCTTTGGTCTTAATAAGCATAAAGGTGAAAATCCGCCAAAGGAATATGTAGACAGATTGAATTATGAGCTTGAAATTATTAACAGGATGGGATATGTTGATTACTTTCTTATCGTTCATGATTTTATCCGTTATGCTAAATCTAAAAACATTCCTGTCGGTCCTGGAAGAGGCTCGGGTGCCGGCTCGCTTGCTGCCTTCTGTATCGGTATTACGGGCATTGACCCTTTACAGTACAATCTTCTTTTTGAGCGTTTTCTGAATCCTGAAAGAGTCAGCATGCCTGACTTTGATATTGATTTTTGCTATGTACGAAGGCAAGAGGTTATTGACTATGTAATTTCAAAGTACGGAGCAGACCATGTAGCTCAAATAGTAACCTTCGGAACAATGGCAGCCAGGGCTGCAATTAGAGATGTCGGACGTGTTCTTGGACTCCCGTATAATGTTGTAGATGAAGTGGCTAAATTGATACCTCAGGAGCTCAAAATTACCATTGATAAAGCCCTTAAAATGTCTGATGAGCTTCGCAGTATTTATCATAGCAACGAAGATGTTAAGAAGCTTATAGATATTTCGAAAAAAGTTGAAGGAATGCCGCGCCACGCTTCTACACATGCAGCGGGTGTCGTTATTACCAGAGACCCCGTTTCTTCCTATGTTCCTTTGGCCGTAAACGATGAAAGTATTGTTACGCAATTTACAATGGTCACTCTTGAGCAATTGGGGCTGCTTAAAATGGATTTTCTTGGCTTGAGAACGCTTACGGTAATAAATGATGCAGTTCAGATGGTGAGGAAAAATAATCCGGATTTCTCTATTGAAGCTATAGAGCTTAGAGACAAGGAAACATTCCGTATGCTATCCGAGGGTCGTACTGACGGTGTATTTCAGTATGAATCAGCGGGCATGAGAAGCGTTCTTACAAGACTTAAGCCTGAGTCTTTAGAAGACCTTATTGCTGTTATATCTCTGTACAGACCGGGCCCTGCCGATTCTATTGATACTTATATTCACAACAGACATCACCCCGAGGATACGGTATATAAAACCGAGCTTGTCCGTGACATTCTTGACGTTACTTACGGTTGTATGGTTTATCAGGAGCAGGTTATGCAGATTTGCAGAAGAATTGCAGGCTACTCTTACGGCAGAGCAGATCTTGTACGCAGAGCAATGAGTAAGAAGAAGCTTGACGTAATGGAAAAGGAGCGACACAATTTTATTTACGGTTTAAAGAACGAGAAAGGTGAGATTGAATGCGCAGGCGCACTTGCTAACGGAGTAAGCGAAGAAACCGCAAATAAAATATTTGACGAAATGTCTAATTTTGCTAAATATGCCTTTAATAAATCTCACGCTGCTGCATATGCATATGTTTCTTATCAGACTGCTTGGTTAAAGGCTCATTATCCGTGTGAGCTTATGGCAGCAACGCTTACGAGTGTTCTCGATTCATCCGTAAAGGTTTCCGGTTACATTGCCGAATGTACACGTATCGGAATCAAGGTGCTAGCCCCGAATATCAACAGCAGCTTTGAAGGCTTCACGGTAAAAAACGGACAAATACGCTTTGGTCTTTTGGCAATAAAAAATCTTGGAAGGAATTTCATTAAGACAATTATTGATAATCGTGAGCAAGGCGGAAAATACACTTCATTTTATACATTCTGCAAAAGAGTATATTCAAAGGATTTTAACCGACGGGCTGTTGAAAGCCTTATAAAATGCGGAGCCTGTGACGGTCTTGACCTTAATCGCAGACAGATGCTTTATATGCTGCCTATTATCATCAGCGAGCTTGATTCGGATAAAAACCGAAATGTAATCGGTCAGATTGGCTTTTTTGATGAAGATTCAGGATTTTCCTTTAAAAATGAAATCAATGCACCTGATTTAGAAGAAATGCCAAAGAATGAACTTCTTGCTTTCGAAAAAGAAATTACAGGATTATATATTTCTGGTCATCCGATGGACGAATATGCGGGTATTTTCAACAAGCTAAAATGTGACAGTATTTCTTCAATACTGGAAAACAATGACAGCTTTGCTTCAAAATACAGGGACAATTCTAATGTTAAAATTTTTGGTATTATAACTCGTGTTGAGAAAAAAATTACGAAAAATAATTCTACTATGTGTTTCATTGAGCTTGAGGACATAGGTGCATCAATTGAATGTATAGTATTTTCAAAGCTCTATGCTGACAGAATCAACCATCTGAAGGCGGGTAATATTCTCCTCATAAGAGGTAGGCTCAGTCTCAGGGAGGACAGGGAACCATCTGTAATTTGCGAAAGCATTGAACCAAACCCTAAAAACCTTTATAAAAACGATATGTCCAGGGATCAATCTATTGTTGTCGTTTTAAAAAAAGGTGACAGTGTTTCTCGTGAAAAAATTAAAATTTTAACAGAGCTTTTCGGCGGAACAACAAGGTTATTGATTAAATATAATGACTGTGATGAGAAAATAGAAGCAGGGTCAATAAAGTGGTGCAAAGAAATTAAAGATGAATTTAAATATCTTTCAGAGCAAAGAGCTTTAAGTTTTATCGAAGAATATAGATGATTACTGCTGTAATAGTGTCGATTTTTCAAATAAACCTTGACTTTTAAACAAAAATGTGTATAATATTTCTAAATGTTTAATCAGTATAATTTTCATCATTTTGATGCAAGGAGGACGTAATAATGATTAAAACTATCGGTGTTTTAACAAGTGGCGGTGACGCTCCCGGTATGAATGCTGCTATCAGAGCTGTTGTTCGTGCAGGATGTGAACTTGGTTTGAAGGTTTACGGTATAAGAAGAGGATATAACGGTCTTATGTACGATGATATGTATGAGATGAATCTTCGTTCGGTTTCGGATATAATTAACAGAGGCGGTACTATTCTTTATTCTGCCAGATCTCCTCGTTTTAAGACTGAAGAAGGTATGCAGGACGCAATTAACACATGTAAAAAAAGAGGAATTGACGGTCTTGTTGTTATCGGTGGTGACGGTTCCTTCAGAGGTGCCAGAGACCTTTCACTCAGAGGAATTCCTTGTGTTGCTATTCCCGGAACAATTGATAATGATATCGGTTGCTGTGATTATACAATCGGTTATGACACAGCAATCAATACAGTTATGCAGATGGTTGACAGAATCAGAGATACTGCTGAATCTCATGACCGTTGCGCTGTTGTTGAGGTAATGGGCAGAGGTGCCGGCTATCTTGCTCTTTCATCAGGTATTGCTTGTGGTGCTACATCTATCCTTATTCCTGAGGTTCCGTATGATTTCGAGCGTGATGTAATTGAAAGAATGAAGAGAACCCAGAAAAGCAACAAGGTTCATTTCGTTATTCTTGTTTCCGAAGCAATCGGCGGTGTAGAAGAAATGGCTAAAAGGATTGAGGCAGAAACAGGTGTTGAGTCACGTGCAACAATACTCGGCCACGTACAGAGAGGTGGTTCACCCACTGCCAAGGACAGAATTGTTGCAAGTCAGATGGGTTATCATGCTGTTCAGCTTCTCAAAGATGGCATCGGCAACCGTGTAGTTGCTATCAAAAAAGAAACAATTATGGATTTCGACATTTTTGAAGCATTAGGTATGAAAAATTCAGTTGACCTTGATATGTACAAAATGGCTCTTGAAATATCTATCTGATTCTGTTTTACAAAGATATAAATTACGGGAGGTCCTTTTTGCGGATCTCTCGTTTTACATTATGAATTCATAGGAGAATAAATTATGGCTGATAATGATAAACCAAAGAAGGGCTTACCTGATCACTCTCATAATTTTCACCGCAAGCATATGCGTGAGCGCTTTTATGAAGCCGGTTTTAAAGGTATGCCGGATCACAATGTACTTGAAATGCTTTTATATTTCGGTATTCCGCGAAAGGATACTAATGATATTGCGCATGAGCTTATAAACAGATTCGGAAGCTATGCTGATGTGCTTGAAGCTGACCGTCATGATCTTATGAAGGTTAAAGGTATGACAGAAACCGCTGCGTGTCTTATTAAAATGATCGTACCTTTTTACAGCCGTTATGAAGATAATCTCCATGACAGAAATCCAACTCTTGATAATCCTGAGGCAATTGCAGATTTTTTGAGGCCGAAATATTATGAAGGTTCCTGCCGTGAAAGAGTGTTTGTTCTTTGTTATGACAATTTGAATCATCTGATTGCTTGTCGTCTTCTGAGCGAAGGAGACATTAATTCAGCAGCCTTTGATATAAGAGAGTTCGGCAGAATAGTTCTTGAAACAAACTGTTCAAGCGTCATTCTTTCTCATAATCATCCACATTCAATATCACTTCCGTCAAAAGATGATATTAGGGTTACTAAGGCAGTTATCAGCCTACTTGATATGCTTAAGGTAACACTTAAAGATCATATTATTGTTTCTGACGACAGTCACACCTCTTTAGCTGAGCACAAGCATACAATGCCTTTGTTTTACGGCATTGACTGTTCTGATGATATAGAGTAAAAATTTCCTTATAAAAATTCATAATATAAACAAAGTTTATTATATAATTTATTTTATAATTTTACAGATATAATTTAGGAGTAATTATGGCTGAAAAAGTTATTGTTATCGGTGCGGGCGCAGCTGGTCTTATGGCTTCGGGTGTTGCCGCCGAAAACGGAAAAGAAGTAATACTTATCGAAAAAAATGATAAACCTGCACGCAAGGTTATGATAACCGGTAAAGGCAGATGCAATGTTACTAACAACTGCAACCTCATTAATGATCTTATTGCAAATGTGCCTACAAACGGCAGATTTTTATATAGTGCCTTTTCGAGGTTTATGCCTTCGGATACAATTGATTTCTTTGAAGATATGGGTGTTTCTCTTAAAGTGGAAAGAGGAAACAGAGTTTTCCCTGAAAGTGATAAGGCGTCAGATATTGTCGATGCTCTTAATAGATTCAGCCAGGATTCTGATGCAAAGAGAATCAAGGGTACTGTTCGCGAATTAATCATCGAGGAAAACAGCGTAAAAGGTGTAGTTCTTGACAACGATGAAAAAATCTATGCTGACAGTGTAATTGTTGCTACAGGAGGAGCTTCATATCCTTTAACCGGTTCAACGGGTGACGGATATAAGCTTGCCAAACAGGCTGGTCATACTGTTGTTGAAATCAAACCCTCTTTGGTTCCTCTTGTGTGCCACGAAGGTTTCTGCATGGATTTACAGGGACTTTCCCTTAAAAATGTAGAAATATCAGTATTTGATAATGAGAGCTTTAAGGAAATTTATAAAGATTTCGGTGAGATGCTCTTTACACATTTTGGTGTTTCCGGTCCTTTGATTTTAAGTGCAAGTTCGCATATGAAGGATATTAAGGAACGGAAATATGAGATACACATCGATCTTAAACCGGGTTTGACTTACGAACAGCTCGATAAAAGGATTCAAAGAGATTTTCTTGAAAACTCAAATAAAAATTTCATTAACGCCCTTGATGCACTTCTGCCTAAAAAGCTTGTTCCCGTAGTTGTTAAGCTTTGCGGAATTAAGCCTTCTGTAAAGGTAAATCAGATTACAAAAGAAATGCGTGCAAAGCTTGTGAATATTCTGAAAGATATGAAAATTACAGTTCTGAAATTCAGACCTATTGAAGAAGCAATTGTCACTTCAGGCGGTGTATCAACGAAAGAGATTGATCCTAAAACGATGGAATCCAAGCTTTGTAAGGGACTTTATTTCGCAGGCGAGGTAATTGATGTTGATGCGTATACCGGAGGTTTTAATTTACAAATTGCCTTTTCAACAGGAAGACTTGCAGGAGAAAGCGTTTAAGTTTTTTAAAAAATATTGAATTTAAGGAGATATGTGTATGAAAAAAGTAATAAATGTTGCAATTGACGGTCCCGCCGGCGCAGGGAAAAGCACAATAGCAAGAGCAGCAGCTTCTAAGCTCGGCTTTATCTATATTGACACAGGTGCTCTCTACAGAACGGTTGGTGTCAACGCTCTCAGAAAAGGTGTAAATTTAAAAGATACCGAGGAAGTAATAAGCACTCTTACAGATGAGTTGATAATAGAACTTAAATTTATTGACGGTGAACAGAGAATGTTCCTTAACGGTGAAGATGTTTCGAAGGAAATCAGAACTCCTGAAGCATCCATGGCTGCATCTGCAGTCTCAGCTGTTCCTGAGGTCAGAAAATATCTTTTTGATTTACAGAAAAATCTTGCAGCTAATAATAACTGCATTATGGACGGCAGAGATATCGGAACTGTTGTTCTGCCTGATGCTGATGTTAAAATTTTTCTTACTGCATCACCCGAGGCAAGAGCTAAGAGGAGATATCTTGAGCTTATAGAAAAAGGTACACAGGCAAGTTATGAGGATGTTCTCGCTGATATGATAGAAAGGGATTACAACGACTC
Source organism: Acutalibacteraceae bacterium (assembly GCA_045613805.1). Lineage (GTDB taxonomy): Bacteria > Bacillota > Clostridia > Oscillospirales > Acutalibacteraceae > UBA6857. Next base: position 73,177 of record JAZLBS010000052.1, read on the forward strand.
ACACAGAGCAATTGCTCCGCTTAAACAAGCCGATGATGCCGTTCTTGCTGATACAAGTGATCTTACATTAGAACAGTCAATTGAATTAATAATAAGCACTATTGAGGGTAAAATATAAGCAAAACGTGTTAAGGATTGATTTGCTTGTATTATAAATTTTCAGACGAAATTACAGATCACAAAAGCTATTATGCAGGAAAATACATTGCAAAAGTACTCTCTTGCTTTGTTTATAAGAAACTTACGGTTAAGGGCACAGAAAATATTCCTATGAATGGTCCTATAATTATTGCATCAAACCATATAGCGTTTTCGGATCCTGCTATAATAGTTTCTAATTGCCCCCGGACTGTTCACTTCATGGCTAAAAGTGAGCTGTTTGAAAATCCTATGAAGGCGGCTTTCATGAGATGTATGAACGCTTTTCCGGTTAAGCGTAATCATTTTGATAGAGCAGCATTACGCCAAGCGAGAAGAATCCTTGAAAACGGTTGGGCTCTTGGTATCTTTCCCGAAGGGAGAAGAGTCGCTGATTCACAGCCGACTCAAGCCAAAAGCGGAATTGCATATATAGCAAGACTTACCGGAGCAGATGTTTTACCTGCTTGCATTTACAGAGCGCCTGAAGACAGCTCTATTTGGCATAAGCTTGTTTTATCATACGGGACTGTAATAAAAAATGCAGAGTTGGATTTAAAATCTGAAAGCCTGGAAAATGCATCAGATTTAATTATGGAAAGAATCAGACAGTTGTGGAGGGCAGAGAATGAAAATAAAAACAGCTGAAACCGCCGGCTTTTGTTTTGGTGTTGACAGAGCGGTAAACCTTGTTTATCAAATGGTTGCTGAAGGTAAAAATGTTTGTACTCTCGGTCCGATAATTCATAATCCGCAAGTAATTGAAGATCTTGAAAAAAGGGGAGTGAAGGTTATCAGCCGGCCTTCAGAGGTACCTGACAATTATGAAGTCGTAATAAGAGCTCACGGTGTAACTAAAGAAACTGTGAAAGAACTGAACGATTTGTCGGTTAAATATACCGATGCAACATGTCCTTATGTTTTAAAAATCCATAACCTTATAAGAAAACATTCTACCGAAGAGAACATTGTTCTTATTGCGGGAGACGAAAATCATCCGGAGGTTTGCGGATTCAGAAGTTACTGTAAGGGCAGATCTTTTGTATTCAGTAATAATGAAGAATTGCAATCTATACTAAAAAACAATTCTTTTTTAGAATATAGAAAAGTAATGTTTGTCGCACAGACAACTTTTTCGGTAAAAGAATGGAAAAAATGTGCAGAAATTATTCAAAAAGTATGTACAAATGCGATTTCTTTTGATACAATATGTAGAGCAACCCAAAACAGACAGGAAGAAGCATCTAAGCTATCTCAAGAAGTTGACTGTATGCTTGTTATCGGAGGTCGTTTCAGTTCGAACACCGTAAAGCTCCACAAGGTCTGTAGTGAAAATTGTATAACTCATCTGATTGAACGTGCAGAAGAGCTTACGGATATTGATTTTACAGGTTGTAAAAAAATTGGCATAACAGCGGGTGCTTCCACACCTGCACATATAATAAAGGAGGTTGAAGTCATTATGACCGAAAACTTTAATGAACAAAAAAATTCAAAGGAGACACAGGATCAGGAGCTGTTCTTTGCAGCCGTTGATAGCATTGACGATACAAGTGATAACCCCAATGTTGTTGGTATTGTTGTTGGCATTGCACCTAACGAGATTCAGGTTGATATTGGCAGAAAGTATGCCGGTTTCATCCCTGTTGAAGAGTACAGCAACGATCCCACTGCCGATCCCACAAAGGAACTTAAGATCGGCGACGAGCTCAATCTCATTATCATGAAAACAAATGATAATGAAGGCACCATGAAGCTTTCTAAGCGTCTTTATGACAGAAGAGCGTCATGGAAAAACATTGTAGCAGCTAAGGAAAACGACGAAGTTCTTGAAGCCGTTGTTTCCGAAGTTGTAAGAGGCGGTGTAATTGTATACCCCTTAGGTGCAAGAGTATTTATTCCTGCATCACTCACAGGTCTTGGCAAGGATGAAGATCTTACTCAGCTTCTCAAGCAGACTGTTAAGTTCAGACTTATTGACCTTGACGAGCAGAAGAGACGTGTTGTCGGTTCTGTACGTGCTGTAATCAGAGAAGAACGTAAGGCTGTTACCGAAGCTTTCTGGGCTGAGGTTGCTGAAGGTCAGGAATTTACCGGTACAGTAAAATCTCTTACAAATTACGGTGCTTTCGTTGATCTCGGCGGTGTTGACGGTATGGTACATATTTCCGAGCTTTCATGGAAGAGAATCAAGCATCCTTCCGAAATCGTTAATGTTGGCGATACTGTAAGCGTTTACATCAAGGCTCTTGATGCTGAAAAGAGAAAGATTTCTCTCGGTTACAAGAGAATCGAAGACAATCCCTGGGAAATCTTCAAGAGAGATTATGCTATCGGTTCTGTTGTTGAAGCAACAGTTGTTGGTCTTACAACATTTGGCGCTTTTGCAAGAATCATCGATGGTGTTGAAGGTCTCATTCACATTTCTCAGATTGCAAACCGTCGTATTGCTTCTCCTAAGGAAGTTCTTTCAATCGGCGATGTTGTAACTGTTAAGATTACTGATGTTGATTACGATAAGCATCGTATCAGTCTTTCAATCCGTGAACTTCTTGAGCCCGAGGTTGTTGCTGAGGAAGCAACAGAAGCTGAAGAAGCAGTTGCAGAAGACGAAGAAGCTGCTGAATAAATTAAAATTACAAATCACCGACACGATCAGCGTTGTCGGTGATTTTTTTTGCAAGGAAAAAATCACAGGTACTTCTTATTGAAATACCTGTGATATCATTTTTTATAATAGAAAATTATTATTTGAGATTGTACTTTTTAATATAATCCTGGATCTTCTGAATAGGATTAAGGAAGGGGCTTACAGATCTGTCGTGATTAAGAGTATCGATGATAAGAGCCACATATTTTGACATATCTACTGAATAGTACCATTCTTTTTTGAGAAGCTCAGGTGTCTGATAGATAAGATTTGTTGTGAAGATCTTGTCGAACATACCTTCAGCATAAGCTTTATCGAATCTTTCAAGTCCTGATGAGAAAAGACCGAAGGAAGAGAAAACAAAGATTCTCTTTGCTTTGAGACTCTTGAGCTGCTTACAAACGTCAATCATTGAGTCACCGCTTGAAATCATATCGTCAACTACAATTACATCTTTACCTTCGACATTGTCACCGAGAAATTCGTGAGCGATAATGGGATTTCTGCCGTCAACCAATCTGGAGAAATCTCTACGCTTGTAGAACATACCAAGTTCAACCTCAAGTACCTGTGAATAGTATACGCATCTGCCCATACCGCCTTCGTCAGGTGAGATGAACATTGTATTTTCGGGACTGAATTTAATATCGTTATTGAGGCTCTTTGCAATAGCCTTAATCATCTGATAGGTGGGGGATACACTTTCGAAACCGATTCTGATTGAATTCTGTACTCTCGGGTCGTGAGCATCAAAAGTAATAATGTTGCTGACGCCCATATTCTCGAGTTCCTGAAGTGCAAGAGCACAGTCAAGGGATTCTCTGGAAGAACGTCTGTGCTGTCTGCCTTCGTAAAGCATAGGCATGATTACTGTAATTCTCTTAGCTTTACCGGCACAAGCAGAAATAACTCTCTTAAGATCAGCAAAATGATCATCCGGGCTCATGGGAACCATAAGAGGTTCGCCGTTAGCATCCTTAAGATCGTACATTTTATACTTTACGCTGTAGTTGAAGCAATCTGCGATGATGAAAAGATCATATCCGCGGATTGATTCGTTAATAACACCTTTACCTTCACCTGTTGAGAAACGAGGGAATGATGCATTAATAATATATGATTCTCTCTGATAACCTTTGAAATGAAGACTGTTTTCGTCAGTCTGATACTTAGAGCGGCATTCAAGGATCTGATCGCTTACTTTTTTTGCAAGTTCCTCGCAACCTCTCATTGCGATGATACCGAGACGTCCCTGCGGGATTGTATCAAGGTATTCGATAAATGTGTTATTGGACATTTTATTTACCCCCATAATTTTATCTTAATTCGACATATTATACGTCCATATATATTGTACAGTTTTTCTGATACTTTGCAATATCTTTTTTGAAAAATCTTTAAAGAATAATATTTAAGATTTTATCCATTCTTTGTGCAAAACACCAAAATTGCATAAAGGTGCAGGAATTGTTATTTATTTATGATGTGCACATCCATTTGATTGTAAGGAATAGATATTTTGTTTTTATCGAATGCAATTTTTACTTCTTCCTGCATTGCATAATAAACATCCCAATAATCTGCTCCGACACACCAAATTTTGGCAACCAGAGATATAGCACTTGCTTCGTGAGAATTCACGAATACGACAGGTTCAGGATCTCTGAGGATTTTCTCGTTTGATTTTACAACATCCAGAATAACGTTTTTAGCAAGCTGAATATCATCGGTGTAGCTGATGGAAAAAAGCAAATCCACACGTCTTGTAGCTTCTGCTGAATAGTTGATGATATGATTAGTTGTAATGTGTGAATTAGGAATTATGATTTTCTTGTTGTCAACCGTAATAATGACAGTGTTCATAAATCTGATATCTGCAACCGAACCGGAAACACCGTTAAGCTCAACGAAATCACCGGTTTTGAAAGGATGATTAATAAGAATCTGTATACCGCTTGCAAATTGAGCAACACTGTCCTGTAAACCTATACCGGCAGCAAGACCAGCACCGCCGAGTGCAACGAATATTGAGTTTACATCATAAAACATTGAAATAGCAAAAAGAATAAATATGAATTTAATGCCCGCTGATACAAAACGTTTGATAAAGTTGTATACCGAAGGGTCTACATGATTCGCTCCAAGAGCTTTAACAATAATTTTTGAAGCGATTTTTGCAAATACAAATCCCATAACGACGAGAGCAATCGCTATAATTATTGATGGGAGGGCGGATAAAAGCTTGTTTACAATATCCCATTTTTCCCAGAGAGATTCGATGTTGTTTACAGCCTCAGAAGCGTCAACAAACTGTCCGTTTTCGTCTAAGAGGGGATTATAAAGCGTTGTGAATTCACCGGTTGTTGTAACAGATTCTGCGGTCAACAAAAAAGATGATAATAGATTTTTCATATAAAAACCTCCTTTATATATAAATAATATCACATAAACGATTGATTTGCAATTTAATACTTTAAAAATCTTGACAATATTTAATGTTAATATTATAATTTGAAATTGAATTTCATTTTCAGATTGATGAGGGTAATTTATGAACGGATCTTATAAAACTAAACAAAAGAGCTTTATCGAAGCATTTATGAAGGAAAACACAGATTTGCAATTTACATGCGAAGAAATTTCACAAGCACTAAAGTTGAAGGAAACTCCCGTAGGTAAAACTACAGTTTACAGATACGTAGAAAAATTAGCAGCAGAGGGAAGAATACGAAAAATTCAAGAATTAACAAGTAAAAGTGTTCGGTATCAGTACATAGATTCTGAAATGCATTGCCACAGTCATATGCATCTTAAATGTATAAAATGCGGTGAATTTATTCATCTTGATTGTCATTTTATGAATGATGTCAGTGAGCATATATATGAGCATCATAAATTCAGTATTGATAATTCAAAAACTATTCTGTACGGATTATGCAATAAGTGCAACGTTTGAAAGAGGTGATTGATAATGTCGTTAATAAGTTGTAAAAATGTCAGTCTGAGCTATGAAAATATAAGCGTAATCGAAAATCTTAATTTTCATGTTAATGCAGGGGATTATTTATGTATCGTCGGAGAAAACGGAAGCGGAAAGAGCACTCTTATTAAATCTGTTCTCGGATTAAAGGATACTGCATCGGGACATCTTCATATGGGTGACGGTCTTACCTCAAAGGAAATCGGGTATCTGCCACAGCAGACAACTTCCCAAAGGGATTTTCCAGCAAATGTTTATGAGGTTGTTTTATCAGGTTGTGTGTCACGTAAAAGAATGAGATTTTTCTTTACAAAAAAGGAAAAATCTGTTGCTTTAGCAAATATGGATAAACTTGATATACTTAATCTGAAAAATAAATGCTACCGTGAGCTTTCAGGCGGCCAGCAACAAAGAGTTCTTCTTGCAAGGGCGCTTTGTGCCGGGAAAAAATTGTTGTTGCTTGATGAACCTGTAACCGGACTTGACCCTATTGTAACTATGGAGCTTTACAATGTTATAAGAAAAATCAACAAAGAACTTGGTATTACAATAATAATGGTATCTCATGATTTACACGCCGCTGTAGCAAATGCTGACCATATTCTTCATCTTAGTAAATCCAACAGCTTTTTTGGTACAACAGAAGAATATCTTATGTCGGACATATACAAAAAATTCGGAGGTGAAGGTAAGATATGATTGAAGCACTTAATCTTATAGCGTCTCAGGGTTTTCTTCTCAGAGCTCTTATTGTCGGTGTGCTCATTTCTTTGTGCTCTGCTCTTCTCGGAGTGAGTCTTGTACTTAAAAAGTTTTCTATGATCGGTGACGGTCTTTCTCATGTAGGCTTCGGCGCAATGGCTATAGCTTGCGCTCTTAATGTTGCACCGCTTAAAATGGCTTTGCCGGTTGTAGTCTTAGTTGCATTTTTTCTACTGAAGATGAGTGAAAACAGAAAAATCAAAGGAGATGCAGCAATTGCTCTTATATCAACCGGTGCACTTGCCATAGGCGTAATGGCGACATCACTTACAACAGGAATGAATATTGATATCTATAATTACATGTTCGGAAGCATACTTACTATGACGGGAAGTGATGTCTTAATCAGTGCTGTTCTATCAATTATAGTGATAACACTTTTTCTTGTATTTTATAACGAGATTTTTGCTGTAACTTTCGATGAGAGCTTCGCGAAAGCAACCGGAACCAAAACTACCTTTTACAATATGCTGATTTCAGCACTTACGGCAGTAACAATAGTTGTCGGAATGAGAATGATGGGAGCACTTCTTATATCTGCTCTTATAATTTTTCCTACGGTAACATCAATGCGAGTATGCAAAAGCTTCCGTAGTGTTATAATATCAAGCTCATTGATTTCTGTTTTTTGTTTTATTTCTGGGCTTTTGCTTTCAGTAAAATATGAAGCGCCAACAGGAGCATCAGTTGTTTGCTTCAATATCTTTTTGTTTGGTGCTTTCTGTGTTGTGAAAGCAGTATATAATCATAAGCTTTGCTGCAAGAAAATAATCAGAGTTATAGCTTCGACATCTGTATCGCTTTTATTTATATTTATTTATATCACGTTTATGCTTTTTGGTTCAAGTAATGCAGATACAAAACATAGCAAGATTTCAATTGTAACAACAACCTTTGCTCAATATGATTTTGCTTCAAATATTGTAGGTGACCGAGGAGAAGTTACGATGCTTCTCGCGCCCGGTGAAGAAAGCCATACATACGAGCCGACGCCTGCAGATATACTCAGAATAAGAGAGTGTGATGTTTTTATTTACGGTGGCGGAGAATCGGAAAAATGGGCAGATGCTATTCTTGAATCCTTTGGCAGAAAGGTAAGAACTGTAAAAATGATGGAGGTTGTGTCGCTGATGAATGAACCACATCCGGATGAACACGGACATGAACATCATCCGGAAGAAACTGAATACGATGAACACGTGTGGACATCACCTTTAAACGCAATAATAATCACTGAAAAAATATGCGAAGCTGTTGTTGAGGTAGATAAAAACAATGCTGAATTTTATGAAAATAATACAGAAAATTACATTCTGAAGCTAAAGGAGCTTGACAAAACTATTGCCGATTCGCTTTCGGAATGCAGCAGAAAAAATATTGTTATAGGCGATAGATTTCCACTAGGATATTTTACCGAAAGATATGATATTGAATATCTTTCGGCTTTCCCGGGTTGCTCTGCTCAGACTGAAGCAAATCCTGTTACAATTGCCAAGTTAATTGATAAGGTAAAAGAGGAAAATCTGCCCGTTGTTTTCAGTGTAGATCTTGGTTTGGGAAGAATCGCACATTCAATTGCAAACGAAACAGGAGCATCTGTACTTCCGCTATATTCATGTCACGTTATATCAGCGGAAGATTTTTCAAACGGAGAGGGATATATAAGTCTTATGGAGAAAAATTTGGATAATCTCCTTTATGCGTTGAATTGAAACATAAAAATTAAAATATTATCTGTTGATTTACAGAAGTCTTTAATGTATAATCGACAGAGTAAAATTATAAAAAATCAAAGGAATTGATTAAATGGCAGTAAATGTAGTATATAAAAATTTACCGACGGTTGCATTGAGAGGTCTGGTTGTATTTCCCGGTATGCGCTTACATTTTGATGTGGGCAGAAAAAAATCAATTGCAGCTATCAAAGAAGCTATGGAAGGTGAACAGAAAATTTTTCTGGTAACGCAGAAAGATATTTCAGTAGATGATCCCTCGGATAAAGATTTGTATGAAATGGGCGTTGTTGCATCTGTCAAGCAGGTTGTAAGAGCACCTGAAGCGGATTTTATGCGAGTTGTTGTTGAAGGTATATCAAGAGCAACAGTTGACAGCTTTATCAGCTTTTCACCTTATATATCTGCAAATGTAAAAGAGAAAAAGAGCAAAGCTTTGAAAGAAGCTGATGCTATTGAAGTAGAGGCACTCATCAGAAAAGTAAAAGATTCATTTGATGAATATCTTCAGTCAATGTCAAGAGATGTTGAGGACGTTGCAGCAAGAGTTTTCTTTTCTGAAAATCCTTCAGAAATTGCAGATATCATTGCAGGAAATACTATTCATAATTTCAAAGACAGACAAGAACTGTTAGAGGAAGTTCATCCTGTTTTGAGACTTCGTAAGCTTTATATAAAGCTTGTAAATGAGGTTAATGTGCTCAGAATTGAAAATGATATTGAAGATAAAGTTGAAGCGCAGATGGAAAAGAATCAGCGTGAATACTACCTTCGTGAAAAAATTAAAACTATTTCTGAGGAGCTTGGTGAACACGAGGATTCATTAACAGAAATTCAAAGATACAGAGAAAAAATCAGAAGTGTTGATTGCGGCAATGAAGTCAGAGAGAAACTTCAATCAGAGTGCGACAAGCTCTCTAAGCTTCAGAGCGGCGGTGCGGATGCATCTGTAATCAGAAGCTATCTTGACACAGCATTGAAGTTGCCTTTTGGCTCCTTTACTGAAGACTGTCTTGAATTGGACAGATCGAGAAAAATTCTTGATGAAGATCATTTCGGACTAACTAAAATTAAAGAACGTTTTATAGAGATGCTTGCTGTAAAAATGCGCACTGATAATCTCAAAGGAAGTATCATTTGTCTTGTCGGACCACCGGGTGTTGGCAAAACCTCGATTGTCCGATCTGTTGCAAGGGCAATGAACAGAAAATATGTGCGTCTTTCTCTCGGCGGAGTAAGTGATGAGTCTGAAATCAGAGGCCACCGTAAGACTTATGTAGGTGCTATGCCCGGCAGAATTGTAAATGCTCTTATTCAGGCAAAAAGCTTTAATCCCATTATACTTCTTGATGAAATTGACAAACTAGGCAAGGACTATAAGGGCGATCCTGCCTCTGCGATGCTTGAGGTTCTTGATCCTGAGCAGAATTTCAGCTTCAGGGACAATTACATGGAATTTCCGATTGATCTGAGCAAGGTTCTGTTTATAACAACCGCCAACGATGTTTCAACCATTCCTAAGCCACTTTACGACAGAATGGAAATCATTGAACTTACAAGCTATACCCCTGAAGAAAAATTTTATATTGCTAAAAATCATCTGGTAAAAAAGCAAATTTCATTACACGGTATGAAGGGTAAGGATATACGTTTCAATGATAATGCAATAAGATTTATAATAGACTCATACACCCGAGAAGCAGGTGTTCGCCGTTTAGAACAGGTTCTTGCGAAAATTTGCCGTAAGGCTGTTGTCAGACTCAACGACTTAGAAATTAAAAGAGTTACAGTTAACAATGAGCTTGTAAAAGAATTTCTCGGTCCTGAAAAGTATCAGAAAGAGCAGCTGCCTCTGAAAGACAGTGTAGGCGTTGTTAATGGTCTTGCATGGACAAGCGTAGGCGGCGAAATGCTTCAGGTTGAATCTGTTATAATGGATGGCAACGGACACCTTGAACTTACCGGTTCATTAGGCGATGTTATGAAGGAGTCAGCAAAGGCTGCATTCAGTTACATCAAGAGCACAGCTGATAAATACGGTATTGATGTTTCTGAACTGAGTAAAAAGGATATTCATATTCACGTACCGCAAGGAGCTGTTCCGAAAGATGGCCCGTCAGCAGGTGTTACAATTGCAACGGCACTTCTTTCAGTTTTGACAAAAAAATGTGTTGACAGAAAAATTGCCATGACGGGTGAAATTACTCTTACAGGCAGAGTTTTAGCCATTGGCGGACTTAAAGAAAAGTCTATGGCGGCATATAAGGCAGGCGTGAAAAAAATTCTTATACCTGAGGATAATCTCAGCGACCTTTGGGAAATCGACAGGGTGATTAAAGATAATATCGAATTTATTGGTGTGAATCGTCTTGATGATGTATTTTCCGCCGCAATAAAAAATGTGGACTTTACTGATTCTAAAAGCAAGGTAAGATTCGCTCCGCACGATATTATAATTAATAAAAGGAGAGGTGAGACTGATGAGATATGATAATGCTGTTTTTGAAACCTCCTTCGGCGTTGCTGCTCAGCTGAAAGAATCTGATTTGCCTGAAATAGCCTTTTCGGGTAAATCTAATGTTGGAAAAAGTTCTCTTCTCAATAAAATTCTCGGAAGAAAAAGCATTGCCAGAGTTAGCTCTATGCCAGGAAAGACAGTCACAATCAATTTTTTCAAGCTTGATAATTGCAGATTCGTTGATTTGCCCGGATACGGTTATGCGAAAGTATCACACAGTGAAAAGCTCAGATGGGCCGAGCTGATGGAAGCTTATTTCTCTTCAGGCAGAGACATCCGTCTTGTTGTACAGCTTATTGATATGCGTCATAAGCCATCAGAACAGGATCTTGATATGATTGAATATATGAATGCAAACAATATTCCTTTTATTGTTGCACTCACAAAATGTGATAAGCTTAATAGAACAGAGCGAATGAATCAGTTAGAAATGATTTGCGGTATTCTTACAAAATACGGAAATATAAGCGTAGTGCCTTTTTCCGCTCTGAAAGGCGATGGCACGGATGAATTAAGAACACTTATTGAGAATGCTTTAAATTAATGAGGTGCAAATTTTGAAAAATATTTTTGTTAAAAAATTAAAAGAGTGCCCGATAATAGCAACGGTAAAAAATATTGACGAGCTTGAATCAGCACTAAAATCAGAATGCAAGGTTATTTTTCTTCTCTGCGGCAGTATTTTCAATTTAAAGAATTGTGTCAGCAGAGCTAAAGAAAACAACAAAATAATCTTCATACATGTCGATCTGATTGAAGGTTTTTCACGTGACAGTGTTGCGCTCAGATATATTAACGATGAAATCAAACCCGACGGAATCATATCAACAAAAAACAATCTTCTCAAAGCTGCTTCTTCTCTCGGTCTTCTTACCGTTCAGCGTATTTTTATTATTGATTCCCTCTCTATTGATACTGCCGTAAAAGCTTCACAGATGATAAATCCGGATGCAGTTGAAATTATGCCAGGTATTATGCCGAGAATAACAAAACAGATAAGTTCATCGCTCGAGGTACCTGTTATAGTCGGTGGACTTATAAGCGAGGAGGATGAAGCTTCTATGGCGTTGAAAAGCGGTGCTCTCGGAGTTTCTACATCGGCGAAAAAACTTTGGAGGCGTAACTATGAATAACATCAGAAAATATCAAAGCAAGGACAAAGATAATCTTCGAAGGATATGTCTTGAAACATCGGGTCTTCCTGTTGACACTGAAACGGACAGAATTTTCCTGTTTTTGATGTATAATGACTACTACGCAGAGGTTGAATCTGAAAATATTTTTGTTGCTGTCAATGATAATGACGAGGCTGTGGGTTATATTCTATGCGCAGAAGATTTTAATAAGTATCTTTCTTTTTTTAAAAAATCATATTTACCCCGCATTAAGAAATTAGGTTTTAAATATTACTTTATGGCACTCGGTGAAATAGCGGTACACAAGATTTTTTCAAAGAAATATAAAGCTCATCTCCATATTGATATACTCAGTGATTGTCAGGGTAAGGGGACAGGCACTGCTTTAATGAACGAACTGAAAAAACATCTAAAAAGCAAAAATATAAACTGTCTCATGCTTTCGTGCGGAATGAACAATAAGTCTGCAATCAGATTTTACAAAAAAAATGACTTCGTTCTTCATCGTAATATAATGGGCAGCTGCATAATGATTTGTGATTTTTAATGAATAAGCATCTTTTTTCAGGTAAAAATACTTTTAAAAGGAGTTGAGAAAAGATGCTTGATAAAATTGCGTTGATACTTACAATAATCGGCGGAGTTAACTGGGGTCTTATAGGTATATTCCAATTTGACCTTGTTGCCTGGATTTTCGGCAGTCAGAGTTCAATTATTGCGAGAGTAATATATACTGTTATTGCTTTAGCTGCTATCTGGTGTGTTTCGCTTTTATTTCACGACTGCGGAAGAACAGTCAATGAAACGGATTAAGTGAAGTATTTTAAATTTTGGAGCCGTCAAACAGACATAATGAGGTAAATGCTTCATATGTCTGTTTTTTTGATTTGATTTTTTACAAAAAACTATTGACAAATTTGTATACTAATGCTAAAATGCTTATCAATATCACAAATGCATTGAAGGAATTATGAATTATCTATTCATGCTTTCAGAGAATCGGCGTTTGGTGCGAGCCGACAGATGATAGTAATTCAGTCTCGTTCCCGAGCAGGACTGCAGAAGACCTCGTGTTGTGTAAGCAGTCACGGATGCCCCGTTATCATGGCTAAAAACTTGTCAGAGTTTTGAAGAGTGACTGTCTCAGACAGTAAACAAGGTGGTACCGCGGATTTGATTCGCCCTTGAAGTTACTTGGTAATTTCAAGGGCATTTTTTCTTGTATTTGATGTATTTTAAACTAAGGAGTTTTATTTATGGAAAGATTATCAATTGCAGATGTAACATTAAAGGAAGCAACAAAATCATCAGATTTCTCACTTTCATTTAAAGAAAAAATTGAAATTGCAAAGCTTCTTGATAAAATCAATGTCAACGTAATCGAGCTTCCGTCGATAAAAAAAGAAAAGACAGATGTTCTTCTTATTAAGTCAATTGCGTCATGTGTAAAAAACAGTACAGTTGCTGTTCCTGTAAGCCTTTCCGAGGAGGATGTTTGCCGCGTGGCTGAGGCACTCAAAAACGCTACAAGACCCAGAATTCAGATTGTTGTTCCTGTTTCAACCGTACAGATGGAATTTGTCTGCGGAAAGAAGCCGCCTATGGTTCTTGAAATGATTGACAGACTCATAAAAAAAGCTAAGGAATTTGTTTCAGATATTGAATTTATCGCCGAAGACGCAACGAGAAGCGAGCCTGAATTCCTTACAAAGGCAGTTAACACTGCAATCACTGCCGGTGCTACACTTGTTACTCTCAGTGATGCTGCCGGAACAATGCTTTCCGATGAGATAAGTGTTTTTATTGACGATGTTAAAGCGAGTGTAAGTGAAAGCCATAATGTAAAATTCGGTATTCAGTGTATTGACACTCTTGGTATGGCTTGTGCATGCACTGTTTCAGCAATCAAATCCGGAATAAGCGAAATAAAAACCTCTGTTATCAGTGAAACCGAAGCAGCTTATCTTGATTCTATATGTAAAATTCTTGGCGTACACGGTAATGAGCTTGGCTGTGTTTGTGATGTAAAAACAACCGAACTCGGAAGAGTTTCCAAACAGATTGAGTGGATTGTCTCGTCTAAAAACGATAAGGGAACAGGCCTTACAAGTGTTTCTGATTTTTATGCGGATGACTTTATGCTCAATGAGCACGATGATATTACAGAAGTGACTAAAGCTGTGAAAATGCTTGGATATGACCTTTCATCAGAAGATATTTCAAAAGTTTACGAAGAATTCAAACGCATAAGTGACAAAAAAAATATTGGTGCCAAAGAGCTTGACGCCATTGTTGCATCAGCTGCATTACAGGTTCCTGCAACTTACATAATCGATAGCTATGTAATTAACAGCGGTAATGTAATTTCAGCAACAGCAAATATCACTCTTAACAAAAACGGTGAGAAAGTTAACGGTCTTAGTGTAGGCGACGGTCCGATTGATGCTTCTTTCCTTGCAATTGAACAGATTGTAGGCCGTCATTATGAGCTTGACGATTTCCAGATTCAGTCTGTTACCGAAGGTAGAGAGGCAATGGGTTCTGCACTCGTTAAGCTTCGTTCAAACGGCAGACTTTATTCCGGCAAAGGTATTTCTACCGATATAATCGGTGCAAGCATAAGAGCTTACCTTAACGCTCTTAATAAAATTGTTTACGAGGAGGCATAAATAATGACAAAACTTTCATTTTCCATTAATGGTTGGAAGGATTATTCATGGCAGGATTTTGTAACTCTTGCTGAAGAAAACGGTTTTGGCGGAATAGAGCTTCACAATGTTATCGGTTCATCGCTTTATGAAAAGGAGGGACCATTCCATAAATATAATTCTGCAGCTACTGTACGCGCATTGAACGACAAAGGAATCTGCATTCCTTGTGTCGATATTAGCGCTGATATATCTGATAACAGTATTGAGGAAAATTGTGAGCATATTAAAAAGTATATCGAATTTGCCTCTTCAATACGTTCACCCTATGTAAGAGTCTATGCTTCGGGAAAGTCAGATAATTCAAGACAGAATGTACTTGATTGTCTTGGCAAGGTAACTGATTTTGCAGCTGAAAAGAAGGTCACTGTTCTTATAGAAACAACAGGTATGTTCAGAGACACAGCTGCTCTTCGCGATATTCTTATTGAGTTTGCCTGTGATTCCGTTGCTGCATTATGGGATATGTATCATACCTTCTGTGAAGGTGGAGAGGATCCTGAAAAAACTATAACTAATCTCGGTGCATATATCAAGCATGTTCACATTAAGGATTCAGCTGTAATTGACGGAAAGCGTGAATATTGTCTTATCGGTGAAGGTGAGCTTCCTACTGAAGTTATGATAAACGCTCTCAGCTCAGTAAATTATGACGGCTTCATTTCGCTTGAATGGAATCCCGATTGGATGGATGATCTCAGAGAAATTGATGTTATTTATGCTCATTATTTCCAATACATGCAGCAATTCCAGACTCCGTCAAGAAAAAAGAGTCACCTTTATTGGAACAAAAAAGGAACAGGAAACTTTGTTTGGAAAAAAGAAGCTCTTGTACGCAAAACATTTTCACAGGTGCTTGACACAATGGTTGAGGAGTTTCCTGATCAGTATGCGTTCAAATATACTACACTCAATTATACAAGAACTTATGCACAGTTCAGAGATGACGTTGATGAATGCTGCAGAGCCTTTCTTTCTCTCGGTGTAAAGCCGGGATCACATGTTGCTGTGTGGGCTACAAATATTCCTCAGTGGTATATTGCATTCTGGGCTGCGACTAAGATTGGTGCTGTTCTTGTAACAATGAATACGGCTTACAAAATACATGAAGCTGAATATCTTCTTAAGCAATCTGATACACATACTCTTATTCTTGTTGAAGGATACCGTGACTCTCACTACGCAGATATAATAGGGGAGCTCTGTCCTGAGCTTGATGCTCTCGAAGCTGGCAAGCCCTTACACAGCAAAAGACTTCCTTTCCTCAGAAACGTTATTACTGTAGGCTTCAAGAAAAAAGGCTGTCTTGAATGGGATGAAGCTATTGCAAGAAGTGAAAATATTCCTGTTGAAGAGGTTTACCGTATTGCAGCAACAGTAAATCCTGATGATGTATGTAATATGCAGTATACATCAGGTACAACAGGCTTCCCTAAGGGCGTTATGCTTACACATTACAATGTTGTAAATAACGGCAAGTGTATCGGTGACAGAATGGATCTTTCTACTGCTGACAGAATGATGATTCAGGTTCCGATGTTCCATTGCTTCGGCATGGTGCTTTCGATGACTGCATCTATGACACACGGTGTAACACTTTCTCCGATACCTTATTTCACTCCTAAGCCGGCTCTCGCCTGTATCAATCAGGAAAAAATAACCTGCTTCCACGGTGTTCCGACAATGTTTATTGCTCTTTTAGAGCATCCGGATTTTGAAAAAACGGATTTTTCTTATATGAGAACAGGCATTATGGCGGGTTCTCCTTGTCCTATTTCTGTTATGCAGGATGTAGTTGACAAGATGAATATGAAGGAAATAACTATTGTTTACGGTCAGACAGAAGCTTCTCCCGGCTGTACAATGAGCTCAACGGATGATTCACTTGAGGTAAGAGTAAGCACCGTTGGTCGTGCGCTTCCTGAAATCGAATGTAAGATTATTGACCCTGAAACCGGTGATGAAATGCCTGTAGGAGAAACTGGCGAATTTGTTGCAAGAGGCTACAATATTATGAAAGGCTATTATAAAATGCCTAAAGCAACGGCTGCCGCTATCGACAAAGACGGTTGGCTTCATACTGGTGACCTTGCATGCAAAACCGAGGACGGAAACTATAAAATTACAGGCAGACTCAAGGATATGATTATCCGTGGCGGTGAAAATATTTATCCCAAGGAAATCGAAGAGTTTATCTATACACACGATAAGGTTAAGGATGTTCAGGTTATTGGCGTTCCTGATGAGCAGTACGGTGAGGAAATTGCCGCATGGATTGTTCTTAAGGAAGGGGAAATAATGACAGAAGATGAAATGAAGCAATATGTCCGTGATCATATGGCTAAGCATAAGGTTCCGAGATACATTGATTTTGTAGATAAATTTCCTATGAATGCCGCCGGCAAGGTTCTTAAATATAAAATGCGAGAAGAAGCAGTGAAAAAATACGGACTTCAGAAAGCTGATTCCGTTGTAACAGCATAAGTAGTACTTATTCAGAAAAGAGTGAGCAAATGAAGTTTCCTATCATTGATTGTCACTGTCATGTATATCCCGATAAAGTTGCAGATAAAGCGATAGAAAGCATCCATAGCTTTTATGACATTGATATGGGTTATGACGGCAGATATTCTACACTCGTCGAAAACGGTACCAGAAACGGTGTAAAGCATTATATAATTTTTTCGGTTGCAACCACACCTAAGCAAGTGCAATCAATCAATGCTTTTATTGCTGATACAGTCAGAAGAAGCGATGGCAGCATGACAGGGCTCGGATCCTTACATCCTGAATCGGATAATATTGCTGAGGATTACAGGCATATTAAAGAGCTTGGACTTAAAGGTGTTAAGCTTCATCCTGACTTTCAGAAAATTTCTCTTGATGACAAACGGTGCGAAGCTGTTTATGAGTTTTGCAGGGGAGAGTTGCCGCTTCTTTTGCATACGGGGGACCATAGATATGATTTTTCTAATCCCGACAGACTTATACCTGTTCTCAGGAAATATCCTGATCTTACGGTTATCGGAGCACATTTCGGTGGTTGGTCTGTATGGGATGAGGCTGCTGAAAAACTTTCATCTTTTCCTAATTTCTATGTTGACTGTTCGTCTTCGCTTTATAGTATGTCCGCTGAAAAGGCAAAAAGAATAATCAGGACATATGGTGCCGATAAAGTTCTCTTTGGCACTGACTTTCCAATGTGGTTTTACGAGGATGAGTTAGAAAGATTTTTCAATTTAGGGCTTTCTCAGGATGAAACAGAAAAAATATTATATAAAAATGCCTGTAAGCTTTTCGGCATTGATGAAAATCAATTTTTAAGCAAAATTTTTGATTAAATTATTGACAAAGACGTTTTAAAGTGATAAAATCATTTCAAATTAATATAAAAGCTGTGACGAAGACGGATGAAACGTAGCCTTAACAGAGAGCCGACGGTGCTGGAATGTCGGCAGTGTGAAATTTCAAAATCCCATCACTTCTGAGCTGAAAGGGCGAAACAGCAGTAGTTCTTTCCGTGAATGCTACGTCAGTGCATAGAGCTTATCAGAGCTTGAAGGTGACGGTTAAACCGTAATTTGAGTGGTACCGCGGGTATTGTAATTGTGCTCGTCTCAAAGTTTTACTTTGGGACGAGTTTTTTTGTAAAAAAAATATTATTAAGGAGTCTTATTTATGGAACTTAATAAAATGACTGATGAACTTAAGGAAGTAGCTTTCAGAATCAAAGAAATGCGCGAAATTGCCGGATACACTACAAAGGAGATGGCTGAGAAGGTTGATATAAGTGAAGAACAGTATGTTTCTTATGAAATGGGAACTGCTGATTTTCCGTTCTCATTCATCCATAAATGTGCAAAGGTTTTCAATATCGGAAAAACCGACCTTCTTGAAGGCAGAAGCAGCAACCTCTCTTCTTATACAGTGACACGTAAAAATCAGGGTAAGATTATATCAAAAGAGGATGGAATAGAAATTGACCATCTTGCACTTTTGTTCAGAAACAAGCTTGCTGAACCTTATCTTGCTAAATATGAGTACAAGGATGAGCTTCAGGAGCAGCCCATCAAAACAACAACACACAACGGTCAGGAGTTCGACTATGTGATTTCAGGTAAGCTGAAGGTGAGAGTAGGTAATCACACTGAAGTTCTCGAAGAAGGCGACAGTATATACTACAACAGCTCTACACCTCACGGTATGATTGCTGTCGGAGGTGAAGACTGTACATTCGTAGCTGTTGTTGTCGCCGGTGAAGAGAATGTTGTAGCAACAGAAACAGTTGAATCACTTTCTTCAAAGAAGGTTTCTTATGAGCTTGAAATAAAGAATTTCGTTGAAACTGAAGAGGATGAAAACGGAGTGCTTACAAAGCTTGATTATAAAAATGAAGATAGCTTCAACTTTGCTTTTGATGTTGTCGATGCAGTTGCGGATAAGTATCCGGACAAGCTTGCTATGCTTCATATTTCAGGTGATAAAACAGAAAGAAGATTTACCTTTAACGATATGAAAAAGGAGTCTGCACGTGCAGCCAACTATTTCATCAGCATTGGAATCAAAAAAGGTGACAGAGTAATGCTTGTTCTTAAGCGTCACTATCAGTTCTGGATTTGCGCTCTTGCACTTCATAAAATCGGTGCAATCATTATCCCTGCAACAAATCAGCTTGTAGAGCATGATTTTGAATACAGATTTGAAGCTGCGGGTGTATCTGCAATTATTTGCACAAGTGACGGACAGACATCTGCACAAATTGAGAGAGCAGAGGAAAAATACAAAGGACTTGATCACAAAATTATTGTCGGAAATGACAGAGACGGATGGCATAATTTCGATAAGGAATACAAACTTTTCAGAAGTATATTTGAAAGAACCGAGGACAGTGCCTGCGGTGACGATACAATGCTTATGTTCTTTACATCGGGAACTACAGGCTATCCTAAAATCGCAGCTCATTCCTTTAAATATGCACTCGGTCATTTTATAACTGCTAAATACTGGCACTCAATAAAGCCTGATGATCTTCATCTTACAATTTCAGACACAGGATGGGGCAAGGCAATGTGGGGTAAATTCTATGGACAGTGGATGTGTGAAGGTGCAGTATTCACTTATGACTTTGATCGTTTTGATGCATCTGAAATTCTCCCGATGTTTGCAAAATATCACATAACAACATTCTGTGCCCCTCCCACAATGTACAGAATGCTTATAAAGGAAGACCTTTCAAAATATGACCTTTCTTCAATTCGCTATGCTACTACAGCAGGTGAGGCACTTAATCCAGAAGTGTTCAGTCAGTTCCTTAAGGCAACAGGAATTGTTATAATGGAAGGCTTCGGACAAACCGAAACAACTCTTACCATTGCAAATCTTGTCGGTACAACGCCAAAACCCGGTGCTATGGGCAAGCCCGTTCCCTGTTACGATATTGCCATTGTTGATCCTGACGGCAATGAATGCGCTGTTGGTGAAACTGGTGAAATCGTGGTAAGGACAGACAAGAAGATTCCCTGCGGTCTTTACAAGGGTTATTATAATGCTCAGGACAAGACAGATGAGGTATGGTATGACGGTATGTACCATACAGGTGATACTGCTTGGTGTGATGAAGACGGATATTTCTGGTACGTAAGCCGAATTGATGATGTTATTAAATCATCAGGCTACAGAATAGGACCTTTTGAAATTGAAAATGTTATTATGGAGCTTCCGTATGTTCTTGAGTGCGGTGTATCTGCAGCTCCTGATGAAATCAGAGGCCAGGTTGTAAAAGCAAGCATTGTTCTTACCAAGGGTACTGAGCCTACTGAGGAGCTGAAAAAAGAAATACAGAATTATGTCAAGAAAAACACTGCACCTTATAAATATCCGAGAATTGTTGTCTTCCGTGACGAGCTTCCTAAGACAATAAGCGGAAAAATTCAAAGAAATAAACTTTGATAATTTTTCGCAAAATATTGAAAAGTATAAATTTTTGTAATATAATGAAGGTTATGTTGTTATGACAAACAAACGAATAATTCTTTTTGCAGGTCATTACGGAAGCGGTAAAACCAACATTGCGGTTAATTATGCATTTAAGCTTAAAGAAGACGGATTTTCTGTTCTGATTGCTGACCTTGACATTGTCAATCCTTATTTCCGTACAAAGGACAGTGAAAGGGAACTGGCAGAAAAGGGGATTGAGCTTATCTGCTCTGAATTTGCTAATACAAATCTCGATATCCCTTCTTTGCCTAAGGAAATGTACCGCGTTGTAAACGATAAAAAGTTTCGTGCTGTTATGGATATAGGCGGTGATGATGCGGGCGCAATTGCACTTGGCAGATTCGCACCTTCCATCAGAGAAGAAAACAGTTATGAAATGATTTATGTTGCTAATTTTTACCGACCTCTCACAAAAAATGCTGAGGATGCCTATGAGGTTATGAAGGAAATTGAAGCCGCATCTTCACTCAAATTTACTTCTATAGTAAATAATTCTAATTTGGGTGAGATTACAGCTACAGAGGATATTATATCCACTTTTTCTGAAACAGAGAGACTTTCTGAGCTTAGCGGACTTCCCATAATGTTCACAAGCTGCAAAAGTAATCTTTATGAACAGTTAAATAAGACGGGAAAAGTGATTTTTCCGCTTGAATTACAAAGTAAATTATTTTAAATGGAGGTATTATTGTGCCTAAAGTAACGTTTAATACTGATATGTGTAAGGGATGCGGTTTATGTGTTATCGCTTGTCCGAAAAAAATTCTTGTTATTGCAAAAGACAAAATCAATGCAAAGGGACATTCTCCTGCAGAAATGATCGATGAAACCAAATGTATCGGTTGTGCTTTCTGTGCTACAATGTGTCCTGACTGTATTATTAAAGTTGAAAAGTGAGGTGCTGAAAATGGCAGAAAAAGTTCTTATGAAGGGTAACGAAGCAATTGCTGAAGCTGCTATTCTTGCAGGATGTCGCCATTACTTCGGTTATCCGATTACTCCACAAACAGAAATTGCTGCTTATATGGCTAAGAAAATGCCTAAAATCGGCGGATGCTTTCTTCAGGCTGAAAGTGAAGTAGCAGCAATAAATATGGTTTACGGTGTAGCCGGTACAGGAAAGAGAGTTATGACCTCTTCTTCCAGCCCCGGAATTTCACTTAAGGCTGAGGGTCTTTCTTATATTGCCGGTAGTGACCTTCCTGCTCTTGTTGTTAATGTTCAGCGTGGCGGACCCGGTCTGGGCGGTATTCAGCCTTCACAATCTGATTATTTCCAGGCTACAAAAGGTGGCGGACACGGTGACTTCAAGATGATCGTTCTTGCACCTTCTTCTGTACAGGAAATGGCCGATCTTACAATAAAAGGCTTTGATCTTGCAGAAAAGTACAGAATGACTTCAATGATTCTTGCTGACGGTACAATGGGTCAGATGATGGAACCTGTTTCTCTTGAAGAAGCAGCTATCAATGAATATGACAAATCCTGGGCTGTTACCGGTACTAAATGTGAAAGAAAGAAGAATATAATCAATTCTCTTTCTCTTGTTCCTGAAGAGCTCGAA
This sequence comes from Acutalibacteraceae bacterium, assembly GCA_045613805.1. Taxonomy (GTDB): domain Bacteria; phylum Bacillota; class Clostridia; order Oscillospirales; family Acutalibacteraceae; genus UBA6857. Next base: position 95,363 of record JAZLBS010000052.1, read on the forward strand.
AAGCTTAATTTTGAAAGATACGAAAGATATAAAGCTGTTGAAGAAAATGAAGTTATGTATGAAGAATACATGATGGAGGACGCAGAAATATGTGTTGCTGCCTTTGGCATTGCAGCGAGAGTTGCAAAAAACGCAATTAATGCAGCAAGAAAAGAGGGTATCAAGGTTGGTCTTATCAGACCCATTACTCTCTGGCCGTTCCCGAACAAGGTGTTCCGAGCTGCTGCAGATAAGGTTGACTGCTTTATTTCCGTTGAACTTTCAATGGGACAGATGATCGAAGATATAAGACTTGCTTCGGAGTGTAAGAAGCCCGTATATCTCTGCAACAGAGTCGGAGGTATGATCCCTTCACCTGAAATGGTGCTCGAGGCAATCAGAGAACATGCAAAAGGAGGTACAAAATAATGGTAGTATTTGATAAACCCAAATCACTTGCGGATGTTCCTCTTCATTATTGTCCCGGATGTACACACGGTATTATTCACCGTCTTGTTGCTGAAACAATTGATGAACTCGGTATCGAAGGAAAGACAATTGGTGTTGCTCCTGTAGGTTGCTCCGTGCTTGCATATAACTATTTTACCTGTGATATGGTTGAAGCTGCTCACGGCAGAGCTCCTGCAGTTGCTACAGGTCTTAAGCGTTCAGATCCGGAAAATCACATTGTATTTACATATCAGGGTGATGGAGACCTTGCATCAATCGGTATGGCTGAAACAGTTCATGCTGCTGCAAGAAATGAAAATATAACAATTATTTTCGTAAACAATGCTATTTACGGTATGACAGGCGGTCAGATGGCTCCTACATCACTTCCCGGTCAGGTTACACAGACCTCTCCCTACGGAAGAGATACAAGCCATTGCGGTTTCCCTGTAAAGGTTTCAGAAATGCTTTCACAGCTTGACGGTGCAGGCTATATAGAAAGAGTAGCTGTTAACAACGTTAAGAATGTAAGAAATGCAAAAAAGGCTATTAAAAAAGCTTTTCAGAACCAGATTGATAAAAAAGGCTTCTCACTTATTGAGGTTGTTTCAACTTGTCCCACAAACTGGGGTATGACACCTGAAAAGGCACTTGAATGGGTAGATGAAAAGATGATTCCTTACTATCCTCTCGGTGTATATAAGGACAGAGACGCTGAAAAGGAGGCAGAATAATGAGTACTACACAGATTCTTATTGCCGGCTTCGGCGGTCAGGGCGTACTTTTTGCAGGTAAGCTTCTTGCTTACAAGGGCCTCGTTGCTGACAAGCAGGTTTCATGGCTTCCCTCATACGGTCCTGAAATCCGCGGCGGTACAGCCAACTCTAGCGTAATTACCAGCGATGAACCCATCGGTCCTCCTATTGTAACTGCTCCCGACTGTCTTGTAGCAATGAATCTGCCTTCTCTTAAAAAATACGAAAACGATGTAGTTTCGGGCGGTATCATTATTATTGACTCAACTCTTATCGGTGAAACGCCTGAAAGAGATGATGTTA
>JAZLBS010000053.1:0-27425 GCA_045613805.1 Acutalibacteraceae bacterium
AGCAAAAGAAAGCATATCACAGTCCACACAATAACTGATGGCTGTATGTTCATAATCCTTTACCTCAGATTTTAGAAATAAGCATAAAGGCAATAAGAAGGCCGTAAATTGTAAGAGCCTCCATAAGTGCAAGAGAAATAATAAGAGTGGAACGGATGTCCTTTGCAGCATCAGGCTGACGGGCAATGCTTTCCATAGCCGCCTTTGCTGTTATACCCTGACCAATTGAAGGTCCGAGAGTACTGATTGCGATTGCTATTGCTGCTGCGATTGCGATAATTGCTGAACTTGTCATTTTGAATTACTCCTTTTAATAAAAAATTTAATCTTCAGTTACTTCTTCTAAATATATCGATACAAGCATAGTGAAAACCATAGCCTGTAAGGCACAGAATAAAAGTGAAAGCACCATCATTACAACGGGTGCACCTATGGGAAAGATATGGTAAAGCTCTTCGGTTACCATTTCTTCGCCGAAAATATTACCGTAAAGTCTGAGTGCCAGAGATGCAGGCTTGATGAACTCATCAAGAACAAGCAAAGGCAACATAAAAAACATCGGCATTACAAAGCGCTTAAAATAATGCTTGACATTGTGTCTGATGCCCGAGATCTGTAAAAACAGAAATGTCAGCACACCAAGACCCGCAGTTACTGAAAGAGAGGCAGTAGGCGCCTTCACATAATCAGTAAGTCCCACACCCGGTATCATGCCGGAATAGTTTGAGAAAATAATAAAAATAAAGAGCGAAGCAAGGAATGTAAAATACTTTCTTGCCTTTTTCTTTCCGAGAATATCCGTAAAAAAATTATCAAGATATTCAACGCCGGTTTCGATAACATTCTGGAATCTGCCGGGCCTTTCCTTAAGATTAAGCTTAACAATCAAGGAAACCACCGTCAAAATCCCGAGTATTATCCACATGGTAATTACTTCACCTGTTACGTCAAAAATACCGAACAGATTAATAATCACCTCAGATTTTTCACCCATTTTCATCCTCCTCCCCTTCTTTTATTTTCAGTGCAAGAGCTTCATTCAGCTTCAGAAGCTTTTTTGTAAAGAAAAACATCGGTAAAGTCATTCCGACAACTGCACCTACCAACAAGAAAGCCGGATTTTCCGTGAATTCTTTACCTGCAAAATAAACTATTATAAGATAACCCACCTGAACAGCCTGTCTCAGAACAGTAGCAAGAGCAAGCTTATCCGGCTTAGTTTCAAGGATTTTTTTGCTGAGTGCATAATTAACATAGGCTACAAACAGCCCGAACAAAGCGCATACTGCCGCACCAATAATATTATGAGTCATAGCATCACCTCGTAAAGTTTATTATAGCACCTCATTTTCATTTTTCAAGTATTTATCAGCCTTTTTTAATAAAATTTTTCTGTATATATATCCACAACTTTCTTTTGCTCATAAATAAAAAGCAACAACCGTCCCTCACGGAACGGTTGTCTTTTTAAATTGAAATTAATAATGAATCACACCGCATGCACATTCCTTGTTTACACCAAGGAGCTTACTGATAAATCTGATAATAACATAGATTATTCTGAGTAACCAGTTTTTGCTGTGGCAAAGACATTTACATGAGCCGACAATATTTACTGTACAGTCGTCACACATACCGTCATTATTCTTGTCAGTATGTCCCTTGGCAGGAACAACTGAAAGTCCGTCAATAAATGTGTACTCACATTCCTTACATACAGAAAGTGTATATCCTTCCTTGTCACAGGTAGGAGCTATTACGGTATTCTTATAGTTGTGTCCGGTAGCGGGAGCCAGCAGAATCTTTTCACCTTCTGCATCAAGCTCATACTCACCGTTTACGTCAACCTTATAGAATTCGTCATAGGTAGCAATACAATTCTCAACAGTACACTTGTATCTTATATAACCGTTATTCGTACATGTTGCAGAGGCTGAGCCTTCAGTATCAACTGCATATGTATGGTCAGTCTTTTCAAGTGTATCTGCTCTGTAAGCTGTACATCCATATTCTTTGTATACACAGTCATAACGCTTGATACCGTTGCTGATACATGTTGCTTCTTCGCCCTTGACTGTGTAGCCTTCCTCTTCCCACTTGTGGTTAACAGAAGAAGTAGTTTCCTGTATTTTTGCACCGCATCCGCAAGCCTTTTCAATAATACCTTCGCTGACACAGGTTGCTTCTTTAATCACAGTTATATTTACATAATTGTGCTCGCCTGTTGCCTTGATTACCTCTGTATAGGTATGACTTGCATCGTTTTTACAGGTATAGGTTCTGATACCGTTTTCACCGCAGGAGGGCTCTTTGGTTACAACACTGACATAGTCGTGGCTAAGTGCTGTGCCTTCAGTTGCACCGCAGATATAACATGTCTTGGGTGTTGTACAGTCTGCATCTTTCCAATTATGGTCAGATACATTTTCCTTACCACAGATATCGCAATCATGGTTATTATCATCACCGTCTAAACACTCTTCAACAGTTGTTCCACAACCGTAGTCGCAAAGATGATTATCGTCATCAGCTGAATCCATGTGAGGAATCATTTCGGTTGTTGTTCCTTTTGTTGCGAGAACATCACAGCATGACCAGTGAATATCGCCTGTGTAACCTTCTGATGTACAGGTTGCATCTTTGTAGTTCTTTTTGATTTTTGCTTCACCTTCATGGTTGCTTGCATTGAGTTCAAGTGCTGTTGTCTTAGTGTCTCCGCAAGCACACTTCATTGTTACTGAACCCTTGGTTTTACAGGTTGAAGGTGTTCTGGATACTTCTTCATTGTAACCTTCATGATTGCTTGCATCAAGGTCAAGCTCTGTTGTCTTAGTGTCTCCGCAAGCACACTTCATTGTTACTGAACCCTTGGTGTTACAGGTTGAAGGTGTTCTGGATACTTCTGTGTTGTATCCTTCATGGTTGCTTGCATCAAGATCAAGCTCTGTTGTCTTTTCATCGCCGCAAGCACACTTCTTTGTTACTGAACCCTTGGTGTTACAGGTTGAAGGTGTTCTGGATACTTCTTCATTGTAACCCTCATGGTTGCTTGCATCGAGTTCGAGTGCTGTTGTCTTAGTGTCTCCGCAAGCACACTTCTTTGTTACTGAACCCTTGGTGTTACAGGTTGAAGGTGTTCTGGATACTTCTGTATTGTATCCTACATGGTTGTTTGAATCATTGTTGCCCCATGCAGTAAGACACTTTTCACAGGTTGCTTTTTCTGTACAGGTTGCTGTACCGCCGGAGCAGTTTTCTGTTGCTGTGTATTTACAATCTTCATACTTACAAGTTACTTCATGAACTGTACCGTTACCGTTTGCATATACATAATCATGTTCACGCTTTGCTACATTGTCTGCATTATAACTGTTTTTACATACAGAACAGGTATATGTCGTATAACCGCCGTTATAACAGGTAGGCGCTGTTACAACCTTGTCAAATGTACAATCTGTTTCATTACCGTACTCATTACATCCGTTTACGCACTTCTGAGAGTGAGTTTTGGTTGTTGAAGAATTGTCCCACTTGTATTCACCTGTGTAAGAGTGGTCAAGCTTTGTGATTGCTCTTGTTGATTCGTGTTTACAAGCCTTATGTGTATCTGTCTCAACATTTGTACAGATAGTGTTCATAACGCCATCCGCAAGACAGGTTGCATTTGTCTGCACACCGTTATCCTTGTATACATGCTCTCTCTTTGCGATTGTTTCTTTTAAAAGCTCTGCATCGCAGTATTCACAAAGTATTGCCTTGTAACCGTCAGCTTCACAGGTTGCTTTCTGAATTACTGTGTAGTCTGCTTCTGCCTTATGAGCATCTGCAACCTTGTCCATCACTCTTGTTGTAGTGTAATCACAAGCTTCGTAGTCGTCAGAACCTACATGGTCACACTTCTGATTCATTGTACCTGTTGCAGAGCAGGTAGGCTCAACAGCAACTGTGGTATCAACAACGTGGTGAGTTCTCTTAGCTATGGTTTCTGTTCTTGTACCGCCGCATACGGAGCAGGTATAAGTTCTTACACCGTCAGCATAACAGGAAGCTTTTATTGTAACTTTGCTTGTTTCGGTATGTTTTACATCCTTACTGTAACCGCAAGCACATACATCAGTATGATATTCATCATCCTTATCGTTATGAGTGCTGAAGCTGTGAGCGATAGCATCAAACTGAGCAGTTACGGTAAGATTTGTTGTAACATTTGTGAATGTTGTATCCCAACCGGTGAAGGTGTAATGGTATGTATCATCGTATGCCTTCTTCACATCTGTAGGTGCTGTTGCATTATGACCGCTGATAACATTCACAACTACATCTGCTGAACCGTCAATCTTGAATGTAACGGTGTAGGTGTTGAGTGAATTGTTATTATCTCCAAATGCTTGTACAAGCTTTTCTGTTGCAGCATCGATTACAGTCTGTTCTGTTGTAATAAGATTATCAGCTACCTTATTTTCTGTAATAACCTGGTTGATGGCTGCTTTTGCTGCCTCTGTAATGTCTGTTGTAAGAAGAGAGTTGAGATTTGCAAGAGCTGCTTCATAAGCAGTGTAAGATGCCCTGTCTACTTCTTCTTTAATGGTATGTGAGGGATCGTTAATACATTTGTAGGTGTAATAACCATTTGTCCATTTACCGTCAACAAGAGCAGGACGGGTAAGGTTGGATTCAGATTTTGTTCTATCATAAGCATGACCCTTTGCAGGAATCTCTTCGTATGTTGTATAGTCACATACTGAACATTCTTCGTATGCTTCCCAACCAATTGCTTCACAGGTTGCTGCCTTTGCTTCTACCTGAGTGAGTGTATGTCCCTTTGCTGCAATCTCTTCTGTGTAAGTGTGACTTGCATCGTTCTTACAGGTATAAGTCATTACACCCTTTTCTGTACATGTGGGAGCAGTTGTTACTGCACCTTCATAAGCATGACCCTTTGCAGGAATCTCTTCGTATGTTGTGTAGTCACATACTGAACATTCTTCGTATGCTTCCCAACCGATTGCTTCACAGGTTGCTGCCTTTGCTTCTACCTGAGTGAGCTTATGACCGAGTGCTGCAACGAGTGTTACTTTACATTCTGTACATGTCTGTGCTGTTGTACATGTTGCTTCTGCACCGGGAGTGTGTCCCTTAACCATAACAGTTACTTCTGTTTTGTTTCCGGCCTTATCTGTTGCAACAACAGTATAGTTATTAACACCCTCAACTGTGATTTTGCCTTCTGTAAGTTCAACTTCATTATCGTTTACTGTAACCTTATCAAGGTTTGCATCAGTTACGGTAATTGTTGCATATGTGCAATTAACAGCAGATTCAATTACGGGAGCACTAAGGTCGAATGTGATACCGTTAGTGCTGAGATAGGTCACACCATTCTGTGTATTTGTCAACTTGGCATAAACGACCTTGTTTTCAGCATCTGCCTTTGTAATTGTAACCTTGTCAGCCTCTGAATAAGCTGTCCATTCTGAATCTTCAAGAGCCATGACTGTTTCTTTAGTCATAACTTCATCAGAAATGATGTATTCAATCTTTGCAACGCCGGATTCTGCATCGGTTGCCTCGATTGTAAGAACTACATCCTCGCTTGTGTAAATGCCGAACGTGATTGTTTCAAGGAATCTATCCCATACAGTTTCTTTATAAGTGATTGTACCTGTGGGTGCGGTTGAATCCTCAAGCATATCAACCTCACGTGTATCCGTGTGCTCGCAAACTACATAAAGCTCATCTGCCACATTAGTACACTTACGAGTTTGGGTACCCTTCTTAGTGTAGGTCGGCTTATCAGCTTCATTTGCATAGTACCAATCACAATAATTGTGTTCACGCTTTTCAATTGTTCTTTCGGTTTTGCTGATTTCAGCATTACATTCTTCAACTGAGCAGTAAACAACTTCGTCATATGAACCGCCTTCAAAGCAGGATGCCTTTTTGATGTTTTCCTTTACTGCAGAAGCGGGAGTATGATTTTTCTTTGCTACTGTTTTTTCTAATCTGCTGATTACAGTTGTTTTACCTGCAGCTTTACATACTGAGCAGTAAACAACTTCATCATATGAGCCTTCCTCGTAGCAAGTGGAATCAACAAAGTTTTCTGTTACCGGATTATCTTCGGTATGAGCAACTTCATCAACAACAGTTGTTACACTGCTGAGCTCTTCATTACAAACTGAACAGTATACTACTGTATCATATGAGCCCTTGCTGTGACAGGTTGCAGCAACAACATTCTCTGTTACTGCTTCACCGGGCTTATGACCGGGAGCTTCAATGTAGATACCGTTACAGATTGAACATTCCGCCGGGTCTGTACAGGTTGCTGTGCCGCCTGAGCAAGTTCCGGTTTCTGTTGCAGAACAAACTGAGCAGGTACCGGTATGAGTCTTCTTATCAGCATTCTGAACATATACATATGTGTGTGCACCGGTTGCAGGTTTTTCAACCTTTGTTGAGTAGTCACACTCTGAACATTTTTCGTATGCATCCCATCCGGCTTCACCGCAGGTGGGAGCTTTAGCTTCTACCTGTGTAAGAGTATGGCCTGTAGCTGCAATCTCTTCTGTATAAGTATGACTTGCATCGTTCTTACAGGTAAATGTCTTAACACCCTTTTCTGTACATGTGGGCTCTGTTGTTACCTTGCCTTCGTAAGCATGACCCTTTGCTGCAACGAGTGTTACATTACATACTGTACATGTCTGTGCTGTTGTACATGTTGCTTCTGCACCTGGAGTGTGTCCCTTTGCGCTGACAGCCTGTGTATATGATGCTGAACAGTTTTTACATGTATATGTTCTTACACCTTCGGCGGTACAGGTAGGAGCAGGGTCAACCACACCGTCTTCCTCTGTTATCTCACCGTCACCGTTTGCATCATAATCGTGGCCGAGTGCTTCGCCTTCTGTTGCACCACAAACTGAACAGGTCTTGGGCGCTGTACATGTTGCTGCACTGAAGGTATGGTCTGCAAGTTCAAGAACAACTGTCTTTCTGCTGAGCTCTTCATTACATACTGAACAGTAAACTACTGATTCGTAACTACCTGCTACTGTACAGGTTGAAGCTTTTCTGTTTTCCTCAACTGGTTCACCTTCAGTATGCTCAGCAGTATTTTTAATTTCTTTGTATGTCACATTACCTGTTACCGCACCGATGTCAGGCCATGAATATGTATGATGACCAGCAGCATCATTATGAGCATCTGTATTATTAGGAGCTACGGGGGTCTTTCCGTACTCAACAGACTGTGTGGTAGTTGTACCGTCAGCTTTTTCGAAGGTTACGGTGTATTTATTGATGTTCCACTGAGCATAGAGAGTTATTGTTGCGCCCTGAGTTGTAGTGAGGTTAGATACACTCTGACTGTTGATATAAGTAGTGCCCGTACCGTCAGCCTTGGTATTCCAGTTCTTGAAGGTGTAGCCTGTTCTTGTGAGTGTGTTGGCTGTAAGGGCAAGAGAGCTATCATAGGTATGAGTCTGAGCTGACATTGTGCCGCTACCGCCGTTAGCATTGAAGGAAACGGTGTAAGTAATCGGGCTCCAGCTTGAATAAAGGGTATGATCTGAAGCTGTAGCTACAACTGTGTCCTTTGTTACTGTTGTGCCGTCAGCTGTTTTCCAGCCTACAAAGGCATAGCCTGTCTTTGTAGGTGTGGGAAGTGTGCCGTAGGCAGAACCGTAGGTTACATTGTTACCGAGGTGATAGGAAATACCGTCTGCAACTTTATTGGCTTCATTAAGTCTGATATTATTTACGATAAGCACATTACCGGCTGCGTTAGCATCGAATCTTATCTTTACATAAGCAGTTGTATCGCCTGCTTTGAATGTAATATAAGGATTAGCAGCTGTCTGACCGGAAATGCGGACATATACGTTGCCTTCCTTGCCGGCATTTCCTGTGCCGCCGACTACTGTAGCAGAAGTTTCGCCTGCCATTGAGGAATTAAGACACTGAATATAAATATCATAACCGCCGCTTCCCTTTGTAAATTCGGTATCAGCTGTAAGGGTATATGTCTTGCCTGCTTCAACAGGAATTGCATAGCTGAAGCCGGTATTGGCATCGGTACCGCTGAGTGATGTCATAGTAAAGCCTGAATTGGTTCTGTTGCTGATTTCCTTAACAGTATCTGTTGCAAGTGTAAACTTAGAGAAATCAAAGAGGTTATCGTAAAGAACTCCGTAGCGATTAGCTGTCCACTTGGAGTAAACGTTAACACTGTTTACGAGGTCAGCCTGTGTTGCTGCAACTGTGCAAGCTGCATCTGTATACCAGCCTTCAAATACATAACCGGGTCTTACGGGTGTCTGAAGATTTGCAATATCAGTTACACCGTAGTCTCTCTGTGTGTTGGGATATGTGATAGAAGCAATCTTGTCTGCATCGGACTTTTTGTAAAGTCTGATATTAGAAACAGTCATAGTTCCTTCTTTTAAATTGCCAAGTCTGAGAATAAGTTTGGTATTATCACCAGAGTTAAATTCATTCTTAATATTCTTACCCGCAGCAAAGTAATCTTCATCAGCTGCTGTTGTTCCACCGGTAAGATATTTACAAACATTAATTATACTACCCGAACCTGCATAGGTTGTTTCAAGGTCGAATTCAAGTACATAATCAGTATTAGGTTCAAGTGCTGTAGCATAACGATCTGCTACATCAACCCAAAGGTTTGTATTACAGCAATAATCATCAGCATATCTTGTAAGTGAAACTGACCCGTTCTCAGCATCAACTGAAATTCTTCCTTCATCAAGAACCTTATTGTCACTAGTATACCAAATACCCTTAACGCATGAAGATGTTGCCCATTCAGAGAATGAGAACATATTATCATAGCTTACATCGTTCTGTGCGTCCCACCATACTGAATGTAAGTTATAACTCTCATTCATAGGTGTTGTGCTGTAAACTGACGGTGCAACAGTATCAACATCTTTCTGATAGCCGTTCCAAGTTGTATCAACAACCCAATGCTTGAACTTATAGCCGTATTTTGTGGGAGAAGCAAAGGATGTGCCTACTGCATCGCCGTAGGTGTAAACCTTTCTGCGGGGATGTGTTACGCAGGAGTTTGCAGCAAAGTCTGCACGGGAGGTCTGATAGAAAGCGATATTAGAAAAGGTTGCAGTAGCAGTTGTTGATCCACTTGTACCAATACGGAATTCAGCATAGGCAGCGTCTGAGGGAGCTGTAAAGCTCTGAGTCATAACGCCGTTACCTGCCTTACCTCCATGGGATTTATCTGTAAACCAACCTGTACCACCCCATGTTACGTTAGTAGCTGTGGGAGCAGAGCCGTCTTCCTTGAACCAGAACACGTACCACTGTGTACTGTGTGAAACATTAGCGGAGTTGTATGTAAATGTATATTCCTCTCCTCCCACAACAGGGAAAGCATAATAGTTCTTATAGTTTGTTCTACCTCCCGCTCCATTGTGATTTGAATAAATATCAGCAGTTGTGCCATTACCATTAAAAGTAACCGTACCTGCATTTTCATCACAGGTCAGTGTAGCACCTGCTGATGTTGATGAAGCTGAGTTTACCCAGTCTGTAAAGGAAATCAGGTTATCATAGGTAAGCTCAGTCTTTCTCTTTTCGAGAGTGAAGCTATTACAGGCTGAAAGAGCTGATGAAACAGCAGTGTTCCAACCTGAAACATCATTTTTTGAAGCATTAATATAATCGTTAACTTTAACAGCAATTAAACTATTAGCAATATCTTTAAATTTTGCAACAGAAGCTGTTGAATATTTACCCGGTTCGCTCTTAATAGCATTATAATACTCTTTCATTTTTGACATAGCGTTTATATAGGGCACATAGTCAATAACATAGATTGTATTTTGAGCTGTCACACTATAGTTGGAACCGGAACGTACTGTCCAGGTCGGAGTAATAGATTTATAATATGTATTTCCGGAACCGAATCCGCCACCTTGATATTCAATAGTACTTGCATTAACTTCCCATGCACCTTTTGAAGTTGTGGATGTTTTATCATTACTACTGCTTGTTGAAATCCACGAAGCCCCAACATTATACATAAGATAAAGATGTGCAAAAGCCGTATAATAAGGGCTTTTAGATGCAGTTGATTTTGCATGCCAGTATGCTTCAGGCATAACAAGACCATTAGCATTTGCAGACATATAAACATTTGAAACTCCAACCTGCTTGGAGCTTGCTGCGTCAACAGCAAAAAGAACACCCATCTTAGGATTAATTCCTGTGCCATCATAAATCATAGTTGTGGTGGGATACCACAAGCGTACACTGTCTATGTTGGAAATCCCTGTAAAATTAGCCGCCCAACCACTATTAAGATCATTGTCACTTGATCCATATGCAGGTGAATAAAGAATTTTTTTGTACTGATTGTTAAAATTCTCTGTTGTTACATAATCGCTTGAACCATTGGTATCACCATGGAATTTACCGGTGGTTGTTGTAGGATTAGGAACATTAAAACTGTTTTCATTAAAACTACTGATTGCTGCCTGATTAGTCAGAATTGTAGCATTTATTCCCTGGTATTCCACCGCGCTGACATGGTTATGCTCACCGGGTACCCATACCCAGCTTGACATAAGCATCAATACTGCTAAAAATACTGACAATGATTTTTTGAATGTTTTGTTTTTCATTTAATAATCATCTCCTTTTAGGATTACCTCTCCGTCAGCCTGACGGCTGCCACCTCTCCTTCCAGGAGAGGCTTTATTCTCACTGAGAGGTAGTTTGTATCATCGCCTCATAGAATCAATCACCCATCAGGTCTGACCATCCTGTAAACAGAGTTCCTTTTTCTTTTTTCGGCAATTCGAGCTGCAAAACAACTACAGCTAATTATACATATTAATTTTATATCCAAATTCAAAATTTGTCAACAATTTAAAGTGATGTAATTTACACAAAAAAAACATTGTTTTTTTGTAAAAAAAGAAAAACTACAACCAAAGAGGCTGTAGTCCTATAATATAAATACAATGTAATAATAAAATTATGCCCTTCACCACATTTTTAACACTTCTATTTCTTTTACACCGTAGTATCTCAGTAATTCCAGCTGTGGTTCACCTATACGCTCGCCTGCAACAACAACAGGAACAGCCGGCGGACAGCTTATATTGATGCTGCCGCAAATTCTGCCCTGCGCACATCCAGTCTTAACCCTTTCCGTGGGCAGATAAATACACTCTGAAAGAGGAATAACTGCTTCAGCGGGCAAAATCTCAGGCGGACGTGCTGCAATAATTTCTCTGCGAGGAAGTCTGAAAAGAACGCTCTGAAGATATTCGAGCTCTTCGTCGGTATTGCAATGTGAAAGCATCAGAACAGTATAATCCTCATCAGCAAATTCACATACTATATTATTGAGTAAGAGATATTCTGCAAATTCAGTTCCGCTATAACCGTATTTTTTACTATCAAAGGTAAGCTTAAGCGGTTCATCACCGATAAAAGAATAGCCTTTTACAGCAAGATTTTCTTTTAGACATTTAACCTTTTCAATAAACTCTGCAAGGTTTTCGGAATAATCAGAAGAGAGCAAGCCGTTAGCCTTCTCAAGAGAGCTGAGAATAATATACGAAGGACTTGTTGAAGCGAAAAGAGACAAGGCATATTCCGCCTTCTCGACAAAAAGCTCGGGTGACTTCCCGGAAATATGCAGATACGCTCCGCCTGTCAGCACAGGAAGTGTTTTATGGGCAGAGTCACAGCAGATGTCTGCACCGAGAGAAATAGGATGTAGATTTTCGGACAGAAAATTCAGATAGGCTCCGTGAGCATTGTCAACAGCAAGTATAATCCCCTTTTCTTTACACAGGTCAGACAAAGCCTTTATATCAGCCATATTGCCGAGATAGTCGGGTGAGGTCACATAAAGAGCCACCGGCAGTTCAGCGTCAGCTTCAAAATAATCTCTTACCTCTTGCGCAGTAACATTACAGCAGGTAATGCCCCTGTTTTCTTTGCCGTAAAGCCATTCAATCTCCACATTCGTAAGAGCACAGGCTGTTATGAAGGTCTTATGAGCGTTACGCAAAGCGGCTATTTTCGGTTTTCTGCCATTTGAAAGTGCATAAACCTTAATAAGATACACCATAGCCCGGATAGCAAGAGATGAGCCTTCGGTGCTGTAAAGAGTTTTCGCCGTACCAAAAAGCTTCGATGCGTTCTCCATACTCTCCCTAAGCACACCGTCAGCACTGTAAAGTACATCTGCTCCCTCTACTTCGGTTATGTCGTACTCTTCAACGCCAATAAATGCCCGACCTTTGTGACCGGGCATATGAAAACGGATTTTATTCTCTTTTGAATATTTTTCAAGAAAATCATTAAGGGGAGTTTTCATTATTCATCTCCTAAAGTTTTTGCAACCTCGAGCATAATGGCACATTCCATTCTCTTTTTGAAAAGCTCGCAGCCGGTTTTGTAAATACCCTTTACACTGCCTGTTGCATGATAAGCATTGGCAGCACAACCGCCTGAGCAGTAAAGTCTTGCCCAACAGTTACGGCATTCTTCACGGGTATATACATTGCACTCAGCAAACTCATTCTGAACTTCTGTGTTTGTGACACCTTTCCATACATCACCGAGCTTATATTTTTCTTCACCCACAAACTGATGGCAAGGATAAAGATCGCCCCAGGGAGTAACCGCCATATACTCAGTACCTGAGCCACATCCCGAAATTCTCTTATAAATGCAAGGACCGCCCTTAAGGTCAATCATATAGTGATAGAAGGTAAATCCGTCACCCTCCTTATGCTTTTTCAACATAAGCTCAGCCAGATCCTCGTACTGCTTCATAACTACAGGAAGATCTTCCTTCGTGAGAGCAGACGGGTCATCCTCGGCACATACTACAGGCTCCATACTCAGTTCCTTAAAACCGAGAGAAAGCATTTCCTTTATATCCTCAAGGAAGTCCGGGTTATGATGGGTAAAGGTTCCGCGCATATAGTAGTTTTTGCCTTCACGCGCTTCAACAAGCTTTTGAAACTTAGGAACAATCTTTTCCCAGCTACCCTTTCCGTTGTAATCCACACGGAAGCGATCGTGAACCTCTTTTCTGCCGTCAAGACTCAAAACTACGTTGCTCATTTCCTTATTTGCGAAATCGATTACATCATCATCAATAAGCACACCGTTGGTAGTAAGAGTAAAGCGGAAGTTTTTGCCGTGCTCCTTCTCTATGCTTCGTGCATAAGCTACAAGCTCCTTTACCACGTCAAAATTCATAAGAGGCTCTCCGCCGAAAAAGTCAACCTCCAGATTTCTTCTTGTTCCTGAATTGGTGATAAGGAAATCAAATGCCTGCTTGCCCACCTCAAAGCTCATCATTGCTCTGTCTCCGTGATATTTACCCTGACTGGCAAAGCAGTAGGAGCAGTTAAGATTACACGTATGTGCTATATGCATACAAAGCGCTTTTATAATGCCTGCACTCTTTTTCTTAAGCTCTCCTGCCATAGGCTCAAAGGTATCTTCAGAAAAAAGCTTGCCTTCTTCCTTGAGCTCTTCTATATCTTCAAAGCAGAGCTCAAGCTCCTGTCTTGTAACATCCTCTCTGTCTGCGTACTTTTCGAGCATAAGAGAAATTATCTTTTCCTTACTTTCACTTTCGTAAAGATTTATAATATCATAAGCTACCTCGTCCACTGCGTGTACAGAACCGGAGCAGATGTCGAGGACAATGTTTAATCCGCCGAGTTTATACGAATGTATCATTTCATTTCTTCCTTTCACAGAAAAATGCCACCGAGTATGAGTCGGCGGCACATCTCAAAAAACTAAACTTATTTCTGCTTGCTTTCGCACTGCTGGTTAGCAATACCGCAGCTTGTCTTACATGCAGACTGGCAGGATGTCTGGCATTCACCGCAACCGCCGTTTTTTGCGGAAGAACAAAGGTTCTTTGTTTCCATTGTCTTAATACGCTTCATGGTATATACCTCCTGTGAGTTTGTTCGGTTCATTATATCACGGTTTTTTCGGCAAGTCAACATTTTATTTATAAATACTGTTTTTTAGCCAATACTTTTATAAAATCGCCCAAATATGTACAATAAGTTAATTTTAACCAAACAGTTGAATTTAATTAAGGTATATGATATAATCACTTTCGGTAAAAACCAAAACAACTAAAAAGATTGGAGACTCACAAAATGAAAAAATTAACAGCAATCCTTCTCGCAGCAGTAGTTCTCGTGCTCTTCGCAGCATGCGGCGGCGGAAACAACGAAGACACAGGCGCATCATCTTATACAGATGCAACAGCAGTTCTTAACGCAGTATGGGCAGCATACGCAGATGAACCCGACGATAACAAATTCCCCATCGGTGGCGGCGATTCAGCTAACCTCACAATGGATGCTCCCGGCAAATTCGACATTGCAGCAACAGAAGAACTCGATGTTACTCTTGCTCTTCCCGCATCACAGACAGCAAACATCGAAGATGCAGCTTCAATGATGCACATGATGAACGCTAATAACTTCACAGGTGCTGCTTATCTCCTCAAGGAAGGCACAGATGTAGCTGCTTTTGCAAAAGATTTCCAGGACGGACTCAACGGCAGACACTGGATGTGCGGCTTCCCCGAAAAATTCGTAGTTATCCAGACCGGCAACTTCGTAGTAACTGCTTTCGGTAACGGTCAGATCATCGAGCTCTTCAAGACAAAGGCTACAGGCGCTCTTGAAAACGCAACAGTAGTTCTTGAAGGCGCAATCGCTGCATAAGTAAAAAACTATGCTTTTTTCAAGTATTCCCTTCATCTATTATTTTCTTCCGTTAGTTTTTCTTGTTTATTTTCTCGTACCACGTAAATTCAAAAACTTCACCCTTTTAGTGTCAAGTCTTGTTTTTTATGCCTGGGGCGAGCCCAAGCTGACGGTTGTAATGCTCATCTCAATAGCAACAGGCTATATTTCAGGACTTATACTTGAAAAATACAGGAACACAAAAAAGGGCAGGCTCATTTTATGCCTGTCCCTTTTAATTCCTGTTTCTTTTCTTGTATACTTTAAGTATGCCGATTTCTTCATAAATACATTCAATTCTGCAACAGGCCTTTCTGTTCCCCTGCTGAATGTTGTCCTTCCTATCGGAATAAGCTTTTACACCTTCCAGATTTTAAGCTATCAGGTGGATGTTTACAGAGGTACAAAAGCACAGAGAAACCCTGTTGACCTTGCCTGCTATATCACTCTTTTTCCTCAGCTTATCGCTGGTCCCATTGTAAGATATACGGATATTGAACGTGAGCTGAAAACACGTACTCACAGTACAGAGCTTTTTGCCTCAGGTGTAGTGAAATTTACCGTAGGCTTCGGGAAAAAGATTCTTCTTGCAAACACCATCGGCTCATTCTGCTCCGCCTTTAATTCAGCAACAGATACCTCGGTAATTTTTGCCTGGGTTAATGCCGTTGCCGTTGCTTTACAGATTTACTTCGACTTTTCCGGTTACAGCGATATGGCAATAGGTCTTGGCAGGATGCTTGGCTTCAATTTTCTGGAAAATTTCAATTATCCCTTCATTTCAAAGAGTGCAACAGAATTCTGGAGAAGATGGCATATGTCCCTGGGAACATGGTTCAGAGACTATGTCTACATCCCCTTGGGCGGTAACAGAGTGTCACCGGCAAGACACATATTCAACATCTTCGTGGTATGGTTTCTTACAGGCTTCTGGCACGGTGCAGGCTGGAACTACATTATCTGGGGCATATTCTATGCAGTAATTCTGATTTCTGAAAAGCTCCTTTACGGAAAATTCCTTGAAAAGCACTGCATTTTCTCTCACATCTATGTTATTTTTATAACGCTCATAAGCTTTACTATTTTCAACAGAGAAAATATGAGCGAAATGCTTTTATGTTTCAGACAGATGTTCTTCCTTGAAGAAATACCCTTTATCACATCCGAAACTGTTTACTATCTTAAAAACTATGCTGTGATTATAATTGCGGCCATCATTGGTTCTACCCCCCTTTGCAAAACCATCATCAACCGTCTGCCGGAAAAAGCAAGGCAGCTTCTTACTCCCCTTTTCATTATAGGTGTATTTGTTCTTTCAACGGCTTATCTTGTAGACGGTTCATTCAATCCATTCTTATATTTCAGGTTCTGATAAAATGAAAAAAAAGACTTTTAATATTATAATATGTGTTCTCGCCTGTTCTGTTGTGTTATCAGGCTTTCTTCTGTGTATCTTTCTTCCGAAAGAAACCTATTCCTACAGTGAAAGAAGAGAGCTCACAAAGTTCCCCGAGGTATCCGTAAGTTCTGTTTTAACAGGACGGTTTATGGACACCTTTGAAGATTATGCTGTAGACAGCTTTCCGTTCAGGGATACATTCCGCAGCATCAAGGCATATTTCAGCTACTATCTGCTCGGTCAGAGGGACAACAATAAAATCTACGTTCACGACGGCTATATAGCTTCAATGGATTATCCCTACAACAAAGAATCCGTTGACTATGCTACGTCAAGATTCGGATATATATACGAGAAATTCCTGAAAGATTCAAATGTATTTCTCTCTATAATACCCGATAAAAATGTTTTTCTTGCCAAGGATGCAGGTGTGCTTTATTTTGACAGCTCTGTTCTTGTAGAGGATATGAAGACTGCTATGGCCTACGCAAAGTATATTGATATCTTCCCGACTCTTACCATAGAGGACTACTACAAAACGGACTCTCATTGGAGACAGGAAAAAATCGAAGATACTGCAAATGCTCTTGCTGAAGGTTTAGGAGTAAAGCTCAGAGGCGACAGGACTGCCGTCAGCTCTTCTCTCCCCTTCTACGGCGTGTACTACGGTCAGGCAGCACTCAATCTTGATGCAGACAGCATAAGCTACCTTACAAGCCCGGTCATTGAAAAGATGAAAGCTTTTGACGGACAGAACAGCAAGGACATACCAGTTTATGATACGGAAAGAATCAGCGGAAAGGATCCTTATGAGACCTTTCTTTCAGGTCCGCTTTCCCTCGTGACGATAGATAATCCCTTTGCAGATACGGACAGAGAGCTTGTCATCTTCCGTGATTCCTTCAGCTCAGCTATTGCTCCCCTTCTTGCTGAAGGATATAAAAAGGTCACTCTGCTGGATATCCGTTATATGAATATAGATTATGCCTGCAGTATGGTTGACTTCAAGAATAAGGATGTTTTATTCCTTTACAGTACAGCAATTCTCAACAATAGCGAAACAATAAAATAAAAGAAAAATTTTGCAAAAACTTGCAAAAAAACTATTGACTTTTTCGTTCTTTAATGGTATAGTATACAAGCGTTCGAGAGAACGGAAAGTTAATATGCGAGAGTGGCGGAATCGGCAGACGCGCACGTTTGAGGGGCGTGTGGGGCAGCTCGTACGGGTTCAAGTCCCGTCTCTCGCACCAAGAAGCTCAGGTCTTAAGGGACTTGAGCTTCACTTTTTCACTATTAACCATTCACTTTTCACTGAAAATCTCATCCCTTATGAACTCTCGCACCACATCCAAGTCGAAAGACTTGGATTATTTTTATCCGATATACGTGCGCGTCCCGCGTTCGACTTGCGGAGCCCAAAATACATTACGGCTTGGATCGCCTATGTATTTTGACCGCTGCGCCTTTTCGCCTTCCCTTCATCACCCACCGGGTGCGGTCAGGCTCAAAGCATTTGAGGGGCGTGTGGGTCAGCTCGTACGGGTTCAAGGTCTCGGTTGCCGCCTCGGTCGGTGCTTCTGTGCCGAGCACAGAGGTGTCCACCGGACACCCGCACCCCGTCTCTCGCACCAAGAAGCTCAGGTCTTAAGGGACTTGAGCTTCACTTTTTCACTATTAACTATTCACTTTTCACTGAAAATCTCATCCCTTATGAACACTCGCACCACATCCCATCCAAGTCGAAAGACTTGGATTTTTTTTGCTCTCAAACCGTATGAGTCTCGCGTTGCGCCTTGCGGTATCCAAAGCATATCACGGCTTTGAGCTCCTATACGCTTTGACCTATTTTATCCCCACACAAATCAAAAGGGGCTGTAAAAAAACTTTCGTTTTTTACAGCTCCTTTACTGATATTATGTTTTACGCTACCGATTTTTTAATTCTGCAAAGAATCAAGAATGAAGTGTCTTAACAAAAGAAATCACACCTCATTCAATTTTACGAAGCTTTATTTACTCTTTCTGAAAGCAGACACAACACCGCTTACGACCTTATATGAAGCACCTTCAAGCTCCTTTTCTGCATTTTTCAGCTCTTTTCTGATTTCTATGCCCTGAGGACAGTGCGCTTCACATTTTCCGCAACCGATACATTCCGATGCAGGTGCAAAATCTTTTGCCGTTGTACATTTTACATAATCGGTAAATCCGGCAAGCTTTCCACTTGCATAACGTCTGTTATAGGCAGAAAATGTTCCGCTGATGTTAACTTTCTTTGGGCAAGGCATACAGTAACCGCAGCCCGTACATGGCACCTTCATTTTTGCATTGATTGCCCTTACCACCCTTTTGAGCATCTGCTCATCTTCGGCGGTAAGCTCACCGATTTGTGTTTCACAGGCGGTTCTGATATTATCTTCTACCATTTCATCGGAATTCATACCCGAAAGCACAACAGAAAGCTCAGGCTGATTATATAACCAACGGAAAGCCCATTGTGCCGGCGTGTGCTGAACAGGATGATCAGAAAAGATCTGCCTTGCCTCCGAAGGAAGATTATTTACAAGTCTGCCTCCGCGCAAGGGCTCCATAATCATAACAGGTATCCCCTTTTCGTACGCGTGATTAAGACCTTTACGCCCCGCCTGTGTATGCTCGTCCATATAGTTATACTGAATAAGGCACATATCCCAGTCATAAGCATCTATAATTTTACAGAACATATCGGAATTACCGTGATAAGAAAATCCTATCTGCCTGATAGCACCGCTTGACTTCTTTTCTTCTATCCACTTCTCAATACCAATGCTTTTAAGTCGTTCCCATATTTTGATGTCTGCCATCATATGCATAAGATAAAAATCAACATGGTCAGTACGTAGTCTTTTCAGCTGTTCGTTAAAAAGCTTGTCAAGAATTTCTGTGCTGCGCATAAGTGCAGGGGGAAGCTTTGTGGCAATGTACACCTTGTCACGTATGTTGTTTTTTTCAAAGATTTCGCCAATTGCAGCTTCGCTTCCCGGATAAATGAATGCCGTATCAAAATAATTAACCCCGTTGTTATAAGCGGTCATTATCTGCCTCTCTGCATCATCCATACTGATTCTGCCCATTTTCTTTTTAAAACGCATGCAGCCGAAGCCAAGAACTGAAAGCTTGTTGCCGTATTTATCCTCACGATATTTCATAAAAATTACCTCCTGATAATATTATTTATTCAAATCAATATCTATCATATACTCTTTGTCAATAAGAATGTAGTTTACATTATATTCTCTTGCAAGAGCATATACCTCGGAGTTGTCCTCAATTGCATTTTTCATTGTGAAGCTTTCACCGTAAAGTCGTTTTTCAATTACATCAGCGTACTTTTTTATATCGTCGAAACAATTTTTTATGTAATCGCAGCTCATTACAAGACAGTAGTATCTTATTTCAGAAAGATATTTTTCAGAGAAATATCTCTGCCAATCAAAGGGTATGTAGCACCCCTCAACGGTTAAATTCTGCTTGTTTTCAATGGCTGTTTTTATCATTTCACAGACAATCGGCCAAAGATATTCCGTAAGCTCTCTGTCAGAGCTCAAAGCATCCAGACTTGTCTGTCCGCTTCTTATCAGTCCCATCTTAAGATGATCTATCGAAAAATAGGGATATTTATATTTTTCAAGCAGCCTCTGAGCAAGAGCAGTCTTACCTGTATGAGATGCGCCGGCAATTAAGACAACCATTGTATCCATCCTTTTTATATAAATTTACTGTCTGTTAATTACGGAATACGTCTTAGATATATTCCTCCGTTTTTGCTAAGCCAAGCGTGATGCTTTTTATATTCCGGAAAGACCTTTTCAATTTCGGCATAGAACTGCGAAGAATGGTTCATATGCTTTCTGTGGC
The DNA here is from genome assembly GCA_045613805.1 of Acutalibacteraceae bacterium. Classification (GTDB taxonomy): domain Bacteria; phylum Bacillota; class Clostridia; order Oscillospirales; family Acutalibacteraceae; genus UBA6857. The sequence goes on from JAZLBS010000053.1 coordinate 20,091, forward strand.
AAAGCTCGTGGACAACAACACTGTCTATTACTTCAACCGGAAACAAAGCAAGTAAACAGTTGAAGTTAAGATTTCCCGCAGAGGAACAGCTACCCCAACGGGTCCGCTGACAGCGAATGGTGATTCTGTTATAGGTAACGCCAACTTTCGGAGCATAAAATCTGACTCTTTCAGAAATAACCGCCCTCGCTTTTTCAGTAAGCGCTTTAATTTCCTTCTCTGTAAACGGCTCAGATTCATCACAAATTTTCTGCTGCTCTGACATGGCTGACATATGCTTTTCTATCCAGGCTCTCTTTGATTCAATAAAGGAGTAAATATCCTTTTCCTTCATTCTTATGGGTGCACGTGCAATAATCTCTCCGGGTCTTAGCTGTATGGAAAGAGTTTTTCTGTCACTCCGGATTACAGTTATTTTTATCTCAGGCATACAACCACCTTCCTTACAAGCTTTAATGGCCGCCCATCAGATAAGCTCTCACATATTACCAAAATACATTATACTCTTTTTGACATCGGAATTTCAAGACACATAACAAATATATAAAGAATTTTTCTTTTTTAAAACAAAAAAAGCACAGGCTTTCAGTAAAAAACTGATTCCTGTGCTTAAAGCTGTTAATTCTGATTATTCAGTAGTTACGATGTTTGAAACATTGCTTATGGTCTGGGTAACAAGCAAGCTCTTTTTTGCGTAGTGCTTACAGGTCACCCTGTACTGATAATTTGCCGCTACCGCAAGCTTTGTATCGAGAGCAGCCATAAAGGCATCGGCATATACATTTCCGTATTCATAATAATCTGTCCACGAATCATTGGTTGATTTTCTTCTTTGAACCGTAAGATCCTTAAATCCGCTTTTAACTACCTGGGTAGTTCCGTAAGTCCCTCCTACAATATGAAGAACAGACCCGGTTTTCGATAAACTGAGAACATAAGATGAAATCAGGCCTGTTGCACGTGAAGCATTTTCGTCGTCCGAAGTAAAATCAAAATCCGGAGACAAAGAAAAATCAATTACATAAGGTTCAAAACCATCGTCCGTTGCAAATGTATCAAAGGCAAAGAACGAAAACATCATTACTATTGAAAGAAAAAGACATATTGCTCTTTTCATTATAAAAACTCCTTACTGTATGCTTTCAGCTATTTTAAGCATATCAGAATAAGAATTTGTTGAAGTAATATAATAACTATATCCGTCATTAATAAATTCTATAGTTGTTTCGTCGTTTAGTTCAACTACATTCATAGAAATACCGTTAACTACAACAGTTTCAGCATCACCCATGTCAACCAAACCTTTTGTTGCTTTTAAGTCATTGTTTTTATGTATTCCGAACTTATACACAACATCCTTGAATTTCAGTTCAAAAGTAGCCTGGTTTAACACTTCATCCCCAATATATTCAGGTACGCTTACCTTACAATCATCAGAGCGGTTTATAAACTCCTGAGGGAAGAGTATATCTTCATATCCGTGATTTTCTAAATCAAGAAACAACGAATCAATGGAGATATATTTTTCGCCCTCGCCGAAAAACACAATCCTTGCAGTATCTTTCGCAAAAGCCACAAAACCGTTTTCAATACTGATTTCATGGCGGTTACCTAAAGCAAAAAGACCCGAAAATGAAAGAGCAGAAAGCAACGCCGCAACGAAGAGCACCTTTAATGCTATTCTCTTCTTTCCGTTATCTTTTACTGTTTGTGTGTGTTCTTCTTCGGAATAAACCTTTCCGAGAATTCCGTCTATACCGGATTTTACCTCATCCTCTTCAGGAGCAGGCACATCCTGTATAAGTGAATCAATGAAATCATCTAAGGTTTTTGATGAGCTGTCGATATTATTTTTAGCTTCTTTCTTATTCTGACAATAAAACACAAAATCTTCTGACTCAAGATTTTCTTTATTTTCAACGGCTCCGGCATTTAAGCCGAGAACCTGATTTTCCTCTTCCAAAGTAGACCACCCTTCCTTTTGGTAAGTTTCGCTCTTCGTATATATATCACCAAAAAGCGAAAACGTAACAAAAAAAGATTAATAAAATAAAATTTCCATCATTATATCTCTGCACTTATCTTTAAGACGCTTTCTTCTCATTGAGCAGGTATGGGAATCAATACCCAACATTTCAGCGATCTGTCCTGTTTTCAGGGTTCCGTCACTGTATAAATCAAAAAGCTCTTTTTCACGGTCAGACAAGCGGCTGTAAACCTCTTTCACATACCTTTCTCCGTAATAAGAAACCATATCCTCTTCAAATCTTGTAAATTTAGCAGAAGCTTCAAGTATCGCCTCGTTACAAAAGCTTTCTCTGTTAGTTTTATTATATCTTTCCCTGTATTTTCTCAAAACCATATTGTGTGCTGTTCTGAAAAGCCAGGATTTAATATGTTCTCTTTCAATAAGATGACCCTTTCTGCTAAAGGCAACAAATGTTTCCTGCGTTGCATCCTCAGCATCCTCCTTATCAGATAAAAAGTACAGACAATATCTATAAACAGAAATATAAAACTCATTACAACATACTTCGATTTCTTCTTTGCTGAGCAAAGACTCACCCCCCATAAAAAATATTAAGAACAGATAATATATATCACAAATGGCGAAAAATGTCAATAAAACACGACTCCTATTCAAAAAGAGTCGGATTATTATCCTCGTACATCTAATACATTTTCGTGCCAAAAAACTCACAGTTTTATAGGTTTTAGTGTGTCATACATGTATCACTAAGGCAAAAAAGAATAGCCGAAAGTCCCATAAATAAAGGACTTTCGGCTTTGTTGTTATTATTCCCACTCTTCCAAGCCGTTGGGCTTTATTCACCTTAAATAAGGAATTTCGTTGATTTTAATGCCCGAAAGTCATAAAAAAAGCAGTTGTTCCAAGCATTTTCAGGTGCTTGTATCAACTGCTGTATCAATTAGTGTGTATCAAATTGTATCAATCAAACTATTTGATTAATTATTAAATTGATTATATCACAAACCGAAAGAAAAATCAAGTTTTTTTATTCAGGCGTATTCTTCACTCATTTCTCAACATATTCCGTCACACCGACGAACATATTAGCACCGGCAACAATTTTAAACTCTGCTGTCTGTTCGACTGTATCTCCGTTAAAGCCTTCAGGTCTCTGCTTCTCTCCTTCAGGCTTTTCAGGTTTATCTCCTCCTTCGGGCAACTCAAAACCTTCATGAGCCACTTCACCCTTCGGCGGTTCCTTGCCTTCGGGAAACTCCCCTCTTTCCGGCATATCGGGGTGGCTCGGCATTTCCCCATCTTCAGGAAGTTCAGGCGGTGTCATGCCTTCAGTCATTTCACCGTCAGGCTTAAATCCTCCATGCATCATATTCTCCATGCCGCCACTCTGTCCCGATAACTGCGTTTCACCATTCCACAGTGTATAAGTACCTTCCTTTAAATCGGGACTGCTGTAAATCAGAACAGAATAATCATTTTCTGCAATATGGTCAAGAATTGTCTTTCCGTCTGCGTCTTTAAACGTAACTGCTTCAGTACCATTCTGTTTCTTTGCGAAGTTAAATACTGCATGAGTCTGTCCGCCGTTCTCTATTCTGTCAAGCATATTTCCCGTTGCTATTACAGTGCCGCCGTTAATATGAATACCCATATCAGAGTCTATACCTGCATCGCCACTGAAGGCACACGCTGAAGCAATCACCTTTCCGCCGTTGATTACAAGCCAACCGTTTGAATCTATACCGTCACCCTCACCTGTCTCGCCGGTAACGATTATTTTAAGAACGCCGCCATTTACGGTAGTTACGGAAACCTCATCCTCATTAGTATTAATTCCGTCATTACCCGATTTAATGTTAATATTACCGCCATTTATCGTCAGGTGAAGCTCACTGTCAAGACCTTCATTTTCAGCGTTAATATTAAGAATACCGCTGCTTTCCTTTTCTCCACTTACATTCATTGACATCTTTGAATAAAAGGCTGCATCATATTTATGAAGCTTTTTCGCATCCTCGACTTCTGTTTTCTCTTCATTCAAGACAACAGAATCAGCTTTGTAAATCTTTTCAACATAAGAGCCGTTTACTGTGTTCACAGTTCCGTCTGCAATAACAACATTGGCACCCGCAAGGGATGTATCTACGTCCTTTGTTGCCTTATCAGCGTCAGCATTTCCGCATTCATAGACATTATAGAATATAACCGCAGGAGCAACCTCATTGGTTATTTCCATACCGTTAAGCACAAGAGTTACCTTTGCTTCGGGATTTTCCTCGGCACCATCACCTAAATCTACAGCAATCTGGCCTTTAGAAAGCTTACCGCTTATTAAGTAAGTACCCGCCTTGGTGATGTGTACTACTGTGTGAGCTTCAGCTTCCTCCTTACTATGTGCATCTTTTTCAGTGCCTTCACCGTAAGTGAAATCTTTGCCTGACTCATAGTAAACAATGTCATTTGCGATATATACCGCTTCCGCTGTATCCTCTGATATAGTCTGCCCATCAACCTTGATTACATCATCACTGAGTAAAATCTCAACAGCTTCATAATCAGTTGATGAATCAGGTATCTTGCCACAAGCGGTAAGCACTAATAGCAATGCAAGAATAAGTGCTAATGTTTTTGTTATTTTCATATTTTTCTTCCCTTCAATATATTTTTGAATTTATATTAATAAGAAAACTTTAATAATTCTTTAAATTAAGCATAAATTTTTCCCGCGATTACTTTCTATTCAGTATCTCAATAGCCTTCTCCACATGCTCTTCCTCAAGGCCGTCCTTTGGCTGAACAAAATGACCCACAAGAAACCTTGCAAAAAGTGCTCCGTCATCAATAGCCACATAGTTTTTTATACCCGAATTCTCACATATCCAATCACGGATATCATCTTCACGCATACCACTTTCTGAAACAGGTGTCTTATCGTAGATTTCAAGTCCGTATTCAGCAAAGGTATCATTGATTACCTTACCGAAATAATCGCAGTTTTCAGGATTCTTGTCCCAATATTCTCTCAATGAGGTTATAAGAACTATCTTGGCATCGGTGCTGTCAACCAGTCTTTTCAGCATGGGCATTTTTGATTTATCAATGCCTGCTCCCATACTGCCGTATCTGTCTCTGTAATCCTGGCTGTTAAGTACGCCGTCAAAATCAAGGAATAATACTTTCATTTTATCTTCTCCTTTTTATCTTTCATTTCATTCTCTATCCACGCCATCAGCAGATTAACTATTCTCTCCTGCTGATTTTCTGTAAGTTCCACACCCATCGGTACCTTATACCATTTGTTAAGACATCCTCGGCAACAGCAGGCACAAGCGTGCTGAGCAACAAACACAGGATGCCCCCGCATCGGAGTCTGCTTGCCGTCGTTACTGATACAGGCAGGAGCAAGACGCTTTGAAATAAAATCTGCTGCATGTTGTTTAAAAACACTCTTTCTGAAATTATACCAAGTATAAAACAACTATGTATATAACAGAAAACGCCGAGGATTACACCCCGGCGATGTTTATTTTTATTATCTGTTCGATCAATCCCACTCGCAGCCTGTAACCGTAGTAAGATCAACGCCCTTAGTTTCATTAACCTTGCTTACGAGTATAACCATAGCAAGAAGCAGGAAAGGAATTGCAATACCGAGATAGAGGAATCCGATAGATTCTATAAAGAGCATACCGACGGTCATCATTGCAACAGAAAGAACATTACCTACACCTGACATAATACCCATAGTTCCTACAACGGAAACTCGGAGATTGGTAGGAGTTGATTCACCAGGAAGCAGGATAAACATAATATCTGCAGCAGACCACAAACCTCCGATAAATAAGCCGTAGCTGATACCGACAAGCACAGGAGATATTCCGAAATTAGAGCAGCAAACAAATGAAACAACACCCACGAGAGCAATTACTGTGTGTACAATAACCGAACGCTTTCTACCTATAAGATCGGTGATGAAGCCGCTGACAGCTGTCATTGCAGCATTTACAAGAGGAATAAAAAACATTGCGGTTGTAATATCGTTTGTAGACATACCGCCTGTCTTCATAATAGACTCATAGTAGTTGGTACCACCTGTGGAGGCAACAAATATGAATGCACATAAAGCAATAGCACGCATCTGCTTATGACCAAAGATAAACTTGAGAGCATCCTTAACACCACCCTGGGACTGCTCTGCAGAATTATTATTTTCGGCATCTTCTGTTTTTTCAAGTCGGGCAAGACGACGTTTAAGATACGCAGGAGTTTCAGGCATTGCAAACAGCGAAACAATACCCATTACCATACCTGCAATGGCAGGAATCATAAATACCTTCTGCCATGTACCGCTACCGTCTGACATAAAGAAATTTCTGAGAGCAGGAATTGCCATAACACCTAAAAGAGCAACAGCCTTGGTGATACTTGTAAATTTAGCTCTGTGCTTTTCAGGTACAGACTCCATAATATAAAGTACCTGCATATCGTTGTTCATCATAAAGTTGATGACACCTACACCGATAAGATACACAATCGGATTAGGAGCAAGCATACAGATAAGCATACCCAAGCCCATAGAAAAAGTATTGATTGCAAGGAACAGCTTACGTCCGAAACGGTCAGCAAGAGATTTATAGAAGGGTGTAATAATCATAATAACGTACAGCGGAGCCGTCATCGCAGAATACGTTGCAAGACCTGTATTGAAATCCAAGCCCTTGCCATTCACGTAGAACTGAGTAACCATATCAGACTGCAGTGAATTATATATGTTAGACGCTATTTCATCAACGATATATACCATACTCAGAATGGTAAGCATATATGCCATATAGCCGGGCAAAAGGACTTTGCTCATCGATTTTTTTGCTTTCGTAATTTCTTTTTGTTCTTTTGACGTCAGATTCATAATCGAAAACCTCCTTTTCAACCATTCTAACACAACTAAACCGATAATCAATTCGAAGATAGAATTAATCGATGATTTTAGTCAAAAAAATTAAGACTCTCTATAGCGTAGCTATGCGGAGCTAAGTTATCCGCTTAAATACTTGCGATAACAGAAACCGACTAACACTCAAAAACTAATCGCCGAGGATTTTCCCCGACGATTATAATTTATAAAATTATTTTACTTTGCATAGATATCAAAACTGCGAAGAACAAGAGCTTTACATATTAAAGGCTTATTTTTTTCCAAGCAGATACGCCTTACCTCTGAAATCACCGTCAAGGTCACTGCCAAAGGTCTTTGTGATTTTCCAACCTTCAAGATATTTTTCTATAGGCGGATTTGCTCCATCTTTGAATGTGTGTACTATCATTAGAGCCTTGTTTCCTAGCTC
>JAZLBS010000054.1:0-23045 GCA_045613805.1 Acutalibacteraceae bacterium
TATTTGAGGCTTTCTTGGCAGAAGCTATAATTCAAAATTTGATTTCAGGATTATATGTTGATGTCAGTGATGTGAAAAACAATTTCAAACACGAGCATTTTAAAAATATTGTTGTTGATTACTGTAACAGACACGGGATAAAATAATATAAGCACTGAACACATATCGCGAGTGTACTCACAAAATGCGATATGGATTTTATCTGACAAATAAGTATAATTAAATCAGAAGCTTCTGAAAAAAAGAAAGGGTTGTTGATATGAGTACGGTATTATCTAACAATTTAAAGAAATTCAGGCAACAGAAAAATTATACTCAAGAACAGGTTGCAGATATTTTAAGAGTAAGTTCGCACACCGTTTCCCGTTGGGAGTGTAACACTACATTGCCTGATGTGACTCTTCTCCCGGAGATTGCAAAGCTTTACTGTGTTTCAATTGATGATTTGTTTAAAGAGCACTCCATCGCTTATGAAAACTATGCGCAAAGATTAGCATCGGTTTTTGAAGCAACGCATGACCCAGAAGATTTTATACGAGCAGATTCAGAATTCAAAAAGCTTTTGAAAAAAGATAGTCTTACACCTTTAGATATGTGGAGTTATGGTATAATTCATTATTTTATGATGAACTATTCTATAGAAAAGTCTTTGTTTTGGTTTAATAAAGTTTTAGAACAAGGTGAAACGGCTGATACGTTTGCCTATTGGAAAACACGCATCCAAAAAATGAAGCTTTTATCTCAGCTTGGCAAAGACAAAGAAAATATCCTAGAACAACAAAAACGCATAAAAAGTAATCCTGATGATGTGAATGAATATTGCCTTCTTCTTGCCGCATATATATTTGCCGAATGTTATGAAGACGCATATAAAGAATTTCAAAAAGCGGTTGAAAAATTTCCTGATGAATGGGAATTGTATATTCACGGAGGAGACATTTGCAAAAAGCTAAAAAATTATGAAGAGGCATTTAAATATTGGGATAAAGCTGAAGAACTTGGAACGACATTTATGGATGGCAAGTATGCAAAAGCATCTTGCTATGAAGATTTGGGCGAATATGAGAATGCTTATAAAGCTTGGCGTGAGCTTGCCGAAATATTGATTTCTAAAGGATATGATGTAGAAGCCGAAATGCCGAAAAATCAGGCTAAAATATGTTTGGAAAAACTGAACAGATAAAGAACTCGCATAACAAAATTCTTCCCCGTTAGGTAGCAGTACTAATCTGCACCAACGGTGGTTATCATGTAATCAAGAATGTAATAATTCAAAATTGTACTCCTCCCCGCTAACTTTCACCCCTTTTCGACAAGCGAAAAATGTATAATAAAAGCAAAAAGTACAAGGAAAGGTAAAGCTATGGATAAAGAAATTTTGCTTGAGCTTCTCGGTGTCGGCAAGGAACATACCTCTGAAGAGTACCGTCAGAACTTTATGAAAGATGATTTTTCGGCTCGTCGGCGGCACAGTGATGAAGATTATGAAAACGGTACAATCTCACTTGAAAACCAGGCGCAGATGGGCAGAGTGCGAGAAATTCACGGTGCGGCTTGGAACGGATTAGCAAAAGAAAAAGGTCAGAAATATGACCCTGCTACTTACGGAAAGGACAGCCCTTTGTCGGTGCTTCGCGATAATAATGGCATATATGTTGCAGAGATATTGTATGACCTTGCCGAGCAGAACCCTAATGCCATTGAAGAAATTCTTGCAGGTGCATTTGAGCATCGTCCTGAACTGTTTCTTGAACCAGGTGCGGCGGATGAGTTTCTTAATCAGAGGATGAGCGACCTTATGGATGCTATGGCTTTTGGTGAAATCGCAGAAACCGTTGACAGCAATCTTACCCATGAGGATTTTTCAAACCGCAAGCAGAATTATCCGAAACAAGATTTTAACCGTAAGTGGAATCATACCCGAACCAAGACACAGGTTGTGTCGATGTCTGATGTTGATGAGAAGTATCCTGCAGAGAATGCCTTTGATATAGCCGAGGCAAAAGCGGTAATCGGAGCATTACCTGATGAGGATAGGAAAATACTTTTGTTACACATTCAAGGCTACACTCAAAAGGAAATTGCCAAAAAGTTGGGATATAAAACTCACAGTGCTGTTGGCAAAAAACTCAAAAAGATGAAAGCACAATTAAAAAACACAGTATAAGATTTCTCCACCGATGTTAAATGTCGGTGGAGCTTTTTCTTTATGCAAAGAAAAACTGCCCTCAAGGTGAGAGCAGTTGAGTTATATTAGATGTTTTATTAAAAATTATATGTGTGTTGTTTTGTTGATAAAAATATGCTATTATAAAACAAAACTGTGTATAAGGGTGATATTTATGCTTAAAGAAGTTAAGTCTTTTGTTCTGAGTAAATTGCAAATTTCCGAAGCTAATGTTCATCGTGTCGGTGGAGGTTTTTATGCAGATGTTTACAAGTTTGATTTTCCTAACAAAGAAACACAAATAATCAAAGTATATAAATCTCAAGGCATAATGGAAAAAGAGGTGTCGCAGATACAGATGCTTTCAAAATATGCATTATTTCCTATGCCTAAAGCAATATGGACACATACTGCAGATGACAGCTTTTCATATGATATTCTTGCTATGAATTTTCTTGAGGGTGAAAATGGCGGTAAAGCCTTTTATTTGAATCCGACTAAAAAGTCAAAGCTCGCAGAACAAGTCGTTGATAACCTAATTGCTTTTCACAATGTACATAATCCTGACGGCTTCGGTCAGATTAATAGCGACAAATATTATAAAACCTTCAATGAATACTACAAAGAAAAAGCAGCTGATATTTTAGCTATGGCTAAGAAGCTTAATAAAGACGGTCAACTTACCGATTATGTTTTAGATATAGTAAACCAAGCGGTTAATAGCTTTGATAAAATCTTCTGTATTCCGATTACAGAATCCTCACTTATACATGGTGACTATAATATGTGGAATGTAATGATTGATAAAAAGAACAGTGCAGTCACCGCGATAATCGACCCATGTGGTTGTATGTGGGCAGACAACGAATATGATTTGTATCAGCTTAACAATGCAAACGGCAAACACTTAAGACTGTTTGAAACATATGCAAAGAAGAAAAAGTTATCTGAAAACTGTCGTCAGAAAATGGCTTTTTATGAGCTGTTTACAGAAATCGAGCATTATCACAATTCGGGATATCCCGTAATACAAAAGCTTATTAAAAAGCAAGCCGATAATTTAAAAGAATATTTAGCATAAAAGATTTCACAGCTATCGTTGAAGGATAGCTGTGATTTTTAATTAAATGATTTTATGTTTTTTCATTTCTTTCAATAATCTTTTAGCTCTGAATTTCAAGTATGAATGCGTAACCTTTCCTAATTTTTTATACCACAATAATTCAGAATAAAGAGCATACATTTCAAGCTTTACGTCGCAGTGCTTTGAAACATTAACCTTATTTTTATAGATTTCATATAAACGAAGCTTTTTTCCGTAACCTACAGTCATAGCAAAAAGCTCATATTCAGGGTCAGCCCACATAACGTTAAAGGGATCAACAACCGAATGCAATTCCATAGATTTTTTGTCAATTATAAAATTGGGCAACCAATAATCTCCGTGAATCAATGTGGGCGGTGATATTTTTTCATAAAATATTTTGTCAAAATTTTCAAAAGATAATTTGACTGCTTTCATAACAGTAGCGTCAAGCTCATTTTCGGAATGCTTATGTAATGAAAACTCATAAATTTCATCAGCAAATGTCTTATAGTATTCCTGCCAGGTGTCATAAACTGCATTGTTGTAAGGTCCGAACTTATCGTTTTTGGTTTGCTGTATAACTAAAAGATTGTCAACAATACTTTCTGCTAAATGCTTCTTTTTAAAGCTGAATTTTATCGCATTGTCGGTTCCGCTGATACCGTTTATGTATTCCATTGCAATTATGGCTGTTTCTTCTGCTTTATCAAAGAAATATACATCAGGTATTTTACTTGATGTGTTATTTTTCAGAAAAGATAACATTTCAAATTCCTGTTGCATAAGTTCGGGATGTTGGCTGATTTTTACAGCGATTTCTTTAGTTCTGTTATTACAAACAACACGGTAAACGGATCCGCTTGCACCTTTACCGAGAGGAAAAATATTTTCTACTGAAAAGTCGAGATTTTTGCTTATTGAATTTATAATTATATTTTCGACGCTCATTGTTAAAACCTCATAATATATTTATGTGCATATTATATCATTCCCAATTTAATATTTCAACAAAAATACAAATGCCTGTTACTTCTAAAGTAGCAGGTGTTTTTTATATCCAAAAAATTTTCAAGCTCCTTGGAACATTTTGTATGCGCTTATGTCGTATATAGGTGAAGGGTAATTTTAAACGCAAAAAAGATGGCATTAGTCTTATCAAGCACTGGATTTGTGCATACAAATCCGCTTGTTAAGGACTTCTCGCCTGCCGGCTCGGTCGGTGCTTTTGAATGCAAAATGCATTCAAAGGTCTCCACCGGAGACCCGCACCCCTAACACCCGAAGAAAGGAGGATAGAAATGAAATTAACAAAAACATTGTACTGTTACCTTGACGATGAAGAATTAAAAGAGCTTGATTCAGATGCCGTATCGTTAAGGTTAACACGGTCAGAATATGTGCGAAAACAAATAAGAGAAAGCGAAATGATACCTACACCGATAATGAACTACACATCTTTTATTCAAACATTTAACTCAATTCTTGACCGAGTGGAAAGCGTCGCAGACCGACTGTGGCATAAAGTGGTTTTTGATGTTCCTATGCTACGGGAAGCATTAAGGGACATTGAAAAGCTGATACCTGAAATTAAAAAGGAGATGAAAAAATGCGAAGCAGAAACAACCGAATAGTTGTACGCATAACAAATGAAGACTACGAAAAAATACAGGATTATGTGAAAAGAAGCTTCTTCCCGAAGGAAGCACTTCTGCGGTACATTATCGCAGGCTACCCGATACAAGAGAAACCGACCCAAGATGCCATAAAGTTTCTTGTGGTATTCAGAAAGGTCGGCTCTTTAATCGGAAATCTTTGTCTGAAATATGATTTAAAGAATACACCGATAGGTGAAGAGCTTGAAGCCGTAAAGGAAATGATGTACGAAACAGACAGAAGCTTACACCGTATGCACTATGTACACTATGACAATAAGCTAAAAAAACAAATCAGAAAAAACAAAAAGGAGGCTATTAAAAATGGCAAGTAAAAAATTAAAGGCACCGGTAAATATACCGACTGAAAAAATTCATTCATTTGAGGGACACCCCTACAAGGTTTTAGACAACGAGGAGATGGCACTACTCACAGAAAGCATAAAGGAACAAGGGCTATTATCTCCGATAATCGTCAGATCCATTGAAGAAACAGAAAAAGAATACGAAGTGATAAGCGGACACAGACGCTTACACGCAGCAGTAAAGGCAGGGATGAAAACAGTCCCTGCTTTAATTTACGCCATAACCCGTGATGAAGCGGCAATTATGCTTGTTGACAGTAATCTGCACAGAGAACATATTTTACCGAGCGAGAAGGCATTTGCGTATAAGCTCAAGTATGAGGCTCTTAAATCGCAGGGCAAGAGAAACGATTTAACTTTGCGCCAAGTTGGCACGAAGTTGCGAACAGATGAAGAAATCTCAAAAAATACAGAAGACAGTGCAAGGCAAATACAGAGATATATCCGACTAACAAACCTCATCCCTGAACTGCTTGACCTTGTTGACGAGGGCAAAATTGCACTTACCCCTGCGGTTGAACTTTCCTATCTCACGGATGAACAACAGTATGTTCTGCTTGATAAGATTGAGGAAGAAGAACGCACACCGTCATTCTCGCAAGCAGTACGCTTCAAAAAGCTCAGTCAGAGTAATGAATTAGACACAGAACAGATTGAAACCATTATGCAAGAGGATAAAGCAAACCAAAGAGAAACGATAAAGTTTCCGCTTGAGCAGTTACAGCAATTTTCACCTAGAGCAGATAAGAAAGAGCTTGAAGAGTTTGTGCTGACGGCTTGTGAGTATTACAGAAAGTTTCTGATTAAGCAGAGGGATAGGGATGCGAGGTGATTGGATGAAAAACAAAATCAAAGGATTCATTTATGGTATGGGTTGCGGTAAATCTGTTTATGAAATTAACAATGTAAAATACATTGTTGAATCAAAATTTGAGCCACTTGAAAACAAAACATCAATAAAAGACCGTTTTGGCAAGTGTGTCACAGATTTGAATAATAACTCCACTATGGATATAATTAAACCGATATGTGTACTCGACTGCCGGGAAGGAGGACTAAATGCAGTCGAATAAAAAAGATAAAGATATCATAGGTATCACAGCATTGTATTGCCGTCTGTCACGAGATGACGGTATGGAGGGTGACAGTAACAGCGTTTCAAATCAAAAGAAGCTATTAAGCAAATATGCCAAAGAAAATGGATTTACCAACACAAGGTATTATGTTGATGACGGTTATACCGGCACAAACTTCAACAGACCGGGATTTCAGAAAATGTTAGAAGATATGGATATGGGCTATATATCCGTAGTTATCGTAAAGGATATGTCGCGACTCGGCAGAGATTATTTGCAAGTAGGTTATTACACCGACAGCTACTTACCTGACCGTAACATTCGTTTTATAGCTGTTAATGATTGTGTTGACAGTGCCGATGGTGAAAATGAGCTTGCTCCATTCCGTAATGTTATGAATGAGATGTATGCAAGAGATATTTCAAGAAAGGTGCGTTCATCTCACCGTATAAGAGGAAATGCTGGAGAGCCATTATCACAACCGCCTTACGGGTATTTAAAAGATCCGAACAATAAAAAGAGGTGGATAATTGAACCTGAGGCAGCTAAAGTAGTACGCGATATATTCCGTATGCGACTTGAAGGAAAAGGCAATGAAACCATTGCTCGAATACTTCAGGAAAGCGAGATAAAGATACCGATGGCATATTGGTTTGAGCGAGGTCTTGGCAGAGGTGGAAAGAAAAGTCAACCTAATCCCTATAAATGGTGTAAATCAACCATTGCAAGAATACTTGCACAGCAAGAGTATTGCGGTGATGTTATCAACTTCAAAACCTACTCCAAATCTTTCAAGAACAAAACCCGTATAGAAAATCCTGTTGAGAATTGGGCGATTTTCAAGGATGTTCACGAGCCTATTGTCGATAGAGATACTTTTGAACTCGTGCAGAAACTTGTTGGCAAAACGAAACGCCGTTCAAGGAAAAAGCCTGAAGAGGAAAGGCATATGTTCAGCGACTTGTTGTACTGTGGTGACTGTGGAAGCAAAATGTGGTTTCACATCAAGAAAAACAAGATACCACTTCCTTGTTTTAGTTGTTCCAATTACAAAGGCGACAGAGGTACTTGTCCTACGACACGTTTTATCAGAGCTGACTCTATTGAGTATGTTGTTATGAAAGAATTGCAGAGGCTTGCAAAGTTTCTCAAAAGCGATGAACTTGCCTTCGCTGATATGCTTGCAGAGAAAACCAACAAGGATATGATAGCAGAACAGAAGCATCTTCAGGAAGAATTACAGAAAGCTATTGTGAGAAATGATACGGTTCTAAAGCTATATGAAAAGGTTTATGAGGACAATGCAATGGGCAAGGTAACTGATGAATGGTTTATGCAATTATCTCACAAATACGAGATGGAAAGGCTTGAGCTTAAAACAAAGATATCTGAATTAAAAGAACAGATAGATAATTTAAGCTCTATGGAGCAAAACAAAGAAAGCTTTATATCTGCTGTCAGAAAGTTTATGGAAATGAAAATTCTTACGGGACCTTTGCTTCGTGAACTGATAGACCACGTTGATGTTTACCATATTGAAGGTAAGGGTAAAAACAGAACACAGAGAGTAGTTATCCATTACCGTTTTGTCGGCTATATTGAGATACCTAACACTGCCGATGAAAACTATATTGCAAATACAAGACAAGGGGTTGCAGTGGAGTATATTCCACAATCCGCATAATACAAAAAGAGCAGGCTAAAAACCTGCTCAATACATAGAATTCCAGTGCAAAAAAATAGTGAGTGCTCATAAGTACTTTATGAACACTCACTATGGTCGAGGCGACAGGATTCGAACCTGCGGCCCTCTGCTCCCAAAGCAGATGCGCTACCAAGCTGCGCTACGCCTCGATTTGTGAATATATTTTGTTTTTTGTGCTTTGGTCGCCCTCTTGCGGTTCCCAAAATCGCTTTTTCGGCTTGGGGCGCCGAGCGATTTTGACCGCTGCGCCATTTCACCCTCCCTTTATCTCCCGCAGGGAGCGGTCGGGTTCAATGCCCAAAGCAGAGCAGACCAAGCTGTGCTACGCCTCGATTTGTGAATATATTTTGTTTTTTGTGCTTTGGTCGCCCTCTTGCGGTTCCCAAAATCGCTTTTTCGGCTTGGGGCGCCGAGCGATTTTGACCGCTGCGCCATTTCACCCTCCCTTTATCTCCCACAGGGAGCGGTCGGGTTCAATGCCCAAAGCAGAGCAGACCAAGCTGCGCTACGCCTCGATACTCAATATATCTGAATTAGTTTACCTTAAAACTCCTTGTTTGTCAACTGTTTTGACTAATTTTTTAATACTCTTGAAAAAAAACGGTTGTTCGTGTATAATATCTTGCATGAAGTAAAAATATGAGGAATTAACTATGAAAATACATCAGTCAGCAGAAAATTATCTTGAAACTATTTTAATGATAACTAATCGCAACGGGTCGTGCCGTTCAATTGATATTGCAAATGAATTGGGATTTTCGAAGCCCAGCGTAAGTGTTGCTATGAAGAACTTGCGTGAAAACGGATATATTGATGTTATGGGTGACGGGAAAATACTTCTTCTTGAACCTGGCAGAAAGGTTGCCGAGGAGCTTTACGAAAGACATACGGTGCTCACACGAGCTTTTATGGCTCTTGGTGTGGAAAAGGAGACAGCTTCGGAGGATGCCTGTAAAATTGAGCATATTATTTCCGAAGAAACCTTTGAAGCCATAAGAAAGCATTTTGAGTGAGGTAGAAATGTAAAATGGAAGAAATCGTAAACGAAAAAACATCTGAAGGGACATCAGAGAATTTTTCATCCTTTGGGGAGCTTTTCGAAGAAGTGAGAAAAATTGTCTCTGACAGTAAGATAATTAATAAGCTTTCCATTGAAAAAATCAAAGAGCAGGTTGATAAGTTTTCCGAAAAAGCCAAGAAAATTATTGATAACGCAGAAAAGGTCAGTCCTGTTCTTGAAAAGGCGATATCCTTGTGTGACGATCTTGGCGAAATTCGTATTATAGGCAAGCATTTCAAGGAAGTGTCTCTTATCTGCAGTATGATAAATGATTATATCTGCAAACGTTATACAAAAGTTCCTATGGCGACGGTAGTGACTCTTCTTGCTGCTGTTATGTACTTCGTAAGCCCGTTTGATATTATACCAGACTTTATTCCTCTTATAGGTCGTCTTGACGATATGCTCGTTTTCTCTTTTGTCGGTGAGGCGGCGAAAGTGGATATCAAAAAGTATGAAAAATGGAAAAAAGATAATGAAAAAACAGAAAAAAGGGAAGGGTTGGACCTTATCTCCGAAAAAGAATAAAGCCTGTGAAAATGTCTCACAGGCCGAAAGAGGCTGTTACCAGCCTCTTTCTTTTTTTTCTGCACTCAGCAGCAGTTGTCATGACAACCGCAACCGTTGTTGCAGCCACCGCAGTTGTTGCAACCGCAGCCGTTGCTGCCGTTGTTACCGCCGAATACACTGCCGCCGTCACCGCAGCACACGAATAAGAGAATAAGAATGATAATCCAGGTGCAGCAGTTGCCGCCGAATAAACCGTTGTTACAAGCCATTGATCATTGACCCCCTCTCTTCTTTGCGGGTGTTTTCTCACCCTGCATTAGCAGTATATGCTTTTGCGGAAAGTGTGTTACTGTTTTGAATAAGAATATTTTTAATGTCAAAAATATTTGATAAATAACAGCTTGCGGAGGGTTGGTTTATGAGTGATGTTTTTTCTGCCGGACGCGGTAGGCTTCTGATTGAGAATTTTGATATTTACAGTAAGTTTTTTTGTGGAGAAAGATCAAAAACTATCGAGCATAGTATATATGAGAGGACAGAAAAAAGTTTTTTTGATAAAAATAAAAAAACTCAAAAATCAAAGGAAACTAAAGATAATTGAAGATAATTTGAATTTTCGTCTGTAAATTTGTTGTTTTTGACCTTTTTTGACCTTTGAAAAAAAGTTGTCCGGGATTATAATAAAAGCATAAGGTCAAAGAAAGTCAAAGTCAAACAGAGATAAGGAAGTGATAAAATGAACCTTTCCAATGTAATTGCTCAGATGATAAGCGATATGCTGGAGGATAAAAATGAAATAGAAATCCAGCGTAATATATTGGCGCAGAATTTGGGATGTGTGCCAAGTCAGATAAATTACGTGCTTTCTTCTCGATTTACTCCTGAAAGAGGATATCTGGTTGAAAGCCGACGGGGGGGCGGAGGCTTTATCAAGATAACCCGTGTGGTTTACGATAAGGATGATCTTCTTCTTCGCGTTATTTCTTCTGTGGGTGATTCCGTGGATGCGGACAGTGCACAGGCCTATACGATGAATCTTCTTTATCAGGATGTTATTTCCGAAGCTCAGGCAAAGCTTATTCTTGCTGCTTTGTCGGAAAAGCCCTACAGAAGCCTGCCGATGCCCGTAAGGGATATGGTAAGAGCAGATATATTCAAGCAGCTGCTGCTTGCTGTCAGTAAATAAAACAAGGAGGTACTAACTATGTTATGTCAGAACTGTAAAAAAAGCGAAGCTACAACTCATATCAAGCGTGTTATCAACGGTGAAGCCACCGAAAGTCATCTTTGCTCTTCATGTGCGCAGAACTCAGGCTACAGAGATATTTTTGATGATTTTTCATTTAATCTTCCCGGAATCTTCTCTTCATTTTTCGGAGACACTGCTTTAAGTCTCGGTGAGAACAGACTTGACCGCTGTGAAAAATGCGGATGCTGCTTCGATGATATCATTAAAACAGGCACCGTAGGCTGTGCCGATTGTTATGAGAAATTCTATAACAAGCTTCTTCCTTCTATTCAGCGTATTCACGGAAAGGCGAAGCATTCAGGCAAAATTCCTGTTATCCGTGAGGAGAAAGCTGTGATAAAGGAAAAGACAGCTGAAGAAAAAATTGCTGATCTTGAGGGAGAGATGCAGAAGGCGGTTGAAGAGCAGAACTTTGAAAGAGCAGCGATAATCAGAGACGAAATAAAGAAAATGAAGGGAGAAAACTGATATGAAGTGGTATAAAAATTCAGCGGAAATGTCTGACGTAGTTTTAAGCACACGCATAAGACTTGCCAGAAATCTCAAGCAGTATCCCTTTCCTGTCCGTCTTGACAGAGATGAAAAGAAGGAGGTATGTAACCTTGTAAAGGAAGCGCTAAAGGATGAGCCGCTTGTTTACACGGACATGGAAGCTCTTTCTTCTGCGCAGGCGGTGTCACTTGCTGAAAAGCATCTTATCAGCGCCGAGTTTGCTTCTAACGGAACAGGACGTTCTCTCCTTCTTTCCGATGAAGAGGATGTGAGCATTATGCTTTGTGAAGAGGATCATATCCGTATTCAGATTATTGAACCCGGTCTTTCTCTTGAAGAGGCTTACAAAAAAGCAGACAGAATAGATACACTTATTGAAAATAAGCTTAACTATGCCTTTGACGAGCGCATAGGCTATCTTACACAGTGTCCCACAGATTTAGGTACAGGCATGAGAGCCTCGGTTCTTCTTCACCTTCCTGCTCTTTCACGTAAGGGTGCAGTGCGCAATCTTACAACTACAGTTGCAAGATTGGGTCTTACACTTCGCGGCTCATACGGCGAGGACGGAGAAATTTTAGGTGATATCTACCAGCTCAGCAATCAGGTTACCTTAGGTATATCCGAAAAAGCCGCTCTGCAGAACCTTAATTCCATTGCTTTGCAGATTGTTACACAGGAAAAACAGGCAAGGTCTGTTCTTGTGAAGGATGAGGATTTTATGGATAAAATTTACAGAGCCTACGGTATACTGAAAAGTGCCTACAAGCTTAATTCTAAAGAGCTTACAAACCTTATCTCTTATGTTCGTTTAGGTGCCGCGGAAGGACTTTTTGACATTCCTGTAGAAAAGCTCAGCGCTCTTATGACAGAGCTTCAGCCGGCAACGATGAATACACAGAGTGAAGCTCCTCTTACCCGTTCTCAGCGTGATGTAAAGCGTGCGGAAAAGGTCAGAGAAGCATTAGGTTAAGGATAAGACGGGACGTTCTGAAAAGACGTTCCGTCTTTTTGATACAAAACAATAAGGAGGAAACGGTATGTATAAATTTACGGGATTTACCGAAAAAGCAAACAGATCTCTTAATTCCGCTGTCGAAATTGCGGAAAATTTCGGTCACACATATATAGGTACGGAGCATCTTCTTGCGGGGATAGTAAGGGAGGATAACGGTGCAGGTACTTCTGTTCTTATCTCAAAG
Source organism: Acutalibacteraceae bacterium (assembly GCA_045613805.1). Taxonomy (GTDB): domain Bacteria; phylum Bacillota; class Clostridia; order Oscillospirales; family Acutalibacteraceae; genus UBA6857. Next base: position 12,566 of record JAZLBS010000054.1, read on the forward strand.
GGTGCGTCCTATCAGAAAATTCTTGAGCTAATTAAAAAGAATGTTGGAGTCGGCATACCTACCGTGCTTTCACCTGATGATTTTTCTCCGAGATGTAAGGGTATAATTGAGCTTTCCGTTGCTCTTGCAGGAAAGGAAAATTCGGGCTACATCGGCACGGAGCATCTTTTGTGTGCAATGCTCAGAGAGGGAGATAACAGTGCTTGTTATCTTCTTTCACAGATGGGGCTTTCTGCGCACATTCTTCTGAGTCAGGTGAGATCGGGGAATTACGGCGGCGCGCAGGGAAGATTTTCTGAAAAGAAAAATAGTTCTAAAGAAAATACACCTAATCTTGATAAATACGGACAGGATCTTACGGAAAAGGCCTCAAAGGGAGGAATAGATCCGGTTATCGGAAGAGAAAAGGAAATAGAGAGAGTTATACAGATTCTCTGCCGCAGAAACAAAAATAATCCCTGTCTTATCGGTGAGCCGGGTGTGGGTAAAACTGCAATTGCCGAGGGTCTTGCACTGAAAATATCCAAAGGAGAAGTGCCTGAGCTTCTGGCGGATAAAAGAATAGTAAGTCTTGACCTTACGGGAATGGTGGCAGGCACAAAGTACCGCGGTGATTTCGAAGAAAGAATCAAGCATTGCATAGATGAGGTTACAGGCAGCAAAAGAGTAATTCTCTTTATTGATGAGGTGCATAATCTTATCGGTACAGGCTCGGCTGAAGGTGCTGTTGATGCGGCAAACATACTTAAGCCGTCCCTTGCCCGCAGTGAGCTTCAGGTAATAGGCGCTACTACACTTGAGGAATACAGGAAATATATTGAAAAGGATTCTGCTCTTGAAAGACGCTTTCAGCCTGTTAAGGTCGGTGAGCCTACACAGGAGGAGACCGTGGAGATTCTTAAGGGTCTTCGCGATAAATATGAGGCCCATCATAAGGTGAAAATAACCGATGAGGCAATCACAGCTGCCGTTAAAATGTCCTCACGTTATATCAGTGACAGATTTCTTCCTGATAAGGCGATTGACCTTATTGATGAGGCTGCATCAAAGGTGAGACTTGAAGGATATATTGCTCCGCCTGAAATTAAGGAGGCAGAGAAAAAGCTTAAGTCGGTACAGGAGGAAAAGGCTGCCGCAATAAACAACCAGGACTTCGAACGTGCTGCAGGTCTAAGAGACAAAGAAAAGGAGCTTATGAGCGAAATTACCGTGGAAAGAACAAGATGGAAGGAAGAAAAGCGTTCGGAAACAGGCTCTGTTACGGCAAAGGAAGTGGCTAAGATTATTGCCGGATGGACAGGTATACCTGCTGACGAGCTTACAAAGAAGGAAAGTGAGCGTCTTTTAAACATGGAAGACATTCTCCACGAAAGAATTATAGGTCAGGCTGATGCAGTTTCTGCTGTTTCAAAGGCGTTGCGCCGAGGAAGAAGCGGACTTAAGGATCCTAAGAGACCTATGGGTTCATTTATTTTTCTCGGACCTACGGGTGTAGGTAAAACCGAGCTGTGTAAGGCATTGGGCAGTGCTGTTTTTGGCGATGAAAATGCAGTTATACGTTTTGATATGAGTGAATTTATGGAAAAGCACAATGCTTCACGTCTTGTGGGCTCTCCTCCGGGATATGTTGGATATGAGGAGGGCGGTCAGCTTACGGAAAAGGTAAGAAGAAAGCCCTACAGTGTTATCCTTTTTGATGAAATAGAAAAGGCTCATCCTGATGTTTTCAATATGCTTCTGCAGATTCTTGATGATGGTATTTTGACTGATTCCCAGGGCAGAAAGGTGGATTTTCGTAATGCTGTTATAATTATGACCTCGAATCTTGGTGCGAAGCTTATTGCAGGAGAAGGCCCTTCTATTGGTTTTACAAAAAGCTCTGTACCTGATGATGAAAGCATATCTCAGGCTGTCAAGGGTGAGCTTAAAAAGGCTTTTCGCCCCGAATTTCTTAACAGAATAGATGAAATAATCATCTTTAAGCAACTCAGAAAAGAGGAGATAAAGCTTATTTCCGCAAATATGCTGAAAAATCTCAAGTCAAGGCTTGCTGAGCTTGAAATCGATGTGGATTTTTCCGATGAAACTGTTTCTTATATCAGTGACAAAGGATTCGATCCCCTTTACGGTGCAAGACCTCTTCGCCGAGCAATACAGACAAAGATAGAGGATATTCTTTCCGAAAAGATTCTTGACGGTTCTGTTGAAAAAGGGAAAAGATATATTTGTGATGTGGAGGACGGGACGGTTACGGTTAAAGAAGCATAACTGTATAATATAACCGTAATTTACCCTGCCTCTGCAGACGTAAAAATCCGGGATTCATAAAATGAATCCCGGATAATTTTATTGCTGTAAAATATCTGAATGCATAATTTTTGCTTTAATCAAAAACAGGCTTTCCGTTTTTGAATTCCAGCTTCTGAACATAGGTAAGCCTGGGAGTGTTTTCGAATTCGAATTCACGGTTAGCGTGGAAGACAGTGTAAATATCTCCATTCTCTCTGTAAAGGAAGCTGCAATGACCTGCATTGTAAATTTCCTTGAGCGGTCTGTGATAGGAAACTCTTACAGGGCTCTTTTTCCAGCTTGCCTTATCCATAACATTGTCACCTTCAAGAGTGAGCATACCCATACAATAGTGGTCAGAAGAGAATCCACTTGCAGAGTAGACAATAAAAATATCGCTTTCCTTATAAAGGACTGCCGGACCCTCATTTACCGGCCATCCCTGCTTTTCCCAAAGATATTTAGGATAAGAAATTTCCACAGCCTCACCCTTGATTGTGTAGGGGTTTTCCATCTCACAGATATAAAGAGCCTGATTTCCCACATCTCTGTAAGCAGAGCAGATGTAATAGAGCTTTCCGTCTTTTTTAAGATATGTACCGTCGATGTTGTTAAGTCCGTTAGGAGCAAGAATGCCCTTGAAGGTATAATCACTCATAATATCCTCGCTTTCACTTTCGAGAACGAAGGCATAACGGTAATAGTCGTTATTTTCCTTGTCGGGGCCGCCTATAGGCATAGAGCCCTTAGGTACAGAATTTTTATCGAAGAGAGCAGCGGCAATTATGTACCATCTGTCACCTATCTTATGAATTTCGGGTGCCCAGATGTCACCTACAGTACCGCTTTCACCGCACCAGAATACTACCTTTTTTTCAAGATATTCAGAGGCATCGTCAAAGGCTTTGATTTTTATAATGTCGACTCCGCCGCCGGTGGTGTAGGTGTAGTAAGCTTCACCCTCGTGTTCAACAATGAAGGGGTCTCCGCCGTTATTGCTGTCGATGGGGTAATCCTCATCGGTGGTAAGATTGACACCGAAAAAGGCGATGATTGTAGCGAGAACTGCCGCAAGAGTTTTGATGATTTGTGACATAATGCTTTCTCCTCACTTTTATTAGGGATTTTCTTCTTAAATTTCATTTAAAGAATTACAAGTTAAATATATCACTCAACACCGGTTTTGTCAATAAAAAGGAGTTGTAAAAGAACTCACGTTTTTTACAACTCTGTTTAATAATCATTATTATTTCTGATGGAACTGAATACTTTTTTTACAAAATCGCTGATTCTGAATTATTTATCATTTCCTCAACTATCTCTGCCGCATCCTCTACAACTCTGAGACAGGGACGTTTTTTATAATATTCTGCCGTTCTGTCGTCAGGCTTTGCCGAGCTTTCCATTTTTACATCAAGCTTGAGCATTTCACGGCAGACAACAGATGAATGTTTTTCGAGAAAACGTTCTGAAAACTCTCTTACAAGGTCGTAGTTTTTCTTTTTGCTTTCTGTGTCGTCTCCGTTTGTAGGTGCGCAGATGCTTCCAAGCACCATAGCCGAAGCAGTCACGGCACCGCAGACCTCTCTCATTCTGCCCACACCGCCGCCAAGACCTGCTGAGAGCTTTTTCGCTGTTTCCTCGTCTATGTCAAAACGGTCACAAAAGGCACAAAAAACCGACTGAGAGCAGTTAAATCCTTCTAAAAAATAATTTCTTGCTTTTTCTTTAGCTGTCAAAATAATTCTCCTTTAATAAAGTCAATTAAAGTCTGTGCAGTATTTTCCGGTAAATCTACCGTGAATTCTGCCTCTCTCATATTCTGCAAATAGTGAGCATCCGAAGACCGAATGAGAAATTTACCCTCAAGAGAGGGGTGTTTTTTTCTCCATTCGTCCTCATTTGCTGTGGGCGTAAGCTCAAAAGCACTTACATTCAGTGTATCGGGAAAGTCACCGAGAGCGCTTATAACACTGTAAGATTGACGGTCGATGTGTGCAGGGTAGCAGACTCCGTCGTATTCTTTTATAAGCTCAGGCAATTCATCAATGCTTACAGAGGAAGCGACGGTAAGAAGTATTTCTTCTTTTCCGAGAATACCGTCTTGCGTATCCATTATTAATTGCTCACCGAAAATCTCTTCCTTGTTTTTAACCGGTGGCATAGTTGTTTTGATGAAATTGCTGAACTCCATAGCTTTCTCTACTGTTGGAAAAAGACACACATTATGTATTTCCTCTGCCGTGCACAGCTCCATTCCCGGAACAACTGTAAGACCGATTTCCTCTCCGATTTTTACTGCACTTTCGCAATTTTTTGAACTGTTGTGGTCAGTGAGAGCAATTATGTCATAACCGAGAAGCTTGGCCATATTGACAAGATTATATGGTGACATATCGTTGTCTCCGCAGGGAGAGAGACAGGAATGAAGATGCAAATCGTAATAAAGCTTCATATCAGTCTTGAAATTTCTGCAGAAAGCTCATAGGCATTTCTGTCTGCCGTAAGAAATGTTACGCCCTGCTGCATTGCTTTTTCCTTTGCTGCATCGTCGAGAGGTGAATTTTCCGTAAGAACTATACAGGCACAGTCTGTCAGTACGGCAACGGCAACGGCATTGATGTTGCCCATAACCGTAAGCCAGGCGTCTCCGTCTTTCGCTCTTGACATAACCCAGGAAAGGAGATCTCCGCTGTAACAGCCTGTAATCTCTCTTGAAAGATCTCCTTCTGTAAGTATTTTTAAATTTAATTTTTCAATGAATTCTTTGACAGTCATCTTCTTATTCACCTGAATCCTCTGTAATGATTTTATCTCTGAAGGGTAAGGGAAGCCAATCCTCGCTTTCGGAGTTGTGTACACTTTTAAATCTTTTTATGAGGCAATCGTTTTCGTTTGCATAGCCTCTTACAATATCATCAGCCAGAGCACGGCAAGAGGGGGCACCGCATATGCCGCAGTCGAGTCCCGGAAGAGATGCTTCGATTTCACGTAGCTTTGACATCATACGCATAGCTTTTATCATATTGTCTGCGAGCTTCATTGCCGGTGAGGGCGTAAGCTCCTTAGTCCAGGCAAGAGAATCAAGATCAAAGTCACTTTCTATGCTGTTGCAGGAAACAGGCATAAATTTACGCAATCTCTGTATTCTCGCTTTGGCTACATAAGGGTTTTCTACGGTAAGAACACCGCCTACACATCCGCCTGTACAGCAGTTAAGCTCGATAAAATCAAGGTCGTTAAGCTTTTCGTCCTCAAGCTCTTCAAGAACCTTGATGACATTTTCTATTCCGTCGGCAGCGAGATAGCGTTCCTTGAGAAGACCTGCTGCTTCACCGCCGCTGCTTGCCCAGCCGACGCCTATAATACCGGAATCGTTAATTGCCTCAACTTCTTCAGGACGGAGCTTATCCATTGTCTGCAACAGAACGGGATAAATGTCCTTTATTGCAAAGGCTCCGTTTATACCCGATTCGTCATAGCAAAGCGGTGAACGGATGGCTGTTCTCTTTGCCGGGCAGGGAGAAATGAAAAATACGCCTATATCCTCATCGGAAAGCCCTGTTTCCTCTCTTGCCTCTTCTCTTGCTGTCTTTGCGGCAATATCAATAGGTGCACAAAGAGGAAGAAGATTGGATATAAGGTTCGGAAAACGTGTTCTTATGAGTCTGACCACAGCGGGACAGGCAACAGAAACAGCGGGCTTTTTAAGCTCACCGGTTTCGAACATCATTCTTGTGGCACTGCTTATGTATTCAGCACCCTTGCTTACCTCCATAACCTTATCAAAGCCCATTCTTTTAAGACCTGTAAGCACATAGTCAACGTTTTCAAGGTTGTTGAACTGGCCGTAAAGAGCGGGAGCAGCAAGAGCTATTCTGTATTTATAATTAAGTATTTCGTTGAAATGCTCCGTAACTGCATACTTTGCATGGTGAGGACATACTCTTATGCACTCACCGCAATCTATACAGCGGTCGGAGATTATGTATGCTTTTTTGTTTCTGACTCTTATCGCCTCGGTAGGGCAACGCTTTATGCAGTTTGTGCAGCCCTGACATTTGTCGGCATCAAGACGCACAGAATGAAATGTTATAGACATAAGAGCCCTCCTTCACTGTGATTTACTGAATTTTAACCTTCAAATTAAGAGTGGTTCCTACACCGATTTCTGTATCAATAGAAAATTCGTCGGTATATTTCTTTATATTCGGAAGTCCCATACCGGCACCGAAGCCAAGGTTTCTTATTTTATCGGGAGCTGTTGAATAGCCTTCCTTCATTGCGAGTTCAATGTTTTCAATACCGGGACCTTGATCACGGAGTGTCATAATGATTTCTTCTTCGGTGATTTCCACGTCTATTTCTCCACCGTTGGCGTGAATAACCATATTGATTTCGCCCTCATACATAGCAATGGAAACGTTTCTTATAACAGCAGGGGAGATTCCGAGCTCTTTTAAGGTGCGTTTTACATCACCTGAAGCGGCACCGGCACGGGTGAAATCGTCGCCGGGTACGGTATATCGGAGTTTAATGCTTTCTTCTGTCATTTTCCGCTTCCTCCTCTTAAACCTGCGGAGTAAAGCTTGCCGCAGGAGGTGAACATTTCAAGACCGGTACAGATCATAACCATATCCCTGTCCTCTGCCATTTCAATCATCTGGAGAGTAGGACGCTTTCCTCTTACGAAAATAATGCAGTGCATATCCATCATTTCGGCAGTACGCACTACCTGGGGGTTGACAAGACCTGTAAGAAGTGTAGCCTGTTCCTTGACAAAGGCAAGCACATCACTCATCATATCGCTTCCGCAGGCAGCATGAACCTCTGTTTCGGCAAGGTCACTGCGACAGATAATTTCTCCTTCTAAAATGTCACATATTTCGCTGATTTTCATATTTTTTCCTCCTGTATAAAACATACAGGCATAGGAATACCCTGTGCCTGTAAACTGTTTATATGTTTTCGAATTTTGCTTTTTCGATTTCCTTTGAAATAATATCAACTGCCAGATTCCAGACAGTTTTACCCGCATCAATAAAGCCATCCTTATTTTTTACCGAGCAGAGCATTGCAAAAGCTTCGCCAATGTGACTGCTCAGATCTCCGCCCTTCTGTATAGCAAGATAATAGAAGGTGAAGGCGGCTCCGTTTGAAATGTTGGAATAAAAGCCGGGTGAATTTTTTTGGATAACCTCATACATGGAAGCAATTGCTGTGGTGGACACAACTTCACAGGGACATTCAATCTGCAGCAGAGTTTCACAGGCAAAGACAAGCAATACCTTTATCTGATAGAGAATATCCTGAGCAAAATATTTAGGCGCAAGATGATCCTTGACAGCCACAACAAGACCTTCGTCACCCGTAGGGGTTATGGTTCCTAAAACATTACCTAAAGCCTTGGCTTTATCAATATTGCCGTTTGCACGGTGGGCAATAACGTTGTTGAAGGTGTTTGAAAGGTCGGCTGCCTTGTTCAGCTCCTTTTTGCTCACATAAATCTTTACATCGCTTTCGCTCATAGTGGTCTCCTCTGATCTCTTCTGTGCAAAGCGCAGAAGAATTTTTATTTTGTGCTTTCCGCTTCAAGCTTCTTTTGCTTTCTGCGTCTTTTTGCCTTGTAATTCATAAGGGCGTTTACTGCATCCTCGTCGGGGCCGTATTCTCCGAGCTTTATGGGATAGGCATTGTAGGCTCCGTGGAAGTCACTGCCTCCGGTCATAACAAGACCGTGCTTTTCGGCAATTGAAATAAGAAGTGACTGCTGTTCGGGAGTGTTTTCGGGATGCCATACCTCAACACCGTCAAGGCCGCAGGGGATAAGCTCCTCAAGAAGTTCGAAGTTATCGAAAAATCCGGGATGTGCAAGCACGGCAATACCGCCGGCTTCGTGAATGGCTTCTATTATTTCAGTGGGCTCAGGATATTTCGATTCCATAAGAACATTCATTCGGGATTCTTTTGTAAAGAGCATTTTATAAAGGTCGCCGTAAACAGATGTGGTGTAGCCACATTCCATAAGCGCCTGCATAATATGCTGCTTATATATGTTTGTAGAGCCCTGACAGCATTTTGCAATAAATTCGGGAGTAAGAGGGAATTTGTTGCAGATTTTCATGACCATAAGCTGTGCTGCTCTTTTCCTTTTCAGGGAGTTGCTTTTGCAAAGGCCTTCAAGACGCTCGGGTCTGTCGGGAAGATAGCAGAGAATGTGAGCCTTGGCATTTCTTTTTGAATCCGTTGCGGAAAATTCAACTGCAGGAATAACGTTTATTCCGTGTCTTTTACCGATAAGCTCTGCTCTGACAGTGCCTGCAAGACAGTCATGGTCCGTAATTGCAAGAGTTGTAATGCCACTGTTTTTAGCAAGAACTATAAGATCGTCAATACCCATTGTACCGTCAGATAATTTAGTATGACAATGTAAATCTGCTTTCATTTTTTTACGCCCCGTTTCTTTTTTTTGCCTTGATGCTCCCTCTCCGAAGGCAACATCTGAAAAAAAGGTAAATATACCGCTATGCTAATAATTATACTCTTCGAAATCCAATTTTTCAAGGTTTTCACAAGATTTTTTTAGCTGTTTTCGGAGCCTTGTGCACAAATAACGCTATTTACCACTGACTGTCATCTTTAATCAGACGTAAGAGAATACTTTCAATAAGCTCAGTAAGACAGCTTTCCTGTCTGTCATTCATTTCACGGTAATCCTCAACGGAGCAATCGTCTGCATCGTCGCTTATCTTTCTTACGGAAAGCATAGGTACACCGCATTTCTGACAGACGGAGGCAATGGCGCCTGTTTCCATATCAAAAGCACCGATGCCAAAGGTGTCGCAGTAAAGCTTTTTGCGAACACTGTCCGTAAGGAAGATATCGCCTGTACCGACCTTCGCTTTTATAATGCCCTTGCTTTCAAGAGCGTATGCAAGAAGCTTTTCATCTGCTTTAAGAATATACTCCTGACCGTCAGGCTTCACACCGAGACCGTAGCCTATAGCTGTAAGGTCAAAGTCACATTCAACATAGGTTTCCGCCGCAACCATATCCTCTCTTTTCAGTCCGCTTACTGCGCCGGAAAGACCTGCATTAAGAATGTATTCAGCTTTCATATCACTTATTAAAAAAGAAGTTGCAGAAGCGGCATTAACTTTGCCGATGCCGCATTTTACAGCTGTTACAGCAAGCCTTCTTTCTCCCTCTTCAAGGCAGATTGTAACTGCTTCGTTACCTCTTAAAATAAACTCCTTACCGCCTTTTTCTGCTGCAAAGGCAAGAAACGGACTGTACTCCATACTGTCTGCAAAAACAATACCAATATTTTTAGTCATTTTTATTACATCCTTTCGCAATTTTAAAACTATTATACAGTAATATAAGCTTTTATGTCAATGCAGTAGATGTTGCATAGAATAAAAATGAAAAGATATTTATTCATGCGCTTTCGCAAAGACGGTCGTCGGTGGCTTTAGCCCTGAGAACAGCCGACGGTGTAACAGAGTTACCCGTCTTTGCTGTTTTAATTTGTCGGCTGTTGTACGGAATTAAACGGTGATCATATCTGATTTCACATAGCATATATTAAGCCTTTGAAAAACCAAACCGCCACTGCTAAAAAAAGCTTGGCGGTTTGCATTTTATGTGTACTTGTTATTTCTGGCCGTAATAAGCGTTGGGGCCGTGCTTTCTCATATAATGCTTGTCGAGAAGGTACTGCTCAATAGGCTTTCTTTCACCGCTTATCATTTCGGCGTGGTAAGCCATATTGGCTACAGTTTCCATAACTACAGCGTTGTGAACGGCCTGCTTGGGATTTTTACCCCAGGCAAAGGGTCCGTGCTTATAAACAATAACACCGGGCACTGCCATAGGGTCAATATACTTAAAGGCTTCGATTATAACGGTGCCGGTTTCCTTTTCATAGGCTCTTTCAACCTCTTGGGGTGTAAGCTGCCTTGTGCAGGGAATTTCACCGTAAAAATAATCAGCGTGAGTTGTGCCGTAGGCAGGGATAGCTCTGCCTGCCTGAGCCCATGAGGTTGCCCAGGTGGAGTGTGTGTGAATTACACCGCCGATTTCAGGAAAAGCCTTGTAAAGCTCAATATGTGTAGGAGTGTCTGATGAAGGTCTGAGATTACCCTCAACAACATTGCCGTCAAGGACAACAACAACCATATGCTCCGCC
>JAZLBS010000055.1:0-34272 GCA_045613805.1 Acutalibacteraceae bacterium
TTGACGGATATGGATTTGAAATACTGGATGAATTTGCACGCGGTGGTTCATCAGTGATATATACAGCTTGTGGTAGAGATGGAATAGTGTTGATTAAAGAACTGTTTCCGGTGAATGGATACACCCGTACTAATGGGAAAACACAGCCGATTAATCCTGCATATCCGGATTTGTCTGAAAGTGCATTGAGAATGAATGGAGAACATAATATAGGGAAAATTCTGACTTTAAAGTCTGCATGGGTTGAAAAAATTGAAATTATCTAGTGGATTCCTACATTTCCTCCTTGCTCCACAGGCAGCTATTGCAAATAAATAATTCACTTATAAATGAATTTACCCCACCGAGAAATCGGTGGGGATTTTATCTTTACAAAACCTTCTTAATAATGTAAAATAATCAAAGTTAACGATTGAAGAAAGGAAGTGCAGTTTTGCTTATCGCTTCGCAGATTATCGGACTTGCTGCCGTAGGACTTTATCTTATCAGCTATCAGCTGAAAAAACGTAAGCAGATAGTATGGGTTACCTGCATTTCAAATGCTCTTTATGTACTGCAATACATTCTTCTTGGCGCATTTTCAGGTGCTGTCATGGATTTTATGTCTACTGTAGCCTCTTTTCTTGCTGCCAAGAAAAACGAATCTTCCTTTAAAAAATATGCTAAGGTGTTAGCCATATCAAACATAATTGTCATCACTGCTGTCGGTATTATCTCTGCTTACCTCCAGAAGGAATGGATAGAGCTTCTGCCTGTTGCCGGTGCTCTTTTTCAGACTGGCGGATTGTGGTTTGATGATGAGCAGACCATTCGTAAGTTCGGTCTTTGCAGCGCACCCTTCTGGCTGGTGTATAATTATATATCTCAGGCGTACGGTGCTGCTCTCGGCTCAGTGATTGCAATTGTATCTATCCTTATTGCCATGGCGCGATACCGGAAAAAGAATTAATCATATATAAAGATAACAACCCCACCGAGAAATCGGTGGGGTTGTTTATGATATCTGAGCTTTATTTAATCTGTGCCTCGACGAGACTGCCCTGGCAGTATTTCTTGCGAAGGACAGGTTTTTCAATTTTTCCTGTGGGATTTCTCGGAACCTTTTCAAAGATAATCTTTTTCGGTCTCTTGTAACGGGGAAGAGCCTTGCAGAATTCGTTGATTTCCTCTTCCGTACAGCTTATGCCGTCTTTAAGCTCAATGATTGCAAGGGTCTTTTCACCGAGGCGTTCGTCGGGAATACCGATAACGGCAACATCCTTGATCTTTTCGTGTTTTCTGAGAGCATCTTCAATCTGTACAGGATAGATGTTTTCGCCACCTGAGATAACAACGTCTTTCTTACGGTCAACGAGGTAAATGAAGCCGTCTTCGTCTTCACGACCCATATCACCGGTGTAAAGCCATCCGTCTTTAAGAACTTCGTTTGAAGCTTCTTCGTTTTTGTAGTAGCAGAGCATTACACCGGGTCCTTTGACAATAAGCTCACCGATGTCACCCTTTTCCACTTCGTTTCCTTTTTCGTCAACAATCTTTGCTTCCCAAAGGTAACCGGGCTTACCGATTGCACCGACTTTATGGATGTTTTCAACACCGAGATGTACACAGCCGGGGCCGATTGATTCGGAAAGACCGTAGTTGGTGTCATACTGATGGTGGGGGAAAATGTTCATCCAACGCTTGATAAGGCTGGGAGGTACGGGCTGGGCACCGATGTGCATAAGTCTCCACTGTGAAAGGAGATAATCGTCAAGGTTGACTCGTCCGCTTTCAATTGCGTCAAGCATATCCTGTGCCCAGGGAACGAGGAGCCATACTATTGTACATTTTTCTTCTGTAATTGTACGGAGAATCCATTCAGGCTTGACACCGCGCAGAAGAACTGCCTTGCTTCCGGAAAGAAGACTTCCGAACCAGTGCATTTTTGCACCTGTGTGGTAAAGGGGAGGAATACAAAGGAAAACATCCTCTCCTGTCTGACCATGGTGATTCTGTTCTGTCATACAGGATGAAATAAGCGCTTTATGGTTATGTAAAATAGCTTTCGGGAAGCCTGTTGTGCCCGATGAGAAGTAGATAGCAGCGTGGTCGTCTTCTTTAAGCATAACCGGAGGTGCTTCCGATGAACAGTAGTTCATCATTGCGCAGCAGTCTTCGCTGTAGGACGGACCCTCTTTGCCTACATAGAACATTGTTTTTACATCGGGAATGTCATTGGCAATTGTGTCAATTCGCTCGATGAATTCTTTTCCGAAGATAAGTACTTCACAGTCAGCAAGTTCAAGACAGTATTTGATTTCATCGCCTGAATAACGGAAATTCATAGGCACTGCAATACATCCTGCTTTAAGAATACCGAAGTAAAGAGGAAGCCATTCAAGAGAGTTCATGAGAAGAATAGCTACCTTTGTGCCTCTTTTGAAGCCGCGGCTTAAAAGAAGATTCGCAAAGCGGTTCGCTCTGCGGTCAAAGCTTTTCCAGGACATTTCGCGTCGGTACGGTGTACCTGCGTTTGCGCTTTCTATAAGACTTGCCTCTCTCCAGGTTACGGCGCTGTCGCGTTCCTCTGAGGGATTAACCTCAACAAGAGCAATTTCCGTACCTTTAAATCGGGCATTGCGTTCAAGTAAATCTGTGATTACCATTTTTTGATTTTCTCCTTTTGATTGTATAGGAATGAATATGTGTAATTAAATACCCGTTCCGTAAAAGCATCTGTGCAGGCTCAGAGCTGATGCTGCTTAAGATGCGGAATTTGTATATTAATTTAGCACATAAAAGCGTAAAAGTCAAGGCTTTTGAAAAAACATATTATGTATATTGTAGTCCTACGTTATGTGTTAGTGTGATGTTGCTGCATGTCTTGTTTTTATACAGAAAACGATGTATAATTAACCATAATATATCATAAGGAGGAAGCAGCGATGAAGAATGCGGATTTACTTGTTGGAAAATTATTTGATTTCTTTATGAAAATTGAAATCAACAGATCTAATTTCTTTAAAGCTGTTTTCAGGATGTTTGAGAATATTTTTATTAACAGGTCGTATCTTTACAAGCTTCGGTCAACGGTAGAAGCCTGGCTGGAAGAGTACTTTGTTACATAAATCGGAAAAAAGAAAATTCCGAGCGGTTCTGCGCAGCCGTAAGTACATTTTATCGTAAGGAGGTACTTTATGTCTGACAGGAAGTTCAATAATTGCCACAAAAAAACGCTCGGATTCGAAAAAAAGGAGACTGTGTTTCTGATTTATGCAGGGAAGAGACACAAGAGGAGTCATATGCCCTTATCAGATTCATATATAAAGAAAAAGATAATAATGCCTGAATGTAAAATGTGCTGTAAAAAATGGTTTTACAGCACATTTTAATATTCGTTTATTTATCAGACTGCACAGGTAAAGTCATCGAGAAGGTCGGCAAAGGGGTTGTAGCTGAATTTGCCCACTTCTCCTCTTATGTAAAGGGGAGAGAGCTGGAAGTCCTTTTCTTTTTCAAGCTTTGCAAAAAGAAGAGCGGTATTACGTGCGTCAACAAGCGCATCGTGAATGTTCACATCATAGTCAATACCTGAGATAACAAGCGCTTCTGTAAGGCCGTAGTTTCTGGATGTTTTCAGCCTTTTGCCAAACTCTGCCTGACAGTCAATTGCACCCTCGAAAAAGTCGCAAACTCCTTCAATGCCCTTTCTTTCTGTTTCTCTTCTTATCTGCCTTTCGTCGTTGTCGCTCCAGGTGATAATCACTGAATCCTCAGGAAGCCACTCTGACAGCATATGGAGTGCATCTTCAATTTCAGGGGCTCCGTCGAGGTCTTTTTTTGTTATGCCTGTCAGCTTATGTATATGGCTGTCAATAGTGCCCTCTGTGGGTGAAACATAGGTTTTGAATTCATCGACGGGCTTAAGGTCTTCGTCAAGGAGAACTGCTCCGATTTCGATGATTTCTGAAGTACTCTTAACTTTTTTTGATTTTTTCGGACGGTTACACATTTCAAGATCAAGAGTAACATATTTTTTCATCTTATAATCTCCTTTATTTAAATAAGTTTAGCACATCTATTATGTCATAAAGTCTTTAAAAGGTGAGATTTTCGTTGTTTTCAGTTCTTTTGTCAAATGTAAATATGGCAATTTATATTTCCAAAGCCTTCATAACAAGCTCGTAAGCCTCATTGACAATTACATCATCGCCCGGACAAAGATTGAGAAGCGGAGCTCTTACTCCGCCGAGATCAAGACCCGTTCTCTTTTTTACAACGGCCTTTGCTACAGCGTACATATTACCTTGTGCCGAGCACATTTTGTAAATGACATCATTTGCAGCGTTCTGAAGCTTCTGTGCTGTGATTATATCTCCCTGTTCAATTGCCTTGTCCATTCTTACGAACAATTCAGGCATAACGGCATAGGTGCCGCCGATGCCCGCCGTGGCACCTATTGCTCTTCCACTGACAAACTGTTCATCGGGACCGTTGAAGACAGTGATTTCTTTTCCGTTCATTTTTGCCTGTCTTAAGAACATCTGTATGTCCTGAACGGGCATAGAGGAGTTTTTGATGCCCTTTACACGGGGGTTTTTAAGCATCTCATCAAGAAGAGGTAAGGTCAGCGACACACCTGCAAGCTGAGGAATGTTATAAATTATAAAGTCTGTATCGGGGGCGCAGGAAGAAATATCATTCCAGTATTTTGCAATTGCCTTTTCGGGAAGGCGGAAATATATCGGCGGAATTGCTGCTATGGCATCGACTCCGAGGCTTTCGGCATGTGCGGCAAGAACGCAGCTGTCCTTGGTGTTGTTACAGGCAACATGAGCTATTATTTTTATTCTGCCTTTTGCTGCATTCATAACTGATTCAAGAGTCTTCATTCTTTCTTCTGCGGAAAGATAAATGCACTCTCCTGATGAACCGCCCACATAAAGGCCTGACACGCCTTTTTTAATAAGGTGCTCAGTAAAGGCTTGTGTTCTTTCGGATGATACATTTCCATTGTCGTCATAACAGGCGTAAAAAGCGGGATAGATTCCCTTGAATCCACTCATTTTCTTTTACCTCTTTTCAATTTCTTCTATCATTTTATCGAGCATAATAAGACATCTCGGCACATGGAAGGGGCCCTTAAAGGTGGAGCCGATACAGGCAGGAAGAGTAGGCTTTCCGTCTCTTCTCAAGTAGCCGTACCATTCTCCGCAGGGGGCAGAAGCAAAGGTTCTCTTGCAGTAGGAAAGCAGCTTTTCGAAAATGCCGAGATATTTTTCGTTTCCGCTTTCTTTGTAAATCATAAGAGAAGCAATCAGTGCCTCGTTATGTGGCCACCAGAGCTTCATATCGTGTTCATAGGCTTCGGGAGGATTTCCGAGACAGTCGAAGAAATAGAGAATACCCTCATATTCCTCGTCCCAGCCCTTTTCAAAGGCCATATCAAATATTTCTACTGCTTTTTTGTAAAGCTCACTGTCGTTTGTCTGCGCTGCTCTTTCCATAAGAAACCAGCTGCACTCAATATCGTGACCGGGATTTACTACTCTGCCTTCGCTGACTGAAAGGCGGGGAGTGCCGTCAGTATCAACGCTTTCAAGAGTACAGCCAAGGTCTTTTTTTACGTGATATTTCAGTATATCCGAAACACATTCGTCGGCTCTTCGGTTGTAAAGGTCGGCATTTTCCGGGTCCACGCGCAGAAGTACGGAGGTCACATTGAGAAGTATCATAGGAATTCCGAGGGCTCTTCCCTGTCTTGTTGCCGGGTCGGTCTTCGGTCCCAGGCCTGTAGGGTCAGTCATTCCGTGATTTAAATTCCAGTACATTTCATAGACTCTTCTTGCTCTTTCAAGATGCTCTTTCTCTCCGGTCACACCGTAATATTCCGCATTGGCAATGCAGTAAAATGCTTCGGAATAACAGTATCTTCTCTGACGGAGAGGCTTTCCGTCTTCGGTTACGGTGAAATAAAGTCTGCCGCCGGCTTTGGAATTGATGCAGTACCTTTCAAGAAAGTCAAGACAGCTTTTGCTTGCTTCAAGCCACTCTTTTTTTACTCCGTAGATGTGGCAAAGATAAGCGAAAATCCATCCGCATCTGCCTTGCATCCATACACTTTTATCTGTCGAAAACACATTTCCGTCTTTGTCGAGACAGGTATAGACTCCTCCGTGTACCTTGTCCATACCGTTGGTGAGCCAGAAGTCAATAACCGATTCAAGCTGTTCCTGTACCCATTTTCTTTCTTCTGTAAGCATCATGTTTTTTTCTCCTTCCGATAGGGGTGTTAATTTTTAATTATAAACTAAAAATAATTTTTTTTCAATACATTTTCGTTGTGTATGTTGCATTTCGTGCCGGAAAAAAAGACAGAATATTAAATGTATTGATTTTTTGTTAAGTGAGTGGTATAATTAAAAAGCTATTAAATAAACAGGAGGCAAATCTATGAAAACAATCAAAAAAGTATTAAGCATTGTTCTGGCACTCGTTATGCTTATGTCATGCGTATCTGTTGCAGTCTCTGCGGCTGAATATTCTGACGGAAATCATCTTCCCCAAATTTATATTGAAGGCTTTGAATCGAAGCAGATTTACCGTGAAGAGGACACAGAACACAAGGATCCTCTTTTCTTCCCCATCAACGGTGAAAAGATGCTTTCAAACCTTATGCAGTACGAAAAATACATAAAGCAGGCAATTTCTGAGGGAAATCCTGATCTTCTTTACCGCTATATCTGTCTCTGGATGAATGATTGCTTCTCGCTCGCAGCTCTTCAGCCTGACGGATTCACCAACAAGGAGGGTGTTGTCACAGAGGAAACAACTCTCAACTATAAGGGAAACGGCAAATATGTTTTCAGACACGATTGCCGTCTTTCACCCGTTGATATCGCACACGACTTTTCAAAGTATGTAAAAATGGTTCAGGCAGATTCAGGCAGCATGGAATATGAGCTTGCAGCATCCAGCTTCGGTGCTTCCGTTGCTTTGGCTTATATCAATGAATATCCTGAAGAACGCCAATACATTGATTCTCTTGTTCTCTGCGTGCCTTCAACAAACGGCGTTAACTTCGCAGGTGAGCTTTTCAGCGGTGATTTCAATGTTGATCCCGATGCTCTTCTCGCTTTCATTGAAAATATGAACTTAAGCCCTGAAATTTCACTTTTCCTTTCTGTTCTCAACAAGACAGGTACTCTTGAGGCTATTCTCGGCTCCTTCCTTGAACCTACACTCAAGGTTGCACTTCTCAGAGCACTCAATACGGTTGTTCATGATATTTTCGGAACTATGCCCTCTATGTGGAGCTTTGTTGATGAAAGATATTTTTATGATGCTCTTGAATACACCTACGGTGAAAACTATAACGATGATGATCACGAATATGCAGAGCTTATTGACAGAGTGATTTATTATCACGAAAACATTCTGAAAAAATCAGAGGCTCTCATCGAAAAAGCTGAAGCAGCAGAAATTAAAGTAAGCATTCTTTCAAAGTACGGCGATCCTCCGTTCCCTCTCAGTAAGGAAGGTAATTTCACCGGTGACGGCTTTGTTGCTCTTGATATGGCATCCTTCGGTGCTACATGTGCTCTCAACGGAGAACAGCTCCCCGCAGATTATGTTCAGGCAAAGTATCCGGAACGCAATCTTATCTCTCCTGACCGCTGTGTAGATGCTTCAACCTGCTTCCGTCCTGATAATACCTGGTTTATCAAGGGCCTTTGGCACGGTGAAAAGACAGACAGCTATTATAATCTTATCAACACAGTTCTTTATGAGGATCTCACAGTAGATAATGAAATTTATCCTCAGTTCCTTGAGGCAGATGAAAACGGTGTGCTTTATCCCATGAGTGAGGCTGCTGCTCCCGAAAAGGAAACAACATGGCTTGAGGATTTTCTTGCTCTTCTTCCAAAACTTCTTAAAATGCTTATTGAAAAGATTAAGGCATTTTTTGTAAAATAAAATTGCATAAATTATGAGGGTGACCAATATGTGACACCACCCATAAGGAAGCATTTCCTTGAGGGACGTCAGCGTAATAGGTTGCCCTCTTTTTTTGCGCGTAAAAGGCTTGATTTATTTGTCGGGAAGGGCGTCGGCAGACATTTGTGTTGACTTTTAATGTGGGGTGATATATAATGATTTTGTGCGCTGAAGAAAAAATAAAAGTGCCTTCAGCAAAAGAAATGATTATTGTGAAAGGAAAGAAAATATGAACACAATCGACAAAAATTACGAAGCTCTGTTCACTCCGTGGAAAATCGGTAATGTGGAAATCAAAAACCGTATTGTAATGTGCCCTATGGGCGGTACATCTCTTTTCGGATGGTTTGAATTGGGCGGCTGTCATTTCGACAAAGAGGCAGCTAAGCTTTTTCTTGAAAGAGCAAACAATAATGTAGGTCTTATTATTCCCGGTATCGCACCTCTTCGTGATACCTTCTGGGGCAAATGGTTATGGCAGAATCCCAAAATGTTCGAAGAGCTCAAAGAGTTCATGGATGAAATTCATAAGACAGGTGCAAAGCTTTTCGTTCAGCTTACAGCCGGTATGGGCAGAAGCTGGGCAATTACAGAGCTTGTTGCTCCTTTACATAAAAACAAAATCACACGCGCGCTCGTAAAGCCTATTCTTGACACATCTCACGAGCTTGCTTCTCCCTCTCCTCAGCGTTCACGCTGGGCACACGATATTATCTGCCCCGAAATGACCAAGGAGCAGATTCACGAAATCATTGAGGCATTTGCAAAGACTGCAAAGCTCTGCCGTGATGCAGGCGTAGACGGTGTGGAGGTTCATGCTGTTCACGAGGGTTATCTTCTTGACCAGTTTGCTATCGAGTTCTTCAATAAAAGAACAGACGAATACGGCGGCTCCTTCGAAAACAGATACCGCTTTGCAGCTGAGGTCGTAAAGGCTATCAAGGAATCCTGCGGTGCTGATTATCCCGTATCCCTCCGTTACTCCGTAGAGTCAAAGATGAAGGGCTTCTGCGAGGGTGCAATGCCCGGTGAGGATTATACCGAGGTTGGCCGTGCAATGCCCGAATCCGAAAGAGCAGCAAAGTATCTCCAGGATGCAGGCTATGATATGCTTAATGCTGACAACGGTACCTATGACTCCTGGTATTGGGCACATCCTCCCATGTATATGCCTCAGAACTGTAACCTTGACGACGTAGCACACATCAAGGAATTTGTTGATATTCCCGTTGTATGTGCAGGCCGTATGGAGCCTGATGTGGCATCAAAGGCTGTTGAGGAAGGAAAGATCGACGGCGTGGGTGTTGCGCGTCAGTTCCTTACAGACCCTGCCTGGGTAACCAAGCTCATCGAAGGCAGACTTGAAGAAATCAAGCCCTGTATCTGCTGTCACAGCGGCTGCTTCAATTTCTCCTCATCAAAGGGCCACGCAAACACTCAGGATCTTCTCGATACTATGGGTCTTGCACGCTGTGCTCTTAACCCCGAAACAATGCAGTCAAAGAAATATAAGATTGTTCCCGCAAAGAAATCGAAGAAGGTTGCTGTCATCGGCGGCGGTATCGGCGGTATGGAGGCTGCTATTGTGTGTGCAAAGAGAGGCCACAAGGTTACTCTTTACGAAAAGACAGATAAATTAGGCGGTGTATTTATCGCTGCTGCTGCTCCCTCCTTCAAGGAAAAGGACAGAGACCTTATCAAATGGTATATCCGTGAGCTTTCCTGTCACGACATTGAAGTCAAGATGAATACAGAAATCAAGGATATTGCTTCACTCGGTGCTGATGAGGTTATCGTAGCTACAGGCTCCAAGGCAAGAAAGATTCCTGTTAAGGGTGCAGATACAGCTATCGAGGCTGTTGAATATCTTCTCGGTGAAAAAGAGGTAGGCGAAAAGGTTACCGTTATCGGCGGCGGTCTTACAGGCTGCGAAATTGCTTATGATCTCTTCCTTCAGGGTAAAAAGCCTACAATTGTTGAAATGCAGGATGACCTTATCACTACTCCCGGTGTGTGCCTTGCAAATACATCCTTCCTTCGTGACTGCTTCAAGGCAAACAAGGTTCCCGTTCATCTTGAAACAGCTCTTTGTGAAATAGGTGACGGTAAGGTTACTGTTAAGGATAAGGACGGAAAAATCTTTGATATTGAATCTGACAGCGTAATTATGTCAGTAGGCTATGTTCCCACACCTCTTGCACCCAAGTCAAAGCACGTTCATGTTATCGGTGACGCTGCAAAGGTCGGTAATCTCCGCACCGTTATATGGGGCGCATGGGATATCGCTATGAAGATATAACAGATTAAAATTCGAGTAAAGGAGAAAAACACTATGATTCTTACACAAGAACAGCAGGCAATTCTTGACGGCTCAAAGGGCGACGTAATGGCGAAGGTTATGAAAACTCTCGTTATGTACGGTGAAGCCTTCGGTGCTGAAAAATTAGTGCCCATCACATCTGATTACAATCACCTTGTTACATCCTTCGGTCTTAAGGTAATGTCTCCCGTATATGACCTTATGCAGACTATTCTCGATGCAGGCGTTTCCTCAGGTCAGAAATTTTCTGTTGACCCCCGTCCCATTGATAAGAAGGTTCCCGCAAACTTCCTTCAGAATTTTATTTTCAATAAGTTTATGTATACAAAGCAGAGCTTTTATGAGGATCAGCTTCAGAAATTAGGCCTTCTCAATAAGGATGCTTTCACCTGCACCTGTTATATGGATGAGGTAGGTAACAAGCCCAAGAAGGGTGATGTTCTTTCATGGGCAGAATCAAGCGCAGTTGTTTATGCTAACTCTGTACTCGGTGCAAGATGTAACCGTAACTCAGGTATTATTGATATTATGGGCTCTATCGTAGGCTATGTTCCCTATTTCGGTCTTCTCACCGATGAGGGCAGAAAGGCCACATGGGTAGTTAAGGTTCAGACAGAAAAGAAGCCCGAAGCTCAGCTCTTAGGTTCAGCTATCGGTATGAAGGTTATGGAAGACGTTCCTTATGTTGTAGGTCTTGATAAGTGGATAGGAACAAAGCTTAATGACAGTGCCTGTGCATACCTTAAGGACTTTGGTGCAGCTACGGCATCAAACGGCGCAGTAGGTCTTTATCATATCGAAAACCTCACTCCTGAAGCAGTTGAGCTCGGTGAAAAGCTCATTGCAGAGGGTGCAAAGGAATATATCATCGATGACGCAGAGCTGGAAAGAGTACAGAAGAACTATCCTGTTATCTGGAAAAAGCCTGATGCCAAGCCTAAGCTTTGCTTCATTGGCTGTCCTCACCTTTCACTTCAGCAGCTTAAGGACTGGACTGACAATATCGAGTCAGAGCTCAAGAGAAAGGGTAATGATCAGGTAGGTATTCCCACTGTTCTCACAGCAGCTCCCAAGGTTCTTGAAGCTTTTGAAAAGACTCCTTACTATGCCCGTCTGAGAGCAACAGGTGTCATCATTTCCTATATCTGTCCTCTTATGTATATGAACAATCCTCTCTGTAAGAAAATGCCCGTAATTACGTGCTCGAATAAGCTTCGTACCTACACTACGGCTAAGTTCTATAAGGAATCAGAGATTTTATCAATTATCACAGACGGAGGTAAAAAATAATGAAACAGTTTAAAGGAAGAGTTGTAACTCCCGGTACAGTAACAGCTGAGGCTGTAGTTACAAAAAGCGGATTCAATACTCTTGCATCCTTCCAGAATGCTCTCCAGTTCGGTGATAAGGAAGTAAAATGCGGTGACCAGAATAACGCAGATTTATACGGCAAATCTCTTCTTAACAAGGCCCTTTGCCTTCCTCAGACAATCGGTTCAACCACAGGCGGACTTGTTCTTTACTGTGCTTGTGCTCTTAAGAAAAATCCTGCTTGCATGCTTTTCTCTCAGCCCATTGACTCTCTTGCTGCCGCAGGTGCAGTTCTTGCTGATGTATGGGTTGACGGCGTGACAATGCCCGTTATCGACTCTCTCGGTGAAGAATTCCTCGATTATGTAAAGGATGGAATGAGCGTTACAATCAAGGAAGACGGAATTGTTGAGGTCGGCTGATTTCATCAATGAATAATTAATTAATTATGAAAAATGAATATTGCGGTCGCGGATTTGTTCCGCGGCTGCTTTTTTGTGTAATGCAGTCAGAAAGGAAATTGTAATAGCAGGATCACAGTTTACCGCGAAATTTGTTTTTTTCAAAATACAACGCAAAAAAATAAAAAAGACACCGAAGTGTCTTTAATCATCAAAGCTTATCAAACGTATTTACTCTAAACCTTCAAAAAAATCATCATAAGAGCAATTGTATATTTTCTTTAAAGTAACAATAACGCTTATTTTTATATTGAGCTCACCGCATTCATACTTTGCGTAGGTGCTTCTTCCGATATCGCAGCCCTTGAGCTGAAGTTCGGCACAGAGCTTTTCTTGTGAGTATCCGTATTTGTAACGTAGCTTTCTCAGGTTTTCACCCATATTCATATCGGTTCTTATTTTTTGTTCCATAACCCACCTCATTTTTTTGTCCAATATAGGTTGCAAACAACATAATTTTATGTTATAGTGGGTTCAAATATTGTTCGTTATACCGGACAAAAAAGGTGATTGTATGAAAATCTGCACATTTTTCGGGCATCGAGATGCCCCCGAGAGTATACGCTACGATTTAAAGCGAGTTCTTATTGAACTTATTGAAAATAAAGGTGTAAGCTTGTTCTATGTCGGAAACAACGGAAAGTTTGATTCAATAGTAAAAACGGAATTGGAGCTTTTTTCCTCTGTATATACTCACATTGATTATTATGTGGTAACAAACACAGTTCCTGAAGAAGGTGTATCTCTTGATGAAATTATATCAAAAAGATTACTTGTTCCCGGAGGCTTTGAAAAAATTCCTAAAAGATTTACGGTGGATTACCGTAACAGATGGATGCTTAATCAATCGGATTATGTTGTAACATATGTGTGGAAAGCGGGTGGAGGTGCTCGGAAATTCAAAGAGCTCGCCGAAAGAAAAAAGAAAAATATTATCAATTTGTATAAAGAAGAATAAGAGCATAGTCGGAAGCTCTTATTCTTCTTTTTTTCTCTTGTCTTCCGGAAGGATATATGTTAAAATGAACGAAGAAACTACGAAGGAGGAAAAATATGCTCGATTTTCTTGAAAAATTTGACACTCCGCAGATAATTGACGAAAGAAATTACAGCAGTCTTATGGAAGAAACAGTAGAGCCGTATCTTTCAAAAAGAAGAACAGACGGCACTTTCCTTTCAGCGGACGGGATTGCTCTTCACTATGAGCAGTACGATAAAAAGCTTTCAAGGGGTACAGTGGTTATCCTTCACGGCTTTACGGAGTCGGCAGAGAAATTCCGTGAGACGGCCTATTATTTCCGCAAGCTCGGCTACAGCGTTTTTTCTCTTGATTTAAGAGATCACGGTATGTCTCATCATCGGAGCGAAAAGCCTGAAAGAGTTGAAACTGACAGCTTTGAGCTTTACAGAGATGATCTTGAAATATTTATGGACAGGGTGGTAAAGCCACAGACAGGGGATAAGAAAATTTATTTCTATACTCACTCTCTCGGAAGTACAGTCGCTTTGCTTTATATGATGAAAAATCCCTACGCCGTGCATAAGGCAGTTTTGTCTTCTCCGATGATATGCGGAAATATGGGTATGCCCGTGGCGGTGGCAGGTACGGTGGCAAAGCTTATCTGCCTTTTCGCAGGAAAGAATATTTCTGCTCCGGGAAGATGTGTTTTCGATGAGAATCAGACGGTAGAAAACAGTGATGCAACGAGTAAGGCAAGATTTGATTATTATCACGAAAAGAGAAAAAGGAATCCTCTTTATCAGACAAGCGGTCCGTCCTTCGGTTGGGTAAGGGCTTCGCTTGAAGCAAGAGATAAAATTCTTTCTCAGCAGAATCTGAAGCTGATCAGGACAAAGCTTCTTGTTTTCAAGCCGGAAGAGGACAGACAGCTTCTTGGTGAATACACAGATAAATTTGTCTCTATGTCAAGGGCAAAGGTGAAAAAGGTGCAGAACGCAAAGCATGAAATCTTTATGAGCGGCGACGAGGTGCTCAGGTGGTATTTCAGTGAGATTGCGGAGTTTTTCAGAGATTAAAAGAATAATATATACGGAGGAATTATTATGGCAAAATATGCAATTTACGGTGCTGGCTCTCTCGGAACAGTTCTCGGGGCCTTCATCACAAAGAACGGTGGAGAGGTTGATCTTATCAACCGTAACAAGCAGCACGTAGCTATTCTTAACGAAAAGGGAGCAAAAATTACAGGTACAGTTGAAATGACAGTTCCCGTAAAGGCTATCACTCCTGATCAGATGGAGGGCAAATACGATGTTATTGTTCTTCTTACAAAACAGCTTTTTAACAAAGAGGTTGTTACTTTCCTTAAGGATTACCTTTCCGAAAAGGGTGTAATTGTAACTCTCCAGAACGGTATTCCCGAGCCGGGTATTGCTGAAATAATCGGTGAGGAGCATACTATGGGATGTGCCGTTGAATGGGGTGCAGCTCTTGTTGAGCCCGGTGTTTGCGAGCTTACAAGTGAGCCTGACAGTCTTTCCTTCCATATGGGTAAGATGAACGGCATAACCGACGAACAGTTCAGGGAAGTTAAGGAGCTTCTTGAGCTTATGTGTCCCGTTCATGAGGAGCCTAACCTTATGGGTGCACGTTGGTCAAAGCTTCTTATCAATGCTACCTTCTCAGGTCTCGGAACAGTTGTGGGCGGTGTTTTCGGTGATGTTTCCGAGGATAAGTTCGGCAAGCAGGTAGCAATCCGCTGTATGAAGGAATGTATTGATGTAGGTCACGCCGCAGGGGTAGAGTTCGCACCTGTTCAGGGCAAAAACATTGTCGGTCTCTTTTATTATAAAGGTGCATTAAAGAGAATCTTCGGCACACTTCTTTTGCCTGTTGCTATGAAAAAACACAGACTTATTGAGCCCTCAATGCTTCAGGATTTAAAGAAGGGCAAGCCTTGTGAAATTGATGCTATCAACGGCGTTGTATGTGAATTCGGCAGAAAGTACGGCGTTAAAACACCTGTTAATGACCGCATAGTGGAAATCATAAAGAAAATTCAGGCAGGAGAAATGAAAGCTGATAAGGTTAATTTCAAGCTTTTTTCTGATCTTCTCTGATATATGTACAAATAAAAATCCCACAGATTTTTCTGTGGGATAATTTTTTCGGGTCAGCTCAGACAGCTCCTGCTCTTTGCAGCATTATGTAAGCTGCCATTGATGTTCTTGCACTATCCATATTGTATAGCGGCCAGCTGTGTTTTTCCATAATGCCGGTATATTCGGTCATATATGTAACCACCCGGTCAAGATCGTTCATTAATGCTGCAGCATACACATTTGCGCCCCAGTAGAAATCATCGGGATAGTCAAAGCTTTCCCATTCAAAGCTTTCGCAGAATTTTCCGTAAAGATTTTGTGCTCGCTTTGTATCAGGCTCAATAACACCGCAGATTATCGGGAAAAGCTGAGATGTGGCCTGAGGATAATATAAATCCCAGGAGAAAATTTTGGTGGGCACGCTGACGTAAGCAGCTATTCCCGGTCTGTAGTATCCTCCGACATAATTCCAGAGCTTGCTGTTTATGTTTTCTTTTACTGTCGGAATCAGCTCTTTGCAGCAGTCGCGTATGTCGGTGTATTCTTTTTTGCCGCTGAGAACTATCTCTTCAAAAATCCCGGCAGCGGCAATAGCTCCTTCATATACCTCACAGTTATCCATAAGATATTTCACTCTGTGGTTGGGCTTTGCATAGGTAAGCCCGTTCTGAAGATTTGAAAAGATTACATCGGTAATTCTTCTGAGGTCCTCAGCGTGTGCAGTCAGGTATCCGCTGTCACCGGTTTTAAGATAATATTTGTATACCACTGTAAGGAAGGTCGCGGCATAGGAATCTGTTGTGTCGTAGGAATCGGCATTCTCGGGCTCGGAAACAGCCTCACTTTCAATTCTTCCGTCCTTCATTGTGACTACATAGTCATAAATAGTGCCGTCAAGACCGTTGAAATCCTCTTGGGCAGTATTAAGATGCTCAAAATGCCAGTCCATATATCTCACAACACTGTCAGCATATCTTTCAGCATTGTCGAGAAGTGCAAGTGCAGCAAAATCCGCAAAATACGGATTTACGGTTAATTGACCGTTTCTTGAATATGTCATAGGTATAGCACCGTTTTCAAGCTGTAAGGAGGAGAGCCATTCGGTTTCTGTTTCGTAAATTTTTCTGAAAAGCTCAATGTTTTCTTTTGTGGCGACGGCAGAGCTCATTTCTGTCTTTTCAAGGTCAGGAGCGTCAAAGGGAATTCCCATAAGACTCATAACCGCAAAGCATACTGACATAAAGAAGGAAATAACCGCTTTCATAATTTCTACACCTCGTTTTATTATACTTTATATGAATTATAACAACTAACATATAAAGTGTCAACTTTAAGTTATTCTTAATGAAGAAGAATAGAATTTTTTTATTGACATATACTTTCATAACTGTTATACTATATTCGGTTTTATATGACTTTTTGGTATTATAATTGTAAGGTGATTTTAAATGTTTACAAATGTACTTGATTATCTCGACGGTAGCATTGCGTCCTACAGTGACAAGATTGCTCTGTCTGACAGTAAAAACGAAGTTACCTACAGTCAGCTCGGTGCTTTGTCTGACTCCATAGGTACTGCAGTTATTGAAAAATGCAAAAGTAAAAATGCACCGGTTGTGGTATTTATTGACCGTAACATTGAGAGTGTTATCTCCTTTATGGGAATTGCCAAGAGCGGTAACTTTTATGTTCCCATAGACCGTCAGCTTCCCGTTAAAAGAGTGGAGCTTATCGTCAATACCCTTAATCCCGTAGCTGCTGTCATTTGGGAAAAGGATAACAGAATTCTTGACGAAATTGCTTTCAGCGGCGAAAGAATACTTTACGATGAAGCAAGCTCTTATGCTGCCGACAAAGAAAAGCTTTCTGCTGTCAGAGCTGCAGCAATTGACACAGACCCTCTTTATGCTATTTTCACTTCCGGTTCAACAGGCGTGCCCAAGGGTGTTCTTGTCTGCCACAGAAGTGTAATAGATCTTATTGAAAACTTCAAGGTAGCCTTTGATTTCGATGACACAAGAGTTTTCGGTAACCAGGCACCCTTTGACTTTGATGTATCTGTAAAGGATATCTATTCTTGTATAAAAAACGGTGCTTCAATGCACGTTATTCCGAAGCTTTTCTTCTCTTTCCCATCAAAGCTTATTGCCTGTATAAATGAAAGAAAAATCAATACTGTAATATGGGCAACCTCTGCTTTGCGTATTATCGAAAATCTTAATGCCTTTGAAAAGACATTGCCCGAAACTCTCAGAACGGTTATGTTCTCAGGCGAGGTAATGCCCAATAAGGTTCTTAACTATTGGAGAAGCAAGCTTCCCGATGTAAACTTCGTTAATCTTTACGGTCCGACGGAAATTACATGTAACTGCCTTTACTATAAGGTGGACAAGCCCTTTAAGGATGAGGATGCACTTCCAATCGGTATTCCCTTCAAGAATACGGACATTCTCCTTCTTGACGGCGACACACTTATTACCGAGCCCGGTGTAAAGGGTGAAATCTGTGTAAGAGGTACATCTCTTGCTCACGGATATTACAACAATCCCGAAAAGACAGCCGAGGCCTTTTGTCAGAATCCTCTTAACAAGGCTTATCCTGAGCTTATTTACCGTACGGGTGACCTTGCAAAATACGGTGAAGACGGACTTATTTATTTCGTTTCCCGTAAGGACTACCAGATAAAGCATATGGGTCACAGAATCGAACTCAGTGAGGTTGAAATTGCTGTCAATTCTCTTCCCTACATTGATGCGGGCTGCTGCATTTATGACAAGGCAAATGAGCAGATTGTGCTCTTCTATCAGTCTGAAAAAGAGTGCGAAAGAGAAATTATGATTGACGGATGTAAGCTTCTTCCGAAATATATGATGCCCAACCGTATGATTCACTTTACGGCTCTTCCCATGACAAAGAATGCTAAAATTGACAGGGTAAAGCTGAAAGGGGAGTATCTGGGCGATGATTAAAATTAAAAGCCCTGAAGAGCTTTCTTCTTTGGTGAAAGCCTTCCGTGAGCGTAAGGGAAAGCCTCTTACAAACTGCTTTCTGATGCCTGATGAAATATCTGCTCTTACTTCTGAGGGCAGACTTTACACAGAAGAAAACGAAGATTGGCTTCTCCTGCTCTGCGACAGAGATGATTATTACAGTCTCTTTTATTACACTGCAGAGGAATCGGATACGGCTTTTGTGAAAAAATTTGTGAGTTCAGTAAAGGATAAAGGTGTTTTTACCGACATTGTTTCCCGTTCGGGCAGAGGGGATACTCTGACTCCCGGAAAGCTTATAAGTGAAGGTGCCGCCGAAACATACAAAACCTATCAGCGTATGCAGCTTCCCGTTAAGGACATTGATTTTTCCGTTGTGAATGTAAAGCTTCCCGAGGGGTATACAATGAGCAGAGAATACTGTGATTGTGAAAAGCTGAGTGCTTTGTGGAAGGAGGCTCTTGATGAAAAGAGCACACCTCTTCCCGTGGATGAAGAGCTCAGAGGACTGTGTGAAAAGGGTCATCTTTTTACAGTGCTTGACAGTGAGGGTGACCTTGCCGGAGTGGTGGTTCTTTCCGTCAGCGGTAAGCAGTCGCTTATTCAGCATCTTTCCGTTTCTACCGCGCACAGAAGAAAAGGTCTTGCCGCAGCTCTTATGAACAGAGTTCTCCTTTCTGTAAAGGAAGAAGAGCTTACAATTACAAGACTGTGGGTAGATTGTGAAAATTTGTCTGCTGTCGCATTGTATGACCGTCTTGGCTTTCAGAAGGACGGCATGTTATGCGAACAATTATATATGAAAGGATTTTAATTATGAAAGAAAAGCTTTTAACAATTCTCCGCGAACTCCGTGCAGACGTAGATTTCGAAAACGAAACAGAACTCGTAACTGACGGAATACTTGACTCTTTTGACATTGTATCTCTTGTGGCAGAGCTCAATGCAGAATTTGACATCTCAATCGGTGTTGATGACCTTGAACCTGAAAACTTTGATACAGTTGATGCAATGCTTCAGCTTATTGAAGAGCTCGCAGACTGATTATTACGGCACCGTCTGTAGTGGGGCGGTGCCTTGTTATGTTAAGCTGGCAAGTATAATCCGAAATAGCCTGAAAGTGTTCTTTTTAAAGGCTTTTCGGCGCTTCGCCCTCAAAAGGCGTCAGCCTTTCATCATTCTCAGCATCCAAAAATCCAATTAAAAATCTTTACTTTCAGGTCAGAGATTTTTTTGAACAGCGGAATTTTGTCAGGCTGAGGCATAAAACAAAGTTAATCCTTTCGGATTAATGAGTATTTTAACGAAAGAATGGCGAAAATCCGCATTCAAAAAAACTGTTTCGGATTATACTCGCCAACTTAAATGGAGGTAAAACCGATTTGTTATCGGCAGAATAGCTATGACATTAATATCTGTTGAATTTGCACTGTTCTGGCTTGTTACAGCGATTCTTTATTTCATTTTTCCGCTCAAGCACCGCTGGACAGTTCTTCTTGGCTCAAGCCTTCTTTTCTATTTCTGGAACGGAATAGGTACAGGCTATTTTATGATTTTTACGGTGCTGGCTGTTTATGTGACAGGTATAATTCTTGACAAGCAGAACAATGCTTATAAGGATTTCCTGAAAAGCCACCCGGAACTGACGAGAGATGAAAAAAAGGCTCTTAAGCAAAAGGTGCAGAAAAAGAAAAGACTTGTACTTGCTGCAGGTCTTGTAATATGCTTTGCATTTCTTGTATTTCTCAAATATTTCAACTTCCTTTCAAAACAGGCCTTTGGTCTGGTTTCAATTTTAGGTGTAAAGGGCACAGCTCCTCAGATTGACCTTGCCTTGCCTCTCGGTATATCCTTCTATACCCTTCAGGCGACAAGCTATATCGTTGATATTTACAGAGGCAAGCTTGCTGCAGAAAAGAATTTTGCGAAGATGACTCTCTTCGTTTCCTTCTTCCCTCAGATTATCCAGGGACCCATCGGCCGCTTCGGTCATATGGCTCCTCAGCTTTTTGAAGGTCACCGCTTTGATTTCAGACAGGCTAAATTCGGCGCACAGCTCTTCCTGTGGGGTCTTATCAAAAAGCTTGCTCTTGCTGAATATATGGGCATGATAGCAGATGAGGTTTTCGGAAACTATACCAAGTACAAGGGTCTTGTTATCTTATTCGGTGCAATGGTTTACGGTGTGCAGGTTTATGCTGATTTCTCCGGCGGTATGGATATGATAGGCGGTGTGGCACAGGTCTTCGGCATTAAGATGGCTGTCAACTTTGAAAGACCTTACTTTGCCCGTTCTGTATCAGAATTCTGGAGAAGATGGCATATTACTCTCGGTGCATGGATGAGAGATTATGTCTTTTATCCTCTCTCTCTTTCAAAGGCCTTTGCAAATATGGGCAAAAAAACAAGAAAGATCTTTGGTGCATACATAGGAAAGATGCTTCCGACCTTTCTTGCTTCATTCATTGCCTTCTTCCTTGTGGGTGTATGGCACGGCTCAAGCTACAAATATGTAGTATACGGTTTATGGAACAGTGTAATTATTTCGGGAAGTATTCTCCTTGAACCCACATATAAAAAGATTATTGAAAAGCTTAAAATCAACACAGAATGCTTCTCATGGCAGCTTTTCCAGATTGTCAGAACCTTCTTCCTTGTAAGCATCGGCAGAATTTTCTCACGTGCCGATTCTCTTATGATTTCCTTCGGAATGATAAAGAATATGCTTTCAGAGTTCAATCCCTGGGTGCTTACAGACGGAACACTTTTCAAATTAGGTCTTCAGCCAAGACAGATGTTTATGGTTTTTCTTGTAATACTTGTCCTTCTCGTTGTAAGTCTTATGCAGGAAAAGGGAATGAAGATAAGAGAAAGCCTGGAACAGCAGAATGTACTTTTCCAGTGGCTTGTGATAATAGGTGCTATTATTTTTGTTCTTATTTACGGTGCCTACGGTGATCAGTTCAATGCCGCTGACTTTGTGTATCAGCAATTCTGATGAGGGAGGATAAGTGATATGAAAAACAAAAAATGGTTGCGCTCGGTTGCTTTTATTCTCCTTCTTGCGATGGCCGTTATCGGAGTTTCACAGTGCTACGGCCTTCCGAATTCCTACGATAAAAGAAATCTTGCTGCGTTCGACAATGAAAAAGAGGGCACAATTGACGGACTCGTTTTTGGTACAAGCGTTGTAGGCTATTCTTGGAACACACCCGCTGCGTGGCGTGATTACGGTATGGGAATTTATCATATGGGAACAAGTGTACAGCCCTTCAGAGTTATAGAGCCTTTCATAGATTATGCTTTGAAAAAGCATGATATAAAGTACGCTGTTGTTGATATCCACGGACTCAGATCGGAAGCGATTCTCACAAGTCTCAGGGATGAAAAGGTAAGAAGTGCTTATTATAATTTCCCGAATTTCTTCGGTCGGTTCAGCGTTCTTGATACAATCTTTGAATATGCACAGGATGCGTTTGCTTTCTACGGAGAGCCGACTAAGGGCAGAGACAAATATGTGGATATAAATGATAAGAGCTTTTTCTTCCCTTTATATACCTTCCATTCCCGTTGGGCAGAGGAGCCGCTTGTAAAGGCTGACTATATAGCACCTGTAAACAAGTATATGGGTGCAGACGACAGAAAGAAAACCTTTGATGTGGAGGATTGCAGCGGATATATTGACGTATGGAATTTCAGCGATCCGGGAGATATTGATCAGTTCCAGAAGAACGAGCTTGAAAGACTTTTTGCATACGGCAAGGAAAAAGGTATAGAGCTTCTCTTTATCTCTCTTCCCTCCTTCCGTCCCGTTGAAGAGCAGAAGGAAATGAGCGCTATTCTTGATTACTGCGAGGAAAGAGGTTACGACACTCTTGATTTCAGCGATATGGATGTTATTGAACAAGCCGGCATAAATCTTAAAGAGGATTTCTTTGATGAAGGTCATCTCAACGCAAGAGGCGGTATCAAGAGTACAAAGTATATATGCGAGTTCCTTAAGGAAAACGGATACTACACTCCCGATCACAGGGGAGAAGAGCTTTACAGCAGTTGGGACGATGCAACTGAGAGGTATTTCAAGTTCTATAACGAACGTTGGAACTCTAAGGAAAGTGAATAATAAAAAATAAATAAATCGCCCCTTAAGCATATGGGGCGATTTTCGGATAAGAGAAAATTATGAAATCAGATCTGCAGAAAAAGCGGTAGCTACAGCGGAAAAATATAACACAGGAGGTTATATAATGGCAAAGGATAACGAAGATATAGTGATTTTAACTGACGAAAACGGTGACGAATCAGAGTTTTTGTTTCTTGACATAATTGAATATGAAGGTGAAGATTTTGTTGTGCTCTACCCGGTAGGAGATTCGTCCGGTGAGGTTGTGATTCTGCAACTTGAAAATGCAGGAGAAACCGAAGAATCTTACCTCGGCGTTGAGGATGAAGACACCCTTATGGCAGTGTTCAATATCTTCAAGGAAAAATTCAAGGATGAACTTGTTTTTGAGGAAGACTGATGCACTGCAGATAAAAAAAGAAATTTTTTACATCTGTTTTCAGGTGCTCGGAAAAATGCGCAGAATGAACAAACTGAGTCCAAATAAAGAGCTCAGCTTTATTTGGGGCTTACACGATGTTGTGCAAAGGTACTACGAGGGCAAGTTTTGTTTATACACAAAACACAAAAACATTATTTTGTCTGTTTTTTATGATTTTTATAGTTTAAAGGGTTTCTTTGGTAGCTTAAAACCGAAGAAACCCTTTATTAATTGTATTTTATGTTTTTACAACATTTTTTTATGTGTAGAAATATTTATATTCACCCAATCAGAGCATATCTGCTAAATCAAGAATGAGTCTTTCGGTTTTATCCCAACCGAGACAGGGATCTGTGATTGATTTGCCGTAAACACATTCTTCAGGCTTTTGTGCGCCGTCTTCAATATAGCTTTCTATCATCAGACCCTTTACCAACCTTTTTATGTCGGCAGAATGACGGCAGGAACTAAGAACTTCCTTTGCAATTCTTGGCTGTTCCATCCATTTTTTTCCTGAATTTGCGTGGTTGGTATCAATGATTACAGCGGGATTGCTGAGTTTTGATTTATTGTAGGCTTCAGCAAGATGAATAAGGTCTTCGTAATGATAGTTAGGTATTGACTGTCCGTGCTTGTTGACATAGCCTCTTAAAATAGCGTGGGCGAGGGGATTGCCCTGACTTTCAACCTCCCATCCTCTGTAAATGAAGGTATGGGAATGCTGTGCTGCGGTAATTGAATTCATCATAACCGAAATATCACCTGCGGTCGGATTTTTCATGCCTACAGGAATATCAAAACCGCTTGCAGTCAGACGGTGCTGCTGATTTTCAACAGACCTTGCACCTATTGCGACATATGAAAGAACATCGGAAAGGTATCTGTAATTTTCGGGGTAAAGCATTTCATCGGCGCAGGTAAAGCCTGTTTCCTCCATTGCCCTGATATGCAGACTTCTGATTGCAATAACACCCTTCAACACATCTTCGCTCTTATGAGGGTCAGGCTGATGGAGCATTCCTTTGTATCCGTCACCTGTTGTGCGGGGCTTGTTTGTGTAAATTCTCGGGATGATGAGAATTTTATCCGAAACCTTATCCTGAACCTTTCTGAGTCGGGTGATATAATCAATCACGCTGTCGTCGTTGTCAGCTGAGCAGGGACCGATGATAAGAATGAATCTGTCATCTCTGCTTTCGAAGATTGCTTTTATTGCCAGGTCACGCTTATCTTTCATCTGCTCAAGCTCGTATGTAATAGGATACTGTTCTTTTATCTCCATAGGAATGGGTAATTTTCTTTTGAAATTCATATTCATTTTTATTGCCTCCAAAATTATCTTTTATCAAACAATTCTCTGCGCTCTGTAGAATGTCTCATCATTTTTCTCATAGCTTCAACATCTTCGGCTTCTAGCATTGATTTAAGGTCATTGAATTTATTTATAAAAAGATTCATCTGTTCGAGAAGAGCTTTTTTGTTTTCTATAAACAGCTCACTCCACATAAGGTCATTTATTCTTGCGATGCGGGTAAGGTCACGGAAGGAGTCACCTGTAAATTTTTCTATATTTTCTTTGTCGTTGCAGGTCATAAGAGTAATGGCAATGCAGTGGGTAAGCTGAGAAAGAAAGCCTATCATTTCGTCGTGCTCCTCAGGCGAAAGGGTGGTGACGTTGGAAAAACCGAGCAATCTGCCAAGCTCCATACAGGTGCTTATTGCTTCAGGTGTATTTTTGTTCGTGGGAGTGACAATGTAGTTTGCTCCTGAAAAAAGCTTATCTGTGCTGTTTTCCACACCTGAAACCTCACGCCCTGCCATAGGATGAGCCGCGATAAATTCCACGTCAGACCGAAGCATATCCTGAACCTTATAAACAATGCTGCATTTGACACCCGTTACATCAGTAATAAGTGCACCGCTTTTCAGAAGATGCTGATTTTTTTCAATCCACTCTACAAAAATATGAGGGTAGAGAGCAAATATAACTATATCCGCGTTGCCTATTAATTTTTCGTCAATTTCTGTTGAGCCCTCGTCGATTATTTCTTCTCTGAGTGCATAGTCAATTGAGCTTTGCTCCTTTGTTATTGCGCTTAAGTGAAAGCCGAATCTTTTCAAAATTCTTGCATAGCTTCCGCCCAGAAGACCGAGTCCGACTATAAGTATTCTTTTGTTTATATTTACTATCATTCTGATTTCACCTTTGCTCCGAGCTTTTTTATGTCATCAAAAAAAGAGGGATAGCTTTTTTTGACAGCTTCGGCATTTTCAAGAGTTCCCGGATATTTTGAGAGTATAAGCGAGAGCGCCATAACAATCCGATGGTCGTTGTGCCCGTTAAGAACAGCTTCTGAATTTTTTAAATTATGCTTCGGAACTGTTATTGAATTTTTGCCGAATACAAGTCCTCCGCCAAGTTTGGAAAGCTCTTCGTGCATAGCCTGTCCGCGGTTACTTTCCTTTATCCTCAGTCTGTCCGTACCGGTAAGAATTGCGCCGTTCTTCAGTGCGGCAAGAGCAATAAGTACGGGTCCGAGGTCGGGACAGTCTGAAATGTCCAATGTCGGTACACCTTTTTCAATTTCGTCGAAATATTCTTTATATATTCTGTCGCCCTGAAGACTGTCAGCTTCAAGATTGTCTATTTTTATATCCGAGCCGATACGGTTGAATGCATCGAGAAATGCTGCGTTTGAATAATCTCCCTCAACCTGTCCTGAAAATGAATGAAGCCTTGCTTTTTTGATTAAAACAGTATATTCATCAGTAAATTCTATATCTGCGCCGAATGCTTTCAGGGCTGATATAGTGAGATTTACATAGGCTCTGCTTTCAAAGGTCTGTATAATGTGTATTACGGATTCTTCACCAAGATACACAAGAGCAAAAATAAGACCTGTGATAAACTGACTGCTTGTATCACCTTTGATTTTATATTCTCCGCTTTTAAGCTTGCCGCAGACGGTAACTGAATCTTCGCTCTTTTTAAATACGAAGCCATTGTCAAGGCATAGACTTTCATAGACATCAAGAGGTCTTTCGAAAAGTCTTTTACTGCCATGAAAGGTGATAGTCTTGCCTGAGCATAAAGCAAGAGGGATAAGAAATCTCAAGGTGCTTCCGCTTTCTCTGCAGTTAAGATGGGTTGTTTTTGATGTCATAAAGTCTTTCGGGTTTACGGTCAGCTTATCCTTTTCTGCGTGTATATCTGCACCTAAGGCCTTCAGACAGTCGATTGTTGCAAGAATATCTTCACTGTAGTCAACGGACGAAATAATACATTTTTCCCTTGACAATGCGGCACCTATCAGATATCTGTGTGCCATGCTCTTTGAGGGCGGAGCGTTTATCTTTCCCTTCAGCGTGAAGGGACTGAATATTACTTTCATATTATTCACCCTCTGTAAGATAATCTATAGCTTCAAGATAGCCGTCCGTTCCGTGGCCTGTAATTGTTTTAACACAGGCAAGACGTACGTAGCTTATCTGTCTGAAGTCTTCTCTTTCCTCAACCTTTGAAATGTGTACTTCAACAGTCGGTATGCCTACTGCTTTCAATGCGTCGAGTATGGCAATGCTTGTGTGGGTGTAAGCACCGGGATTTATAACAATTCCGTCTGCTTTTGCGTAAGCTTTCTGAATTTCATCAACAAGGTCGCCCTCGTGATTTGACTGAAATATTTTAACCTCAATACTTTTTGAGACGCAATGCTTTTCTATTTTATCAATAAGGTCAGCATAGGTTTCTTTGCCGTAATGCTCAGGCTCTCTTATACCGAGCATGTTTATATTGGGACCGTTTATTACAAGAATTTTCATTTTATCTGCTCCTTAAAATAAACTCTGCTTCCTCCTCGGGGGTTGCCATATCCGGAACAACAATATCAGCAGTAGTTTTGTAGATATCTATTCTTTCGTCGTAAAGCTTTTTCAGCTTGTCTGCTGTGTCTGAAAGAGGTCTGCTGTCTGCGGGACAAAGCCTTGCAGGATCAGCGTTTATGAAAAAAAGTCTGCCGTTTCTTTTAAGATAATGCACGTTTTCCGGGCGGAGAACAGCCCCGCCGCCAGTTGAGATAATCTGACATCCCTTTGAAGAAAGCTCTTTTATAACCTCAGTTTCAAAATTGCGGAAATAGCTTTCACCTTTATTGCAGATTAGTTCTTTCACTGTGCAACCGCACCGCTTTTCAATCTCTTCGTCTGTGTCAATAAAGCTGAAGCCGTCAATGTCAAGAAGTCTTCCGACGGTGCTTTTGCCGCTTCCGGGCATACCTGTCAGAACAATGCTTTCTTTGGACAAGAGAATATCAGAGAACACACTGTCTGCAGTTTTTTTCGGTATACTCCTGTCAAGAAATTTTTCAGCTGCTGCGACGGCCTGCATAACGAGCATATAAAGACCGCCTTCAGCTCTTATTCCCTTAGATTTTGCTTTTAAAACAAGGTTTGTGCAAAGAGGATTGTATACTGCGTCCGCAACGCCCTCAAGCTTATCAAAGGCAGAAATGTCAATGGGTATACCGTCACAATCAGGATACATTCCTGACGGTGTCGTGTTTATTATTATCTGAGCATCGGAATGATCATTTACAGCCTCTTCATAGGTTATGTGTTTTTCTGATTTGCTTCTGCTTACGGTGATAATCTCAGAAGCACCCATATCTTCTGCCAGGACACGGGCTGTTTTACTTGTTCCGCCTGTCCCGAGAATGAGAATCTTTTTGTTTTTCAGACTAATACCTATTCTTTCTGTAAGTGCTTTTAATCCGTAGTAATCGGTGTTGTAGCCGTAAAGCTTACCGTTTTTATTTACGACCGTATTTACTGCACCAATCCTTTTTGCGGTAGCGCTCAGAGAATCAAGATAAGGTATTACGGTCTGCTTGTAAGGAATGGTTACATTTACGGCCTTGAAAATTTTTTCTCTGAAAAATTTCTTCAGCTCGTCCTCGTCAAGCTCTATGAGTTCGTAATCATAGTCGGCAAGTCTTGTGTGTATTTCCTTTGAAAAGCTGTGTGTCAGCTTTTTGCCGATACATCCGTATTCTGCCATTGCTTATTCACTTCCTTTGAGCCAATCAGTGCCGAATCTCATCGCAAGCATGTCACAGATAACTATTGCTGTTGCTGCATCCTGAACAATCCTTGCTCTGTGGACGATTGCAGGGTCGTGTCTGCCCTTGGGTTCAGTAACGGTTTCTGTCATATTATGAAAATCAACGGTGGACTGAGGCTTGAAGATTGTGGGGGTAGGCTTGACCACGGTTCTGAAAACTATAGGCATACCGTTTGTGATACCACCGTTTATACCTGCGTTATTGTTTGTTGACGTAATTATTTTTCTGTTTTCAATTCTTAACGGGTCATTAGCCTGGCTGCCTTTCATATCGGCAAAATTAAATCCGGCTCCGAATTCAATACCCTTTACTGCAGGTATTGAAAACATCATATGTGAAATAAGTCCTTCTGCTGAATCAAACCAGGGCTCTCCTATGCCATCGGGAACACCTGTTACTGCTGTTTCAAGAATACCTCCGACGCTGTCACCCTCTGATGCTGCTTCAAGGATTATATTTTTCATTGCTTCCTCACAGGATTCATCAAGTACGGCAAATACTTTTTCGTTAAGTGTTCTGATATCAGATGTATAATCACCGAATTCTCTGTCTGAGATTCCACCGCATTTTTTTACGTGAGTGCCGACAAGAATACCCTTCTGCTCCAACGCAGATTTACATATTGCACCTGCTGCAACAAGAGCAGCTGTTATTCTTCCGCTGAAATGTCCGCCGCCTCTTGAATCCTGGAAGCCGTGATATTTGCATTGAGCAGTGTAATCGGCATGAGAAGGACGGGGGATTGATTTGAGTGCTTCATAATCGGAGCTTTTAACATTTTCGTTTGGTATAAGTATAGTTAAGGGAGTGCTTGTTGTTCTTCCGTTCATTACACCGCTGATAATTCTGAATTCATCTCTTTCTTTTCTCGGCGTGGATATTTTTCCGTCTGGTCTTCTCAGGGCAAGCATATTTTCAATATATGCTCTGTCAATTGTTATTCCCGGTGCGAGTCCGTCAAGAACTGCTCCTATGTATTCACCGTGGCTTTCTCCGAATAAAGTAATTGCAACGCTGTTGCCGAATGTGTTTTTCATCTCACTCATCCTTTCAGACAGCTTTCAGCCATTTTAATGACCTGACTGCATTTCATTTTTTTTATTTCGTATTTTTCGATGTCATCGACTGTTGTTACGATAACCGAAGCTCCGTCAGCTTTTTTATCGTGAAACATAATTTCGCTGATTTTGCTCCAATCAAAATCAATAAGATTATACAGATTGCATTTTTTCAGAACATTTGTAACTCTCGGCCTTATGCTTTCGCTGCACATCGGGATAATTCCGAGCGCCACACATTCTCCGTGATAAAGCTCTTCCGGATTAATGCTGCTTTCTATACCATGGCCGATTGTGTGGCCGAAATTGAGGATTCTTCTGAGATCTGATTCTTTTTCGTCTTGCTCTACAACAGATTTTTTTATGTTGAGAGAACGGATAATAATTTCATCAAGATTATCCTTGATGCTCTTGCTTTCGAAGATTTCAAAAAGCTCGCTGTCGGATGTAACAGCCATCTTTATTGCTTCGGCAAGTCCGTTTGAAATCTGTCTTTCGGGTAGTGTTTTCAGAAGCTCGGGGTCAATCAGAACCTTCTTCGGCTGATAAAAGGCGCCGACAACATTCTTGATACCGCCAAAATTTACAGCAGTTTTTCCGCCTATGGAAGAATCAATCTGAGAAAGAAGAGTTGTAGGAATGTTATAAAAATCCACGCCTCTCATATATGCTGAGGCAACAAAGCCTGAAAGATCACCAACTACTCCTCCGCCTACGGCAACGACACAGTCATTTCTTGAAAATCCGTTTTCGAGCATTTTATGAAGAAGCTCGCTGAAGCTTTCGATGCTTTTTGATGTTTCGCCTGCGTTAACGGTGCAGATAACAGATTTTTTGCATTGCTTTGCAAGTGTGTCTGCATAAATTGCGGGAACACCTGTATCTGTTACAACGAGGACCCGTCTGTCAAGATTAAGATGTTCTCCTGCTTTTTCAAGAATTCCTCTTTCTACAATAATATCGTAGCTGTTTTCCTTTAAATTAAGATGTATATTCATATCTGTAACTCCTATATCTCACTGTGAGGTGCAAAGGTTCCCGCTATTTTCAGCTTATCACACACATTGCTTAGCTCTGCAATCATTTTCTTACCGTCTTCAGTATCTGTCGTACCGTCGATTTCAATATAGAAATAATATTGCCACGAATGTTTTTTCAACGGTCTGCTTCTGAGAGCAGTCATATTATAGCCGTATTTTCCGATGATGCTTATTGCGTTTGCAAGAGATCCGGCTTCGTTTTTGACTGTAAACATTATAACAGAATTTGTAAAGGAGGGAGATTCAGCTCTGACTTTCGAAAGAACAGCAAAGCGTGTTGTGTTTTCTCCGCTTTTGTTTATATTTGATTCAAGTACCTTTAATCCGTAAATTTGTGCTGTTTCTACACTTGCTATCGCGCCCAGAGATTTATCGTTCATTTCTGCAACTGTTTTTGCGGAAATTGCGGTATTGCTTGCTTCTTCAACATCAAAACCTCGGAGTCTGATATAATCGTGGCACTGCCCGAGAGCCTGAGGATGGCTGGAAACCCTTTTTATTGTCTCGACAGAAGAGCCCGGAACACCGAGAAGATTCTGATGGATTTCAAGCTCATAAATCCCGTTAATGAAAAGATTGCCTGAGAAAATAAGGTCAATTGTCTGACCGACTTCGCCGGCGTAGCTGTTTTCGATAGGGATCACCGCCACATCGGTTTCGCCGCTTACAACAGAATCATATGCAGATTTGAAGTCTCTGAATGAAATTCTGTTGCTTTCAGGAAAAATTCTTCCGGAGGCTATATGTGCAAAAGCACCCTCAACTCCGCTGTAGGCAACCTTGAGTCCTGACTGCATACGGTACTGATATGCTTTTGAAAGCGACATAAGATTTTTGATGTAATCAATATAGTAGGCTCTGATAACACTGTCATTTATCAAGGCGGAATTTTTTTCGATGACAGCTTCTTCTCTTTTCGGGTCTGAAACAGGAAGACCGAAATTCTTTTTGTATTCAAAAACCGTTTCGGCAGCTTTCATTCTTTCGACAAAAAGCTCAGCCATCTGTGAATCTATTTTATTTATGGTTTTTCTTGCATCGGTCAATTTGTCCGGCATATACGGTTCCTCCTTTTAAAATATAAAAGCCCCGCTTGCTGTGTTACAAGTGAGGCTTAAAATACTTTTTATACAGAATCAAGCAATTTTTATGATTTATTGCTCTCACAAGTAACATTATTCAAAGCAAAATAAGCATAGCCGAAATAAAAAGCTACGCTAAAGTCAAAGAAATATTTACTTGCACATGAAAGAGCTGAGTTCATATTTATTACCTTCAAAACTTAATTTTTCATAATTATATCCCTATAAAAATCAAATGTCAACACTTAAATCAAAAAAGGTTAAATTCTTATTGCTTGCATATATTGATGAAAAAGAGAGAAAAAACAGTTTGCGGTAAAACGAATTATTTTCAGATGTGAATAATAACAGATTTCTGACGGATATTAAAATCAAAAAAAGTAAAGCTCAGATCCGTTAAGATCTGAGCTTCTGGTGGGCTGCCGCCTTTCTAATCCGAATCGACGAAAAGCCGTGTAAATTTACGCTTTAGGGCAAGGTTCAAAATACGCTCGTCACTCTAAGCCCGCAAAACAATAATACTCGGCAGATAAGGGAAATATTTATTACAGTTTTTTAACAAAAAAGTGCACCACCGAAGGGTTGCACCGTTTTGCATTTTATTAAATTAATAATAGTAGTAATATCCGCCGTAGCCCATTGCAAATGAGAACACGAAAATAATAATGAAGCTTACTACCCACGAGATAATACCTGCAACAAGATAGGTTCTTGTGGCCTTAGGCGATTTTGACCAGTTAACGATTGCAAGAATAAGACCTGCAATAGGGATAAGAACCGAAAGAATAACCATGCCGACGTTTGCCTTATCCTCGGACATCGGCATGCCGTAAGGATTATAGGGCTGACCGTAAGGCTGTTGTCCGTAAGGCTGATGTCCGTAGGGTTGTTATTCACGGGTGCTGCTTCAGGCTGAGCGGGAAGCTCTGCAGCCGCACATTCAAAACATACTACGTTTCCTTCTTCTATTTCTTTTCCGCATTTCACACAAAAAGCCATAATTTTTCCTTCGTTTATGTTTTCTTACTTTTGATTATATTGTTTTTCAGCCGCTTTATCAACAAAAATCTTACGTCGGGCAAAAAACAATATTTACCTGTGCCGTTCATCACGAAAAAAGGAGAATTGTATTCGCCGTTTGAAAAGGATGTCTGTTTTTTATAGATAATGCTGTTAATGCGTTCTTAATTTTGTTAAATATTTTTTAACAATACCATTGAAACTATGTATAAACCCATGATATAATTAATTAAAAAGTGGAGGTAGATATAATGAAAAAGTTTATTGCGCTTATTCTTACTGTAATTCTCTCTCTTTCAATTATGGCACCTGCTGCCTGTGCGGTGGATGCAAACGACACTCCTATCGTTATTCTCAGAGGCGACGGAGTTGATCTGGTCAACAGAGACGAAAACGGCAACGAAACAGAAATCTGGCCCATAGGTGCAAGTGATTTCGACGGAAAAATCGGTGAAACCGCAAAGAACATTCTTATTCCGTTTCTTACAGAGGGTCTTCTTTTTGATAAATGGGATAACTACTACAAGGTTTGTTATGAAGAGCTTTCACCCATTATGGCAGACGTTGTTCTTGACGAAAACGGTTCTCCCCGCAACAGCTCAGGCATCAGCTCTTCAAGCTTGAATTCAAACAGAACAAGATGTAATGTTGACCGCAGATACCAGGCTAAATACGGTGCTACGGACTACACATTCTATTATGACTGGCGTCTTTCACCCTACGATATCCCCTACGGTGAAACTGTAAGAATCGTTGACCTTCTTCACACATACATCAAAAATGTAAGCAAAGCTAACGGCGGCAGAAAGGTTACTCTTGCAGGCAACTGTCTCGGAGGCTCATATGTTCTCGCTTACCTTGAAGAATACGGAGACGAGGGTTATGTCAAAAACGTATTTTTCAACTCAACAGTCGGTAACAGCACCGCTATTCTTACTGACGTTTTCTGCGGTGACATCAAGGTTGATGCAAAGAGTCTCCAGAGATTCGCAGACGAATATATCGACGCTGATGCAGATACCATTGCTGGTATGATTGATGTTTCTCCCGTTATCAATGAGGTAATTGTTACAACACTTGATCTTTTTGTACAGCTCGGTATTGTTGATATGCTCGGTCAGACAATTGACGATATTTACCAGAAGGTATATGAGGTTCTTGTTCCTATGCTCATTATCGCCTTCTACGGCACAATGCCCGGCTACTGGACAATAATTCAGCCCGAACGTCTTGACGAAGCAATCAACTTTGTATTCGGTCCCAAGGGCAGTGAATACCGCACAAAATATGCAGGCGTTATCGCAAAGATCGAGGACTACTTTAATCAGACGGGTAATTGCAAGGAAGATATCATCAAGGCTTGTCAGGAAAAAGGCATACACTTCGGTGCAACAGCCAAATACGGAGTTCAGATGTATCCCTTTGTAAAGAGTCAGGATCAGCTTTCCGACGAAATGGCAGATCTTGAGCACGCTTCCTTCGGTGCAACAGTTGCCAAGAGTGTATACGACGTGCTTCCCGATTCTTACATTCAGTCTGCCGTTGCAAACGGAACCGACAAATACATCTCACCCGACAAGCAGATTGATGCTTCAACAAGTCTTTTCAAGGATTCCGTATGGTATGAAAAGAATATGCCTCACGGCGCATGGGCTTATGACTATAAGGTTCTTGAGGCTTTTGCCGCTAATGACAACTTCACTGTAAATTCAGACCACGACCTTCCCCGGTTCGTTGTCCGTATCCCCGGCACAGGTGAAATTGATCCCGACACAGGTCGTGAAGATGCCGAAACGTCAAGAGTTGAAAAGATGACCGAAGAAAACGCAAACGTAAGCAACTGGAACGACACCTCAGAAGACACAAAAACACAGAAGCCTTCAGTAGTTACAAAGCTTATGGCTTTCTTCCGCTGGCTCACAGCAATGCTCAAGTTCCTTGTTAATCTTACAAACGAAAATCCCGGCTCACTTGACAATGCCGTCAACGGATAATCACAAAGCAAATTAATAACCGTGCAAAAGAACCAAGGCCGTTCAGGTCTTGGTTCTTTCTGTTTTGTCAGATGTCCACTTTCACGGCGAAGCCGCCTGTGAAGAAATAGTAGGTGTTCGTCTGACTTTTGTTTGGTGGAACAACGTTCCATGTGGGCGAGTCAGTGTTCGACTGACTCTTATTTGGTGGAGGCGAGGGGAGTCGCCGGGTGCGGCGGCGATGCCTTGCACCCGATGGCT
The DNA here is from genome assembly GCA_045613805.1 of Acutalibacteraceae bacterium. Classification (GTDB taxonomy): domain Bacteria; phylum Bacillota; class Clostridia; order Oscillospirales; family Acutalibacteraceae; genus UBA6857. Next base: position 34,221 of record JAZLBS010000055.1, read on the forward strand.
CGGTACCCGACACAAGGTGTCAGGACCTGCCTTGCCGCTCTTCGCTAAAAAC
>JAZLBS010000056.1:0-137050 GCA_045613805.1 Acutalibacteraceae bacterium
GCTTATTGATGAGGTTAACCGCCGCACAATTCTCTCAAGAGAAATCAATGATGCAACGGCAAGGATTTCCGCCCTGACACAAATACTTAGCGAATAAGGTGATTTAATGGCATATGGAGGTCTTTCAGACAGACTGGAAGCCGCCTTTAAAAAGCTCAGAAGTAAGGGTTCACTTACAGAGAGTGACGTAAAGGAAGCCATCGGAGAAGTACGTCTTGCTCTTCTTGAAGCAGACGTAAACTACAAGGTTGCAAAGGACTTCACCAAAACCGTAACAGAACGCGCCATCGGTGCTAAGGTTATGGAAAGTCTTACTCCCTCACAGATGGTTATCAAAATCGTCAACGAGGAGCTCACAAATCTCATGGGCGGTACCAAGTCCCGACTCAACACCGCCAACCACCCGCCGACGATTGTAATGATGTGCGGTCTTCAGGGTAGCGGTAAAACAACTCACAGCGCAAAGCTTGCACTTATGCTTAAAAACCAGGGTCACAGACCTCTGCTTGTAGGTTGTGACGTTTACAGACCTGCGGCTATCAAACAGCTTGAGGTTGTTGGTGAAAAAGCAGGTGTGCCTGTGTTCCAGCTGGGTCAGATAAACCCCGTTGAAATCGCAAAAAAAGCTGTGGCTCACGCTAAGGATCACGGTTTCGACTATGTGTTCCTTGATACTGCAGGCCGACTTCATGTTGATGAAGAGCTTATGGAAGAGCTCAAGAATATCAAAAGTGAAGTTCACCCCCACGAAATTATGCTTGTTGTCGACTCAATGACTGGTCAGGACGCAGTTAATGTTGCCACCTCCTTCAACGAGGCTCTCGGCATTGACGGTCTTCTCCTTACAAAGCTTGACGGTGACACCCGAGGCGGTGCAGCACTTTCAGCAAGAGCCGTTACAGGAAAGCCTATCAAGTTCGTCGGTACAGGCGAAAAATTAGAAAACTTAGATGTTTTCCACCCCGACAGAATGGCATCAAGAATTCTCGGTATGGGTGATATGCTCTCTCTTATCGAAAGAGCAGAACAGCAGCTCGACGAAAAGAAAGCTCTTGAGCTTGAAAAGAAGCTTCGCAAAAATAAATTCGACCTTAACGACCTTCTGGACCAGCTTCAGCAGGTAAGAAAGATGGGCCCCATCAAGGATATGCTTAAAATGCTTCCCGGTATAGGCAAGAAAATCGATGAGGTTGAGGTTGACGAAAGACAGTTCGACAGAGTTCAGGCTATTATCCTTTCCATGACTCCTCAGGAAAGAGCAAAGCCCGACATCATCAATCCCTCCCGTAAGCGCCGTATTGCTGCAGGCTGCGGTATGCAGGTAGAGGATGTCAACCGTCTTTTAAGTCAGTACAGACAGATGCAGAAAATGTTCAAGCAGTTTGGCGGTAAAAACACCAAAAAAATGCAGAAGAGAATGAGAAACATGCCCGGCATGATGAACGGAATGAACGGCGGCATGGGCGGTTTCCCGATGTAAGTTAAAAACACATAAGTGTTAAAATATCAAATTAAAAAATTATTTTATTGGAGGTCATTAAAATGGCAGTAAAAATCAGACTTCGCCGTATGGGCGCAAAAAAGGCACCTTTCTATCGTGTAGTAGTAGCAGATTCAAGATATCCCCGTGACGGTCGTTTCATCGAGGAAATCGGTTACTACAACCCCATGAGAGAACCCGCTGAAATCAAAATCGACGCTGAAAAGGCTCAGAAGTGGATCGCTAACGGCGCACAGCCCACAGACACTGTTAAGGCTCTTCTTAAAAAGTCCGACATCATTAAATAATTGCGGAGGTCGCCACTTTGAAAGAGTTACTTATATCTATTGCGCAGGGTTTGGTTGACGAACCCGAAAAGGTAACTGTTGACGTTGACGACATTAACGAAGAAGGCGTAGTAGTCTACCACCTTCACGTTGCTCAGGACGATATGGGTAGAGTTATTGGTAAGCAGGGCAGAATTGCAAAGGCTATCAGAACTGTAATGCGTGCAACTGCAAACAGAAGCGACAGCAAGATTTCAGTAGAAATCGACTGATCCGAAAAAATTATCCCCCACTGAAAAGTGGGGAATTTTTTTGTTTATTGTTTTTACATTTCAGAGAGGTCGCACGTAAGCACAGCTGTTCCTGTAACAGTAACAATGATAAGTCCTGTATTTCCAAAAGAAGAAACATCGGTACTCATACCTACGATTGCATCTGCTTTCTTAATTTGTGCCAATGACTCCAATTTAAAACATGCACTCTCAAAAGCTTTCTGATATGCATTAGTATGAACACTCAAAAAAGCCCTGTCATAATCATCAGCTTTAACAATATCCTCATGGGTTTTAATCTCAGATTCCTTAGGTGGCTTGTCGGGGTATGGATATGAAACTGTAAGATCATCCGGTGAAATGAAGCCTATGGCTGTTATTGCTCCTAAATATTCCTTTATTTCTTTTCCTTCTATAGAATTTGTAGTCGTTAAAATCATATTTCTCTCCTCCAATATCCATTTAAACTATAGTTAATATGTTTATTTAGTGATTTTATTATAGCAAGGCGAAACAGAATATTCAAGTATTTTTATGATTTTATGTTTAAAACCTCTCCGTCAGCCTATCGTCTGCCACCTCTCCTGAAAGGAGAGCTGTCACGAAGTGTCTGAGAGGTTATAAAAAAAGGGAACAGTGTGAGCCGTTCCCTTTTGATTTTAAAATTTAAAATGCTATTTTGATAAGTGTTCTGAAATAATTTTCAAGCTGACCGAAAAACTGTGTGTACCAGGTAATTGCCTTACCCTCACCGTCAATGTCAAAGGCTTCAAACTGTCTGTAATTATCTGTCCAGTTGAATGAGCCTACGTCAAGTCTTGAATAAGCGGCAGGTATTGTGTAGCTTCTGATAACAGATGAACAGTCAGGTGAAACATAAAATCTCTGCTCATAAGCACCTGACATATAGTCTGCAGGATTATTGCAGTCATAAGCAATAAGAACTCTTGTTCCGTCAGGCTGAGTATATGCACCTGTAAGAAGCACGGTATGACCTGAGCTTTCGAGAATGTTTTTATAGTAGTAAGTAAATAAAACAATATTCCCTTCAGCTACTCTATCATAAACATCCTTTATCTGCTGTGCATACATCTTTGTTCCCTGGTCTGTGCTGAAATTTTCACAGAGGAAGCTACCAGATGCCGACCACTGATAATAGTTAATCTTGCTGACAACATCAGCAGTGTTTGTAAGCTCACTTACAGAAGCTGCACCGCTATCCTTGAGAAAATCCTTCTGACCGTAATGCTGAAGAAACACAAATGTGGACATACCGTAGCATGAGCCGCCCCAGTACCAGCCGGGATATGTCGAAAAAGCAACACTAAGAGCTACACTTATGGGTGATGCAGGAAGAAAGACCTTGTTGATGTTACGGTACATCATCCCGGTATCCTTCTCATTCATATAATATCCGCTGAATTCATCAGTGTAAAAATACGGATCTGAATTGGAAAAGCTTAAAACCTCATTGCCCGCAAGAAGAAGCGGTGTTCTTTTGGCTTTAAGGGTTACAGAAACAGCAGGAAGCTCATCTCCGCCATAATATTCATTTCCGTTTTCATCAGTCCAGCATACGAATGCTTCACCTTCTTTTTTACAGTAGCCCTTGAAATCAGCATATATTTCATCGTTTGCACTGTATACCGATTCTTTTTTATATCCGCAGGAATCACAACATTCATAAGTGATTACAACTGAATTATCAGCTGTCGGTCCGTCAAAAACATCAATGCCACCGTTACCCGGTTTTTTATCAGCGGCTGCTGCACCAGTGGATAAAACAGCTGCAATAAGAAGCTGAACCAGAACCAAAGATATCGCTTTTTTAATGATTTTCATTTTAACAAATCTCCCTTCGGTTAATCCGCCTTATTTTTTATACTTTTAGTGAAATCAGCTTTAAAGAAGTTCTTTGTCGAATAAGGTATTATCACCGTTTCCGTGTAGCCCTTCGGATGAACAGAACAGAAGATAAAACCGTTTTCTGAAAGTGCACAGGCCGACTCATAAAAGCTCTTGCCTATGCCGTCGCTATCATCAGGAATACCTACAGCTGCGTCCTCACCCTTGAGAAGGCTTTCGTAATCGTATCCATTATAGATGCGGTAAATCACTTCGTAAATAAGATGATATTCTACATCGATTATCTCCTTATCTGAAAGGAAGCTGCCTGTTTCCACGTCAATGATGTATCCCTCGACAGTTCTTTCGGGAAGAATGTTGAAATCATTCTCTGTGTCCTCAGCTGTGTCTGCTTTTGCCTGCTGAGGCTTGTGTTGGGAAAGGCCCTCTACGATGGAAATATATCCGTCGCGGTTATAGGTTACTCTTGCCACAGCATGTGTTATATAAGGGAGATCTTTTTTATCTCCGCCCTTTTTGATGAACTTTTTGTAATCCTTTTCAGCATCCTGTGCCTGAAGAGTGTAGCTGTTTATAAGCTCAGCAAACATTCTGTTTACTTCTTTTTCACCCTCAGTCTCGCCCTTGAAAAGAGGATATTCTACATTGTATTCCGCATAAACTGTTCCGTCTTTGGCTACAGCCTGAATTGTATTATATTCTATGGAATATGAAAGCTCATTTTTGCCGCTTTCATCCTTAATGGCAAAGCCCGTTGCATCAAATACAGGCTCGTGTGAAATTTTGCTGAGACACCAGGGAAGCTCCCCTTCCTTTGCATCATCCTTTTTATCAAGGATAATATATGCATTAAGATAATTGCTGTCCCCTTCTTCAGCCTTTCCGTCGTAGAAGCTGCATTCAACATAATAGCTTCCGTCCTGAATACGCTTTGATGAGCTTACGTCTGCCACTGTGTCTGAACTGAAATTCTCGTCAGCACTGTTAGAAAAATAATATTTTCCGTCATAGAAATAAAAATTCTTTTCATTGACATTGTGATTTACATCAAAGCCGAAGCTGCAGAGAATCCTGTCTACCTTTTCTGCATCAAGGGCATAAAAGCTGTAATCACCGTTTTCGTTTGAAAAGCGTGCATTAGGGTCAGGCTCATTTACCGTAAGAGCAGGTGCGTCATAAAAACGGCAGTAAAGACCGCCCTTATCATGGGGACGGATAAACTCCATTACATCAACAATTACGTCCTTTTCCCTTTCAAAGCCGCTGTAGGCAACAACAGAAATTTTGGAAAGATAATCCTCAAGCTCTGCCGTTACGGAAGCGGAAAATCCGGAAAGGGCAACAGCCATAACACTGTCCTCATCCTTTTCAAAAACATCTGTTCCGAGACTTACTCCAACAAGAGCAGCCATGCTGACAAACACCACAAGCATAAGAGATACTATAAAATTAAAGGCACCCCTTTCCTTTTGGGACATCTTTTTCATTTTCTGTCTTTCTCTTTGCTGTACGGGTACAGGCTGAACCTTTTTATCTGTCTTTAACTTTCTTACTTCGGGAGGATTTTCTTTGTTTTTATAAACGGGAGGTGTGAATTTCTCCTGCTCTTCTTCCTTTTCCTGATATTTTTCGGGAATTTCTTTTTCATCAGAGTTTGAAGAAATATCCTCAAACTCACCGAGAGCAAGTGAAATCACTGATTCTATATCCTTTTTTTCTGCCGCTCCGCTTACAGGTGTATCACATTCGGGGCAGACAGTAAGATCGTCGCTGAATATATTTGCACAATTTTTACAAATCATTTCTTCAACTTCCTTTTCTCTGTATTCTGTCCCCTTTTATATGAGGTCGAGAAGCTCTGTAATGCTTTCAATTTCTGCGGCAGTATTCTGTCCGAGACCTTTGCCCTTGAAGTCACCGTAGTTCATTCTTACTACCTGCATATCAGCTCCGAGGGCACCCTGAACATCATTCACCGGATGGTCACCGACAAAAAGTGCTTCCTCATTTTTTACGCCCGCACGCCTTATTGCTTCATCAAAAATACGGCGGTCAGGCTTATAAATACCAATATCACCTGAAACAACAACCACATCAAACATATCTCTGATGCCCGCAGTGTCAAGCTTTATGTTCTGAAGTGAAGATACTCCGTTTGTAATACAGCCTAAAATATAGCCCTTCTCCTTAATTGCCTTAAGCACGTCAAGTGCTCCGTCAAGCATAACAATGTACTTGCCGAAATCATAATTAAAGGAATCGTAAAGCTCCTGTAAGGGAGGATGGTTTTCCCAGTTCCAAAGGTCAATCATTTCAGGGAAATAAACCTCTCTGTCTTTATATCCGCCGTCAACGTGCTCTTCCATTTCATCAAGCTTCTGAAGACGCTCCTCTTCTGATATATCAGGAAAATATTTTGTAAGGAATGCTTCACAGTAAAGTCTGTAAGCACCTTTTCTGCTCTGAAGAGTATCGTCAAAATCAAAAAATACAGCTTTTACGTTTAATTTGCTCATTTGTCTTCAGTCTCCTTATAAATCTCTTTTGCTTTTAATATATCTTTATTTACCGCCTCTTTCAGCTGTGTAAGAGAGGCAAACTTTTTTTCGTCTCTTAAAAAATCAACAAGGCTCACTTCAATGCTTTTGCCGTAAAGATCGCCCTTAAAATCAAGAATACAGGTCTCACTTCTCATACTTTCTCCTGAAACCGTCGGTCTGATTCCGATGTTAGTTACAGAAGAGTAAAATTTTCCATCAACTCTTGTCCTCGACGCATAAACGCCGTACCTCGGAATAATGAAATCCTTAGGAAAGAACTGATTGATTGTGGGAAAGCCTAACTTATGACCTATTCCGTCACCTTTTTCTACGATGAAATCATAGGTAAAATAATCCCCGAGCATTGCATTGGCTTTTTTTATTTCACCGGCAATTATCAGCGAACGGATTTTTGTTGAAGAAACCGCCTCGCCGCCGAGATAAACAGGCTCCAGAGAATAAACCTCTGTATTCTTCGGTATAAGTGCAGCTCTGAGTGTTTCTGCGTTTCCGCTGCCGCCCTTGCCGTAGTGATAATCATAACCGCACACCACAGCCTTAGCATTAAGTTCGTCCAGAAGCACCCTTTTTTCGAATTCTTCGGGAGAGTAATTCATTGCCTTGCGAAAATCGAAGCTGACAACCTCAAAGCCCATATTTTCAAGAAGGATTTTTTTCCTCTCCTCACTAAGAAGCATGGGCGGTACACTTCCTGTAAGAAGCTTACGGGGATGAATGTCAAAAAGCATAACTACGGGTGTGAGTCCCTTTTCTTCCGCTTTCTCGAGTGCTTTATTAAGAACAGCCTGATGGCCCTTGTGCAGACCGTCAAAGTAACCGAGTGCAACAGCAGTGCCCTTGGCTCTTTTTTCTTCACAGAGCATTTTCATTCCTCCCTTCAAAATATTTTTCTGCTTTCTTACCCTACAAAAACTCTTTTCACCTTCAGCTCCGATCTCTCCTCATCTATTTCGCCGATGCCGAGAAATTTACCCTCGGGTGAATAAACATTATAAAACCCGGGCTCTTTTTTTCCGCCAAAACGGTTTATGTCAAGAGCTCCTCCGTTTGAAAAGCGCTTTGCCTGTGGAGCCGTAACCTTGATTTGCGGATACCTTATAAAAGAATCCACAGTGTTCAAAGCCACCGAAAGCTCACCGTCTTCCTTCAGTTTTTCAAGCTCTTCAAGAGTATAACATCGGTCAATGCTGACACCGTTTGCCTTGATTCTGCGAAGAGAAGTCATAACAGCACCTGTACTGAGCTTATCGCCTATATCAGAAATAAGCGAACGTATATAAGTGCCCTTAGAGCAGTGAACCTCAATTTCATATTCATTATCGCCTGCACAGGTAAGCTTTATTGAAGAGACGGTTACTTTTCTTTCTTCTCTTTCAATCTCTATACCCTGCCTTGCAAGCTCATAAAGACGGACTCCGTCTTTTTTTATTGCCGAATACATGGGCGGAAGCTGAAGTATGTCTCCCTCAAAAGAAAGAACCGCCTGTTCAACCTCTTCCCTTGTAACCTTCACTTCCCTTTCGGAAAGCACCTTACCCGTAATGTCGAGAGTATCGGTGGTTTTACCTAAAATAAACCTCGCTTTATAAGCCTTGTCATGATTATCAATCAGCTCAATAAACCTTGTTGCATGCTCCAGAGCAATAACCATAACCCCCGTAGCCATCGGGTCAAGAGTGCCCGTGTGACCGGCTTTTTTTGTACCGAATATTCTTCCCGCTTTTTTTGCAGCAAGAAAAGAGGTAATACCTTCACCCTTATCAAGAAATACAAATCCGGTCACTCTCTCACTCCTTTTTCAAATAACATTATTTTCAATATAATCAATTACTGCTTTCTTTGCTTCTTCAACCGTAGTGCCGAAATCACAGCCGGCAGCTCTCACATGTCCGCCGCCTCCGAAGGCAGCACAGATGGCAGCAGCATCGTAGTTTTCATCCGTACGCACGGAAACACCCACTCTTCCGCCGCCTTCTTCCTTTACGGTTATACCGATTCCCACTCCTTCAATCTGCCTTGTGACAGGCTTGATTGCATCAAGAGCAGTTTTATCAACACCGCAATCAGAAAGCATTCTTTCAGTTACACATATGACTGCAACCTTACCCTCGCAGTACATTTCAAGACTTTCGTAGCACAGCTTTTCAAGCATTATGCTGCCGAAGGTTTTTCTGTCAAACATAAGCTCATTGATTTTGCTGTGATCTGCACCGCTTGAAATAAGCTCTGCTGCAATTATATGAGTTCTTGCCGTAACATTTGAATATCTGAAGCAGCCTGTATCTGTGCTCATACCTGTGTAAATGCATGATGCTATATCACTGTCAACAGATATTCCGAGAGCCTTTATAATGAGATAAACTATCTCACATGCAGAAGCACTGTCAGGCTCTACACAGGTTTCCTTTGCATAAAATTTAGAAGACTCGTGATGGTCAATTGAAAGGTCAACTCTGTCGCCGTATTTTTCTCTCAGGCTGTCACCTAAAAGCTTTACCTCAGCAACATCGACACTGACTATAAACTCCTCTTCAAAATCATCCTGCTCAGCGCCCTCATAAAGATGGGCATATTTTACGGGAAGCTCATCATTATTGAGAAGCTTCGCCTTTTTGCCCGCCTTTCTGAGCGCTCTTAAAAGAGCAAATCCGCTTCCGAGAGTATCTCCGTCGGGATTGCGATGAGTGAGAATAAGAATTTTGTCGGCAGCTCTGAGTCTTTCAACTGCACGGGAAAAGTCAATTTTCATCGTCTGTTCCTCTTTCACTTGTATCCTTTTCAAGCTTTTTGAACATATTAAAGCCCTGTTCGATTGAGTCGTCAGCCACAAATCTGAGCTCGGGAGTTTTTCTCAGGTGAAGTCTGGAACCGACCTCTCTTCTTATGAAGCCCGTTGCAGCAGTAAGACCCTTGACGGCCTCCTTTGCTGAATCAATGCCCTTTATATCGCTGACATAAACCTTTGCAAAGGAAGCGTCGGAGCTTACTTCAACACGTACAACAGTAAGCATTTTACCCATAACTCTCGGGTCCTTGAGCTCTCTTATAACAGCAATAACTTCACGCTTTATATCTTCAGATACACGGTTAATTCTGAATCCTGCCATTATATTTCCTTTCCGATCAAGAGGCTAAGCCCAAAGGCTTAGTCTCTGTATTCTTCCATAATAAATGCTTCGAAGATATCGCCTTCCTTGATATCGTTGAACTTTTCAAGGCCGATACCGCATTCAAAGCCTGTCTGCACTTCCTTAACGTCATCCTTAAAACGGCGAAGAGAAGAAATAGAGTCTTCTGTGATAACAATACCGTCACGGACAACACGGATCTGTGCATTTCTCTGTACCTTACCCTCAAGAACATAGCTACCTGCAATCTTACCTGCTGAGGAAAGGTTCATAACTGTTCTTACTTCGATTCTGCCGAGCATAACCTCACGGTACTTGGGAGCGAGCATACCCTTCATAGCTGCTTCGATTTCTTCGATGCAGTCATAAATGATTCTGTACATTCTCATTTCAACCTTGTCACGCTCTGCAAGAGTCTGTGCATTTGTGTCGGGACGGACATTGAAGCCTACGATGATAGCGTTTGAAACAGCTGCAAGCTGTACGTCGCTTTCGTTGATTGCACCAACACCGCCGTGAATTACGCAAACCTTGACTTCCTCGTTTGTGAGCTTTTCAAGATTCTGCTTAACAGCTTCCACGGAGCCCTGAACGTCAGCCTTGACGATGATGTTGAGCTCCTTCATTTCGCCTTCCTTAAGAGAAGAGAAGAGGTTGTCAAGAGTAACCTTCTGCTGTGCGCTCCACTCAGCCTGCTTTGCGTCGTGCTTTTTCTTTTCAACAAGCTCTCTTGCAAGCTTTTCATCGGAAGCAACGTCAAAGGAGTCACCTGCATGGGGAGTAGTGTCAAGACCTGTGATTTCAACGGGAACTGAAGGACCGGCACTCTTGATTCTCTGTCCTCTTTCGTTAGCCATAACTCTTACACGTCCTACTGACTGACCCGCAACAACAATATCACCTGCATTAAGAGTACCGTTCTGAACAAGAAGGGTTGCGATGGGACCGCGGCCCTTGTCAAGTCTTGCTTCAATAACAACACCCTTTGCGGCTCTGTTGGGATTAGCCTTGAGCTCTGCCATTTCAGCCACAAGAAGGATTGATTCAAGAAGTGAATCAATACCGAACTGTGTCTTTGCGGAAACGGGAACACAGATGGTTTCACCGCCCCATTCTTCGGGAACAAGGCTGTATTCTGTAAGCTGCTGCTTTACTCTGTCGGGGTTTGCACCCTCTTTATCCATTTTGTTGATGGCTACAATAATCTGAACGCCTGCAGCCTTGGCGTGGTTGATTGCTTCGATTGTCTGAGGCATGATACCGTCATCGGCAGCAACAACAAGCACTGCGATGTCTGTAGCCATAGCACCTCTTGCACGCATTGATGTGAAAGCGGCGTGACCGGGTGTGTCAAGGAAGGTAATCATCTGACCGTCAAGATCAACTCTGTAAGCACCGATATGCTGTGTGATACCGCCGGCCTCAGTTGAAGTAACGGAGGTATTTTTGATAGCGTCAAGAATAGAGGTCTTACCGTGGTCAACGTGACCCATAACAACTACAACGGGATCTCTGGGAAGAAGGTCCTCGTCTGTATCCTCGTGGTCGTCGATGATTCTTTCTTCGATTGAAACAACTACTTCCTTTTCAACCTTTGCACCGAGCTCTGTAGCAACAATTTCTGCTGTATCAAAGTCAATTGACTGGTTAACGGTAGCCATAACACCGAGCTTGAACATTTCCTTGATAACCTCTGCGGCTGTTCTTCTTAAAAGCTCTGCAAGCTCACCGACAGTGATTTCTTCGGGAATTTTAACGGTGAGGGTCTTCTTTGCTCTTTCAGCAGCGATTCTCTTGAGTCTTTCTGCCTCAGTTTCTCTCTTTGATGAGCGTGTACCCTGCTGCTTTCTGTACTGCTGGCTCTTCTGCTTAAGCTTCTGCTTGTTTGAGCCCATATCATTGTCACGTCTGCCGCCCTGAGAAGCCATTTCGTCATACTTCTCGTTGTACTTTTCAAGGTCAACATTACTGCTTCTGGTGTCAACGTGTCTCTTCTCGCCCTTTGTACGGGACTGGATAAGCTTTTCCTTCTGCTCCTTTTTAGGCTGCTGTGCGGGAGCCTGAGGCTTCTTTTCCTCGGTCTTCTTTTCAGCCTTGGGAGCTTCTTTTCTGCCCTCAGGCTTTTTATCAGCCTTTTCTGCCTTAGCTGCGGGCTTCTTTTCTGTCTTTGCAGGCTTTTCTGATTTTTCAGGCTTTTCTGATTTTTCAGGCTTTTCTTCCTTCTTATCTTTTGCCTTAGTCTCTGCAGGTACCTCCTGCTTCTTTTCCTCGGCAGCTTTCGGCTGCTTCTTTTCCTCAGCTGCAAAGTAAGCATCAAAGGATGCAACCTCACTGCTTTGTGTTACAGTTTCAAAAATATAGTCCAGCTCTCTATCTTCGAGAATGGTTGTGTGCTTTTTGGGTTCATCAGAAATCTTTTCGAGAATTTCAAGAATCTTTTTACTTGTGCTGCCGAAATCCTTGGCAACCTCATGAACTCTGTATTTTTCTCTGGGCATAGTATCAATCCTTTCTGTCTGAATTGTTCAAATATTTATCTGTTGCTGCTTTTGCAAAGCCTTCATCGTCAAGGCTTACGACTGCCGCCTTAATTCCGATTGCTTCTGAAAGAGCAACTGTTGTATAGTCAGTCAAAAGTACGGGGATGCTTTTTCCGCCGTAGCTGCAGGCGTGGCTGATTTCCTTTTTAAGTCTTTCGGAGCCCTCCGAGGAAACGACAACGAGCTTTGCTCTGTTTTTCACAACAGAAGATATAACCGCATCGTGACCTGTACTGAGCTTGCCTGACCTTCTTGCCATACCTAAAAGAGAAAGAAATTTGTCATTCACCTTTTTCCATCTCCTGTCTCATTCTTTCCGTGACATCGTCGGGTATGGTGCATGAAAGAGCCTTCTGAAATCTTTTTGCCTTGATTGCCTTTTCAAAGCATTCTGTCTTTCTGCAGACATATGCCCCTCTGCCGGGCTTTTTGCCGACAAGGTCAAGACTTATTTCATATTCCTCCTGAGCATTTTCGTCTTCAGTTTTAATTTTTGTTTTTACAACTCTGACGAGCTCCCTCTGAGGAAACATTTCACCGCAGCCTAAGCATTTTCTCATTGGCATTTTTTTCAACATTGCTTTTGCCACCTTACCGAAGCTTATTCACTCACTGCACTCAGAGGCTTAATGTCAATTTTCCAGCCTGTAAGCTTTGCAGCAAGTCTTACGTTCTGTCCCTTATTACCGATTGCAAGAGAAAGCTGACTGTCGGGAACAACAACTCTGCAGCTTTTGGGATTTTCACCGATAACCTCAACTGAAAGAGTCTCTGCAGGAGCAAGAGCGGCAGAAATATACTTTTCGGGCTCTTCGCTGAAGGAAACGATGTCGATTTTTTCGCCGCAGAGAGCTTCAACAACGCTGCTTACACGCTGACCTCTGGGACCGATACATGCACCTACTGCATCTACGTTTTCATCCTTGCTCTTAACGGCAATCTTTGTTCTTGAGCCTGCTTCTCTTGCAACAGAAACAACCTCTACAATACCGTCATAAATTTCGGGAACCTCAGTTTCGAAAAGTCTCTTTACAAAGCCGGGATGCTTTCTTGAAATATTTGCATATTTTGTTCCGCCGTCTTCATTGATGGAGGCAACAAAAACCTTGATCATCTGACCGGGCTCAAGAACCTCACCGGGAATCTGGTCATTTTTAAGAAGTGTAACGTTTGCTCTGCCGATTTCGATGGAAGCATCGCCTGTATCGGGATAAACAACGTTGACCTTTGCTGTAACAACCTCCTGATTTCTGTCCTGAAGCTCTTTTTCTTTAATCTTCTGCTCAGCTTCTCTGATACCCTGACGGATAACGCTCTTTGCTGTCTGTGCCACGATTCTGCCGAACTTTTTCGGCTCGAGGGTAATTTCAACAAAGGAGCCTACCTGAGCGTTTTTATCATAGCTTCTTGCCTGCTCGAGAGTCATTTCTGCAAGGGGCTCTTCAACCTCATCAACAACGGCAATTCTTACATAAACATCCATAGTCTGCTTTTCGGGATTGATCTCGCATACTACATTGTCCTTGTTACCGTAAAGGTTTCTGGTTGCGGAAATAATTGCAGCTTTGATTTTTTCGTACATATAATCCGCAGGTATACCGTTCTCCTTTTCAAGCAGTTCAATGGCCTCAAAAAATTCTTTGTTCATTTTTTCTGTTCATCCTTTCTTGTATTCGTGCGTCTGAATTACATATTGAAGTCGTCCGCTTTTATCCAGGAGGCTTCCTTTTTTGCGAAAGTGAAGCCGCTTTCATCGGACATTCTTATTGTTATATTACCGTCATTGAAATCTTCAAGAATTCCGCTGAATTCTCTTTTTCCGTCAACGGGACGTATCATTTTTACCTTGATTTTTTCTCCGACATAGCTTTTGAAATGCTCGTCTCTTACAAGCTCTCTTTCAACGCCGGGAGAGCTTACCTCCAGGAAATAAGCCTGCTCAATGGGGTCGCTTTCATCCAGAGGCTTGTTGATGGCATGTGTCATATCCACACAGTCATCAATACTTACTCCGCCATCCTTGTCAATGAAGATGCGCAAATACCAATCTGCACCCTCCTTAAGGAAGCGGACATCCCATATGCGAAGTCCGAGCTCCTTTGCAAGAGGCTCTGCGATTTCCCACACGAGGGCAACGGTGTTCTTTCCCTTTGCCATAAAATCACTCCTTAAATAATATTCAATTGTACCGCTGTAATGCAATTTTGCAACAAAGAAGAGCGGACCTTTCGAAAGCCCACTCTAAACTACACTACTAACATTTGTATGATACCATACTTTTCTTTATAAATCAAGCCTTAAGAGACATTTTTTTCAACAAATTCTCTTTACCTCGCTTCATATTTATGGTATCATATTATACAATATAAAATAAAGGAGAATAAAAATATGGAAACCTTACTCAATTCAATGAAAGAGCTCTTTTTTACAAACGTGCCCGCCTCTGTGGCAGTCATCGGTCTTGCCGCATATTTTTTCGGTATGGCAATAGTGTTTATTGCAAGTCCCATCAAAAATGCCGAAAGCTTTTCCGTAAAGCCCGTTGACAACGCAGGTAAAACTGAAATCCGTGTTTACTACGGCGGTATTTCCTTCGCCCTCGGTGCTTTCCTTGTTTATCTTACGGTTGCATTGGGAACACCTGTTCATTCTCTTGTGGGAGGTCTTTTCTTTTCAACCACCGTTCTTGTTACAAGAACAATTTTCCTCTTTGTTGATAAGGGCTGGAAATGTCCTTACACAAAGCTTGCTATCCCCGCAGAAAGCCTCTTTGTAATTGCTCTGTGGGTATGCTTCATCCTTTCAAAAACTCTCTATTGATAAGGGGTAATATATTATGAAATATCCTATTATTCCTAAACCTCAGAAAATAATTACAGGTGACTGTACGGTTTTCACTCTCACCGAAAAATGCACCGTTGAAGGAGCAGAAAAATTCCCGAAAGCCGTAAAAAGCCTTGAAAAATTCCTTTCGGAAAGCTTTTCTCTTGAGCTTTACGGCGAAGGCAAGGAAAAAATCGTTCTTTCTCTTTGCGATGAAATCGAAAACGACGAGGGCTATACCCTTACGATAAAAGAAAACCTGGTTACAATAAAAGGTAAAACAGAAGCGGGAATTTTCTACGGAATACAGACACTCAAGCAGATGCTTATGTACGGTGATCTTTCCCTTTGCAGTGCGGAAATAAGCGACGAGCCTGCCTTCTCATACCGCGGATTTATGCTTGATTGCGGAAGATACTTTTTCACAAAGGAAGCAGTTTTTGTCTTTTTGGAAATCATGGCTCTTCACAAGCTGAACTACTTCCATTGGCATCTTACCGAAGACCAGGGTTGGAGATTTTACAGCGAAAAGCATCTTCTGCTTACTGAAATAGGCTCCCACCGAAGCCATACAAACTTCAACACAATTCCTCACAGCGGTTATTATACCAAAGAGGACATGAAGGAAATCGTAGATTATGCTCACTCCCTCTTCATCAAGGTAATTCCCGAAATCGACACACCGGGACATACAGTCAGTGCAATTGCCGCATATCCCCATCTTTCCTGCTTCGAGCGCAACATGGTCACTGCAACCAGCTGGGGCGTAAAGCACGACGTTCTGTGCATCGGCAAAGAAAGCACCTTTGATTTTATGTTTTCTCTTATGGATGAGGTTGCAGAAATCTTCACCGACGGAATAATACATATAGGCGGTGATGAGGTTCCCACTACACGCTGGGAGCTGTGTCCCCACTGTCAGAAGAGATTGAAGGACGAGGGCCTTAAGGAAACAGGCGACCTTCACACCTATTATCTCAGCAGATTAGGCAAATACCTCAGAAGCAAGGGCATAGAGGTTATAATGTGGAACGACCGTGTCAAGGATTATATGCCCGACAGCGATCTTTGCTGGCAGTTCTGGAACACTGACATGGACAGAAAAGATATATCCGGTGAAATCAGAAAGGGACGCTCCTTTATTATCTCCCCGGAAAAGGCTTATTACCTCGATCTCCCCTACGGACGGGTTGATCTTAAGAGCTGTTATGAATACAGCCCCTGTATTGAAGGTATATCAGAAGAAAACAAGCATCTTTTAAAGGGTGTTGAGGCTTGTCTGTGGGCGGAATTCGTTCCCGACATGGAAAAAGCAGGCTACTGCACCTTCCCCCGTCTCGGTGCCATAAGTGAAAGTGCCTGGACAAAAGAAGAAAATAAAAGTTATGAAGATTTTTCCGAAAGGCTTCCCGGCTACTACAAGCATATCAAAGCTATAAATATGAACAGTGCAACAATAAAGCAAGCCCTGCCCAAGGGAATAAGAAAAACTGCCTCACTCATTTATTGGGAAAGACGCAAGCTTTGCTGGAACGGACTCGGTAACTTTATAACCAACAAAAAAATCGAAAAGATGTACGGAAAGAAGGATAAACAAAATGATTAATGTTATTCCAAAGCCAAATAATCTCACCTTTAAAAACGGTGACTGCTTCATTTATAAAAACAGAGTTCTTTTACATATAGACGAGAGGCTTTCCCCTATTGAAAATTTTGCAGAAAAATGTCTTTGCATAAAAGCAGAAAAAGGCGAAGGAGAAAGTCATATCGAATTTATCTATGACAAAAATCTCGGTGAAGAAACCTATACTCTCGTCACAGAAAGCTACGGTATAAAGCTTTTTGCCGGCTCCTACAGCGGTGCCTTCTACGGTCTTATGACCCTTTCTCAGCTTCTTCTTTCCGGCAAAAATGACGGTGAAACACTTATCTGCCCTCAGCTGGTCATAGAAAAGGATGCACCCAAGCACTCCTGGAGAGGTCTTCATCTTGACGAAAGCCGTCACTTTTTCGGCAAGGAAACAGTAAAAAAATATCTCGATTTTATGGCTCTTTACAAGCTCAACCGATTCCATTGGCATCTTACTGATGACCAGGGCTGGAGAATACAGATTGAAAAATATCCGCTTCTGACGGAAATCGGTTCCTACAGAAAGGGCAGCCAGCTTCACTCCTGGGCCTGTACCGATTACGAGGAGGTACCTCACAGCGGCTTTTATACCAAGGAGGATATCAGAGAGATTATCGCCTACGCAAAGGAAAGATGCATAGAAATCGTTCCCGAAATCGACTTCCCTGCACACTGTGCCTCAGCTATAGCTGCATATAATCATCTTGCCTGCCGCAACATTCCCTGTGAAGTCTTTGACTTCTGCGGAGATACTCTTGCAAAAAAGAGAGGGCTTCAGAACTGGAACAGACCTCTTTGCCTTGGCAAGGACGAGGTTATCGACTTTGTAAAGGATGTTGTAGGCGAGGTTGCAGACCTTTTCCCCTTCACCTATTTCCACATCGGCGGCGATGAGGCTCCGAGAAACGAATGGAAAAAATGCCCCGAATGTCAGAAGAGAATAAAGGATAACAAGCTGAAAAACGAAGTCAATCTTCAGGCATGGTTCACAAACGAAATCAACACCTTCTTAAAAGAAAAGGGTAAGACTGTAATCGGCTGGAATGAGGTTCTTGCCTCAAAGAATACCGACAAGGATATTGTCGCTCAGTATTGGACAGACAGAAATTATAAGAATGTTATAACCCATCTCAAAAATGGTGGAAAGGTCATTATCTCCCGTCACAAGGATTTCTATTTTGATATGGCTTACGACTACTGCACTCCGAAGGGAACCTACACCTACGAATGCAAAAAGTCAAAAATAAAAAAAGAGCTTTCAGAGGGTGTCCTCGGTCTTGAGGGTGAAGTGTGGACAGAGTGGATTACCAATGAAGATCACATATTCTTTATGCTCTTCCACCGCGGTCTTGCCCTTAGTGAAGCTGCCTGGACAAACAATAAGAGCTACCCCGATTTCAAAAAGCGTCTTCAGAAGCAGAAGGTCTTTATGGACGAAATGGGTATTTACTACGGTAACGATCATCTTACCATGCGTAAAAACTCCTCACACAAAAAAAGACAAGCAAAGAAAAACGGCTTCACCGCCAAGCACAACGATGCAGAGTTCAGACTTGACGCTCTTTACAACAAAAAGCAGATAAGACTTGAAAAGGAAAGAGCAAAGGAAAAGCTCAGAAGAGAAGAGGAAGAGAGAAACGAAAAAACTATTGACGAGCTTATTGATATGGCTCTTATCAAAATTGCCGAAAAGGTAATTGAAGAATAATAATAAAAAGGGATTGCAGCCGGCAATCCCTTATTTTATTATTCTGTTTATCCTTACTGCCAGAAAAGCCGACAAAGCAGCTTTGATTATATCCCCCATTATAAAAGGAAGGGATATTGATGTAAAAGCTCCGATGATATTTCCTGAATTATGAAAGCTCATTACTGCAACGGCAAAAGCATGTTCAACAAGAACTCCGACCAGAAGAGATATAAGATAAGAGCTGAGCTTTGCTTCCTTTCCTTTCAGCTTACCCATCAACGGAACAGCAACCAGAAAGCCCCAATAAAAGCCTCCTGTTATCCCGAAAAGCTTGCCTATTCCTCCACCGCCTGAAAATACAGGCAGACCTACTGCCCCCATCAGAAGCCACAGTCCCACAGTAATAAAGCCCTGAAAAGGAGAAAAAATAAGAGCCGTAAGGTTGATAAACACGGTTTGAAGTGAAAGTCCGCTGACAGAGGGCATAGGAAGATAAAAATATGATGACAGTATAATAAGAGACAATAACAGTGCACTTTTTACGTTGGTATAAAGCTTTTCTTTGTGTCCCATTATTTCACCGTCCTTTAAAATACTCCCGATTTTTAAGGTCGGGAGTATTTTTTATATTAATCTGTTTATTCTTATTCAGCCTTGAAGAATTCGAAACAGGCTCTGTAGGTGCTGTAAACGTCTGTCTTTGAAACAATTTCATAGGGTGCGTGCATTGAAAGAACGGGCACACCGAGGTCAACAACATCCACACCGAGATTTGCAATATACATAGCGACAGTTCCTCCGCCGCCCTCATCAACCTTGCCAAGCTCACCGATCTGCCAGGAAACATTTGCGCCGTCAAGAATTCTGCGGATTTTGCCGACGAATTCTGCACTTGCATCGGATGTGCCTGACTTGCCTCTTGCGCCTGTGTATTTGGTAATTACTGCACCGTGGTTGAGAGCACAGCAGTTATATCTGTCGTGTACTGAGGGGAAGTTGGGATCAAAGCCTGCGTTAACGTCTGCAGAGAGACATTCAGACTTTGAAAGCACATCTCTTCCGTCTACACCGTCAAGCTGTGCAAGATCTTCAACAAAATACTTAAGATATGCGGAATTGAGACCTGTATTACCGTCGGAGCCGATTTCTTCCTTATCAGAAAGAACGGCAATTGCAGTACGCTCGGGAATATCACTTGCGAAAACAGCCTCAAAAGCGGGATATGCACAAACTCTGTCATCGTGGCCGTAAGCACCGATAAGACTTCTGTCAAAGCCGATATCAGCAACGGGGAATGCGGGTACAAGCTCAAGCTCGGCAGAAATGAAATCCTTTTCAATAATGCCGTACTTTTCATTGAGAAGCTTTAAGATATTGAGCTTTACAAGCTCGCTTCCCTTATCATCCTTAAAGGGTCTTGAGCCGATGAGAATATTGAGCTCTTCGCCCTTTATACCCTCGGAAAGTGTACGCTGACCCTGTTCTCTGCCGAGATGGGGAAGAAGGTCAGTAACCACAAATTTGGGCTCACCCTCCTTTTCACCGATGTTCACCTTAACACTTGTTCCGTCGGCTTTGATGATAACGCCGTGAAGTGAAAGAGGAATGGCTACCCACTGATATTTCTTGATTCCGCCGTAATAGTGAGTCTTGAAATATGCAAGCTCACTGTCCTCGTAAAGAGGAGTAGGCTTAAGGTCAAGACGGGGAGAGTCAATGTGAGAAGCGACAATCTTTACGCCGTTCTTTGCGCCCTGCTTACCCATAAGAGCAAGAATAACGCTCTTGCCTCTGTTGTTTACATATACCTTGTCACCGGGCTTGTAGGTCTTTGTTTTATCAAAGGGAGCAAAGCCGTTCTTTTCTGCCTTTTCGATAATGTAATCAACACATTCTCTTTCTGTCTTACCCTTGGCGAGGAAATCCATATAGCCTTCACAGAACTTGTCTGCCTTTGCTACCTCTTCCTCACTCATTGCCACGGAAAAATGCTCTTTTTTCATCATAAGCTCTTCCTTAAGAGCTTCTGCTGCACTCTTTTCTTTTTCCATTGTTAATCTTCCTTTCCGTTATATAATTTTGAATATATATTTTTGGTTTTAATAACCTTATTTACATAATTTTTTGTTGTTTTAAAGGGTATATCGTAAAGTGTTTTCCCATCGTGAGAATATCTTTCATCCTTAAGCCATTTTGAAACATTACCCATACCTGCATGGTAAGCGGCAATTGCAGTCGGTTCGTCTTTATATTTTTCAAAAAGTATTCCATAAAAGCAGCAACCGTATTTGATATTGGTTTCGGCGTCAAAAAGCATCTCTTCGCTGAGCTTTTCACCCTTTTTACCCTGAAGCCACCTGAAGGTATCGGGGGTCAGCTGCATAAGTCCTCTGGCATCGGCATAAGATACGGCTTTTTCATCATAACCGCTTTCGCACTCAATTACCGCATAAACAAAGCTTTCTGAAATGTTATTTTCAGCTGCATAAAATTCAACAAAATTCCCGTATTTAATGGGATATAATATTTTAAGTATTGACAGGGAGCCGATGAATATAACCGTCAGCACCAGAAAAGAAGCTGAAACAGCAACCAATGCCTTCAGTGTTCTTTTTTTAATTTTTATTACCTTTGATGATGCCAAATTATCGGTTCCTTTCCGTCAGATACATTCTAATTGCTCTTCGATACTGTGAGGAGGATAAGACTTTACTATTATATCGGCGTGTGAGAAGTAATATTCATCACTCTTCTGAGCATTCATTCTTGTTTTTGCCTCATTTTCGGTTATGCCGTCACGGCTTAAAATACGTTCAAGACGCAAATCATCAGGAGCATAAACCACAATAATTTTGCTGCAAAGATTTTTACACTCACTTTCAAGAAGTGCCGCCGCATCAATTACAGCCTTTGTGTAACCTTCCTTTTCCGCTTTTTCAATTTCTTCCTCAAACTCCTCAGTAATAAGAGGGTGTGTAATTGAATTGAGCAAATCTGTATTTTCCTGTGAAGCAAAGGCACGGGAAGCCAGAAGTCTGCGATTGAGAGTTCCGTCTTTATTTATAATATCCGCTCCGAAGGAATCAGACAAAAGCTTAAGAGCAGGCTTTCCCTTATCGGTAATATGTCTTGCAATAACATCTCCGTCAATAATATAAAAGCCTTTTTCCTTAAGAAAAGCGGCAACAGTGCTTTTACCTGCTCCCGTTTTTCCTGTAAGACCGTAAACTGTCATTTTTTTATACCTCGATAATATTGAATGCCGCCGCACGGACAAGTCTGTTAAAAACGGCAAGACCTACACCGTCAGTTTCGGGATAACGTGCAAAGACCTTGTCTGCACCAAGCTCATCAACTTTTCTGAGAGCATCGAAAATGTTTTTAGCCTGACTGCCCGGGTCGTTTTTTCTTCCGTATGTAACAGATTTTACCGAAATTCCCTTTTCCTCACCCTCGAAGCAAAGAGCAACGGTTTTGTCTGTTTTGTTTTCTTCAACAAATTTTCTGTAGCTTTCAAAAGTGCCCTTTACTATAACAACCTGAGCATCGGGAGAATAATGCTTATACTTCATTCCCGGTGAGGCGGCTTTTTCACCCTCGGCAAGCTTGTTGAAAACTGCATCGTCAATTGTTATTTCACCCAGAACCTCTGTGAGCATTTCAGCGGTAACTCCGCCCGGTCGCAGAAGTCTCGGCGGTGTTTCGCAAAGAGAGATAACCGTAGACTCAACACCTACACTGCAATCGCCTGCATCAACAATTGCATCCACCTTGCCCATAAGATCTTCTATAACATATTTTGCTGAGGTAGGACTCGGCTTGCCTGAGGTGTTGGCTGAGGGTGCTGCAAGAGGTACACCCGATTTTTCAATTATTGCTCTTGCAATTTTGTCCGAAGGCATTCTGACCGCAACAGTCGGAAGACCACCGCTTACCTTATCGGGAACAATTTCACTTTTAGGAAGTATAACCGTAAGGGGACCAGGCCAATACTTACCGACGAGAGCAAGTGCAATTTCCGGAATATCCTTTACAAGAGGCTTCCACTGTGAAACTTCACTTATGTGCACAATGAGCGGATTATCCGACGGTCTGCCCTTTGCCTCATAGATTTTATCGGCAACTGCCCCATCAAAGGCATTGCCCGCAAGTCCGTAAACAGTTTCTGTAGGAATGGCAACTATGCCGCCTTCTTTAAGCAGCTTTGCCGCCTCGGCAATTGCCTCATCTTTTTCCGAATTCACCCGGAATATCTGTGTTTCCATAATTTTTATACCTCTATCTGTTCGGCTTTACAGTACGCCGTAAGATTATCCACAAGCTCATCCATATCACCGTTAAGAATTTCCTTGAGAGAAAAATAAGTTCTGCCTGAAATATGGTCACTGACTCTGTTCTGATGATAGTTATAGGTTCTGATTCTTTCGCTTCTGTCGCCTGAACCGACCTGATTTTTTCTGTCGGAATCAAGAGAATCCTTCTGCTTTTGTTTTTCACTTTGCATAAGCCTTGAACGGAGAACCTTGAGAGCCTTATCCTTGTTTTTATGCTGACTTCTTTCGTCCTGACACTCTACTACTGTACCTGTAGGAATGTGGGTAATTCTTATTGCCGACTCGGTTTTGTTTACGTGCTGGCCGCCTGCACCGCTTGCACGGTAGGTGTCAATCTGCAAATCGGACATATTGATTTCAAAATCCACTTCCTCCGCTTCAGGGAAAACAGCAACAGTCACGGCAGAGGTCTGCTTTTTACCGTTTGCCTCCGTTTCAGGCACACGCTGAACACGGTGAGCACCCTTTTCAAATTTATATCTTCCGAAGGCGCCTTTGCCCGAAACGGTAAAGACAACCTCCTTGAAGCCGCCAAGCTCCGTAAGGGTGCCGTATACAGTGTCTGTCTCAAACCCCTTTCTCTGTGCATACATCGTATACATTCTGTAAAGGTCATAGACAAAAAGCTCTGCTTCCTTTCCGCCCGTACCGCTTCTTATTTCTATAATTGCATTTTTCTCGTCTCTCGGATCGGGAGGGATAAGCATAAGCTCAAGCTCACCTGAAAGAATCTGCTCCTTTTCAGTAAATTCTTCAAGCTCTTGCCTTGCAAGCTCAAAATAATCTCCCCCGAGCTCCCTTGCCTCAGAAAGAAAAGCATCTGCACTTTCTTTTTGCATAATACATTCCTCATACTCTTTGATCTTTTTAAGTATGGGAGAAAGAGAGGAAAATTCCTTTGAAAGCTCATTATATTCATTCATATCCCTTGTGCTGTCTTCACGGGCAAAAAAAGCATAAAGGTCATCGCAGCGTTTTTTTACGCTTTCTATTTTCTCATTGAATTTATCTGCCACGGTAAATCTCCTTTGAATTATTTTTTTCAAAGAACAGCCTAAAGAGCTTCACCGTCACGGATTACTTTTTTTATGTTCTTTTCCGCCTTTGAGCGCGGCACCATAACCACGTGACCGCAGCCCTTACACTCGAGCTTGAAGTCCATACCGGAGCGTATAACCTTAAAGCTGTTGTTTCCGCAAGGGTGATTTTTTTTCATCACAAGCTCGTCGCCCACTCTTATATCCATAAGGCTACCTCCATAAATCAGATTTGATATCAGTTTAGTATACCACAAACTTAATCAAAATATCAATGATTATATAGGAACAAAATAAATAATGATAAAAAATTATGCATATAATTTAATATTAAAAACGAAAGGGTTTTAAAAAATGAAAAAATTCTATCCTGAAAACACGCTCATTCACACCCAGGAAAACAAAAACGCTCTTCTTTCAGTCGCCTCAATAAAAGAGGCATATTACAGCGGAAAGACCGTTGAATGCAGAGCCACCGTATGTGACAACGAGCACAACCTTTATGTAGACCTCGGACCTATGAAGGGCTTTATTCCCCGCAGTGAGGGTGCCATAGGCATCGACGACGGCTCGGTAAGAGACATTGCTATTATTTCAAGGGTAAACAAGCCTGTCCTTTGCAAGATAACAGACTTCACCACAGACGAAAAGGGTGAAACAATTGCCATTCTTTCCCGCAAGAAGGTACAGCAGGAGTATATGAGAGAGTACATTTCAACTCTTACTCCCGGCTGTATAATAGATGCCACCGTAACCCACATGGAGCCCTTCGGTGTCTTTGCCGACATCGGTGCAGGCATTTCGGCACTTATGCCTATTGACAGCATCTCTGTTTCACGCATTCCCCATCCGTCAGCAAGATTTGCCGCAGGTGACAAAATCAAGGCTGTTGTAAAATCTATTGATGACAAGGGAAGAATTACACTCAGCTACAAGGAGCTTTTAGGCACCTGGGAGGAAAACGCTGCCCTCTTCAAGGCAGGAGAAACAGTTCCCGGCATTGTCCGCTCTGTGGAAAGATACGGCATTTTCGTCGAGCTGAAGCCTAACCTTGCCGGTCTTGCCGAATACGTACCCGGTGTAGTACCCGGTCAGCACGCAAGTGTTTATATTAAGAACCTCATTCCCGAAAGAATGAAAATAAAGCTTATTATTGTTGACTCCTTTGAAGCACCCTATCCCAACGAACCCGTAACCTATTATCATAAGGGCGACTATATTGACCGTTGGATTTACTCACCGTCTTCAAGCGAAAAAATAATCGAAACAGTTTTTTCTGACTACAGGTTGACGGAAGACGCAATTTGATATAAAATAATAATCAGAAAATGAAGGAGGTCAAAAATATGAAGATTAAAGAAATTTTCCGTAAACGCAACAGCTCCATTAAATTTGCTACGGCAAAAAGTGTACTCAAGGCAGCCACCTCGGCAGCTGACATGCTTTGCTCACCGCCCGATCTTTCAAAGGCAAAAAGAGTTCTCTTCGTTCAGCCTCATCCTGACGATAATCAGATAGGTGCCGGCGGAACAATTGCATGGCTGAGATCTCTCGGTGTTGAGGTTTACGAGCTTACCGTAACCGATGACCGATATGCCGAGCCCGAATATATCGGAAAGGAAAACGAGGTTCAGACAATAAGACAGAAGGAAGCTCTTGCCGCACAGCAGATGCTCGGAATGAAAAACGCAGGCTTTTTAGGCTTTGCCGATAAAAACGACGCTTCAGAAAGAGAAATCTCTCTTAAAATTGTGGAGGTTATCCGTGAGCTTAAGCCCGATTATGTGCTTACTGCTGATCCTAATCTTGCCAACGAATGTCATTCAGACCACATAAAGGTCGGCAATGCCGTTAAATACGCAGTAATGGATGCCCAGTGTAATTTCTATCCCGAATTCATCGACGGAAAGCTCCGTGACGATGCCTGGAAATGTAAGGGCGTAGGCTTCTATTACACCGATGCACCCAACACTCTTGTTGACATTACGGAATTTGAAGAGCTGAAAATGAAAGCAATCAAATGCCACGTTTCACAGGCAGAGCCTGCACTTCTGGCTGCTATTATGCTTCAGCAGACTATGTTTGCCGAAGGCACTGAGTTCAAGGCTGCAGAGCCGCTAAGGCTTATCAGCGACCTTCAGATGCATTGCTTCAATCTTCCCGTTGTATAAAAGAAAGGAGAAAGAATGGCTACAATAATTTATCAGACAAACACAGGCTCGTCAAAGCAATACGCCTGTCTTCTTTCCGAAAAGCTCTCCCTCCCTCTTTATGACCTTGCAGAAAGTGAAGCTGTGGATAAGGACGAGGAAATTATCTTTATAGGCTGGCTTATGGCAGGCACTGTTCAGGGGCTTGAACAGGTAAAAGCTAAATTCAGCAACATCAGATGCGTTTGTCCTGTCGGTCTTTTCGCAGGAGAAAAGACTCTTGCAGAAATCAAGGAAAAGAACGCCGTTACTGCTCCGATGTTCTTTCTGCCGGGAAATTTTCACATAAATGAACTCAAGGGAATGTACAAAATGCTGATGTCGATGATGGTTAAAATGCTCAAGGGTAAGCTTAAGGAAAGTCCGTCAGCCGACAGCGACAGAATTTTAGCTGCTTTTGAAAAAGGAATAGACCAGGTAAGCGAAGATAAGCTTGATGAGGTTATCGCATTTCTCAATCAGTAAATATTCAAAGGAAGCATTCTCCGGTGCTTCCTTTTTTTGAGTAATAATAAGAAGAGGCTGTAAAAAACTTTCGTTTTTTACAGCCTCTTTTTCTATAATTATTTACATTTAACTGTCTTTGTCTTGCTGTATGCACCGTAAACAGGCTTCTTATTAAAGGTCTTGTAAGCACGAACCTTTACATAATAGGTTTTCTTGCTTTTAAGCTTTTTAATGTATCCCTTTGTTGCTGATGCTTTTACTTTAGCGGTCTTGGTGGTCTTTTTGGTGAATTTCTTTGAGGTTGAATATGTAACCTCATAGCCTGATACACCTGAAATTTTCTTCCACTCTACTACTATTTCCTTTTTCTTTTTGCTTACTGCTCTTTTAATTGATGCTGCAGCAGGATTTGTAATTGAACTTACAGTGCTGCTATAGCTGCTCTTGTATTTATACTTGGTTTTACCCTTTTCTGTATACTTGCCTGTTAAGGCAGCAACCTTGAAGCTGTAGGTAGTACCTGCTTTAAGCTTTTTAACGGTAGCGTAATTCTTTGTTGTTGTTACGCTCTTCCATCCGCCTGAGCCTGTTTTGTAGTAAAGAGTGTAAGCCTGTGCACCTGTTACCTTGTTCCATGAGAACTTGATTGAGGAGGTGCTCAGAGTAGAGAACTTAAGACCGGTAGGCTTTTTAAGGGTAAGTCTTTTAACTGTGCTGTATTCAACACGCTTACAGTTATAGCAAATCCTCTTATTCTTTCCGTCTGCTACGTATGAAGCCTTGGTATATGCTGACCAACCAGACCATTTGTGTCCTGTAGCCTTGATTGTCTCAGTTTTTTTGCCCTTACATACTGTACAGGTATATGTCTTTATACCGGCAGCAGTACAGGTAGCGGGCTTGGTAATTACACCCTTGTCGTATATGTGATCCTTCTTGGCAATTGTGTCACCCTTAAGATATGCCTTGTTACACTTAAGACAGGTCTTTGTGTATTTGTAGCCTGTATATGAACAGGTGGAATCCTTGCTTCCTGTTGTTTCTCTGATATCGGTAATAAGGTGAGCAACAAGACCTAAAAGATAGGCTGTGCCTTCCTTACGTGCGTTCCAGACTGTAAGAAGAGCCTTTGCAACTTCTCCGAGATTTTCTCTTGAGAGGAAGCCGTCAAGCTTGCTCCATTTTGTAAGATTTGCTCCTGTGGATTTCTTTGACCAGTTGTTAAGGAGATTGTAAACGGTTGCGTTAGCAAAAGCAGAAATTGTAGCCTTATCTCTACCATTTCCGAGCGCCTTGGCTGCGGTAAGGTTGATAATTTTCTGCAGGTCAAAGTTGAACACGCTGTCAAGAAGAGCATCAAAGTAGTCCTTTGAGTTGAACTCTGCTGTACCGTCATCGGCAGTAAAGTCAAGAATAACATCAAGCTTATCAAAGAATGTTGATTCCTTTGTTACATTTATTCCGAAGAAATTATTGAGCTTTTTGTCAACAAGAAGGAAATTGAGAGCGCTGTTGAGAGCTTCCCATACGGTATGGCTGCTGTCTGCTGTCATAGTTTTTCCGTTCTCGTCAATAAGCGGGAATGCTCCGCCTAAAGAATTGATTACACTGTCACCGAGAATGTGCTCGTAGGTTGTGCCGTCGGGATAGGTCTTATCTGCATCGCCAAGGAAAAGGAGAACAAGCTTGTTTGTAACCTCTGCAAGACTTGTTGCATCAACTACAGACTCATATGCTGCTGCATCAACATAGCTCAGAAGCTTTTTGCCAAGCTTAAGCATTATTTCCTCGTTGGTTAAATCCTTTGCATTGGCAATAAATCCTGTTTCAGCGACAATATAACGGATAACATTTTCGATATTTGTACCGATTACAGAATAATCGCCATCAGTCCAATTATTGTAATTGGGCATTATCTGACCTACAAAATCGCCGAAAACACTGTTGATTTCTTCAAGCAAGGGCTTTTCGCTGAAGGTAACACCCTTGAAGTTGTCAAATACAACAACATTTCCGAACTTCTGTGCCAGTGAAGCAAAGGACGGATCAGACATAATATTCGGTAAATGTGTATTTAAAAGAAGATCAAATATGTTTGTAAAGAAGCTGTCAAGAGTTGTATCTGTAGTGATTTCAATGCCGTTAAGCTTTTCATTGCTTGCTACCAGGGCGCCGAGAACATCTGCAAAGATGAATTTATCAAAATCAGCAAATGCAGCTGCTTTGATAGCATCATAGTCATCAGCACCGGCAAAGAGAAGCTCTACAATCTTTCCTTTTATAATATCGCTTATATTGATAGAGGAAAGAGTTATACCTAACTTTTTAAGCACTAAATCACCGATAGATCCAACATCAAGTGTACCGTTGATAAATTTTTCAACAATACCTGCATTGGCTTTTGCAAATTCCAACAAGGCACAGAAAACACCATAATCACCTGATTCGGAGCGTGAAAGCTTTGTTTTAAATGCATCCATATTAAGACTGCTGAGGTCACCGAGCAACAATGCTGCCGCATCAATAATTCCGCGGAATCTGTAAAGAGTGTCACAGGCCGCATCAATAGATGTGAAGTCAATGACAAAATCAATGGTAGTAAGAATTAAGTTTATGCTGATTGTATCTCTGAAATTTATTTTCTTGAGCTCGTCTTCAGCAAAGTCAAGAAGAAAGTGCACATTTTCCTTCGTTACATTCTGGGCATAAGTCTTGTAGCTGAAACTTTCCTGATCATCTGCAGCAAATGCCGTAACAGACATTGTTGTGCAAACGAGGATAAGACACATAACAAGGCTTAAACCACGCTGAAATACTGTTTTTAATACTGTTTTCATAATTTTACCTCCTGATGTATTATAATCAAAATCCATCATTATAATAATACTATATTTTACCTCTTTAAGTCAATAAAAATAAAACGGTTTCCCCTGTGAAAATTAAAATTTATTAAATCTACACAAGTTAACTGCAAATTTTTTATTTATCTTACCTACAAATTTCAATCCGGAATTAAATATTAATATATCATTAATTTTTTTAATTTTTATCTTGACTATCTGTAAATTCTATACTATAATTTAATTACAAAATAAACTTTGGAGGAATATACTATGGATTTTTTAAAGAAATACGAAGCTGACATCAAAGCTTTCGTTGAAGCACTTGTTGAATTTATCAAGACAATTGTTGCTAAATTAACTGCAGGCGAAGAAAGCGCTGAATAATTCCCTTTAAAAATGAGAGGCTGTAAAAAACGAAAGTTTTTACAGCCTCTTTTATGTTTCTGAAAAATACTCAAAATGAACAAACCAAGCCCAAATAAAGCGTTCAACTTTAAAAAGCTTCTTTTGGTTTTCTGACTGCAAAAAACTTTGTTAATCTTATTTTATGCGTTCAGAAATTTTCAGTATATTTTTATATCTTTACCTTTCCCGATATTCCGAAGTCGGAAAGAGCTCTTACGCATTCGCTGACGGGAAGACCCATAACAGAAAAATAATCACCCTTTATCCCTTTGACGAGCATGCTTCCGTAGCCCTGAATTCCGTATCCTCCTGCTTTGTCTGTATACTCATTTGTGTCAAGATAGCTGTTTATAACCTCGGCAGTGAGAGGATAAAACTCAACCTCGGTGGTGTTTTCAAAGGCTTTGCAGCTGCTGCCGTCACAAATGCAGACACCGCTTGAAACAATGTGCTTTCTACCCGAAAGAGACATCAGCATATTGAATGCATCCTCACGGCTGGCGGGCTTGCCTAAAATTTTTCCGTCAACGGCAACCACTGTATCACAGCCGAGAACTACATCGCCCACATTTTTTTCCGAAACAGCCATAGCCTTTCTGCGTGCAAGCTCAATAACAGTTTCCTGAGGAGTAAGCATCTCTGTAATATTTTCGTCGCAATCCGATGGCATAACGTTGAATGTGAAGCCGCAGTTAGTAAGAAGCTCTTTTCTTCTCGGAGAATTGGAAGCGAGTATAAATTTTTTCATTATATCTCCCCCATCTCTTTAAGTCTTGCAATTTTAAGAACAAGAGCAACTGTTTTTGAGTCGGATATTTCTCCGTTCATAACCATTCTTACCGCTTCCTCCAAAGGCTTTTTCTCAACGGAAAGAAATTCGCCCATATCAAGATGCTGCTTTGTACTGCGCAGACCCACTGCCGCGTAAAGATATATAATCTCACTGCAGTATGCAACCGTAGGATAGACAGTGCCGAGAGAAAAAACCTTCTCTGCTATTACTCCGCACTCTTCCTCAAGCTCACGGATTCCTGCCTCAAGAGGATTTTCACCTCTTTCAAGCTTTCCTGCCGGAAGCTCAAGAAGCTCTCTTTTATAAGGGTATCTGAACTGACGCACAAACAAAAGCTCATCATTGTCTGTAAGTGCCGCAACGCAGACACCTCCACTGTGCTCAACAATTTCACGTTTAGCCTTGCTGCCGTCGGGAAGCTCAACATCATCAACGTGAACAGTAATTATCTTCCCCTCGTAAATCACATCGGTGTTCAAGGTTTTTTCTTCAAAGTTCATTATCTCATATCCCTTCGCGGTATATTTTTCTGTCACCTGACATATATTCCAACAGGTGATACTATGAATTACAGTGTAGTCCCCTGTGACCTTGATTATAACACATATAAGCAGATAATAGAAGACCTGATTAAAAAATATCCTTTTTTAAATGTACAGCTTATCGGAAGAACAATTGTCGGCAGAAGCATTTTTGCGCTTTCCCTTGGTAACAGTAAAAAAAGCGGAATCTGTGTAGGCTCAGTCCGAGGTAATGACGGACTTTCGGGAGCCCTGCTGCTGACTTTTACAGAGCATCTTTGCCATGCGGTAAAAAACCGTCTGACACTATCCGGTGTTGACATAAGAAAGGCTCTTTCTGCTTCAGGTCTAACCCTTATCCCTTGTCTGAATCCCGACGGAAGAGAAATATTTTTGCACGGTCCGCGCAGTACAAAGGTGCTGACCGGCTTTGTTTCCTCTGTCTGCGATTCAAGAGAAGACGAATGGACGGGAAATGCAATGGGTACAGACATCAGCCGTAACTTTATTTTCGATGAAAGCTCACTTAGACATTCTCTTTACCGTGGGGATTATCCCGAGAGTGAGGCTGAAACAAGAGCTCTGACCAGACTTTGCAGAACAAAGAGCTTCAGCAAATGTCTTGAGCTTTCTTCTGGTGAGCCTGAAATCTTTTTCAAAAGTAATGAAAAGGAGCCCGTAAGCAGCCGTATGATGGCAAAAATTATTTCTGCATCCTCTTTTTTACCTGTAAGTGCAGAATTATCCTTTGAGCAGCCTTGTATTATGGATTGGTTTATCAAAGAATTTCATCGTCCCGCTTTTACTGTCGGAGTCGGTAAGGCTTTGTCTGAATCTGAGTCTCTTTATAAACGGCTTGAGGATGCATTGACAGTTTTCACTTTGTTTTGATTTTTTCTTTATCAAAAAAATCAAAAGGCTATCGCTTTTGCGATAGCCTTTTTTATTATATCAGTTTTAGTAAGGGGGAAACTGATAGGTTAGTTCCAATGAATGTTTCCGCAATCACAGGACTTGCTGATCTTGAAGAGCTTCCAGAAGAAGTTGATAATCTTGTAAAGGAATCTCATAAGAACGTTTTCCTTATGGCAGATACATCCGCAAGATTTGTGTCCGTTATCATAGATAACTCTGCCGCATTTTTCGCACTTGCCTGTTTCTGCGTTAACCTTATGCTCCTTAACAGGGATTACAACATCTTCAAGTGCTGTTTCAGCATTTTCGTCAGCGAAGATAGATGAACAGTTACTGCAGATCCAATGCTCTACATTGCCTGCAAATACACAGTCAGCTTCCTGAGCCTTGGTGTGAATAAGTTCATGAGCAATAAGGCTGTTTTCAACATCAACATATTCCTTTTCGTCACAGAATTCACACTTATAAACATTCTGTGCCTTCTTTGTACATGTTGCAGGAATCACCTCGTAGGGTTCGCCGTCTTTGTTGATGACGTGAGATTTCTTAGCGAGATCTTCATTGTTCTGGCTGTTTTCACCGTCATATCCGTAGAACTCTTTGATAACGAACTTACAAACTGAACATTGCCATTCTCTGTAACCGTTTGCTGTACATGTTGATTCCTTGTAGAAGGTAACCTTCCAATCATGTTCAGCGGGTCCTGTTTTTACATCAGTCTTACCGCAAACACCACAAGTTGCCTGAAGAGTGACACCTGTTGCACAGTTACCGCCAACAGCTACATATTCACCATACTGGTGATTATCTTTTACAGCAGGAACTGTCTTAGCAGCAAGCTTTTCGAAGCAGACCGTACAGTACTGGACTGCATAACCTTCAGTGCCGCAGTTAGGTTCTTTAAGAGCTGTTGCGTCAAAGTTCTCAACTGTTACACCTTCAGGAAGAGAAGTAACAAATTCACTCTTTACATGTTTGAGAGCTGAATCCTTCTTTTCTCTTGACTGTTCTTCATTACATTTTAAGCATGTGTTCTTTTCTGTACCGTTAACGCCGCACTTTGCATCGTTCTGATATACCCACTTGGTTTCGTCATATACGTGAGTACCCTTTTCACCGTAAGCTGCCTTACAGATATCACAGATAGCCTGATCCTTACATGTAGCTTCACCGCCGGAGCACTTAGTTGTGGAAATCTTATATCCGCAGCCCTCTACAGTACAGTAGATAGAGTGAGTACCGTCGCCGTTTGAGGTAGCAGTTTCAGCAGCTGTATGGCCGTTTGCAGCCTTTTCATTCTTAGTCCATGTAGCACCGCAGTCCGGACATGCATAGCTGTCGTAACCCTTGGTTGTACATGTGGGAGCTACTGTTTCAACGAAGGTTTCTTCGTCTGAGTAAGTCTTAGTTGTGTTGTTACCGCATACGCAAGCATTAGCGTGACTATGAACACCGTTCTTTGTTCTTTCAGTGTAAGTGAATTCACACTTTTCACCGCCAACAATTACAGCTTCATCTTCACCGTTAAATGTTACTTCGTACTTAACCTGTGCACCGTCAACAACCATACCGCTTACGCCACAACCGTTAGCGCAAAGTCTGCTATGGTAAAGATTTACGGTATCGTATGTGTAAGCACCTGTGAAGTTATGGCCTGTAGCCTTATAGCCGTTGGGAAGTACGGCAGGAAGAGTGGTGTAATCACAGTCTTCATACTTACAGTCAACATAAGCGGGGTGACCGTCCTCTTCACAGGTATGATCCTTGAAGCTGAAGGTTGCGAGGTCGTGTTCACGCTTTTTGATTACTGTTTCTGACTGACCGAGGTAAGCATCGGTGCCTTCTGCATCCTTGTAATACTTCTTACAAGTATCGCAGTACCAGTATTCGAGGTTACCTGCTTCATAGCAAGTAGCAGCCTTAGCTGCGGTGTAAGCCATTGAGTGACCTGACTTTGAATCTACATCAGTCCAGGTAGCACCGTCACCGTAATCCTTGCTGGAGTTCTTACAGAGTGAGCATTCATAGTAGTATGTGGCATCATTTGCACAGTCAGCCTTTGTTGCAAGATATTTAGCATCTTCAACCTCTGCCCAATTGTGAGCAAGAGCTGTGCCTGATGAGAACTTTGTGCCATTACCTACGCCGTAAACCTCTTCTGAGGACTTACCGCAGTCTTCATACTTACAGGATGTGAAGTACTTAGCAGCTGCGAAGCATGTAGCTTCATCTGCAAGATACTTATCATCTACCTTATTATGGAAGTCGTGCTTTCTTACTTCACCACTGATGTATGTGAGAGTTGTGTACTTTTCTGTATCGGTTTCGTCCTTTGCATTCTTGTCACAGCGTGAGCAGTCGTAGTAGTAAACGTTAGCCTGTTCACAATTAGCAGCTGATTTGAGATGTGCTTCATCATAAATCTTCTGTGTGTAGTCGTGACCGAGAGCATCGGTGTAGTTGATATTCCACTGGTGACCACAAGCGGAGCACTGTACGATGTCATAGCCCTGCGCTGTACATGTAGCGGGTTCATAGCCGTAGGAAACAGCTGAATCTGCACAGTTAGCAGTCATTGTTTTGCCGCATCCGCGTTCACAAGTGAATGTATGTGTGAGAGTATCTGCGTTATGCTGAGCATTTACCCAAACGTGCTCGAGAGCTGTGTCTGCCTTTTCGAAGGTAGCTTCTTCAGCTGTACCCTTACTTGAAGCCTTACATTCTGAGCAGTATACATAGTATGTTTCGTTTGCTTCACATTTAGCATCTGTAGCCTTGTAAAGGAATTCAGTATTGCCTGTGAAGGTATGGGGAAGAAGATCGCCGTATGCGAAGGTTGCTTCCTTATCTGTGCCCTTGCTTGATTTCTTACAAGCTAAGCAGTAGGTGTAGTATTCAGCCTGAGCTGTACATGTAGCTTCCTCAGCTTTTTCTACGCCTTCGAAGTATGTGTTGCCGCCATAGTTATGGTCAGCAAGCTCGCCGTAAGCTGTGTTACAGAACTGACATACTGCCTTAGCTGTACAGGTAGCTTCGCCGCCTGAGCAGTTTTCTGTCTTCACGTAACCGCAATCATCACATGTAGCTGTGTGCTTGCCGGCTTCTGTGTTTGCATATGTCCAATCTGAGCAAGCAACGCTTGCATTCTTTGTGGTACCGAAGCCGTATTCACCGCAACCGTTTGCGCAAGCGAAGGAGTGAGTGCCGTCACCGTTGTTCTTCACGCCGGATTCCTTTGTGAAGTTATGACTCTTAGCACCTTCACCGATTACTGAATAGCCGTGCTTACAGTCTGAACATTCGTATGTTGTGATTTCAGGTGCTTCACAAGTAGCAGCCTTATAATCCTTAACTGCATAATTACAGTCTGTGTCTTCTACTCTGCCGCAGACAGTACATGAACGGGTCTGAGTAGCCTTTTCTGTAGCTGAGCCGCCGACTGTGGTCCATGCTGACCAGTCGTGAGCTTCAGCAGCGGGAGTGTAACCGCAGGTGGTACATGTGTGGCTGTGAGTTGTAGCGTCGTCCTTAGTCCATGCGCCGTAACCGCAGTTTTGGTTATTGGTTGTTGTAGCGGAACAATCATCGTATGCACATTTATATGTATATGTATGTGTACCGTTATTGTTAGTTGTTACAACAGGTGTTGTATTGAAATTGTGTTCACGCTTTTTACCTGTGGAGCGAGAGTCTGTTGCATTACATCCGTCACGGTCACAAGTAGCGATTTCTGTGCCTTCCTTATCGCAAGTAGCGTCACCCTGATCTACATACTTGGTAAATAAGTGATCAAGAGCTTCACCCTTGCTGTATGTTTTGCCTGTATTTGTTGTATCGTTTTCTGCTGAGATACCGCAAGTTAAGCATTCTTCGTAGTAAACTGCAGCATTGTTACAATCAGCAGCTGACTTGAGGAACTTATCTGTCTGTGACCAGTTGTGACCCTTCTTAGAATCTACTTCACCCTTCTTAACTACTGCGCTACAAGCGTCACAGATTTCATCACCTGTGTAACCGTCAGCTGTGCATGTTGCATCAACCTTACCAACGATTGAGGTGTTAACGTGGTTGTTGGGGTTGGTCTGACCTTCGATTTCCTGAGTTTCGAGACAAGCACACTTTGTATATGTCCATCCCTTTACGGTACATGTTGCTGTTGTGCCGGGACGTGTTGCATCATCCTTAAAGTCGTGCTTAACCTGTGTTGTAGCATCGCAAGCGTTACATTTGATGGTATGAAGATCTGTATCTTTTTTACCTGTGGATGTGCCTGTAACTACAGTTGATGAGGGATTCTCTCTCTCATATGTATGACCGAGAGCGGGCATAGCGGGATCTTCAAATATTTCAGTCCATACGAATCCGCATTTTGTACAAAGCTGGGTATATGTAGCAGCTTTTGTACAGGTAGCAGCTGACTGGTATGTCTTTGAAATGCCTGTGTGGTCCTTTGATTTAAATGTAGCAGTAACCACAAGGTCAGAAGTTACAGCTGAGAAATCTGTATCCCACTTATCGAAATCATATTCGTAGTCTTTATCTCCTGCTCTGTTGGGATTCTGAGGAGCTGTGGCAGCTGCGCCGGGAGCTACCTGCTGAGTTTTAAGAACTGTGCCGTCCCAGTTTTTGAAGGTAACTGTGAAGAGCTGAGTCCACTTAGCATAAACAGTATCGGAAGCCGTAAGGCCTGTAACTGATGTAAGCTTTGTGCCGTTAGCTGTGTACCAGCCGTCGAACTGATAGCCTTCTCTGGTAGGTACAAGAGCAAGATTTGTTGTGTCACCGAAATTGAAGGGTACACGGATTGTTGCATAGTCTTTTGCGTATGCATCGTAATCAGCCTTATTATAGAAGCCGATGTTTGAGTAAACAGTAGTAAAGCCTGCGCCTGTTGAACCTACTCTGAAACCAACCTGTGTACAGTTTGCAGGTGTTTTGAATGTAATCTTGCTGGTACCTGCTGTTGTGGGATAAATACCGATATGAGAAGCTGTTTCAGGCACACCTGTGCCTCTTTCATACCAAGTTGAACCTGCTAAAGCATTGCCGTTTGCATCGTAGAAGAATACAAACATCTGACCCTTATTACCTGCAGTAAAGGAAAGGTCTGCTTCAAATACATAGTCGGTCTCGGGTTCAACAGCTACCTTATACTGAGTAGAGCCTGAGCCGTAGTTTGTATATGTTTCACCGCCACTTGCACATTCTACTGTGATAGTACCTGCCATTACATCATATGTAGCACTGCCGTTACCACTGATTTTGGTTGATTGTGTCTTTGCCCACTCAGCCAGTGAGAACATATTATCGTAGCCGATATCCATGGGAAGAGGCTTCCAGTCAGCATAAAGGTTAATGGAGTTAGCTACTGTGACTGACTTTGTAACATTACCTGCTGCGTCAGTTACTTCTTCACCGCTGTCCTTGACACCGTTTACGTTAACGTTATCGATGTACCAGCCGTTGAATGTGTAGCCGTCTCTTACGGGAACATCGAGCTTACCTGAAAGTGTTGAGCCTGATGTTACAGACTTTGTAACAGGTCTTGTTGTCCATGAGTCAACCTCGACTGCAGTATTACGCTCTGCAGGATATACTGCGATATTCTTAAAGCGTAAGGTTGAACCTGATGAAGGACAGTCGTTATCAAAACGGATTTCAACCTTGGTTGCACTTGCGGGAGCAGTAAAGGTTACTGAGCAAGCACCTGTACTGCCGAAGCCCTTGTTGTTGAAGGTATTGGTTCCATTGTTTGTTCCAACAACAGGATTATTGTTAGCATCATACCAGAACATAAATACTTCTGACTGAGCAGTGCCTGAAACTGATGCTTCGATATCATATCTTACAGTATAGTCCTTACCGCCTGTAACGGGCATTGAATACATTGTATCCTTGTGATTACCTGAGTATGATGAAGCTGTGGTAACTTCGCCGCCTGCTGAGTTCTTGTAAATCTTAACAGTATCATTGTTTTCTACTGCGATTTCTACTGAAGCGCTGCTCTGAAGGTTAGCTGATGCAGAAGCTGCCCAGTCGTTGATTGAGAAAAGGTTTTCGTATGTAACGTTAACGTTTCTCTTTGTAAGTCCGTTGTATGCATTGTTAAGCTCTGTGTAAGCTGTAGACATCTGGGATGCCCATGATGTTACATTGTTTGATGTGGTGCTTACGAAGTTTTTGGGAGCAAGATCCTTTGTGATCTTGTTACATGCATTTACGAATCTCTGAAGTGAATCACGTGTGTACTGGCCTTCTTTACCGTTGAGTGTACCCTTCTTAGAGATGATATCCTGAACGAGTCTCTTATAACCCTGGATGTTCATAACATAGATGGTATGACCGGTAGCTTTTACAGGACCGTGTACAGAGTCGTCGTTAGTACCGCCTCTGTAGCTCCACTTGGGATTATATGTTCTTACCCATTCAGTGTCACTCATTGTACCGGTGAAATAAAGATGTGTAGCTGAGAAACTCCAGTTTTTACAGCCGAAGATATAACTAGAATGTTTTGTTCCGTTGGTTGTAGCCTGAAATCCGGAAGAGCCTATCCATAAGCAGTACATTACTGCAGGGTCATCATCAGAGTGACCGCGCCAATAAGGATTGCTTTCATCGTAGCCGAGGTAAAGACCGTCAGCATCGCCATCTAAATAACAGCTTACGGTTCTGAGACTCGAGCCGTTTGAGTCAGCTTCAAGAAGAACAGCCATCTTAGCCTTACCGCCGTCATACATAAGAACAGTATCCGGGTACCATACCTGAACACTGTCTGCGTTGGCAGTGCCAGAGATAATAGTAACAGCAGAGCCTGTGCCGGAAGTAACTATATTACCGTTATTGAAGTTAAGAACGTTCTGGTATGAATTTGATAAATGCGTAGAAGTAACGTTACTGTTGGTATCACCCAGCTTACCGTTATCCGTTCTCTTGTATTTATTGTTGGTGGTTGTTACCATATTAGTGTCAGGATCAGTTTTGATCTGATTGAGCAGTTCTTTGTTGTAGGCTGTAACAGCGTCGCCTGCATCAATAGCTTCTGCTTCAAAGCTTACCATACCCGGGAAGAACACCCAGGATGTCATAATCATCAGCACTGCCAAGAATACTGATAATGTTTTCTTTGCTAAAATTTTCTTTTTCATTTTTTAATTTATCCCCCTTATGAGATATTTGAAACTGCCCTTCTGTGTAAGGGCACTCCAGATTTTTTCGGGTTACCCCGAGGTTTAAACAAGGATGAAAGGGAAACGAAAATGCCCGAACACATCTGACCTCCTTGTGTTTTTGCCGGAGCTTTCTTTCCTTTCCATGGTAAAAGGGTACAATAACCCCTATAATTACACATACTCATTATAATGCAAGGTGAAAATAAAATCAATATGATTTTTACAAATTATTAAAACTCACAGTACAAAAATACAAGAGTTCTTTTGTGCATTTTGCTAAATAAAAATTATACACAAACGATTCTTCTTTTTCACCAATTATAGCTTATAATTTCACCGTCAATCTCCCATACAGAGGGAATTTTTGTGTCGAAAATATCAACAGGCTTTATGGTGTGGGGCTCATTGAAGGTCTTGTATGCCTTTCTTATATCCTCCCTCTGCTGAGTGTTGATTTTTTCACTGCAGGAAATGAACAAAGGGGTGTTGCTGCAGGAAAGAAGATGCAGCCACTGACTGTTTTTCTCCCATGGAATATTATCCTTGAGAATACCGACACAGTCTGCATCGCACATATAAAATTTTTCATTCTGTGCAAGACGGAATGCAAGAGTATTTACACCCATATCCCTTGTTCTGCTCCATTCCACACCGCTTGTGTCATCCCCTGTGCGGCTGATATGTACAAGACCTGCCGAAAGATGGGAAACCGTGTTGCACCCGATTATGAGAATATCCCCCGCTGTTTCTCTGATGAGACGGTAAAAATCGAGAACTATTTCAGCATTTGTCTTTGTCCTGTCATAAAAATGCCAGCGGTCAATCTTCGTGATTGTAGATGTAAGATTTCCGCCGAAGTCACCGAAGAGGTCTGCCGTAGAAAAATCGTGCTTGATAAGCTCGTAGCCCCAGCTCTTTATCCGTTGGATATCAGCTCTGATGTAAGCCTGTACCTCGGGATGGGTCGGATCAAGATACTCTCTTCTTCCTTTTCTCCTGATACGGTGCTTTCTTTTAAGGCTCCTGTCCTTATTTCTTAGAAAACGCACCCATATACCCGGTCTTGCTCCCGCTTGTTTTATTTCATCGGCAAGCTTTTTCATATCACCGAATTTTTTGTTGGGCAGCCAGGGTCCGCAGCAGGATTTTTTCTGCCAGCAATCATCAATA
Organism: Acutalibacteraceae bacterium; assembly: GCA_045613805.1. Lineage (GTDB taxonomy): Bacteria > Bacillota > Clostridia > Oscillospirales > Acutalibacteraceae > UBA6857. The sequence continues at coordinate 40,122 of JAZLBS010000056.1, forward strand.
ACCTGAAAGGGTCTGTTCTCAATACCGTCGGCAAGCTCCGACTGAAGACGGGCATCGGAGAGAATCTCCCCGTAGCTGCTCTTACCGTAAGCGTAATACCAGTTATTTCCGCCGTAAATTCTCTCCTTGGGCAAAAGAGGATTTTCACAAAGCTTACCGCAGAAATCTCTGAGATTACCGAAAACCTCACCATCAGCATAATTTTCGGCTACAAAGGTGGCAAGACAAAGTCTTCTTCCGCCAAGCTGCACACCGCTGCCGCCGTTTCTGACATCAACAAGAGCCGTTATTCCGTTCATGTCATATCTGAAGCTTACAAAGCTGTTACAGCCTGTCTTAACACCGAAGCAAAAGCAGCTTTCCTTGTCTGTAGCAATAAAATACCAGGGCATATAACGGTCATTTTCCTTAAGCTTTAAAAATTCAAGATTACCGTAGCTTCTCTCCCAGGCGTCACCTAAAACAAGCAGATTTTCATTCGCATCTGCCCGCCAGTGCATTTCAATAAATTTCGGCTTATCAACCGTAGCCGTCAGGAAAAGCCTGAGCTCACCTTCACAGTTTTCGGCTTCAACAACAGCATCACTCGTTTCACCCTCACAAATAATTTTTGAAGTGAAATTTTTAATATCAAAAGTCATAAACACGTCCTCCGTTTTATGTTGATTACGGAATAATTATACCACTACTGCCGTAAGTTTTCAAGCGGTAACCATCCACATACAGAAACGAAGCCCCTGTCAGATATTACTCCGACAGGGGCTGAATTATTCGGTTTTGCCCGTCAGGGCTCAGCTTTATTCAGCTGCAAAAAGATTTTTGAACCATTCAACAATCTTTTCGAACCACGCCTTGATCTTCTGGAAGAAGGCGATAAAGCCGTTAGGTGCAAGACCCTCTTCTACGTCAAGAACATCCTCAAAGATATCCCAACCGATGATGTCCTTTAAGAGAGCTGCGGCTGCAGGGCTGCTTTCTTCAAGATCTGCTATTGCATCCTTCCATGCCTGGTTAAGATCGTCGTAGCCGTTTACAACACCGTCAACGCCTAAGTAAGCACCGTAGTAGATGTAGTAGAGAGTTGAAAGAGCAAGCTCCATACCAAGATCGTTACTCTTGACACATTCTGCAAGTGCAAGAAGAACACCCTTGAGATATTCCTTTGTAGCAGGATCCATATTTGTGCTCTTTTCAATCATATCAAGAAGAGCCATAAGAGTGTCGTCAAGAGTTATAAATGTAACTGCAAGTCTGAGAACGGTTGTTACCATTTCGCCCTTTGCTTCAGGACCCTGGTAAACCATTCTGTAAGCAGTTTTGCCGTTTGCAGAGGTGTAGGATTCAAGAGTACCTACTGAAAGCTCTGTAAGAGTATCAACGCTGATTGATTCAAGCTCATAGCCTGTTGCATCCTTGATAAAGCCGAGGAGATAATTATTGAAGAGCTCCTCAAAGGTAAGCTTATCAAGATCAAGACCGAAGAGACCGTAAAGGTCTTTCTTTGTGATAGGCTCAATAGCGGTGAGAAGAGTATTCACTGCATTGAGTGTATTCTTGACAACTGTGTCAACACCGTCAGAGTTGATGAAGTAAATAAGATTGGGAAGAATCTCAAGAAGCTCTTCTGCGGGATTGAGAAGAATTTCGTCTACTCTGTCAAGAAGAGGATTGAGTATTGATGTAAGAAGAACATCCTTCTTTCCGTTTTCAATTGCTTCATAATACTCAGCAGTTGTAAGAACACCTTCACAACTGAATGCTTCAAGTAAGGGGATGATACCGTAGGCGTAACCCTCTGCACCGTGGAGAGTGATAATCTTGTCTTCGTTTTCGTCAACAAAGAATGTAATGTCAGCATCAGCAAGGAGCCATTCAAGAACGGGATAGATAGGTTCGAGAACATTGCAGAGCTGAGAGATGAACATAGCCTTGTCATCTTTAAACTCGGGAACTTCCACTTCTGCAATTGCATTAAGGTCTGCCACGCCGGCCTTTGCAAGGATGTTGATGATGTGACCGCCTGCAGGAATGCTTGTTGAAAGAGTATCAACAAGACCTGTGAGAGCACCCTTGACTGTATTGATTACTGAGCTGCTGTAAACTGAACCGCCGACAGCACCTGTGATAAGGTCAGTAAAGTCACGTACAGTTTTACCGTTGAGTTCAAGACCGAGAAGGTAAATAATATTATCAACAAATGCACCGAAGCTGTCACTGATATACTGTTCCATTTCCTTGGTGTAAATTTCACCGTACTGGAAATCTGCATAAAGCTCGGAATTCTTGATGGGTGAGAAGACCTCACCTGTATCAGCCTTATCGGTAAGAGCCCAGCTGAAATCCTGTACAGGAACATTCTTTTCTACGGAAAGAACACCGATGATGCCGTTGTAAGCATCCTCGCCTACCATTTCCTTGAGTGCTTCCTCGTTGGATTCAAGCTTGATAGCCTGAATAAGGCATGTTGCGATAATTGTAAGCATATCGTATCTTGCAAACTCATCGTTGTACTGCATCTTGAAGCCGTATTCACCGCTTGCAGATGTGTAAACAACAATGTTACCTACGCAAAGGTCAACAAGAATGTCTGCAACAGGAGTAAGGTCAAGACCGATAAGCTCCTGAACGAGAGTAAAGATTGATTCAAGGTCAAGGTTTGTAACATCAAGTGTTACTGCACTGCCTTCGGGAAGAAGACCGTTAATAAGGTCATTGAAGATTGACATAAGGTCAAGGTCAATGCCGAATTTCTCACTTACGGTGTTTGTAAGTCCTGTTACGCCTGCAAGGAGGTTCTGTACGGAAACAGATACACCGTTTGCGTTAAGGAAGTAAATGATGTTAGGAAGAAGATCAACAGCCTTATTGACAGGATCTGCGAGAATTTCATCCACACGCTCGAAGGTTGCTTCAAGAATGCTCTTTACAGTTGCTTCGTCCTTTGCGGGTGCATCAACACCAAGAGCCTCAAGGATGGGAGCAAGACCGTAAGCATAACCTTCAGCACCCTTGATTGTGATAAGATCCTTGCCGTTCTGTGAGAAGAATGCATAATCTTCGCCGAAGAGGAGCCAATCAACAACGGGCTTGATTGTAGCAAGCACATCGGAAAGTGCTGCGGCAAATTCTGCACCTGTGCTGATTTCGGGAGCCTCGTAAGCTAAAAGAGCATTGATGTCTGCACCGAGAACAACACCTGCTGTGTCAATGAGAACCTGATCGATATCAACAAGAAGGTCAGCTACGACCTTAACGATTGCATCTACATTTTCCTTTGAGTAGATGTTTACATTAGCTTCGATAAGCTCTGCAACGGATGCATATTCGCTGCCTGTTGCCTTAAGCACGTCAGCAACAATAGCGTCGAGATTTTCGTCTACATATTTTGCTGTGTCTTCAGTCCAGTTTGTAAGATACTTGATTGTATTTATTGTAGGCTGGATTGTAAGACCTGATTCAAAGATTGAATCATCATAATTTTCGGGGAAGTTGTAATCCCAGTCAATGGGAAGATATTCGGGCTCGATACCGCCGATAACAGCAGCTGCACCGCCGATATACTTCTTGATTTCTGCTGCCATTTCTGCATCGTCACCTGCAATAAGAGTTGCAAGAGCATCTGCATTGTCTTCGTCCAGTGCCCATGTAAGAGCGAAGGAAAGAACAACTGTTACAAGGTCAGCAGAGTCGAAGTATTCACCGTAAGCACCCTTCTTACCTGTACCTACAAATGAGGAAGCAGAAGTGTAATCAGAAACTGTGATAACTTCACATACGTCATCAATGATTTCTTCGAGTGCTGCAAGGTCAAGACCTGTTACTGCGCCGATAATATCAAAGATAGCAGCAAAGCTGAGGTCATTAAGGTTGATTGAGAAGCCGAGGTCAGCAGTAAGACCGCTGAGAAGCTCGTTAAGGTTAAGAGCGTAAACGGGATCGATTGTTTCGATGATTACAAGCACAGGCTGAAGGAGATTTCTTACAGCTGTGGTAAGACCGTCGCTCTTAAGGAAATAGAGAACTGAGGGAATAAGACCGAGAATTTCTTCTACGGGGTCAGCAGCAATAGCATCTACTCTTTCGATGAGAGCTGTAAGAACAGCTTCAAGAGCACTGCCATCCTCACCGAGAGCAGCAGGAGCTGCACCGAGAGCCTCAAGAAGAGGAACGATAGCAGTTTCGTAGCCGTTATAACCGTAAAGCTCTACATCACCGAGAACAGTGAGGTTTTCACCCTTGAGAATGAAATTGAGAACGGGCTCGAGAGGAGCGAGAAGATTTACAAGAGCAGCTGCAAAGCCTTCCTTGTTACCGTCTTCAAAGCCCCATGTTGCATCGTCAGCAAGGTCTGCATAAGCTGCAAAAGCTGAAAGGTCGATACCTGTAAGTGCATCTACAAGTGCATTAAAGTCAGCTGCGGATGCTTCGGGTTCGGTTGTTTCTTCGCCTTCGTCGGCTGTTTCAATTTCTTCCTCAGTGCCTTCTTCGGGTTCAGCTTCTTCGCCGCCTGCAAGAAGTGCGTTGAGGTCAAGGTTTGCAAGAAGCTTAGCAAGAGCAGTGATGTTTGCGTTTGTGAAAAGCCCGTCGATAAGACCGCCGAGTGTAGCAGTAAGGCTGAAGGGTTCAGCATCCTCACCGCCTACCATTTTCATAACGGCACCGATGATTTCGTCAACATTTTCAATAATATATGTTGCAGTTTCCTTTGTCCAGTTATTGTCGTAACCGAGATACTGATGAAGAGCAGGAGTCATACCTACTACTGTGTCTTCATTAAGCTCGCTTACGTACCATACATAATCCTTAAGGGTATCGAAGCTTGACTGGTTGAAGAGCTCAACAATAGCTGCGATTGTCTTGTCGGGATTTGCGGTAGCGCCTGCGATAATAGCCTTCACATCGTCGGAAAGCTCAAGACCGAAGGAAGCGAGAAGGTCGGGATTTTCACCGAGAGTGTTAAGCACATATCTGAGAAGATAGATAAGAACATCAGCCTTGTTGGCTTCGATGTAAGCAGCTTTGCCTGCTTCTTTCTGATATGTATATGTCCATTCGCTTCTCTTGGTGTCTTTCCATGTAAGCTCACCGAGAGTTGCAAGATAACTTGCATCGGGTTTGGGAAGAACGATAGCGGACTCTTCTTCGCCGCCTTCAACTTCTTCGCCGTCTTCAGCTTGTTCACCGCCATTATTGAGCGCGTCTGTAACCATTGACCAGATACCGTCGAAGGAAAGGTCAAGACCCATATCTTCAAGGTTAATCATATCCTTGACATTAATCTTGATGGGCTCTTCACTCTTATAAACGTCGTTCATTGAACCGCTTGCAAGACCACTAAGAACTTTATACGATGCATTGGTTGTGTATTCAATGTCGATCTTGAGCATATCAAGAAGAGGAAGAATTCTTTCTGCCTTGATAGCATACATTGCATTTGGGATAACCTCAAGAATAGTTTCAAGAGGATCTGCTGCAAGCTTTGCAATGAAAGCATCAAGAGGAGCGAAGAGACCGTCTTCAAGAACTTTTCTTGTTGTTGTAAGATTGTTACCGTTAGGAGCTTCTACGCCGAGGAGCTCGAATACAGGAGCGAGCACATTGTTGTAACCTGCATTAGATGATACCATAAACTTAAGGTCGATGGGGTCAACTGAAAGGTTAAGAGGAACGCTCATAACGCTTGCGCTACCTGAACCTGTACCGATCTTGTTGGTTGATTCATAGTACTGATTTGAAAGGAGAGCGAGAAGAAGAGGCTCGAGACCGGAAAGAGCGGCAACAGCAGCATCAATGAATGCTTTTCTCTTGTCTTCTGCTTCAGCAATACCCCAAGCAAAGTTGAGCTTTGTCTTGTTTGTGCCGTCTTCATCGAGAACGGGATCACCGTTTTCGTCAAGCACATTTACAAAGAGCTTTTCATCCTTCCAGGGATCGCCGTTGTATGTATCGTCGTCGTCGCCCTCGCCGTTAAGCTGATAGGATGAAGCGACAGTTACATCGTCAAGAACTGCAGCAACTGCTTCATACTTAGTACCGTAATCTGTTCTGAGCTTTTCAGCAAGCTCAATTGGGAAGATGCTCATACCGATTGCATGAGTTGCTTTTTCGCAGGTGTAAAGGTCAAGGTAAGCTACAACGTCAGCCTTAAGACCAAACATACCTGTGTCAACATCTTCAACTGTGATTGATTCGGGAAGACCTGCCCATACCTTTGCAAATTCTTTTGTAACTGCAGGATACAGGAAGCCCATGATTGTATTAATAAGGTCATCTGTGAAGAGACCGTCAATAAGACCGTTAACAAGTGTTGCAATATCGAAGGGCTCACCTGTGGGCTCGCCTGTTTCCTTATCCTTATTGATAAGAGAACCAAGAACCTTCTTGACTTCTTCATCAGCAAGAAGATTTTCGATTGTATCAATAACACCGTTTATCTTTTCGTCTGTAACTGTGAAGTCACCCTTATGTGCGTCGTGAGTATCATCTGCTTCAGGTCTTACGATATCGGGAATTTCTGTCTGGTAATAGTTTTTGAAGCCACCGCACTCGTAGAAATTATAGTAATCTTCAAGACTTACTTCAGAGAGTGCATCGTACTTTGCCTTTGTTTCAGCGGGCATATCGAAGTTCACGGATGCAAGAAGGAATTCATAAACATCTCTTTCAATAACCTTGAAGGCCTGTTCATAATATGCAAAGGTTTCGAGGTTTACGATGTTAGCCTGAACACTGCCTGTTTCTGCGAGAAGATCATAATATACTTTAGCAGCATCAATCTGAGCTGCAACTCTTGCATGAAGAGCTGTGTACTTGGAATCAAGGTGAGCTCTCATTACTGCATCGTGACCCTCAATTACTGCATCAGCAATGTTATCATTATAAGCAGCCTCGATGTCACCGATAAGCTTTTTGACACCTGTGTACCAGCTGTCATAGTTCTTAATAGCAGAAAGGAGAGATGCAGAATCTGCACCGATGTTTGTGTTTTGGTAAACTTCCTTGATGTACTTTGCAACTTCCTTTGCAAAGTTTTCATTGTGACCTGCTAAAGCTTTGAGTGCAGAAAGATTGTCTCTGAGTGAAGTGAGAACACCGACGATATCGTTTTCACCCCATACTGCAACAACATTATCCTTATCATATGTGCCGATAGACTCTATCCAGCCATTAAGAGTACCGATAGCAAGGTCAAGCTTGGCACCTGTTACAGTACTGTTTACAACTGTACCGTCCTCAAGAACTGTACCGTCAGTTACATTTTCCTCGTTATATGTATAATATTCGGGAACTGTATCTTCAATAGTTGCCTTGAGATTACGAAGCTCAACAAGCTCGATTTCACGAAGAACATCGTTGTAGAAGGTTGTAACAGCAGCACGGTTGAAGGTTTTGCCCTCATATTCGTGTGATTCTACATAAGCCTTTACATCTGAAGCATAGCCGTCATATGCATCCGATTTACCCTTGATGTCATTGGAAAGAGCTACAAGAGCATCCCTGTTTGTAATGATACCATCATAGCCTGCGGCTACCTTATCATAAAGGTAAAGTGCAGTTTTGGAAGCGTTGACAATTTCCACTGCCTTGTCAATGAGAGCTGAAAGAGCTTCTACATTGTAAGCAGAGAAGAAGTGGTTATAAACACTGCCTGAGAAAGCATTTACAACTGCGTTCTTTGCATCAACAACAGCTTTCTTGACTTTCCCGAGTGCTTCAGCATCAAAAACGGCTACAAGAGCGTCAAGGTCCATGGAAAAGTAGCCGGCATTTTCTTGAAGAACAGCGGCACTGTTTTTGATAACCTCAGTGCTGATTGCAGAGCCGTCTGTACTTGACACACCGCTGATATAGTAGTAGAACTTATAAGTACGGGTGTAGGTTGTCTTTGAGTTACAGCCACCTGTGGAGCCTGTAGCATAAGTGTAGTCGTATCTGTCCTTAGCATGAGTTACGGTGAAGGTTTTCTCTGTAACCACGCTATCGGGAAGTGTATCAAGTGTACTACTTGTAATGGCACTGCTTAATACAACTGTAAGATTGATGGGAGCAACATCAGAAAGGTTGTTTGTGGGAAGATTTTTGTTGTCGGTTGTGTTTGAGCTACCGCCTACAGTTAATGTGCTTCCGGTACTTGTGCTTACCGAATTAGTACCGATAATGTTTTTTATGAAAGTGCTCATTGATGCCTCGTAACCGGGCATATTAGCCTTTACATAAGATTCGATAGATGCGTTAACCTGCTGAATAACTCTGTTACCCTCGGTAGAACCGGTAGTGTTCGAAGTGTTATTCGGATTACCTGTAGCAGGCTCTTTGTTTGCGAGTGTGTTAAATACATTAAAGTACGCCTCGACCGCTTTAAGAACGTTACCGTCGGGATCGTCGACTGTGTACTTGCCGTTATCAGTACTGAAAGCAGCATTCTTTACGCTGTCTGCTTTAAGAGCCGCATAAAGAGCATTCCACTGATCAGCTGTTGCTGTTCCACCTGCAGCGAATGAAACAGTTCCGAAGCAAACACTCATGCTTGACATAAGCATGATTACAGCAAGAAACACACTCAGAAGTTTTTTGGTTGTTTTCATAGCTTTCTTTCCTTTCTGTATTTATTTTAAAATTAATACACTGTTTTATCTGCCGTTTTACGGTCGGCACACCGACAGCTAATGCTGTGATTTATTTTTCATTTACAGAAATTATCCAAAAAATGTTAAGCGGTAGCCGTTTCCTTTTCTGCCTTCTGCTTTTTTTCGATATGGCGGAAGACGAAAAGAAGAACTATACCTGCAAGCACCATAAGAGCCGACCAGATAGCAAGATTTGATATACCGAACCATCCGTCCGCCTGCTGTAAAGGAGCAATTCTGATAACCTTCTGATTATCTCTGAGGAATTCCCAGAAAAATCTTTCAGTACCGAAAACTATATACCATATACAAAGCAGATATCCGTGTGTGTCATATTTCTTTATATGACCTACTGCAAAAACCAGAGCAAATACAAGCAAGGCCGCTATTGATTCTCCCAACTGAACAGGAAGCATAGCTGTCCCCGTAAGCTTCATAGCAAGGTTGTACATCGGTGTTCCTTCGTGATATACAAAGCCCTGACAGCATCCCGCAAAAATACAGGCAAGGTGCGACAAACCGTACATAAGCACACAGGCTGCCGCTTCCATATCAAAAAGCTTAACCGGATCAACCTTTGAAAATTTTGCAAGTGCGTACATAAATATGGGTAAGAGTACATATACTCTTATTCCGTTTTCGGCTCCGAACTCCTTGAAGCCCGTTTCTGCCCAAGCAAGGAATTTAACAAGAATAAGATAAATTATCATTCCCGCTACGCCGAGTAAAAAAGATTTGATTCTTGAAATTTTAAAATTTTTTCCGTACCATGTGAAAAATATCAGATATGCCACTACAGCAAGTCCTTGAATTAAACCGTACATTATTAAGACTTCCTCCCTTTTTTTCTTCGAGAAGCAATTTTACTTCCCGTCCGCAACCGTAAAGCTCCTTAAGCTGTGCTTCACCAAAGCTTGCACAGTAATCATAACCTGAAGCCAGATTCGAAATCAGAGAGAGCTCTTCGGATTTAATTTTTGATACCTTGACATCAAGTCCGTTTTTCTGACATCTTCGGTAAAACAAGTAAGCCTGCAGCATATTGTAGCCGTCCTTGCTCCTTATCTTTTTTTCCGTCAGTCTGTTAAACACACAGAATAAGCCCAGTGTCACACCGCTTACTATGTAATAACCGATACGGTTTACGCTGATAAAAGCAAAAATAAACATAATAAAGCTGAAAGCCAATACAATGAAAGATGACAAATACAATAAAATGTCTTTCTTCTTCATAGTTCCTCCTATCTTCATAATTATCCAATATAAAACTACACAGTTATTCCTATATATTAAAACACCAACCGAACAACTAATAATAAACTTTACACTGCATTTTATGAATAAATTGTAAATTGATACTGCAGTTAATTTTCAGTTTATTTTCTGTAAGTAAAATAAGCTTGTTCTTAAATATAGTATTTAAAGGAGCGGATTGTGTGTTTAAAATCCTTGTTGTTGAAGATGACCGCAACGCAGCAAAGCTTATGCGGGTAATACTCAGAAACGCCGGATATACCGTTGAGCTTGCAAGCAACGGAGTCGAAGCACTCCGGGTTCTTGACAACTCCTATGTTGACCTTATTATCCTTGATGTAATGATGCCTGAAATGAACGGTTATGAATTGACGGAAACCATACGCTCAAACGGTGTCGAGCTGCCTATCCTTATGGTTACAGCCAAGCAGCTTCCCGAAGATAAATATAAAGGCTTTATTGCCGGTGCCGACGATTATCTTACAAAGCCCGTGGATGAAACGGAAATGCTTTTCAGAATCAAAGCACTTCTCAGAAGAGCAAACATTGCTAACGAACAAAAGCTTCAGATTGGCAGCGTTGTTCTTGATTATAACGCTCTTACCGTAACAAAGGACGGTGTCAGTCAGACCTTGCCAAAAAAGGAATTCTATCTTCTTTTCAAGCTCCTGTCCTATCCCGATAAAATCTTCACCCGTCTTCAGCTTATGGATGAAATATGGGGTATGAACTCAACCTCGTTGGATACAACAGTAAATGTTCACATAAACCGTCTTCGCAAAAGATTCGGAGATTTCCCCGAATTCACCATAATGGCTATCAAAGGCATCGGATATAAAGCGGTGATTAACCAATGAGAAATAAAAACCTTAAGAAAAGAAAAAAAGACAAGATAGCCAGGCTTATACTTGTTCTCATTATGTCTTCCATAGTTTTTTCTCTTATATCAATTTCAAGTCTTGCTCTGTTTTCGATCTACGCTGTAATCAACAAGGCTCCCTTTCTTGATATAGAAATGCTGCCCCGCCATTCCGGCACCTACTTTCTCGGCATAATAAGTATTCTGATAGGCGTTGTTCTGTCAATAATTTTCAGAAGCTATATCCTCGCCCCTCTCCAGCACGCCTATGTTGCTATGGGAAAGGTAGCTGACGGCAACTTTGATGTAAGCGTTGAGGAAAAGGGAATCAGAACAGTACGCCGCGTTGCCCGCAGTGTAAACATCACGGCAAAGGAGCTTGGCAACATTGAAACAATGAGAGATGATTTCATAGATAACTTTTCTCACGAATTCAAAACACCCATCATCTCAATTTCAGGCTTTGCGAAAATGCTTAAGGATGCCTCTCTGAGCGAGCAGGAGCGTGAGGAATATCTGGATATAATTATTTTTGAAAGCGAAAGACTTTCAAAGCTTTCCACGGATGTACTAAACCTGACGAGACTTCGCAATCAATCCATTGCAGCAGACAGGACAGATTACAACGTTACAGAGCAGATAAGACACGTCATTATTCTTCTCGAGCATAAATGGTCAGAAAAAAACATAACCGTCAACTTCGACTGCGACGAATATTATATTCACGCAAACAAGGAGCTTTTAGGGCAGCTTTGGATAAACCTTCTTGACAATGCGATAAAATTTTCACCTGAGAGCGCTGAAATAACTGTATGCATAAAGCAAAACGGTGACAGACTTACTTTTACCTTTGAGGATCAGGGAAAGGGTATGACCGAAGAAGAGGCAAAGCATGCCTTCGACAGATTTTTTCAGGGTGATATCAACCATAAAAACATCGGTCACGGTATAGGCCTTGCTATTTCAAAAATCATCTGCGAGCTTCACGAGGGTGACATAAAAATAGCTAAGACTGATAAAAACGGTTCTGTTTTTGAGGTTACCCTACCCTCAGAAGGCTGATATGCAGCACACAACACAAAGGGGCTGTAAAAAAACGCAGATCGCATAAAACAAGAAAAATAAAGGTTTTCTCGGGGATTGAAAACACCAAGAACGACTTCAGAACATATAAAACTTTAAAATTGACAAAGAAACTGCATTTTTTGTGTTTTATGCTATAAACAAACTTCGCCTCTCGGCGTACCCTTGTACGCCTTCGGTTAGTTTGTTCATTCTGCATCATTTTTTACAGCTACTTCTATCTATATATAAATTAAGGCTGACACTTCCTTATGAAGCGTCAGCCTTAAATTTTTCTCTATTAAAAATCCTTATATTCAACGGAGCCGTCGGAATAAGTTATGATATAGTATCCGTGGCTTGAATCTCCGCAGTCGTAAACCGCCTGCTTTGAAACAACGGTTTTTCCGGCCTGTGTTCCTACGGTAACAAGCTTGTCAACGGGCTCTTTGGTGACTTTTTCACTTATAACCTCTTTTGAGTCTTCCTTGCCGTCAACATATTTTACCTTGTAGGTTACTTCCTTTTCGCCGTTTACACCGGCTCTTGTAACCTTCTGTGTTCCCTTCTTCATGGAAGAGCTGTTTGTCTGCTTTACCGCAAAGGGTACGGTCTCGGTTCTTGTTTCTTCTTTGTATTCGACACGCTTTACGGTAACCTTTGTGCCCTTTTTGATTTTGCTTTCAAGTTTGGGAGACACCTCATCATCCTCATCAAGGGTTATGTTCTGCTCAGCAAGAAATTCCTTTACCGTTTTTGCAAAGGTCTGACATTTTTCTGTTTTGCCGTCAGCCTTGAGCTGTACCTGTATGCTGTTTACAAGATTAATTGTCATTCCGTCTTCAAGGAAAGATTTTTCATCAACATCAGTTCTGATGCTTTCACTAAGCTCAAAGCCTGCCTTACTGACAGCCTCGGATACTGTTGCTCCCACAAGCTCAACAATCTTTTCTTCCTTACCGTTTTTCACAGTAACCTTTGCATAACGCTTTACAGTGATTTCTGTCGCATCCTTAAGCTTTGCATCGGCTTCGGGAACAGTTTCATCCTTTTCACCTAAAGTAACCCCTGCGTTTTCAAGGATTTCTCTGACTGTCATTGATGTATTTGCTTCAACCTCTGTTGTAACATTTGCGTCAACGATCTTAATTGACACATCCTTGCCGCAGCCAGCCATACACAGTACTGCAACAGCTGCAAGCACGAGCATTGCAATTCTTAATATCTGTCTTGTTTTTCTTTTCATTTTAATTACCTCTCTTTTAAATTTCGACCTGTAAAACCTCGGTACTTACACTCTTTGTAGAAATGTATCCGTCACCGTTTTTAATTACAAGGCTTATTTCTACCGACTCACTACTTATATATTCCGAGGGAATATACGCCTGAAAACGGTAATCGGAGCTGTCATCTGAAACGGTAAAGGCTTCAAATGCAGCTTCACTGCTTTCGCCGTCTCTGACAACAACAGTAAATTCACTGTCCCGGCTGCAGATTTCACTGTCCGCAGCTCCTGTTACACTTATATACTGCATATTGACAGGTGAAACCTCTGCCTTTACATCAGATAATCCTGCCTCGTTTTTTTCTGTCTCAGGGATTACTGTCATCTCTGAAGGGATAACGGGAGGATTTTTTGCAAACCAGTCAAGATTACGCTCGGCAATTACAAAAACCACCGTATCGCTCTGCTGAATCTGTGTTTCCAATGCAAGATTTACAGGGAAGGCCTTTGTAAAATATGCAGAATTATAAGCATTTGCAAAAAAGGGCAATAAAGCATTACCGAAGGAATCACGGTACATGTAAAGTCTGCCCTCTTCCTTGTTGTTTTCGGTTATTATTATAGCCTCTTCAACACTCTTTGTGGGAGTGACATAAGAATAACCGTACTGAATATCATATTCGTAATTATACTCGGGCTTCTGAGTTGACGGATAAAGCATATTACCCAGGTCACCGTAAAAATTCTTTGTTCTGACAGCCTTTGCATCAGAGTAATCGTTATGCTCCTTGCCGATACTGTCAAGAACAGTGTTATATGCTATCAGTGCACCCTTGTTGTTCCAATGGGAATCCTGCTGATGGTAAAGAGCTTCGTCCGAATCAGAAAGTGCAGAAAGAACATCACAGTAGTTGAGACTGCTTTTTTCAAGCATTGCAGTAAAATTGCTGAGATTTCTTTTGTCGCTTTCTTTCTTGCCGTAGTAAGAAGGCATATATTCGGGATAGAGAGTGTTTTTATTTGGTGCAACAGTAAACATAAACTCAATATCATTCTCACTGAGATATTCCTGAACCCTTTCAAGATTATGTACGGTATTGAACAGTGCACGTTCCGACATAAGATTTCTTCCGAGGAAGTTATCAAGGGTAGAGGAATAAAAAAGCCAACCGTCCTTACCCACTACAACCGAATTAAGATTTGATGTGCCGAAAAGCTTTGACTGAATTTCTGCATCGGCTGAAATAATCTGCGGTCTGAATGCATAATGGGTCGAAAAGTAATCACCAAGCTGCTGCATAAACTGTCCGTTGAAGGTTCCGTCCTCTTTTTTAAGAGAGGGAAAGACTGTCTGCTGCTCATTTCCTATAGCTTCATTACTCGGAGCAAAGGTCATTCCGACAAAAGGAAGAACACATACTGCCAAACATACAACCGTAAAGATTAATGAAAGTATTTTATTTTTCATACTGATACATCCCCCTTAAAATCTGAAGTATATGAACGGATTGTAGGATGTACCCGACAGTCTTACTATGCAGCACAAAAGAAGTGCAAATGAGAAGGCGTAGAGAACTGCCTGAACTGCTGTCTGTCTGCTTGCCGTAAGCTGAGCAGCTTTTTCCCTGAATGTATCTGTAACTGCCCTGACGGGAGCACAGCAGAAAACTGCCACGGCAAGAACCGCAATGAACCAGGGAGTAAGCTGAGCAATAAAAAGTGAAACAGATTCAGCTGAAGCATCAAAGCCCGTGAACATATTACCTATAAAATCAAAGCCCTGAGTAATAGTCTCCGCTCTGAAAATAACAAAGCCGACTGTCACTGCAAGCAAGGTATATATGTTACCGATTGCCTTCGGAAGCTTTTTGAAAGCAGGAACAAATTCTTCGAGCAGAAGAAAAAGTCCGTGATATATTCCCCACAGAACAAAGGTCCAGCTTGCGCCGTGCCAGAGACCTGTGCAGAAAAAGACTATAAGTCTGTTGATAACTGTTCTTGCTTTTCCCTTACGGTTACCGCCGAGAGGAATGTAAAGATATTCCTTGAACCAGGTTGAAAGAGATATATGCCACCTTCTCCAGAAATCCTGAACGCTGACTGCACCGTAGGGATAATTGAAGTTTTCCTTGAAGTCGAAGCCGAACATTTTTCCGAGACCGATAGCCATATCTGAATAACCCGAGAAGTCATAATAAATCTGGAACAGATAAGCTATGGCACCAAGCCAGGCTGTAAGCACCGACAGATAGCTCTCTTCTGCCGAAAAAACTATATCTGCAACCTGTCCCATTGTATTTGCAATAAGTACCTTCTTTGCAAGACCAAAGATGAAGCGTCTTAAGCCTTCGCCGATTTTTTCCGCGCTCTGCTTTCTGTCGCAAATCTGCTCGTTTACATCTCTGTACTTTACGATAGGGCCCGCAATAAGCTGAGGGAAGAAGGATATGTAAAGCAGAACGTAGAAGAAATTCTTCTGCGGCTCAACATTTTTACGGTAAACATCTATTACATAAGAAAGTGCCTGAAAGGTAAAGAATGAAATGCCGATAGGAAGTCTTATTTCCGGCACAGGAAGCGAAAGTCCCGTTATACCGTTGACCGTTTCCGTAAAAAATCCTGCATATTTGAACACGGCAAGCATTCCGAGATTTATAACCACTGCCAAAGCAATAAATGCCTTACCTCTTTTTTCTGACGTTACGAGCCGTGCGCAAACATAGTTCACCAACGAGCTCAATATCATCAGTCCCACATATACAGGCTCACCGTAAGCATAAAACAGAAGGCTTGCCGCAATAAGAAGTCCGTTTCTGAATTTCAGCGACGGCACTGCTGTGTAGAGCAAAAATACCGCCGGCAGAAACACACACAAAAACGTCAATGAACTGAAAACCATTTTTAAAGTCCGCCTTAATAAATTTTATTTAACCTTTATATACATCCAGTCTACTTCCTTTTTAAAAGCATTCTTGTAGTTAGGATCCTTTGTTGTCTCATAATCAAGACCGAAGTAGGTGTGATTCTTGTAATGTCTGCCCCATTCGGGATCATAAACAAGACCGTCAATCTCTGCCCATCCGTGACCGCCGCTGTTACACAGATAAACCTCTTCATAGCCTATGGCCTTTGCCATATATGCAAATGCCGCCGCATAGCTGAAACAGTTACCCGCACCGCGGATAAACATATCGTTGGCATAAACAATGGGCCAGTCCAATCCCTTATAGTGGGGTGTTCTCGGTCTGAGCTCGATGTAATTCTTCTGACTGTAATCAAAGCAGGCCTTAAGCTTCTTTTCCTTTGACATTTCGGGCTTTGTTACCTTAGCAACCTCTTTTGCCGCAGAGTACAGCACCTTATCGGACTGAGTCGAAACCTTTTTTGCCTTTCCGTTGCTTACAATCCACTTTTTACCCTTATATTCGATGCCGTCAACATAATTCATATTGATTACACCGTTTTTGTCAGCATAATACCAGCCGTCCTTATCAGAACCTACTATGCCGTTTTTCTTTATGTTTCCGTCCGAATCAAAATAGTAGGTCTTGCCGTCAATTTTCTGCAAGCCGCTGCGATATACACCCTGATTGAAATTATACTTCTTTCCGCCGACCTTTATCTCACCGTGAGCGAGCTTTCCTCCAAGATAATACTTTGTCTCTTCAGAGCATACGCTTATATACTTTTTATTCTTGTCAAGACAGCGTATACCGTAGCAGTAAGCCTTATTCTTTTCGGCAGAGGTGTCGGTATAGGATGTACCTGAAGTTACATCCGCAAGCTTTTCCCATGAGGAGCCGAGAGCTCTTCTGAATACTCTGTAGCCTGAAGCAGCCTTAACTGCCTTCCATTCAATCACAAAGCCTGCATCTGTCTGAGAAGCCTTTGTAATTTTCTGAGGTGCTGTGTAAAGAGCTGATTTACCCTTTTCAGCACCGCTGACAGCCTTACCCTTACTGTCAAGACACTTTATTCTGTAGGTATAAGATTTACCGTTTTTTACATCCTTATGGGTATAGCTTGAAGATTTTGTATCTCCGAGCTTCTGCCATTTACCCTTACTGTCAAGAAGATAAACCGCATAAGCTGAGGCACCCTTGCTCTTTTCCCAGCTGAGCTTTATGCCGGAAGCTGTATTTTCGAATTTTTTAATTACGGGAGCCTTGATGTATCTGACACTCTTTTCTGTACCTGCAACGGAAATAACCTTTCCGTTTTTATCAAGACATTTCACTCTGTAGGTATACTTTTCGCCCGAAGCAACATTCTTATCGGTAAAAGAGCCCGTCTTTGATGTTCCGATGCTTTTCCATGAGGAAGAGCCGTTTTTTCTGTAAATCCTGTAAGAAGCAGCACCCTTGAGCTTATTCCATTTAATTTCGGTTCCGCCTCTTACAGATGTCACGGATGAAACAGCGGGTGCCTTGACAAAAACATTTGCCGTACCGTCTTTGTCGTAACCGCCCACAGCCTTTTTCTTTGAATCAAGACATCTTACTCTGTATGTATATGTCTTACCTGAGCTGAGCTTTTTGTGGGTATAAGAGGTTGACTTTGTCTCGCCGAGCTTTTTCCACTTCTTGTTGCTGTCGAGAAGATAAACCGCATAAGAAGAAGCGCCCTCACTCTTTTCCCACTTGATTTTTGTGTCTGTAGATGTATTTTCGAATTTTGTGATTACGGGAGCCTTGATGTGCTTAAGGCTTTTGCTTGTGCTCATAACACTTACAAGCTTTCCGTTTTTGTCAATACATCTTACGGCATAATAATATTTTTTGCCGGATTTTGCTTTTTTGTCAGTAAAGGATGCTCCCTTGGAGGTTCCTGCCTTTGTCCATGAAGAGCCTTCTGTTTTTCTGTAAACGCTGTAAGCCGAAGCACCCTTAAGTGCCTTCCATTCAACCCTTACTCCGCTTTCAACACTCTTTACTGCGGATATTACGGGAGCCTTAAGAAAGACATTACTTGTGCCGTCCTCATCGTAAGCACTGACAGCCTTTTTCTTTGAATCAAGGCATCTTACTGTGTATGTATATGTCTTACCTGAGCTGAGCTTTTTGTGTGTATAAGAGGTTGATTTTGTCTCACCGAGCTTTTTCCAGCTTTTATTGCTGTCGAGAAGATAAACCGCATAAGAGGAAGCACCCTCGCTCTTTGACCAGGTAATTTTAGTACCTGTTGCGGTGTTTTCAAGCTTTGTGATAACCGGTGCTTTTATGTATTTTATATTCTTAGCCTGACCGTTACCGCTTGCAAAACCTCCCGTTGCATCAATACATCTTATGCTGTAGCTGTAGGTCTGACCGGACTTTGCACCTTTATCAGTATAGGTCGTAGCGGCTGACCTTCCTATCTGAACCCAGGCAGAGGCACCCGCTTTTCTGTATATTTCGTATTCTGCCGCACCCTCTGCTGCATTCCAGCTTATTCTTACACCGTCAACGGTGTTTTCTGCCTTAAGCACTGCAGGTGCAATAAGCTGAACCGTCTCATTCTCCTGAACGGTGACGGCTGTTGTTGACACAACCTCTGAGGGTATTTCCTCAGCTGATACATATGTTCCCATAACAGCGCCCGAAAGAAGAACGGTAACAGCAAAGGTACCGATTGCAGTCTTGAAAAATCTGAGTTTCATTAAAACACATCCTTTGTATTATAAAGGCAGAAAAAATGATATCTGCCTCCGACTTTATATAAGTAATTTATTATATCATTTACATATTTAATCGTCAATATTTTTAATGAATTAAGTTGCATTAACCTTCCGAATTATATTATTTTCTCAGCAACAAATTTTTCAATCAGCAAAAATTAAACAGATGTGCCTCGGCAAAAAGCCTTAACACATCTGTTTTGCTTTTAATTGTGTGCTTATCTATTGGTTTATTTACTTAAGAAGCTTCACCGTATAGCCGTCAAAGGTGTAGGTGTGCTCCCACATTCTCACTGAACGGGGAGGATAATCTGTTGTTATTATGTGTGAGCCGCAGCTGTTGGCATAATTATATCTTTCATCACTGAAATTCGGATAACTGTCAGCACGTGTTCTTACCATAAGATTTTTTTCAGCGATTATTACAGGGTTGTTTCTGACCGCACTTTCAGGCTCATTGTCAATGATAAAAGCTGCATAATCCTTATCGGCATCCTCGGTTCTGAGAACGGGAAACATTGCCCTTTCTGTTTTCTCTTCACCGTCTATGTATTCCTGCGTCACATCACAGGGATGAAGAAGCACAATAAATTTTCCCGAAGCCTTTTTCAGCTCAGGCCATCCGTCAGCCTCTCTCATTTCCTTAAAGCTTCCGTAATCACCCAGCACCTGTGCAGGCGTCATCATTCTTTCACCTAAAATATCACTTAGTATAATATCTATCCTGCGGGCATATTCAGCTGTGAAGTTTTTCTTGTTACTTATCGCAGGCACATCGCTTTTAGGTTCAATAAGCAGATATACCGGCAGATGACCGGGATTATTATCCGACCACAGCACAATCTCTTCAAGCCCCTTTGCAAAATCGTATGCACTTGAAGCATTATCCGTTACAGGGTTATGCTCAACAACAAAGCTGACGTCCCTTCCGTCGTCCACTGTTATAACATCAATTTCAAGATTTCTGATTCCCTTTTCCAGCTGTTCGGTATATGTTTCCATTTCAAAATCACGCTTTCTGCCCTTCTCGCCCCCGGAAAGCACATTACGAACCTTTTCAAGAAAACGCTTCTGCGGCGTGGCAAGGGTCTGATAACTGTTATGAGTACCTATAACCGAGATTTCATTGATTTTCACTCCTTCAGAAATTGCTTCTTCTATGTTGAAATCAGCAAAGCTCTGCTCATTACAGGGAGTATAGGAATCACTGTAATATTCCGTTTTAAGATATTCAAGATGCCTGTCCTGATATTCAATGTTTTTTCCCGGCTGCATAAAGCCCGCAGCATACATTGCCAGGTTAAGCAGTCCGTAAATTATTGCAGGACACAAAACGGCAGTCATGCAGGCTATAAGAGTAATTTTCACCTTTCTGTTTTTCATATTTCATTCTCCTGTATTTTTAAAATTAGGTTTCTACGGATATTATACAGTAACATAATACTTTTATCAATGGATAACACAAAAAACAGAAGACAGCCCCAAACAGACTTAATTTCTGCGGGGCTGACAACAGGATTCTCCCTTAGCTTTTAATCATTACAATTAAAAAAGCATCTCACAAGGCAAGCTGTGGATGTCACTGCAAGGAAAAAGAAAAACAGGAGTGCACCTGTAATAACTGTACCGATTAAGCTCGTTGCAGCAAATTCAACAGCAAGCAAAACGACAGAAAGCAATACTGTTCCGACTATACCTGAAAGCAATGCCGTTACTATGCTGCAAAGATTTTCACAGCAACGTCCGCGGAAAAGGGCAGCCGAAACAAGAACAGCAGCAAGATATACCACGGCAATACCGAGAACAACCCACAAAAAAGCGGGTGTAAGCGTTATAACGGCAGTTATTCTGAGAAAAGCAGTAATTATACCGACAATAATACTGAATACCACAGCAATAACTGTACAACCGGGCTTGCAGCTTCCGCACGATGTTGACATAATAATTCACCTCCCACATTATTCTATGCGGAAGGCTGTCAGCGGTTACAGAGCAAATCAAAGCTCTGTGATGTGTAATTCTCTGCGATTATGCACAGCTCATATCAGATATACAGGAGGCAGACCACGGCAAGAGGCCTTTTTATCTGCGGTTCGTTCTCCCTGACAAATCACCGTACAAGGGTGTAGCCATACCAAAGCCTCCCGACACAGAGCTTGTAAAAGGCATAATTGAACTGGACAGTCACGGATATATTATTACCGACTCCGAACAAAAAACAAGCGTTGACGGAATTTATGCCGCAGGTGATGTGTGCATAAAGCCGCTGCGTCAGGTTGTCACAGCCACGGGTGACGGTGCTTTAGCGGCTACCGAGCTTGAAAAGTATAACGTTATGAGTGTTCCCTGTCTTGTCATCAATGACGAGAAGGTATCCTTCGTCAAGAAAAATATAAATCAGGTTTTAGATTTAATCAGTCGGCAATAAAACTGAGAATGAAAATTACTCTGAGCAGTAAACAAAAGAATCCGGACAGAGCATTTATACCCGTCCGGATTTTTGCTGCTCCGTATCAGCTCAAATCATTTTTCTTAATTAACACGAAAGATTTCAGCCTCTGCATTTACATCAGTGCTTCTATATGATAATATAAGCTTAACAAGAAAATCAAAGGAGTGTGCTTATGAAAAATAAAGACATAAATATCCGCGACCCTTTTATCCTCTGTGAAAACGGCAAGTATTACATGTACGGTACAAGAGCAAGAAATTTCGGCAGAAAAACTGCTGGCTTTGATGTTTATATTTCAACGGACCTGGAAAACTGGAGTGAACCGATTGAGTGCTTCAACTCAGAAAAACACTCTATGAACCACGAGGTTAACTGGGCTCCGGAGGTACATAAATACAAAGATGCGTACTATATGTTTGCCACCTTTACAAGAGAAAGCAATAATCTGAGAGGAACCTTTGTTTTAAAGGCAGACAATCCGCTGGGACCCTTTGCACCTCACAGCAAAGGTGTTGTTACACCTGAGGAGTGGGAATGTCTTGACGGCACCCTTTATCTCAACCGTGACGGAAAGCCCTACATTGTTTTCTGCCACGAGCACACACAGATTATCGACGGAACAATCTGTTATGCACCCCTGAGCGATGATCTTACTCAGTCAATCGGCGAGGCAAAAACAATGTTCAAGGCTTCATCTCCCTATTGGGCAGACAAAAGCAAAGACGAAAATGAACACAGAATAACTGACGGTCCCTTTATGTACCGCACAAAAACAGATGAACTTTTAATGCTCTGGTCAACCTTCATCAAGGGCAAGTATGCCGAATGTGCCGTCAGATTCACTGACGGTGAGTTAGGCATGAGCTTTGAGCACCTTCCGCCCATTCTTGACGACGACGGCGGCCACGGTATGATTTTCAGAAGTGAGGACAAGCTCTATCTGACCTTCCATTCTCCGAACATAAAAAATTACGAAAGACCGTGTTTTACTGAAATCGAGGATAACGGATGTAATATTTCGGTCATAAAATAATTTCTCGTATGTTTATATCAAACGTATTTAATTTTTCAAAGGGATAAAGATGTTATTAAATTCATCGACAGCAATTCTTAAGAAATAAAATCTTATTTATCAACAAAAAATCCCCTCCTATGACAGACAGCTTAATTCTATCATAGGAAGGGTTTTCTTTATCCGCTTTTTTGCGTATATACGCAAATACTCCCGGAGGTTTTAAAATACATGCTATTTTTTCAACAAAAGAAAGATTGCAAAGCCTGTATTAATTAACGCAACCAGTATATTCAGAAATGTCCACAAATCTTTTCTCGTTGAATTTGCCTTAAATGCCTGAACAAGTGCATTGATTACCAATGCTGCCATAATAATTACACACGCAATATTATAATCGGTAAAGAATGTAAATCTTAAAGCAACAGTTAAAGCGAAAATAATTGCAAGAGCAAAAGATGAGAACTTGTAAGAATAATATGATCCATAATCACCGCAATAACAAATCAGCTGAACAATCATTATCAGATTTGCTGCCAGGACAAATCCCAACGCAACTTCACTCCACATAAACACGCTGAAAACAGGTGCCTTCACAGCAAAAAACGCTTCCACTAAAGAAAGTAATACCGTTGCTAAAGCATACAGTGCATATTTTCTCGTCTGATCATAAACAGCACCAACACATAAAATCATCCATAATATATTAATAACAACCATCATTATCACAAGTAAGATTGCAAAAACTTCGACGGTTTGCTTTTCGCGACACAGCTTACAGCTTCTCGTTTTTTCCTTTAAAAGCCAAGACGAATCAGATTTGACAGTTTTCCATTTACTCCAGTTATGTTCAAACTTTTCAATTTTCTTAACTGAAGTAATTGTGCTGCATTTATCGCATACGGTTATTAAATTTACAGACTTCATACACTTCGGCTTTTTCAAATAATGCTCTGTTGTTTTGGTATGATCAGTGCATTTTTGATTAAGCAATAAATATTCTGTGTATACTTTGTCGCATTTTTTGCATTTGTATGAAATGCTTCCTTTTTCCATATAAGCTGACTTATCACCTTTTTTCACAACAAGCTCACACCCGATGGGTGCTTTTGTCAGCTTTTGTCCTAAGGGCTCACAGTTTTTCTGGTGAGGAATTGCAAATCCGTAATGAAATACTATTACAGAAATTGACAAAACTGCAAACACAGCAGCAATCCATGCAGAAGGTCTGTTAATGACATCGTTCCAAAAGCCCTCGTCAATATATACTGCAGCTATAATAACAATTGATATTATCAAAACAAGAATTGCCAAAACCACAATCCAGTTTATTTTTTCCACTTTCAAGGAATATGTTTCACCGCCGCAGGCTTTACAGCTGTAATGATTATAACCGTTTTTCCAGAAAGTTGAATGTGTAAAAGAATAAACCTTAAAATTATGACTATCGTTTACAGGAATTTTTTCTTTTTCAACGTAATCGCACTTCTTGCATTGCTTTTCCAATATTCCTTCTTTTGTACAGGTAGGTTCCTTCTTTACTTTTTCTGTATATTTATGCTCTTTAAGAGGAAGAGTCTCTTTTTTTATATCTCCGCATACTTTACAGGTATATTCTGTTACCCCTTTTTTTGCACAGGTGGATTTTATATGGTCTGACTTCGAGTATTTATGTTCAATAACAGGAATAACTTCCTCATAGCCTTCATTACAGTAGCGACATTTTTGATGAAGCAATCCTTCACTGACACATGAAGCCTCTGTTATGACACGATCAGTATAACTGTGCGTGTGACTGCTCAGAAAATTGTTTCTTGCCACCAGAAAATATGTAACCGCGAGGACAACAATAATGAAAGTGACCACACCGGCTACAGCCCAGTTTTTCACTTTATCTTTACGGAGCGTTTCCAATTTTAAAGATGAACCTTTATAATTTTTTAAACTACTGAAATAAAGTTCACTGTCAGAAAATTTTTTGTGTTTTACAAGAACCATATTCCATACATTCCAAAGAATAAAGGATAATACTGCTGTAATCAAAAAACCTATTATGACAAATTTCAGCATTTAATCTCCCCCGTTTTTATTTGTACTTTCTCCAATTAAATATGTTGATTTTCCGCCCTTTTTCATATGAATCTACAGCCATATCATAAATTGTCTTATTTGTCAGCATCTCAATCTTTTCCTGACATTCAATCTTCCTTTGCTGTGAATCCTTGAAATCAGCCAGTCTTTCAAACATTTCAGACGCCTTTTTAAGTGCTGTGACATTGGCAGCCTTACTCATAAGCTCCATTGCTTCATCGTAAGAAACATTAACTCTTGCTTCCTGAAGCCTTTTTTTACAAACGGCAAATATATCCGAAAATTCTGCTGCCTGCACGTACTTCTCATAATCCTTAAGAAATTTTTCGAGCTCCTGTGCCAGTACCTTGTAATCCGATATATTCTCTGCAGCCGCACATCTTGCCCGTGCGTCTTTTAAATCACGCTCAAGCTCAACAGCCCACTTTTCCTTAAGACATTCATCTAAACTGACCTTTGTCTGCAAAATAACCTTTTTTGCCGCTTCACTTAAAGCGTCACGCTCAAGAGCAACGATTGTCCTGTAAATTTTTATTTTTTGTTCAAGATCGGCTTCTTCTGCACTGTGCTTATCCTTAAGAATTTTTTCTAATTGCTTTTCAGCTGTCAGTTTATCAATAAAATCCAGACAGATACCATAATTTTTCTTTGCATCATTGAAATCCAATATCTCTGAAAATAATCCTGCGGCTTTTTTATAATCTTCAATGCAAGAAGCAGAAGAAAGCACCGCCTTTGCTGAAAAATATGTTTTCTTACTGTTACATAAATTCTTTTCCTGACGGCAGATTTTTATCTTCTCATCCGAATCCATAAATCCGACAATCTTTTTAAACTGATGCTCCGCCTCGGTATATTCCCGTTCGGCATCTGTCCATTTTTTTGCAGCGTTATATGCTTCAGCCTTTTTAAGCTGCAAGAGAGCATCGTCGTATATTTTTTCATTGACAGAAATTTTTTCAGCACAAAACTGACATTCGTTATACTTACTGCGACCGTCCTTATAATTCAAGGCCTTGTTATAAAAATCACTCAGAATTAAATAATCTCTTGATGTAACAGCTTTACCATAAAATTGCTCGGCAAATTCATAAGAACATTCCGCGGCTGATTCCATATCTATATTTTCACCGCACATATTACATGCTCCTATTTCTTTGAAAAAGCTCTTAGCATCACATAAATTTATTATATTATATAAATTTTTTGTGTCACAATTTTTACACAACCAGACAATTTCCATATTGTTATCCTCGATTCTTTTCCGTAATGTACCGTTTGTGAAGTGCAACATCCGCACGAAGAGCTAATTTAGAGCCGTCTTTATAATCTATTTTAATGTTACCGTTTGATAAAACCTCAAAGCTTTCCGCATCCTCCGGAAAATTTTCTCCTTTTATGTATTTATTATTTTTAACAGATAACAGATTCCAACGTTTCTTCTCCGGCTTTTCTTCTTTATCAATTCTGATGTAAGACTCCGCCTTATCCGGATCAATACTCCGGAGATATTCTACAATATCAGCCATTGACGGACGTTTATCAGGCTGTCTGTCAATCATTTTCAGCAACAATTTTTTCAACCATTGCGGAATTTTATCAGATACATCTACCTTTACACCTTCAAGAACGGCATTATAAAGATAATCCCCTTTTTGAGGCTTTTTAAAGGTGAAATCCTCTCCTGACCAATATTTATGAAAAATAATTGCCATTGCGAAAACATCACTTTTAACAGTAAATTTGTAATCGCCGTAGTATCCTTTTTTTAATTTGTATGATGCCATTTCGGGACTCATAAAAAAGTCAGTAACAAACAATTCCTCCGGAACCGGTATATCTTCTTCCAGATGAGCGGCATCAAAGTCAATCAGTGAACAGGTCAAAACCCTTGATTTTGTAACCGTAACAGGAATATTTTCCGGCTTTATATCACAGTGAATAATTCCCTGAGAATGTAAGAAGCTCACGGAATTTGCTGCCGTTTTAAGAATCAGCAGTTTTTCCTTGTCGCTCAACCGTGCGACTTCATCAATTGATTTTTTCTCTATCTCTCTCCAAGGAGTCACCTGATAATATCTGTTTTTATATAAAAAGAAATCAACAGGTGCGACAAAATTACCGCCTCCGTATTTTGCTATACGGGCATTGATGGTTTTTCTCTCTTTTTCAAAACGGTCACACAAATAATTTTTGCGATTGATTTCCTCAGCGCTTGGACTTTCATCAGGATCATCTCTTATAACAGGGCGAGCCGGACCATCGAATCTTTTCAGAAAAAAATACTCTTTATTTTTTTCTGCCTTCCAATAAACTGCGCTGGACGTAAGTACGTATTCTTCGTCTATAATTTTGTATGAATTAATTGTCCTCATACAGATTTACTTCCTTTCTGAACAATACGCTACCGTGCACAGATAAACCTGAAAGATACTTTCCGTATTCTCTGTTGTAGCTTTCTGAAACAGCATTTCTTTGCTTAATAAGCTCCTTGAGCTGCTTTTGCAGACTGATATACCGCAGCAGCTCGGAAAATTCTTTTTGATGTAATCTTTCCTCCGGTATATATTCCTGAAATCTGTCTTTGTAAAAAATCTCTTCAGCAATTTTTTCACAGAAGGCTGCAACAATTTTTTTATGAGCTGCATTTTTACAGTTCTGAACATATACATCAGTTATCTGAGACTTAAGCTCCTCTATTTTTCCGTAGCAATCCAACATATTTTCGCAGATTACTTTAAAGCTTTTTTTTCTTTTTATTTTTAAAGGAGAAAAAACATGTATCCTTTTTAAAATCGCAAACCCATTACAGATGTCCTCGCGATAGAAGCGCTCAATTTCTTCATTCCGATAATCGAAATATTCATCGACTTTTTCTTTGTTCTTATGATATAGCTGACAGTCATTCTTCGCTTTTTCTATATTCGCGGTCAGTCGTTTTGTTATTTCAAAAATCTCATCCAGAACACCGCTGCTGCAATTTTTTTCTACAGAAAGGTGTTTTGTTTTCAAAGCGGCAAGATCACAATTTATTATTTCAGAATATTCAGAGAGAGTTTTCTTCTTTTCGTAATACTCTTTTGTAGCAGAAATTATTTCATCAGAAAATCTGACCGAACCATATTCGCAGCAAAGTTTTTTCAGAAACTCTATATATCTGTCTCTCAACACTGCTTCTTCACTGTTACACATATCCTGCTTTTCTTTGCGTTCACAATCTATCTTGTAATTTGCGTTTCTTATCTCCCGGCTTACTGTATCACAGTCCGTCAAATTCCGGAACAATGGATCAGCATACAAAATTTCCTCATCCTTATGATTTTCAAGATAATTCAGTATCTCATCTGTAACAAGACGGATAATATTATCCTTTTTTATGTTAAGCTTATGCTTTGCTTCACACAGTTCTCTCTCGGTTTCTGTATATTGCTGCTTCAGTTCCATATATGGTCTGATGTAGTTTTTAATAAGCTCAGACCCATATCTTTCTCTCAGCTCTGATTTCAGCTCATCATCAGCAGAAAAGCCGATTATAACCCCCGCCATACTGCAGTCGTCCCTTTTAGTGAAACCGATATCATCCAGCCTACATCCGATTTCTTCAGAAAGAAGATGAGCTTTTTCCTCGCTTATATTATCAGATTTACCAAGCCATTCAATCAGATATCCTTCCTTCTCAAAGTTACTTATCGGATCAGTAAAGCCGTCTGTTGTAGCCAAAAGAACACCCCTTCGGCTAAGCTCATAGCATGAAAAAGCAATGTGAAAATCATCATCAGCAGAAATACAGTTAGCTACCTTACACTCCGCCATCGAAAGATTTTCGCTTTCTCCGTCTTCCGCAGACAGCTTAAACAAGCCATGCCTGTTCCACCACAAAATCTCGGAATCCCCGGCACACAGAACAGTTGCTTCTACCTTTGTTTTATAAATCTTATAAATCACTGCCGCAAAAGTGGTAGGCAAAAGTCTGAAGCTCTTACCGTGTACCGTAAGAACAAGATTATCTTTCCTGACGCGGTAAAGCAAATCTTTGCGGATGCTGTCTCCAAGCTCAGTCACAATTTTTCCGATACTGCCGGCATCACCAAAAGCATCAGTCAGTCTTTCATAATTTTTGTTCAGAAACCTTTCAGCTGCTTCAGATGTTGCTCTTGAGCCTAAATAAGCCGATGTGTAATTTTCTCCGTTTACTGCATGTTCTGTCATACCGGTTGCACCCATACCGTCACAAACAATCATAAAGCCTTGTTTATTTACAACAGGAGCATCTTCGCCTTTGTTGCTTATTCTTTTTTCTATTTTTGCACGGTCAACTGAAAAAAATATATTCATAGCATTATTACCTCAAAAACAAACATATACTATCTGTTTCAGCGTAAGGTTTCACCAAGAGTTTTCATCAGACCTTCCGTTGAAATATCACTTCCGCCCTGTTCCGGCTTGATGTAGATAACACGGCAGTTATCAAAATCTCCTTCACCGAAATAATTCCACGGGTATACGCCTTCCGGAGCAAAAATAGCCATGCGCTTACTGTAGATGTCAGTATTTATATACACATTGCTTCGGTCTGAATTTTCTTTGCCCCACCAATCCATCAGCTCTCGGTAATTTTTCGGCATACCGCTAGGATAATGCTGATCGGTTCCGTCTTTTGACTGTTCCAGCTTGTGTGCAGGTGCATCAGTGAACAAAACAATAATGTGGCGCTTTCTTATATTGCTGTCGAAGCTTTGACACCATTTACTTTTCATCGCAAGAGCCAATGCTTCCAGGCTGTTTTCCGGTATATCACCGCCACCATTTGCCGACAGAGAATTCACAAAATTATAAAAAGCTTCTGTTTCCTCAGGCAAATTAAAAAAACTTGATTCTTCAAATGCCTTATCGGCATCGCAATAAGCATCGCGGAATCCGATAACCTTTACTCTTAAACGACTTATATTGCGCTGATAACTCTTCAGCATTATTTCCTGCAGCTCCGAGTGTAAACTCCTCGCAGTTTCTTTGACTTTATTTATGATAGGTGTCATACTTTTTGTAATATCGATGCAATACACGATATCAACATAAGTATCCATTACATCCAGGTTCTTACTGCCTAAAAAATCAAACTCTCCGCTCATTCTTTTTCCTCCAAAACATTTTACTGACCTATGCCGTTGTTACAGGATTCAACACTTTCAATAGATCCTTCGATAGGATCATCATTACCGCAATGAGCGCATATAGCAGTTTTTTTTGCTTTATCATGACATGTATAATTACCGCAAGCGCCACATCTAAAAAAAGATCTGTTCCCGCAGTGAGGGCATTTATATTGCGGTCCTAGTCTGATCGAACCGTAGTTAAATTGCATATTTTCTCCAAAAGAGCTTTCTCCCGGCGGAAGGGTTTTCACACCATAAGTCAGAACCCAACGGTCATCTGCCGCTAAATCATGACGAACATAAAAGGTCTCCCGATTTTCGGCGCACTTAACCTTCAAAAAAAATAACGTTTTCATTCTTTTTCACTCCTTAAAATTTTAAATTATTATATCATATTCATGCATTATTGTCCACAAAAACATATAAATTTTGTTTTATATGTCCGTAGGATTACAATTCTACATATTAAAATAGCAGTTACCTTGAAAAAAACAAAAATATATGATACAATTCTGTTTTAAAGGCAGGTGATTGTATGTTTAATACTTTTGGATTATATACTTCTCTGAATATAGCCGCCCGTATTTTAGTTTATGTTTTTAATATTTTAAATTTTAAAGCTAAATCAGAAGTAATCGGTAGAGGTACAATATTTTTCACAAAACCAATAAGTAATAAATCTGAAAAACGTTTTGTAACAATTCTTCTTACATTAGGTGAAATCGTTATCATTTCATTCGCTCAATATCAGCTCAGCAGTATTAACAGCATCTTCGGCGAACTTGTCGGAACAGAAGCCAATTATTTCGGAAAACTAATTTTTTCTCCGTTCTTAGTTTCTTTTTTTTGTCTTTTGTTAGGTATAGATGTTTTCAAACAAATGGATATCATCACTCCGGCTTTACCTCTTGCTCTTGCTGTTTCAAAGTTTGGATGCTTTTGTACAGGATGCTGTCGAGGAATAGAGTGCTCTTTCGGATTGTATAATTATGACACTGAGCAAACAGAATTTCCTGTTCAATTGGTGGAAATGGCTCTGGCAATATGCATTTTTATTTTTCTTATGCTATGGCGAAAAAAAGCCAAAGAAGGAACTATGTTCCCTATTTATGTTATTCTTTACAGCTCCACAAGATTTTTCAGCGAATTTCTCAGAGCTGAAGAAAATGTTTTCCTTTTCCTCAAAACCTATCATATCCTGTGTATTTTAGGTACAGCCACAGGTGTTTTTCTGCTGTTCTTCATAAAAAAGCAAAAAGAAAGAATCCGTCAATTTTACAGCAATTTTTTTGATGCAATCGAAGATATTTTAAACGAGATCGCTGTAAGACTCGGAATAAAAAGCAGCCGTGAAATTATACACCATAAAAACAAAAAGAAGAAAAAATCATCATCAATACAAAAGGCCGAAAAAGCAACAAAAATATCCGATATGAAAAGATGGATAATAATCTGGACGCTCGGTCTTATCGGACAAATAGGATGGAATATTGAAGGTACCTGGTTCAATACCTTTGTATATGAAAAAATAGATAAAACACCTTCTATTATTACTCCTATGCTTATTCTCAGTGCCTTAGCTACAACAGTCTCAATTTTTCTGTTCGGAACTTTAACAGACCGAACAGGCAAACGAAGAAATCTTATAAGCTCAGGCTTCATCGGTTGGGGTTTGCTTTTTATTTTCTTTGGAGCTACACAGTTCATAGCCCGAAAAAATCTCGCTGTAGGTATTGCATCAATCCTTGTAATGGATATGCTGATAAGCTTTTTTGGTTCAATGAGTACAGATGTCGGTTACAGCACCTGGCTTACTGATATAATGAACAATAATAACCGAGGACAAATAGGCGCTGCAATCGCTACACAAACTGTATTAGGCTCTCTGTTAGGTAACATTATCGGCGGATATATAGTCGGCAAGGAAAACAATTATCTCAGACTGTTTGTTGTGGTCGGCTCTTTGTTTGCTTTTCTCGGAATGATTTCTATCTTTCTTTTTGATAAAAAAGATGACGTTAAACCATCTGTCAGAGGTAGTTTCACCAAACAGCTTTCAGGCATTTTTAATTTCAAAACAATATTAAAAAATAAAGAATTTATGTGGGTTAATTTAGCTGTCGCAATATTCTTCACAGGTTATAATACCTATTTCCCTCATCTCGGCAATATGTTAACTCAATATATCGGGTACTCCGCCACGCAAATGGGTATAATCAAAGCTGTTCCCATGATTTTTGCTATGCTTGCTACATTGCCTGTCTCAAAATTCATCAACAAAAACAAATTTGTCGAGGTTTCTCTGATTTCGGTTGTAACCGGATTAATAGGAATTTTAAGTGTTTTTAAAACAAATCCGGAAAGTATTGACGTAAGCAAAACCTTTAATTTCAGACTGTTTTTTGCTATATTCCTTGTAGGTGTCAGTTATATCATTATGTTGCAGACAACAAAGACATGGACTAAAAATCTGCATCCGCAGGAAACTAAAGGACAGTTTGAGGGCATATGGGCAATCTCCTTTGCTCTCATACCCGCAATCATTGGTTCATATGTCGGTGAGTGGATTGTTAAAACCGGCGGAGAAACACTGTTTAACACTGTCACTCAAAGGTACGAGTATATCCCCAACGGAAAAGTATTTTTAGTCGGTGCAATAATTTCCACATTCAGCTTTATCCCCATAATTATTGCAAAAAAATACGCCAATAAAAGAATCAGTGTTACTCAAACAGAAAAAAATTAAAAACACTCAGCCCTTCAGGGCTTTTGACAAAATATAGGTATTTCCTATCTGACTCTGTTTCGGACTGTCGATAAAGGCACAAGAACAATAAATGACACTTTAAATATAAATATCGGACAGTCCGGATTAAATCTTTTTTATGTACAAAAACGGTTGAAACATCGAATTTCAACCGTTTTTCAATTATTTCGTGCTATTTCGCCCTCTCGGAGTACCACTGTACACCTTCGGAGCGAAGAAAAGCCCGTCTTGTATCTTTCTAGAAAGTCTGACAGCTTGTCGAAAATAATTTTTCGACAAGCTGAAACAGAGTCGGTTGTCTTCAACAACTGACTCTGTTTTTTTATATATCCTTCATTATAATACGTATGAGTTCATCACTGTCATCGCTTTGGAAATAATGGCTTTCAGAGTCAATAAAGCTGATATTTTCCACAAACTCCGAATAATTTTTCCACAGTATTTCAGCACTTTCATATTTTTGGGTAAACCGATCATTTTTACTTAAGATTATACTTGTCGGTGCTTTTATTCTTTTAGCCAACGCAGAAAATGCAATCCTTGCGAAATCGGTATCTTTTCTGAAGTCCTTTAATATTTTTTCAATTTTCTTTTCCGAAAGACAGCTGAAGTTTACTCCTGCACCGATCAATATTCTTTTAAGAATTAAATCAGGTACATAATTCCATGTATTTCGTTTTTCTGCCTTTACAGGAGGAATACTTGCTGCAGCAAAATAATGCTCAACTGATATTAAATTGCTTTCAAGATAAGATATAATCTGCAAAGCTACAGCCGATCCTACACAATGTGAATAAAACATTATTTTCTTATCTTTTGAAAACTTTGCTATTTCACTTGCTGCATTTTCACATTCCTCCAGAGAATGTAAATACCTGATGAAATAAACAGCAATATCATTTCTTGTCTTTTTTAGAGAACCAACAAAATTACCAAAGGCCTCTGAACTGCCACCGGCAAAAGGCAGAATAATAAGCATCCTTTTAGCTTCTTGAGGCACATATAGGGCTTCAAGATATTTGGTCTCTCTTATCGGAGCCTCGCTAAGCACAGAAGCAAGCATTGCAGGAGTAGGATTTCTCATAAACTCTGCTGCAGAAACATTTTGAAATCTATCTTCGCTCAAAAGAGAAATCATAGAATAGCTTGTTCCGCCCAAATCAAAGAAATCACTGTTTCTACCAACATTCTTTTCTCCTAAAATTTTCTCAAATACACGGCAAATATATCTTTCCGTGTCATTGACAGGCTCTGAAGTTTCTTCTTCAGTTATGATAAATTCCATTTCTGCAAGTGATTTTCTGTCAAGCTTGCCGTTGCTGTTAAGAGGTATAGAATCAAGATGAACAGTGAAAGACGGTACCATATATTTAGGCAGCTTATTACGACAAATTTCTTTTACAGTTGCCTCGTCAACAACCTTGCCGCTGTAAAAAGCAACAAGAAACTCCCTGCCGTTCTCCTTTTTCAGAATAACTGCTACAGACTCGACCTCCTCCAGAGATAATATTACAGCTTCTATTTCTCCGATTTCAATACGCTGACCGTTTAATTTAATCTGATTATCGATTCTTCCGCAGAACACAATATTACCGTCTTCACGCCAATATGCATTATCTCCGGTTCTGTACAGCTTTCCTTCTCCGAAGGGGTTGTCTATGAACTTTTCTGCAGTAAGGTCTGGGTTATTAAGGTAGCCCTGTCCCACATTCATACCTGCAATGCAAAGCTCACCCATTACACCTAAGGGTACCGCCTTATTATATTTGTCTACTATATACATCTGTGTATTGTAGATGGGCTTACCGATAGGTACAGGATCTGCATCTGTCGGTGCACAGTCATAGTAGGTTACGTCTACTGCACATTCAGTAGGTCCGTACAGATTGTGAATGCCTACCTTACTGTAATCATACATACGGTAGAATCTCTGTATGAGATTCGCAGTAAGTGCCTCACCTGACAGGAAAACATATCTTACACTTTCAAATTTATATATCTCTTCCTTGTGTGTTTCAAGATAGTTTAAAAACAGCTCAAATACAGATGGCACAAAATGAATGTGTGTCACCTTGTTTTTATGAACCTCTTCAAGTATCTTTGCCGGAAGAAAATGTTCGCCGGGCTTTGAAACTGCGAGAGAGCCTCCGCACATACCCCACCAGAAATGCTCCCATACGGATACGTCAAAGGTATAGGGGGTTTTCTGTAAAATCACATCATCTTTTACGAGAGGATACTTGTCGTGCATCCACAGTATTCGGTTAACGGCTGATTTATGGCTTACCATTGCACCTTTTGGATTTCCTGTTGAGCCTGAGGTGTAAATCACATAAGCAGTATCCTCCGGCTTTGCATTGCATTCAGGTATAACCATATTTTCATCTGATGCTTTTTTCATCAGCTCAGTCACATCAATACAGGGGATGTTTCTGATCTTATCCGCAAACTTGCCCTGAACAACTGCAGCGGCTGCTGAACTGTTTTCGAGGATATATTCTATTCTTTCCTGAGGATAATCAGGGTCTATGGGCAGATATGCATTACCGCCGCGGATTATTCCGTAAATAGCGCAGTACATTTCAGGTGAACGTTCTGCAATAACTGCTATTACAGACTTTTCTTCTTTTGTAGCTGTTCTGATTTTTGCATCAAGCTTTTCCGATGCTGTCAGAAGCTCACCGAAGGTAAGAGCTCTTTCTGTGGTTCTTATGCAGATACGCTCTTCGTTTTCCTTAGCAGTTTTTTCGAATAGGCTGTAAAGTGTTGCATTTTCTGGAATGTCATAGCTGTGTTCAGTTTCGTTGAAGCCTTCAAGCAGCTTCATATCCGTTACCGATATATCCTTAACCTTCTTTTCTCCGTCAGAGTACAATTCGAGAATAGAAATATAACTGTTGACAAACGATAAAATCTCCTCTTCGGTATATGTATCTTTCGAGTAAGATGTTCTGATAATATATTCGCTTTTTTCTTTGAAAACAGCAACAGAAAGATTAAACTCTGTTTTTTCATTAAAGAAAACAGTCTTAGGTGATAAAAGACCTTTTTCCATATCATCAATAAGATCTTCGCCTATATAATAATTTTCAAAGGCAAACAATGCATCGATCAATCTTCCGTTAATATTACATATTTTATAAATTTCCGAAAGAGACAGTATTCCATATCTGTTAGCGTCAATCGTCTGCTTTTGTGTTTCAGCCATTAAATCTGCTAAAGTAGAGGTTTCATTACTCCTAAATCTTATTGGAACAGTATTTACAAACAGACCGATTGTATTCTCTATATTTTTAAGAGGAATGCTTCTGCCGGAAATTACCTTATCAAACAAAATGTCATTACTTCCCGAAAACTTTTGCAGAGCAATACCAAAGGCAGATTCAAATACAGTATTATTTGAAACCTTATTCTTCTTTGCATACTCTTCAATTTTATCAGATGCAGCTTTACCGATATAAGTTCTGAACGTTACAATATCTTTATTTATACTGTCGTTCTCTTTATCAAATATATGAGAATAAGAATAATCACTGAGCAAATTTTGCCAATATTCAGAAGCCTGTGATTTATCCTGTTTCTTCAGCCAATTTACATATTGTGCATAGGAGGTCTGATCTGATACCTCTTTGTTTATTTCTTCCGCCAACTCGTCTGTATTTTTTCCCTCTGAAAACCCTTTGTAATACCGCTGTAAATCTTTCATTATTATGGGGAAACACCAACCGTCAAGGATAATATGATGTGAACGAAAAAGCAAAAAGCATTTATCAGTAAACTCTACTATAATAACCTTGAAAAGATTGTCCTTCTGCAAATCTAAAGGTTCTTTTGCATCCTCTTTAACAATTTCATCCAGAACAGACTGCGAAAACATCTTATCCTGCGATAAAACTGTAACTTCAGCAGTTCTGTTTTCAAGAATAACCTGCTTTATTACATTTGTGGATTTCAAAAAAGCGAATGCAGTTTTCAAAACCGGATGGCGAAGAAACAGTAATTCTATACTCTTTTTTATCAAGTTAAGATCAGCATCTTTATCAATTTCGAACAATGAATGAAAATGATATATTTTCGCATCACCGCTCTGAAAATGCTGAACATATATACCTTCCTGAGCAGGCGTTAAGCTATAAATATCTTTAATGTTATTGTTCATAATCACCTGTCCAATCAAATAAATCTTTTAATTCATCCAGTTCAGATTCCGTAAGCTCGTCATCAGAAAAATCCGAACGTGTTTTTATAATTATGTCATTTTCAGTACATGCTGCAACAAGCTTTTCAATATACTCTCTGAATACCATTCCAAGCCGTTCACCAAACTTTGCTTCGTATTTCCATCTAGGAACAGATATACTTACCGACAGAATACCCTCTGTGACAGAGCAATCAACATTGATTCTATTACGAAAAACCGAACCATTAGAATTAAATCCGACAAGCCTGCTTTTCTCGTCTTTGTCAGCTTGATAAAAATTAAATTTTATCTCAGCATTTTTGTGAAACTCCTGTGACAGAAGAAGATAATCCACTCCGCCTCTCGGTATTCGTCTGAGTGTTTCTTTAATGTTAATGAGCTCATCGGTGATGTTTGAATTGTTATCAATTACAACGGGATAACAAACCGTAAACCAACCGACAGTACGGTCAATAGCAATCGGCTTATTAAGTTCTGCTCTGCCGTGGCCTTCAATAATTATACCGACTGAGCCCTCTGCCATTTCAGCAGCAGCAAGACCCAAAGCAGTCAGAAGCACTTCATTGGGTTTTGTTCCGTATTTGTAATTAGTATCATTTAGCAACTTACCTGTAAGGCTTTTATCTAAAACAAAGCTGATTTTTTCTGCTTTTTCAGAATCAGTTTTTTCTTCAGAAAACACTTTTACATTATCAAGCTTTTCATCAACGCTTTTCCAATATAATTTACTCTCTTCGCTTATTGATTCGGCATATTTCTGCAATTCTTCATTCCACAGCTTAAATGATGCGGTTTTAGCCGGCAAAGAAATCGGCTCTTTATTCTTCAGCTGTTCAACGACAGTCATAAAGTCCCTTATCAGAATTTCCCATGACACCAGATCGACCAAGAAATGGTGTATGCTGATACTGATAAAATTTCCCTCGTCAGTATTACAAAACGTAATGTGAACCGGCTTTTCATGGAGTGTTTTTTCTTCAAAATATTTCCTTAAGCTATCTGCATCAGCAGCTGTAATGCGTTCCGTTGAATATACATCTCTATCTTTTGAGGAATGAACAATGATACCCTTTTCACAAACAGTACCTCTTAAAATATCGTGATGTGAAACAAGAACATCCAAAGCTTTTACTGCTGTTTCTTCATCACAGTCAACAGAAACAGTGCACGTGTGCACAAAATCATCTGACACTGTATCGTTCTCTTTAAGGTAAGTGCGCATAATCGGACTGAACGGAATGTATCCGTTAACCTCATCTTGAACATATATCACCTTTTCAGATATTGATTTCATAGCCTCTGCCATTTCTGAAAAGGTTTCCTTCTGCATCACATCAGAAATATGAAGCTCATATCCCTGCTCTTCAAGCTCGGAAACTATATAAATAGCCTTAATCGAGTCGCCGCCTGAATTAAAGAAATTATCCTGCATACTGATGCTGTTCAGCTTCATAACAGAGCAAACTGCATCAGAGAGAGCTTTTTCTTTAACAGTTTTCGGTACGATATATTCTGTTTCTGTACTGATACTTTCGAGTTCAATTTCAGGCAATGCGTTCCTGTCAATCTTGCCGCTTACCGTCAGCGGCATTTCTTTAAGATGAACAAATATATGAGGTATCATATATTTCGGAAGTCTCTCACCAAGTATCTGCCTGAACTGATTTGCTTCTGTTTTTTCTCCTGTATAAAAGGCACAGATAAGTGCTCTGTCCTGTGCATCACTTCTGACAACAGCGGCAGACATATTTATTCCGTCAATTCCCGAAATTGCACTTTCAATTTCTCCCAGTTCTATTCTTAAACCTCTTATCTTTACCTGAAAGTCCTTTCTGCCAGCAAAGACTATGCTTCCGTCTTCACGCCAATATGCATTGTCACCGGTTTTATAAAGCTTTCCGTTACCGAAGGGGTTGTCAATGAACTTTTCTGCTGTAAGCTCAGGATTGTTGAGATAACCTGCACCAACACCGTCACCCGCAATGCAAAGCTCACCCGTCACGCCGACAGCTACAGGCTTAAGATAATTATCAGTAATGTATATCTTTGCATTATTTACAGGACTACCGATGGAGAAATAAGTTCCGTCCGTGTTATCTTCGGGGCTAACGATAAAGTCTGTGCAGCTTACAGTTGCCTCTGTAGGCCCGTATTCGTTATGGATTTCTATGTGTTTGCCAAACTTATTCAAAAATTGGGCACAAGTGTCTTTATAAAAGCTTTCACCGCCAACAATCACACATCGGATATTAGGACAGCTTTTAGCAGGAACAAGCTTATTGACAATTCCGATATGTGTAGGGGTAAATTTGATAATGTTAAGCTTTTCGTTATCGAAAATACTGACAAGATCATTTTTTAATTCACCGTTATACATATACACCGTACCGCCGGTAATCAAAGGGAAATAGATAGACGGAACAGTTAAATCCACACTTTGAGACGTAAAGAACGGCATATTTATATTCTCCGTTCCGTAAAGATTTTTAAGAACGGACATATACCACACTAAGTTCCGATGATATAAAAGAGCTCCTTTAGGACTGCCTGTAGAGCCCGAGGTATATATACAATAACAGAAATCATCAGGTACAACCGCACTGTCAGGGTTTTCTGCAACATAGTTTTCAAGCAAGCCATAAAAATTTTCTTCTGAAATACACAGCTTTGCATTACTGTCAACAAGGATGGTTCTGTTTCTCTCTTCAGGATGGTCAGGATCCAGGGGAAGATATGCCGCACCGGTTTTGAGTACACCGAACAAAGCTACCATAAAGCAGCTCTTTCTCGGCAGCATAAGTCCTACGATATCACCCTTGCCTATACCTTTTTCTATGAGTGCATGTGCTATTCTGTTGGCTTCTTCGTTGAGCTGCCTGTATGTGAGAGTTTTGTCGCTTGCAACTACTGCAGCCTTGTCAGGTGTTCTTTCTGCCTGTTCTTCAAAAAGCTCGTGGATGCATTTGTCCTTACGGTAGTCTGAGTCTGTATCATTGAAGCTATTGATAAGAGACATATCAGTCACAGATATATCTTTGATGTACTTAGAATCGTCCATACATTGTTCAAGCAGCTGCACATACATCTGAGCAAAACCGGTTATCTTTTCCTCTTTAAACAGCTCACTGCAGTATTCGATAGCAAGGACCACATCATCTTTTCTGGGCAGAATATTGAAGGTCATATCGCATTTTGAAACTTCGGTTGATAATGGTATGAGCTCTGCCTTCTTATCTGCAAATGATATATCTGTCATTTCAAAGCTCTGGTATGCAAGCATTACATCGTATACAGGGTTTCTACCTGATGCAGTTATACCAAGCTTCTTTACTAATTCTCCGAAGGGATAATTCTGGTTATCTATTGCTTCTATTGAACACTCTCTGATTTCAGTGAGCAGCTCAGAGAATTTCTTGTTTCCTTCAGGTCTGCTTCTGAGAGCTATTGTATTTACAAACATACCGATGGCTCTGAGATGTCTGCTCTGTCTTCCGCTTATGGGTGTACCTGTAATAATATCCTCAGTTCCTGATAACTTGGAAAGAAACACACTGAAGCAAGCCATATAGTATACATATGGCGTTATTCCTCTTTCTTTACATTTCTCTTCTATTCTTTTATGAAGGCTGATATCTATCTGCTCATAGATATTGCTTCCCTTGAAGCTCTGTACGGCACCTCTCTGGCAATCTGTCGGTAGATTGAGCCCGAATTTTTCATCTGAAAACAGATTCAACCAGTACTTTTCGTTATCTTCGGTATATTTGTCTGTAACAGCAAACTCTCCGTACTGTACTGCTTCTCCTGATAATTCTCTGCCCATATACAGTTCATTGAGCTCTCTGAAGAATACGGGCATGCTTTCTCCGTCAACTGTGATATGGTGCATACTTATGATAACGGTATCGTTGTTGCATCCTACTCGCAGAAGAGGTGATTTGCCAAGATCAAAGGGTTTAGTGAAGGTGTTGATATCTTCGATGCTTTCCACCGATATTTCTGCACTTTCATCAATAACCTGACAGATTACACCGTCTCTGTTTTCAAAGTGAGTTCTTAAGCTTTCGTGTCTTTCTATGAGCTTGTTGACTGCTTCTCTGAGTCTTGTTTTATCGATACTGTCACTCTTGAATGCATAAGTAACATTGTAGAGGGTTGTATCAGGAACAAGCATCTGGGCTGTATATACGCGCATCTGGGCTGCTGTTGCCGGAATTACATTTCCGTATTCTATACTCTCTTCTTCCTGCTCTTTTGCTTCAAGCTTTTCTGCAAGCTCACGGATATCCTTACCTGAGAATATTTTCTTTATCGGTACGGTGTAGCCCTTTTCCTCAATTCTTGCCGTAAGCTCTATTGCCTTTAAGCTGTCGCCGCCGATATCAAAGAAGTTATCAAGGATACTTACTCTTTCTGCTCCGAGTACATCCACTATACAATCGATAAGTATCTTTTCTTCTTCTGTTCCGGGAGCAACATATTCTGTTTCCGTACTGATATTTTCAAGCTCAATTTCAGGTAATGCATTTCTGTTTGCCTTACCGCTTGAGGTCATGGGCATTTCTTCAAGATGTGTGAAGATATGGGGCACCATATACTTAGGAAGGCGCTTACCAAGCTCTTCTCTGAGTGCCTTTGATGCTTTTTCTTCGCCTGTATAGAAGGCACAGATAAGCTGTCTGCCTTCCTTGTCTTTGCGGACTACTGCAACAGCACGGTCGATATTATCTGTTGCCTGCAGTGCACTTTCAATTTCTCCCAGCTCTATTCTCAGTCCTCTTATCTTTACCTGGAAGTCACTTCTGCCCACAAATACAATGTTGCCGTCTTCACGCCAATATGCATTATCACCTGTTCTGTAAAGCTTGCCTTCACCGAAGGGGTTATCGATGAATTTTTCGGCTGTGAGTTCAGGTCGGTTGAGATAACCCTGACCTACATTCATGCCTGCAATGCAAAGCTCTCCTGTTACTCCGACGGGTACAGGCTTCATATATTTGTCTGTAATGTATATCTGCGTATTGTGAATAGGTTTACCGATAGGCACAGGGTCAATATCTGTCGGTGCACAGTCATAATATGTTACGTCAACGGCACATTCGGTAGGTCCGTAAAGGTTATGAATACTTACCTTTTCATAATCATACATTCTGTAAAATCTCTCTATGAGATTTGCGGTTAAAGCCTCACCTGACAGGAATACATATCTTACTGAATTAAACTTTTCTATTTCATCTGTATGAACTTCAAGATAGTTAAGGAACAGCTCAAATACCGACGGCACAAAATGAATATGTGTAACCTTATTCTGACTTGCTTCATCGAGTATTTTAGCAGGAAGGAAGTGCTCTCCCGGCTTTGATACTGCCAATTTTCCTCCGCACATACCCCACCAGAAATGCTCCCACACTGATACGTCAAAGGTATAGGGTGTTTTCTGTAAAATTACATCATCTGTACCAAGAGGATACTTGTCGTGCATCCATAATATACGGTTAACGGCAGACCTGTGGCTTACCTTTGCTCCCTTGGGGTTACCCGTAGAGCCTGAGGTATAGATTACGTAAGCTGTATCGTCAGCTTCGGCTGCGCATGGCGGTATATTACTACTGTCATTTTCATCTTTGATAAGCTCTGTCATATCTATACAGGGTATATTCTTCACCTTGTCGGCAAATTTATCCTGAACGGCAACTGCTTTCGCTCCGCTGTTTTTCAGTATATATTCTATTCTGTCCTGCGGATAATCAGGATCGACAGGAAGATATGCATTGCCACCTCGGATTGTACCGTAAATAGCTGCATACATTTCAATTGAACGCTCAGTAATTATTGCGATAACTGACTTTTTATTTTCGGTAATACTGCGTATTTTCCCATCAATGCTTTCGCTCAGATTTAACAGTTCACCAAAGCTTACTGACATTTCTGATGTTGATATACAAATTTTATCCTTGTTCTCTTTGGCTGTCTTTTCAAATAGACTGTAAAGAGTAGAGTTTTCCGGAACATTATAGCTATAAACTGTATCGTTGAAATCAACATGTATTTTTTTCTTTTCTTCAGCTGAAAGCATTTCAAGCTCTGAGATTTTTTTCTCAGGATTCTCAAGTGCATCTTCAATTATAGCGATAAAAGAGTTCAACATAGTCTGAATTTCTTTTTCAGTGAACATAGATGTTCGGTAACGAATTTTGAGATTGTGCTTTTCATTTCCGAAAGACTGCATATGAATCTCAAGAGGAAGAGAAAGAGAGTTACTGTAAACAAATTCAAACTCATAATCCTCGTTTTCGTCAAACTCCTGATAATCTGCAGCAATATCAAAAAGGTTGTTTTGCGGCTTACCTTCTTCTTTTAAAAGCTCTTTAATATCGTGTTGAGTGAACTTCTGGTGTCTGAATAAATTCATTTGTGCATCTTCAATTCCGGCAGCATTTTGTAAAAATGAACTGTCTGAAAGTTTTACAATCAAAGGGACGATGTGCATATAAAGTCCAATCGTATTAAGTTCAGCTTCAGTTGTTCTGTTAAGTACAGGAATTCCAAGTGTAAAGAAATCTGTTCCTGATGTTCTGTAAATATACACAGAATATACTGTATTGAAAAAGCTCTGAACAGATATTTCGTTATTGTAACAATATGTTTTAATTTTATCAAACATTTCAGGAGCTACACTAAAATTAACCTCATCAGATGCGTAATCGAATGAGGTTTTCTTTTCTTCAAATATTGAGCATTGAGGGTTTAATGAAAATTGATTTAACCAAAAATCATAGTCTTTTTTATAACGTTTTGAACCGATATAAGTTTTTTCATTCTGTATATGTGTTTGATAGTCTTCTGCTTTTTTCGAATAGGATCCTTCATTTATAACAGTATTCAAAAAATCACACATTATTTGTCCGCTAAGACCATCAAGTATCAAATGATGGGCATTTATTATATAACCGGAACCTCCATCAGTTTGAAAAATTATACAACCAAATAAACTTTGTTTAATGTCAATAGGTTTATTAACTAAAAGGTTTACTTCCTTTACCAGATGTTCCTTATTGTCGAAGCTCATAAAAGGATAATTAACTCTTTTGAAAGGTGTAACAGTTGTACTTGAGTTGCTATTTGATACAATTCTTATAGAATCAAATTTTTCAACGAAACAATTAAAAGAATCATTTAACCGTTCGTATGAATATCTTTTATAAAACCAACAAACCAGGCCATGGTTCCAAAGGTTTTCCTTAGATTTTATCAAAAAATTTTTTTGCGATGAAGTAACCTCAAATTTCAAAAATATCACCTTTCAACCATATAATAATAAGACATCATTTTTCCAGCGGAGTATCGTATAGTTTTAAATATGTATTACTTTCTTGTGCTGCATGTTTGCAAAAGAAATTAAAA
The DNA here is from genome assembly GCA_045613805.1 of Acutalibacteraceae bacterium. Classification (GTDB taxonomy): domain Bacteria; phylum Bacillota; class Clostridia; order Oscillospirales; family Acutalibacteraceae; genus UBA6857. The sequence goes on from JAZLBS010000056.1 coordinate 83,885, forward strand.
TAACGAGTAAATTTTCTTGCTTGCTGTTCTGTTAAATTGTCAACGCCTGTAAAAGCTTCTGCTTCTTCAAATAAAAATGTTGCATTGTGTGCCACATACTCTTTGCCGAGCTCAACATAAAAACAAAGAGTTTGCTCAAAACTTACATTCTCAATCATGCCATAATCAATGCCGTGACTCAATATTCCACCAAAAGAACAGTCCAAGTATGCTGTAAAAGATTCTAAATATTTTTCACAACATCTGCGTTGAGAAGCTTCCGGATAACCGCTTTGCAATACATATGAAATGTTTTTATTTTTAATAGAATTTTTATTCTTAGATAATAGTTCTAAAAACTCCTTAAACAGACTTGGTACAATACCCACATAAACAGGTGTTGCAAAAACAATGTTATCTGCATCTGAAATTTTCTTTATTATTTGTTCCCATTCTGTCCTTTTGCATAAATACAAAATTTCTGTTTCGCCCTTGCTTTCCAATATTCCTTTTTTAAAAGCCTTTATAAGCCTGTTTGTGTTACTGTATTCAAGAGAATGAGGTGTAGCGCTTATTATCAAAACATGCATTTTATCGCCTCCTCAATATCAGCCAAGTGAAAAGTTCCCAGCGATTTATCACTGAAATGGTCCACATATAAATCCAACCAAGAGTTAAGCATAGTATTATCTGCTTCACCCTTATAAAGAACACCAATATTAAACTCTTTTGAATACCTTGACGGGTGTCTTATTTGCCCGTTTCTCCATTCGGAATAAACTATAACAAAACAATATCTTCTTTCAAAAAGCCGCATAGCTTTGTAGCTTAGAAAATTCATTTCTGTATCGGCAATAAATATTATATTGTCATATTTAAAAAATAATCGTGCAATATCATTGTAATCGTCATTCAAACAACAAACACCAGGATTTTCAATCATACATTTATTGCATCCCGTACAATGCATAATATTCATTTCACAGGTATTTACAACCTTTACATTGTCTGATATTTCCGAAAGTTTTTTTATAGCCTTAATCGCATCTTCATCATCTTCCGGCAAAGTATTAATTATAAGCAAACTCATATTTTATCATCTTCCAAATCTTATAATACTTTCTCAAGATATTCCACAACATCCTTGACAGTTTTGAACTTCTTCATGTCAGCATTTGAAATCTCAATATCATATTCATCCTCAATTGCACAAATAAGCTGAACAAGACCTAAAGAAGAAAGTGGTAAATCCTTCATTTTGGTTTTCAAAGTCAATTCTATATCTTCACGACCTACAACATCATTAAAAAGCTTCTGAAGTTCTGAAAGCATATTAATTACTCCTTTATATCGTTTATCTCTTTTTCTAAAGACAGATAATTCACCTTACCCATATTTGTTACAGGCAATTCATCTCTGAATATAATCTCATGAGGAAGAGAATATTCAGACAGATTGTTCTTACAACATTCCATTATCTTTTCTTTCACTGCATCTTTGTCGGCATCCTTGTTGTTAAGTACAACAAATGCAGCGATTTTCTGTCCGTAAATTCTGTCACTTACCCCGACTACACAGCTCTGAGCCACAGCAGGACAGGTGCATATAGCATCTTCAACCTGTGTTGCATATACATTGTAACCGCCGCAGATTATCATACGGGAATTTCGCTGGCGGAAGTATATGAAACCGTCCTTATCTTTAGAAAACATATCGCCCGTGTGAAGCCACACCTTACCGTCACTGTGTAACTGTAAAGCCTTTGCGGTAGCCTCTTCATTTTTATGGTAGCCTTTCATTACAAGCGGGCCTGAAACACAAAGCTCACCGTCTTCACCGTCAGGCAATTCTTCTTGTGTTCCGGGTTTGACTATTTTAAAATATACATCGGGATATGCAATACCCGCACTACCGATTCTTGTATCAAACTTAGGATTTATAGAACAGCCTGCAACACATTCAGTCTGACCGTAAGCCTCCCTGAGCACTACGTCAGCTCCGCCCTTTTTCAGCGTTTTATTGACTCTTTTCTGAAGCTTTTCAGGAAGCTTGTCGCCACCACAAACAAGAAGCTCCATAAAAGACAAATCTGCTTTATCAATATATTCACTTCTTATAAGCGCTTCAAATAGGCCGGGCACACCGTAAATACAATTAATCTTTTTCTTAAAGATCAGCTTACTGCATTCATTGAAATCATATTTCGGAAGAAGATACACATGAAAGCCTAAGCTTAACATTGCATGAACACAAATCACCAGGCCAAACCCATGAAAAAGAGGCATAACAGCAAGAGATTTTTTTCCGACTACATCCTCTATACCGCCAATATCATATGTGTGTAATGCAAGACTGTTTATATTAAGATTGGTTATCATAACACCTTTTGGTGTACCCGAAGAACCGCCACTGTAAAGAATAACGGCTGTATCGTCTGCTTTACCGTCATCTGTCGGCAATTCTCTTTTCTCTCTTTTGCCTTCGCTAATAAAATCATTCCAATAAATAACATCATGCTCCGGATTGAAAGTAAGCTTCAATTTATTCTTTGCTGAATAGACAGGCTTAGCATACCAAGGCAGAGCATCAGCAATTTTCGCAAGAATCATTTTAGGCTCTTTTGAGGTATTCCACCGGATTTTCGCGAATTTAGGATAAATCATATCCAGGGTAAGAATTGCCACACTATCGGTATTTTCTACAAACTCCTGAATCTCTTTTGCAGAAAGTAGGGGATGAATCATATTGGCTATTGCACCTATACGGTTAAGTGCATATATCATAAAAAGAGCTTGGGGTGTATTCGGTGCAACAATAGAAACACAGTCTCCTTTTTTAACCCCTGTTGCAATCAATGCCTTTGCAGCTTCTTCTATATTTTTTATCAATTGCTTATAGGAATATTTTTTTCCCTGAAACTCTAAAGCACATAAATCAGGATATTTTAAAGCGCCTCTCCTCAGATGCTCAAAAAAAGAATATTCCGGATATTCAGAAATCCACTTGTCCGGATTCATATGGTCAAACCATATGGTTTTCACTCTATCCACAACAAACACCTCCCCCATCTTACTCGTATTTTATCACTTATAGATTAAAAATTCAAGTACATTGACTAAATGTATGGTTCAAGTAAAGCTCAACATAAATAGTTTTATTTTTCAAAATTCAAAACAACTGAATAAAAAACAGGAATCTTAAGTTTGCGATTCCTATGATTTTTTGTCAGAAACATAAAAGTCTAATCTGATATCAGTCCTCATTGAAATATCAACCGAGTTTTGAAAAGAAGAAAATGATTGTGAACTGCCTGATTAAACGGGTTGAGGTCAGCAGAGGGTATAAGCTGAAAGTTGAGTTTAATATTAACTTTGAGCAGTTTATGACAGGTATTGATAAAGCACTGTAATAACAAAAGGCTTCCCATAGTTTTCTTTCTATGAGGAGCCATTTTATACTGTTAAAAATTCTCTATCAGATATTCTTTTGCTTTTATCGTTACGAAAAAAAATTCTCTAGCAGGAACAGGGTCTGCTGCATAATCAACTAATTTTTGTCTGCGCTTCTCCAGTGGATTGCGTTCTTCCCATTCAATAAACTTTCGTAGCCTTTCTTTTATTAAAGATTTATTTGTCCACTCATCACACCATTTTTCAAATTTAGTCATAATTTCTTGTGGTGTTGTAGGTTCAATATCTGTCATCCAATGACCATAATACAAATCTGTCGGCATTAAATCATTTATAAAAATTCCGGGACTAATATAATAATCCTCTTTATCATAAGAACTGCCTTGTATTAAGAAAGAAATGGTAAAATCATCCGTTTGTTTCGTCCATCTTTTGTTTTTCTTTTTAAATCCCTTTGCCTTTAAATACGGCTTAACAAATTCAATCAATTCTGTTTCAGATAGTTTGTATTTCATAATTTCACCACCTATGAAATTATATAATAATCATAAAATCAATCAACATACCCGTAAAGCAGAAACGCACCCAACAATAAGCATAATAAGCCTGTTGAACAAGCAGTTAACAACAGGCTTATTGATTTAATATACTTAAAAATAAAATATAATAACCGGATTTTCAATATAAGAATAGTTTTAAGAAATTTTCTTATAGTATGTTGCAATCTGATGTGTTATCAATATGGCAACTCGTCTGTCCAGAGTCTTTCATACAGTTTATCTTCATCTACTGTAGAAAACACAGGTTTATTCACCGGATCCTCTGCTTCTTGCACATCTTCTGATCTTTCGTAATTGTAGATAATTTCTTCTGTATAGTAATCTTCAGAACCAACACTCGTTATTTCTTCTTTATTACTGTCAGATACGGAAATATACTTATCGGATAAGCTGAGCACGTCGCAGTTCAGAACATCGCTGAAGAACATATATAAAATCATTATCGGCAAAGCAGAAGCAAACACTACAACAAGAGATCCTATAAGAACCGCCTCTATGGCGACAAATGCGGTTTCTGCAAAGCATACAGCTGTAAGCGCAATCATTGCTGCAACAATAAGCAATGCAAGCATCCAGAAAAGCCAGGCCATGCCGTAATCATTTTCACTGATTGTTCCTTCTTCTTTTCTGATTGTAAGAGTGCCCATGAAAGCTTCGGTGCTTACAGCGTTAACAGTCTGATCAATAGTTATGCCTTCAGGAAAATCCTTAAAATGACCATTTTTTACCATTGTATAAATAATCATGGATTGTACGGCAGCTATAGCTCTGTCATCAAAGGTTCCGTTTACATTGATTCTTGCTCTGATATCTTCTATGCTACAGTTTGAGAAAAGCTCAGAGAAACTTCCCATAACTTCGGGAGACTCCATAACGGAAACTGCCTCATCAAGAAGTGTTTCAAGATTTTTTGATGAATCCATCTGATACATTGCTTTCAAAGCACTTTCATCAACGGTAATACCTTTTTTTATTTTGTAAATGTTCCCGAAAGAATGTTTTGCCGCCATAAGAATTTCTGCTTTTTGTTCATCAGTAAAGCCGTTCAGCATATCTGAAAGCTTTTCCTTTACCGTATCGCCCTTTGCGTCACAGACCTTTTCATATGTGTTGAAAAGATTGTTTACGGTAGAAATAATACTATCTGCCATAAGCTCTGCCTGTTTTTCAGATTTCCCCTGCATATTTTCAAGGTAAATCTTTTTAAGAACATCCTTCGTGTCAGCACCTTCATCAAAATGAGAAAGTGCAAATGCTGTATTTTTTTGCAGCTCAATTTTTTCTTCAGGTGTTAAATTTAACATAATAAAACCTCCTTTTAGATTTATTATATCTTTCCGATCTTAAAACTTCGATGGTTCATCAAGAAAAAAAGTGATTAAAAGTAGTTTTTTTAACAACAATCGTTCATATATTCATTTTCCTCTATACGGGCAGCCATCAAGGAAATTCTGTCTTTCATTACTTTGAAAAAAGCTTCGTCATAATACTTATCCGATTTACAATCTCCCTGATAATATGCTTCGATTTTTTCGCCTTTGTATTCTACCTTATATCTCTCGTTTTCGAACAGACTGTTATCCCCCACGGGAACGAAGCTTTTTCTGAGAAGTCTCACATAGCATGCAGCAATTTTATTGAGATCTGCATAAGAACTGCCAAGCGTAACAGTACCGGAATCGTTAATAGTTTTTTCTAGTGCGTTTTTCCAATCAATAAATGATATGGGAGATTCAAGCTTTTCTTCAGGAAAGCTTCTGAGAGCACTGATTATAATTTTTTCAATGTCAGCACCGGTAACAAATTTGATTTTATCCGATTCTTTTTTGTTGCCGTTTTCATCTTCGGTAAAAAGCTTCATAATTGATTCAAGTGCTTCATCTGTGAAGCATCCTAAAGTTTTGTCATCACTGAATAAATTCTGCGGCATTTTCATACCGAATTCCTCTGCACGCTTTTTTCTGCGTCTTTCGGCTCTTTTCATCTGCTCGGAGAAAATGCTTTTACACTCCTCGTGATTAGGCATAAACACACCGTAAAGAACATCAAATCGTCCGCTTCTGAATAATTCAGGCGGAAATTTGCTGATATCGTTTGCCGTAGCAAAAACAAAGCATGGACTTTCCTTTTCCTGAAGCCAGGTGAGAAGATGTCCGAACATTCTTTTAAAGGTTCCGCCGTCACCGGAAGAGTTTGTAGCACCACTGAGACCCTTGTCAAGCTCATCTATCCAGAGCACGCACGGTGCCATTGCTTCAGCCTGAGACAAAGCTTGTCTGAGATTCCTTTCGGACTGACCGAGAAGACCGCCCATAAGAGCATCAATGTCAAGGCGAAGCATCGGTATTCCAAGCTGACGGTAGATTACCTTTGCAGCTTCTGATTTACCGCAGCCTGGTACACCTACAAAAAGTGTTCCCTTATAATCCTTTGTGCCTGAAGTTACAACAAATCTGCCGCCGTTCCTCATTGTTATTCCTATTTTTTCAACCCATTTCACATAAGCGGACATACCACCTATCTGATTTTCTCCGGAGATTTTTTTCTCTCCTCTGTTTTCTTCTTCGTCTTTATCTTCATAATAGAGCTTCAGAAGACCGCCATAGCGCTTTAAATTCTGTTTTTTTGCTTCGAGAATTATCTTTCTTCTTGCTTCCTCGTTGTGAAGCTTTGGTTCTCCGCTTTCCTGTGTCAGATAAAGCATCATACTTGTATAGAACTCCACCTGTATAAGTGTAAAGCCTAACATAGAACGAGCAATCTCATCTGCATAAGAATCTTTTTCAAAAGGATGCCCGAAATTTTCCGCCAATTCAAGTACAGTGCTTTTTATTTCCTCGAAATCGGGATAATCCACCGTGATAATCTGGGTATAGGATTTAATGTCATCAGGAAGTAGTGTAGGATCGCCGTATAACAGAACGCAGCTCGATCTCAATGGAGAATGGTCATTATGTGAAAGCACATAATTTCTGACATAATTTCTCAATGCACTTATAATACTTATATTCTCAGGATTTCCTGTTGAATCAGAATTACCGTTAAGACTTAACAGCACAAGCTTTGCATTCATATTGTGATCATCATTCATTCCGGCTGAGCACAACTCTTTAAGTGATGATATGTGTGCAGAAAAATTTTCAAAGGTTTCTAATAAATCCTTATCTAAGTCGAAAAACTTGACATACCTTTCAATTTCTACATTTTTAACTATAGCCTTTCTGAAAAGCTCAACAGTGTTGCACCTTGCAGCTACACGGTTGGCAAGTTCAATTTCTTCTGTATCAATCATAATAAGCGGCGTGTGCGCATGGTAGTAATCTCTTACTTGTCTGCATATTTTATCAACAACACTCATTTTATTTTTCATTTTTTTGCTCCTCAAAATAATCACCTATTGTAACATAGCGTTTTTCCGTCTTTTTACTGCTGTTTGTGTGTATTTTTCCTTCCGGATCAAGATACACATAATATCCCTTGTGAAAAGCAACCTCAACCGCAGATGACTGGCACAGATATCCGATATTACGCTGAGTGTACCAATAATCTTCGATTCCTTTCTCTGTAACGGCAAGAAATCCGATATCTCTTTCCTCAGCAGCAAAGCTTATCATTTCCGAGTCGCCGAACGCTATAGTCTCCGTTTTCTCTGAAATAAAATCAGAAAAAAGTATGGTATCGACCTTTCTTTCAACCGAACAAAGATTGCTTTCGCTTCTTACAGGATGAACATAAACGGGCAGGTTTTCAACAATGTTTATGTATCTGTAGTCACCGGGCATAAAGCTTACTGTCTCTTTTTCACCTTCTGTATTCTCTTTGTATATATGAAGAGTTACGGGTATATTGGCAGCACCCTGACCGTGTGGGGCTGCCACAATCTTTTTATATCTAATCTGAGCTTTTTCTCCTTCAACAAGCTTTTTTGCTTCAGCAGATTTCAAAATTATTACATAAGGCTCTTCTCTTGCCTTCAGAAAAACAGCATTTTTCTCTTCTGTTAATGAAACAGCAGTATCTGCATCATCAACCCTCTTTTTCAGATATGCATTTTCAGCCTGCTGCGCTGTTACGGAATATCCGTTTTCATCAGGATCTTTTCCCGAAATGGCATACGCTGAGGTAAGAAGACAGAAAAGTATCTGCTTATCATTTTCAGCAAGAGAGGTATCCTGAACGACATTCCATACTTTTTTTGCAAGCTCTCTGACTTTTGTTCTTTCAAGCTCATCCCTCAGATAATCTCTTTTTATTTTTGACAGTAAATTTACTCCTGTCTTTTTATGCTCTTTACAAGCGAATTCTGCCTTTTCGTAATCTGACGGTCTCCTGAACTGATAAAGGAGAAGACGTTTATCACCTAAAAATACCATCTGAAAAAAAATCTCTGTGTGATATCCGTCAATTATAGAAAGATGTCTGACCTTATTGCGGAGAAACCCTGCAACAAGCTCTTTGTTATAAAGAACATCTTCTGCAGAGAAGTATCGACAAAAGTCTCCGTGAGTATGTATTGCTTTTGAATTCATAATCAATTGTTGCATTAACCCTTCTCCTTTGCTGTTATTTTATATCAGGCTTTTCGTCAAAGACATAGAACATCACCTTACCCAAAATTGCTTCGGCATCAACCAAAAGCTTGGTAATTTCTTTAGAGCTTATATAATTATCACCTTTCATTTTAGAGGAAACTTTTTTCCTCACCGTATGCTTAAATATACGTAATTTCATAATAGCATAAAGAGTTTTAAGTACAACTATCGGAATTTTAGTATCCTTTTTTTCGAGATAACCCTTTACTTTATTCACAAGACCGTCCTTGTCAACTTCTTTATACGCAAAAATTAATGCTGCAGCCTCAAAACTTATTGGCAAAGCAATTACGGCAATTATATTAATAACAGAAGACAAAAGAGACTGTATAATTGCTTTTTCTCCGTTACTTTTATACTGTGCGCTGAATTCATCAGGCATATTTCCTTTTCCCACCGGCGTTTCAGGCGAAATACTGAAATCCTCTTTGTATATATCTCTGGAAATCTCGTTTGTTTTTTTTGAAACATCTGCACGGTAGCTTGAAACGGCTTCCGAAAATACAGTTTTTATTTTTTGGGTTTCTGTTCCGTTTTCAGAATGAAGACCTTCTTTGCTTTTTTTTTCAATAAATGCAACAATCTCATTATAAGATTTCGGATTATTGCTTTGTATAATTTCATCTATAACCAGAAATATGGTATCCATAACATACGGAACAAAAAACTTTGAGGTTTGGTCAATCACATTTTTGTATGTTTTACACGCTTTTTTATATGCATATTTCTTATAATTTTTCAGGTAATCAATACCTTTCATCTCTAATTTCTTGATAAGACAAAGACCGTCTGCGACACAAAGTGAAGGATTATCTATCTTGGGGATCTTTTCTTCACCGAAAATATCGGAAGCAAGCTCAGTTAAAGGAATAACCTTGCTGCAACCGCCTGCCAGAATTACCTTATCACAATTGTTGCCTTTTAAGGTTCCTTTACATTCGAGAAGAAAGGCCCTGATTCTATCGATAAACTTACCTGTGCCTGGGCGTTCTTCTGAGTTCAGAGCTTCCATTATAACCTCATTGGTTATTTCAAACTCTTCACAGAGCATAGAAAATTTAATTTTAAAATTACCTTTTGAATTAAAAAATCTCTCTTTTGCATCACGGACAGAGACAAGAACACCCGGCAAATCTTTGTCGGATATATCTGCTTTTTTCATCTTCTTGCCGGCAAGAAGAACATCAAGAATAAGCTTATCAATAATATGACCGCCTATGTTAATGCTTCTGGTTACCAGTTTTATGCCGGGTAAAATATATGTAAAGTCGATGGTACTGGAGCCGAAATCAAAAATTGCAATTCCCTTGTTCAGATCAATTTTTCCGTTACCCTTGATTCTTATGTTGTTGCTCTTTAAAAGAAGAGACATAAGTGCTGCTGTTGATTCGGGTACAACAGCAACTGCTTCAACACCTGTTGCTTCGCTTATAAGCTTTGCATATTTTTTTACGGCATCGGCTCTTGTCCATTTTGTTGAAGCGGGGCAGCCTACACAGATAAGAACTTTTCCATTTTCATATGCAGCCTCAAGATCCGCACCGTTATGAGTCCGTATCTGCTCAAAAAGCTTTTTATAATAAGCAGATATCAGTCTTTTCGGCGGATATGCCACTTCATCATCTTGTTTATCCCATATAAGAGGAGAAACCTTAAAATGCTGAAAAAAAACAGGCGCGTCTTTAGCATCCGAACCTATATACGGTTCATCATTTTCATCAAAAGCTATCATTGTGGGAATAACAGTATCCTTTTCGGTAAGCTTTGCCGCCTCCGAAAAATATTCGGTTGTTTTTTTCTCTTCATTGTAGACTCTTTTTAAAATATACGCCGCTGTTTCACCATGACCGAAATCAATGCCGAGAACATAATCATATTTACACTTATAAGTCTCTTCACCATCTTCTTTTTTAAAGGTTAAGCTCTTAAGAACAGAATAAAAGTCGTCTGTAGTAAGGCTGCCATTGATAAGATAACATTCTGACATTACACGTTTTTTTGATTCGGTGCTTTCTGCAGCTTTCTTTTCAGGCTCAGCTGTTTCAATTTCAGAGTCCTTCTTGACTGTTAAGTCAGTAACTTTTGTGTCGTTCATAATTCTTCCTCCAATGTTTTTAATTCTGTTTTAACTGTATTATAATACATTCCTTTATGTAAAAAAAACAGGTTGTCGAGAAAAAAACTATTCTTTATATGGGGAACTGAACTCACCGTAATTTTCTCTGCCACTTGACAAATAGTCAACTATTTCCATGACATCGGTGGGATCCTTACGTCCGAGCAGCTTATAACCTGTGGTAATTGCTGTCAGAAACGCCAGATCACAGACCATAACAAAGTCACTGCCCGCTTTGTTTAAAAATGCTTTTGCCGTATCCGCTTCAAAACCGAAGCCTGTAATCAGCTTGAGCAGTGTACCCTGAGAGGTTCTTGATTTTTTGGAATTTTCGATTTTATCATTCGACTCTTCTTTAGTCTTTTCACTGATTTTTCTCCACGCATCCGTACTGATATAGGAATAAATAAGAAAATCTTCAACTCCCATACCTGTAGCTTCTCTCAATGCATATATTTCATTACGAAACTCAAAAGAAAGATAGAAATATCTGGGCATATTAAGTGCTTTCATTTCCTCTTTTTCTTCTTCTGTGAGATTAAGCCCGACAGATAGTTTTTCAATGGTTTTATCTGAGGTATATTTCATTGCATATATAAAATCAAGAAAAACCTTTGTATTGAGTTTTATCTCTTTACATAAGGCAATACGCTCCTTCTTAATGAGCATTTTTTTCAGCTCATCCAGAGCACTCTTTTTATTCATATATGCCAACGTATTAATCTGCTTTATCGCTCTTTCCGAAAGGCCCGTTATGTTGGTTGTGCTTTTTAAAATTTCTAAAACCCTTTCAAATGCAACCATATCGTTTTCGAGAAAAGCCTTCTGAATATCTTCAGTTATTCCAAGATCATATACAAGTGTTTTTTCTGCACGCAGCATAAGCTTATCCATAACAAAGTCACTGCACGCAGTTCTGCGCTTTTTTATCTTTTCATCCATTAAAAGGTTGTTCATATTCTCTTCAAGGGCAATTAATTCGCTTTTTGTAAGCATAACACAACATCTCCTTGTACATATAATATGTGAATCTATTTTAACACTTTGAACAAAATATTTCAACAAAAAAACAAATATATTATAAAATACATGTATTGTGATATTCATGAGCAGCAATGTAGTACTTTTGCTTATCTTACTTTTTGAGCAAACAAAGAAGGGCGGCTGCTAAATGCAACCGCCCCGTTCAAATTGCTTATACAATTACTGTTGCGGGCGTCTGTACCTGAAATTCTGCTTTTGCCGATTCAGTATGAGCCTCTGTAACCTCTTGGCTTTCTACATCAATGGTATCTGCAATGATTTCAAGACCGTCAAGTACATCTTCACGGTTGTAGCTTGCATATCTGTGCTTTGCTACAAAACTACCTATACAGGTTGATTCATCTACTTTTTTTTCAACAGCACAAAGGCCGACACATGCAATAAGACTAAAAATTGCAGCCAGAATTAATACTGCTGCCAATTCCTCAGAAGCTAATAATATTACACTGGCAATAGCGGCTATCAAGAAAAAATATTGTCCGGTACTAGTAATAGAATTAATAAGATTTTTAGCATGTTCGTTGGTAATCTCGCCGAATCTGGCTGCACATGCAACTGCCTGAATGTCAGCTTCCTGACTGCCAAGATACACAGCCTCTTCAACACTCATGGTTCCGTTTCGGAGATATAAATCCATTGAGTGGATACATCTGTATCTGTACCCCATCTCTCCGAGAACGACAGAAGTAGCCAAAGGATCATATGATTTCGAAAGTTTTCTCTTATAGTCTCTGAGATGATTGGAAGAAAGACAGCTGTGAGAAAGCTTTTCTTTGATGCTTTCAACAAGGTTTTCTTCTGAACACTCTTTGTAGCCCTCTGCCTTCATATACTTATCAAAACGAGTTTTCATTTCTTTCATTGTAAGTCTCTTCCCAAGCAATTCTGTATCGTCGTAAAGACCAAGACCGAAATTCATTCTGTGAAGAACCTCCAATCTTGTGAGAGAGCTTCTCTCACCGCATGTTTCCATAAAATCGTCAAGAGCTGCCATTACATCTTCATCAAGAGTACAGTCTCTGATGTATTCATAGCTTACGGTTGTTTCCATAAACTTCTTTGCAAGTGCTTCTGCATCATTCACAACAACGCCGTATGCAGCGGGCATAGATGTTAAAACATCGAGAAGCTCACCGTCTGATGTGATGCTCTTGTAAAAAGACTTGTAATTGTCCGATGAAAATACTGAGTTGTTATACATTGTTTTTTCCTCCTGTAAATAAAATTATTATTTTTTCAATGTGCATAGGCTTTATTGAGCTCGTTTGTCCTAACCTATGACCCGATTTTACAACTAAAAGCGCAGAAGAAACATGGGTCAATAAGAAAAAAAATGAAAAATTTAAAAAAAGGCAAAATTTATATATTTTCACTAATTGAATCAAAGTGTCTGAAAAAAATGAACTCTCATTATAATAGAAATATTTCAGTTTTTTTCTTGACAAAAGATTGTTAAAGGAAAATGAAAAATATAACATATAAACAGGTTCATAAATTTTGCGGTTTTATGAATCAAAAATACAATATTGAAAAGGAGGAATTTAAAATGTTAAATTCTTTTATCGCAGACGGCAGAAACCGCTTTTCATTATTTCTTTCGAATGAAGGAAAGCTTTATGGTGAAGGTAATAACCGTCTCCGTCAGATCAGTGATGAAGACACCGATTACTTCACCGAAAAGGTGCTTATAGCAGAAAAGGTTATAAGTGCCTCCGCAGGCAAATCCTATACTGTTTATATTACCGACAACGGACAGATTCATATTCAGGGACAGGGCTGCCTGAAAAATTATTTTCCGAACTTCTTTTCCGCAAGTGAGGTATACGCTTCAGAAGGAAGCGATCAATTTATTCTTATCGGCTTTAACGGAAAAGCATACGCCTTTGGTGACAATGAAGGAGAAGAAATCCAGAAAAGACAGAAAAATATAATTTTCAGCAAGGAGCATATACCTTACAAATCATGCTGGGATCCCTATTATTCTCACGGTCCCTGGGTTACGGAATATGACGATACGGGAAAAATTCACGAACGTCATTGGAACGAAACAGACACAGAGAACTACTGGAAGGACAGATACTTCGATATCCGCGGATTTTATTGCGGTGAAGATATTTACAAAAAGAGAGAACAGTTATTATCTCAATACGGAAAAAGAAATATCGAATGGGAAATTGATTTTGATGTGGACTTCAGAGAGAATACCTACCGTGACGGCGATTATTACCGCCAGGATTTCAACGGCTTTTCACATATCAAGTTTTTCAAGACCAATAACTGGATTTTTACTCCCGTACCCATAGAAGAAACATGTTTGTTCAAACTTTTCCGCGACTTTATACAGAAAGATTATCCGAATTCATTTGTTTACAGCAATAACGCAAAAACAAAGCTGTTTTCGTCATGTAAGCATCTTCTTATACTCCATAACGGTAATCTTTACGGAATGGGAAGCAATTCATGTGGAGAAATCAGTACAGATGATGTGGAGGAATATACTGTTCCTCACCTTATGGCAAAAAATGTAATAAGTGCTGATGCTGCTGACGGTTATTCCATTTATGTGACTGCCAACGGAAAAGTGACGCTTGTTGGCAACGGTGAATATACCGACCGCTTCAAGGGCTTCAGTAATGCCCGCAGTGTCTACGTGCCAAAATCTAAAACATTATTATTTTATATTGTCGATAATAACGGATTCCTTTACGGATTTGGTGATAACAGTCAGAATCATCTTCAGAAAAGCTTTAAAAGAGCTTTACTTGAAACCAAATATGATACTGTTACCTATTCCGATTTCAGATATAAATACTATGGAGAGAGAGGTTTTCCGACCTATAAAAACACGGGCACAACTTGGGTACGTTATACCTTATATGAAAGACCTGATTGGAACATTCACTTAAAAGAGTTTTATGAAAGTAATGAAATGTTCCGCGAAAACTTAAGGTACCTGTTAAAAAAGTACGGAACCAACAATATTATAACAGAATATGAATTTACTGACGAAAAGGTTACAATCTCTGAACCGTCGCACACCACAGTCAGAATATGTGATATAAAAGACTTTAAAGAAAATGCATATTATCCTGGAGAATTGAAAAAACAGAGAGTAAGAAATCTCAGTGAAGGCAAATGCGGTGATTTCTCTGTTGAAGCACGCAATACAATTTATTTGACAAACCGTTACATTTATAACCCTGTACTTATAACAGGTAAACATATTAATTCAGCCTATCCCTACAATTGTTTTGCCGATTGGAAATACGTAAACAGCGATACGGATTTCCGAGCACGCAACATAAAAAAGACCGTGCGCGGTTATAACACAGACCGACAGGAAATCGGCTTGCTCGACAACGGAAAAATAGTTTTCTTTAACAAAAGCTCAAACAGATTTGTCTATGCACGCACTCCCTTTGAAAAGGTAGATGACATAGTATGGCTGGACGGAGGATTTAATTTTTTAAGCGACTTCTGTTATACTACAAATTTTTACGCTATAAGCTCAGATAATAAAGTTTGCTTTATGGAAGCCCAAGACCTTGTAGGCATCGGCAATATTTACAAGAGCTATCAGACGGCTTTTTTACCTGAAAAATAAAAGGCACACAAAAAACATTAAGGATAACGGTGACAAGAATGAATATAAGTGATTTTTTTGAAAACTCTTCTCTTTATGGTGCAATAGGAATGGAAAATATGCTTTCTGCTTTCTCCACCCAGAAACGGAGCGATGTTCCCGTTACAGGCTTTCATGTGCTTTCGACAAAGCCATTTTTTGCAAAGCCCGAAAATAGGAATAAAAGCTTTAAGCTCAATGATTTTGAACTGAAAACAGCTGAACTTTCAGCACTTTGTTGGAGAAAATACAACGGACCGATCTTTCTTATCACCGATCTTGCAGGGGCAGAGTATTTTACGGAGCAGGGTCTCGGTTATGCCTACGACGGAATCTTTCCCATTATTGAAAATTCTTATCGTGGAACGGACCCCATAAAATATTGGGCGGCAGGAAAAATTGAAGCACTGAGGCTGTCAAAAGGTCCCTGTGCAATAATAGACCTTGACCTGATTGTATGGAGGCCTCTCAGTCTTTCTCGCAGTCAGTTGATCGTTGCTCACTTTGAACATATTCACGACCTGGTTTATCCCCCGCTTTCATATTTTGATATGAGTCCGAGATATACCTTTCCTCAAGAGTGGGACGAAGATGCAAAGGCTTTTAATACAGCGTTCCTTTATATTGCCGATGACAGCTTCAGAAAATATTACGCAAAAGAATCTATCCGATTTATGCAATTTGAAAGAGACACGGTAGATAACAAAGTAAAATGTATGGTCTTTGCCGAGCAAAGAATTCTCGGTATGTGTGCGAAAGCAAAAAACATAAAAGCTGATTTTCTGGTCGATTATGACAATCTTTCCGCACATCAGGATAATATAACCCATGTGTGGACAGCAAAGCCGATACTTATGAAACATGAGGATTTAAGACACAGATATATTGAGCTTTGCGAAAAAAAGATTAAGCAATTAAATGATTGTAAACTGCCTGATTAAACGAGTTGAGGTTAGCCGAGGGTATAAGCTGAAAGTTGAATTTAACATTGACTTTGAGCAGTTTATGGTGGGTATTGATAAGGCGGCGTAAATAAACAATAGCTCCCCGTAGTTTGTGGCTACGGGGAGCGTGTTTTGTTTATCAAATTAAACAATAAATTGGTATTCACATATATACGCTACATTAAATTCAGAGCTGTATGCAACATATATTAATTGATATTGACCTTCATTTTCCGGAATTTTTCCAAACTCAGAAGTTGTGGTATTATAGAGCAAAAAATAGTCAGAGGGGAAACTAACCAAATTCTCGGGAATAATTTTTGTAAAATCCTTATTGCTTCCCTTTATCCATCTATGGTCATCCTGCATAAACTCTTCAAAATCATTTGCTGTTGACTCTTCAAAACTCATCGTTGTAAGAGTTAGTTTACCACCGGAAATATCACTTGATATATTATAATTCATTCCAACGGTTTGTGGAAAATCGAAACCGAGCTGAGCCTCCAAAGAGTCAATATTGTTGCTGACATTCCCAAAAATTGTTGGGAAAAATCCATAAATCAGCATTATAAATCCTATAATAACACCACAAATAATATTCTTTTTATTACGTATCTTATTCTTGTTAAGAAGTATTCCTGCAATAATTGAGATCAGGGGTATCGGCAAGAAATAATGGAAATTTTTTAAAGATTCCAGACTCTCCATATGTGTTCCTGCATTTTGAGACATTTCATCAAAAGAAACACCCGCAGCTAAGAAAACGCTGATAAAGCAACCAACAAACAAAATATCTCCTATTGTTTTCAAAAAAGAAATTTTAGTAGTGCTTAAATCAGTTTTATCGGTTTTTAGATTTTGGCAGAAAAAACCTAGATGCGACTTTTCCTCCAGTAAGGATTTTTTTATTGTATAAATTGTTCTGTCTTTATGTTGAAGAAAATAGCAGAAAGGCGTTTCCCAACATTTTGCAAGCTCATTTAAATACAATTTTTGAGTTTTTATTTCTTCATTTGAATTTGCAACTCTTACAATAATATAATCAAGGAACATTTCGTAAGTATACTTTCTGCTGCACACAAGTTCAGAATTCTTTTTTGTTGCAAGCAAAACATAAATATATCTCAAAAGATTTGCAAATAAAAGAATAAAAGCAAGAAAAACCAAAATATAAGAATCCCGCTCTTCGCTTGTGTCCCCCGAAGTAACAAAAAATGAAAAGAAAACAAAAACTACACAGAGAACTAATCTTTTAAGCAAAGGCCCGATACTGATTTTGTAGAAATATTTAAGTTCCTTTTTATCCAAAGAAAAACAGTATTTTTCTAACGGGTGCTCATGACTGTCGTTTGAAGGTGTTTCGCCAATATGAGAATTTGTTGATTCGGAGCTTTTGTTCTTTTCATCAGTTAAAATAGAGTCAATACTCACTCCAAAAATTTCTTTCAGCCTGATTAAATTATCAACTGTAGGTACTGTCTGATTGGTTTCCAACAGACTCACGGTCTGTCTACTGACAAGAAGCAGATTGCCAAGTTCTTCCTGAGACATTTGTTTTTCTTTTCTTAATTGTTGCAATCTTTCACCAAGAGTCATAATTTCAGCACCCCTTTCTTGCCTATATAATAGCTCATTATATAAAAAAAAGCAAGCACAGCCTGCTTTGCAGTTTGTCAAGTGGCACTTGCTTTTGTTAATTTAACGCATTTTAATAACAAAAACAAAAAAACGCCCACCTAAAAGCAGGAAAAAAAATAATTACTCCGTATGCTGTGGTGGAGACGGAGAGAATCGAACTCTTGACCTCTTGAATGCCATTCAAGCGCTCACCCAACACACGCAAAAACGCACCCCGTTTAATAAGACTTTAATAAACGAGGTGCCTGTTATATTATTTTCTGTCGCCGAGAGGAACATACTCACTCTCTTCTTTTACGCTTATATAAGCCGGACGGATAATCTTGCCTGCATTCTGTATTTCTTCTATACGGTGTGCACTCCAGCCGGCTATTCTTGCTATAGCAAAAATAGGCGTGAACAGCTCATCCGGCAAGCCAAGCATTTTGTAAACCATACCTGAATAAAAGTCTACATTTGCACTGACGCCTTTATAGATTCTGCGCTTTTCGGCAATGATTTCGGGTGCAAGCCTTTCTACGGTTTCATAAAGTCTGAACTCATCCTCCATACCCTTTTCCTCAGAAAGCTTCTTTGCATAGGTGCGGAGTATTTCAGCTCTGGGGTCGGAAAGAGAATAAACAGCGTGTCCCATTCCGTATATAAGTCCTGCACGGTCAAAGGCATTTTTGTCAAGCAGCCTTTCAAGATAAGACTTAACTGCCTGTGTATCATTGGTATCGATGCTTTTCTTCATATCCTCAAACATCTTCACAACCTTAATGTTTGCTCCTCCGTGACGGGGACCCTTAAGAGAGCCCAGCGCCGCCGATATTGCAGAATATGTGTCGGTACCCGAGGATGTCACAACATGGGTTGTGAAGGTAGAGTTATTACCGCCGCCGTGCTCAGCATGGAGCACGAGAGCAAGGTCGAGAAGCTTCGCCTCAAGAGGAGTATATTTTCCGTCCTCACGAAGCAGATAAAGAATATTTTCTGCCGTGCTCAGTTCTTTTTTCGGATAGTGAATAAACAGACTTTCGTCATTATGGTAATGTCTGAAGGAGTGATAAGCATAAACAGCAATAAGCGGAAGCTCGGCAATGAGCTGAAGAGACTGACGCAGAACATTTGCGGTTGATATATCATCGGGGTTTTCATCATAGGTATAAAGAGCGAGCACGCATCTTGAAAGAATATTCATCATATCCTTACCCGGAGCTTTGAGAATCATATCTCTGACAAATGACGGGGGTAAAGAACGGTAAGAGGCTAATTGCTCCGTGAATTTTTCAAGCTCCTGCTTGCCGGGAAGCTTTGATAACAGCAACAGATAAACCGTTTCCTCAAAGCCGAATCTGCCATCATCAAGAAACCCCTTGACAATATCACGCACGTCAATTCCCCGATAACAGAGTCTGCCGTGACAGGGAACGGTATTTCCCTCCCCGTCCTTTTCCTTTGCTTTGATACGGGAAACCTCCGTAAGACCTGCCACAACGCCGTTTCCGTCAAGGTCGCGCAGACCTCTTTTAACATTATGCTGTGCATACATTTCGTAAGCTATATTATTACTGCTGTCAGATAAATCTGCAAGCTCCTTTATATACGGTGTGATTTCAGAGTAATTCATTTTTTACCTCCTGCAAATGGCTGATGTTTTTATTTTTGACATCAGCATACAACTTCTATAAGAATTTGAGCTAATAATATCACAAAGAAATGATTGTTTCAAGCATAATGTACAAGAAATTTATGTGCAAAATTTATTAAAAAAATAGGAGTACAAAAAAATCTGCACACGATTGTGTACGGATTTTTTCTTGGTGGAGATAAGCGGGATCGAACCGCTGACCTCTTGAATGCCATTCAAGCGCTCTCCCGATACACACAAAAACGCACCCGAATTTGAGCTGTTCACAGTTGTTGTTGATAAAGCAGTGTAAAAAATTAAACTGTGTTTTGTCATCTTCTCGTCTTGTTGTTTTATAAATGAGATTTATTCTTTATTTCCTATGTTGCTTTTTTCCTGTATTGCTATGGTATTTTAAACTTAACTGTTAAAAATATTGAACAAGCCGTAGCAATATGTAATATTATGTGATATAATACAAGGCATAAGGAGTGATATTATGAATAAAAAGCTTAAAAATATTCTTATTCCCCTTCTCTGCATTGTCCTTGTTGTTGTGATTATAAGTGTTGCAGGTCCCTACCTTGTGCTTTCAGGCGCACGTCAGCCTGAGGTTGAGGAGAGCTATGCATACAGCGAGTATTTCTACAACAGCTACGATGAAATCCGCACTCATCTTAAACAGCGTGTTAAAAGACTTAAAAGCGACGGTGTAACCGTGAAAGCTAGTGAATACGCAGTCAATAAGGACGACAGCCTTTATATTGACAACATTTATCTGCCTTCAGCAAAGGAAAAGGAAAATCTCATCATCCTTACAACAGGCGTTCACGGTATGGAAGGCTATATCGGCTCTGTTATGCTCGATGTATTCTTTGAAGAAATTTACCCTGACATAGACACTGAAAAAACAGGTATTCTTGTTGTAGCCAATGTTAATCCTTACGGTATGAAATATATGCGTCGTTACAACGAAAACAATGTTGACCTCAACCGTAACTTTATTCTCGACTGGAGCAGCTTTGACCTTACCTCAAACAAGGATTATCCCGAGGTAAAGGAATTCCTTCAGCCCGAAGGAAAAATCGGCAACGCTCTCTGGCATGAGGCAGGCTTTTATCTTAACCTTGCAAAAGAGGCTATCACCAAGGGTGCAGACAAGGTTTCGGATGCTCTTCTCACCGGTCAGTATGAATACCCGACAGGAGTATATTACGGTGGCAACGGTGATGAAATATCAACAGCCTACCTTAAGGGCGTATTCAACGACTGCCTTGACGGTGAATACAAAAACATTGTGCATATAGACATCCACTCAGGCTACGGCCCCCGCTACAATATGGTTATATTTAACTCTGTTTATGAAACCATGACAGAGGCTGAAACCAAGGAAACCTTCGGATACGACTATGTAATCTCTCATGATTCAGAGTCTTTCTATGCAACAACAGGCGACACAACAGACTATTTCTACCGCCTTGCAGAAAGCAAGAAAACCGGCAAAACGCTTTTCTCAACCTGCTTTGAGTTCGGCACCATCGGCGACAGCTTTATAGAATCAATTCTTTCGCTGAAATATACCGTTGACGAAAACAGACAGCACTGGTTCCCCTCTGACAATAAAATTGCAAGTGAGGTTGTAAAGGAAAACTACTACGAGCTTTTCTACCCCACGGAAACACAGTGGAGAGAAAAGACTGTTGCCGATTTCAGAACAGCAACCGAAGGCGTGCTTAAGGCAAAACTGAAGTAAAAACAAAAATAAACCCATTGTATCTGCTGAATTCCAGTTATACAATGGGTTTTACATTACAAGAAAAATCCGCAATCAAGACGATTACGGATTTCATGGTGGAGACGGAGAGGATCGAACTCTTGACCTCTTGAATGCCATTCAAGCGCTCTCCCGATACACGCAAAAACGCACCCCACCATTTCACTTATGTTATTTCTTATACCCATTCTTTTTTCGCAATTTTGTATAACGCGATTTCAAAGGAGCATTCCACAATTTTTCATATGTATTATTATAGACATCATCAGAAGCTAAAATTTGATTGTTTTGCTCTACAATATCTACAAATGTATTGGCTGCATTATAATCGGTAAAACCATCAATTACACTGAAGTATTCAATAGCGAAATTTGTGCCATATTCCAAAACATTTATAATACAATCTGAATCTTGAAAAACCTTTGCTAATGTAATTCTAACTTCTTCAGATAAATCTATATATTCCTTTTTTCTTATGATTAATCTTAAAAAATCATAATTTTTCGTCATGTATGAGCATGTGTTAGCAAGATTGTTCTTGCTAAAAATATCTACATATACAGGCCATAACACATCAAATCTATCACCAGAATCCATATTAAATTGCTTGTGATAATTAGTTTTAGAAACAACATAGTAAATATATTTTTTGTCTCTATAGTAACGTTCTGTTACGAAATCATTCATTGCATAATATGTACTAAATGAATAAAGATTTTTTAATGTTGTTGTCGTTATTGATGTCGTGGATTTTGCATTATTTACTATCTTAACATAGTAATTTTGCAAGTCTTTATCATCAACAAGCTCTTTTGCAATCGCACTTTCAAAATTAGAAACATATCTTAGAAAATTATTACAACTTATCTGCATCGTCACCTCAGATACTTTACACTTATCATGTGATTTTCCCTGTTGATTTTTTTTGCTGAAAGATGTATAATCTAAGACGTGAAGCTTGAATCAAAACATTCAGAATGATATAATACGGGACCATGATTTTAATCAGTCAGACAATAGATTGTTTTGGTCAGAAAGGATCTGATTATGGATAACAGAATATATGTCGAAATAGAAGAATATATCAACAAAAGATTTCCGGCTCAAAAGCCTGAGGAGCATCATCTTTACAGAAACGGTGTCACAGGATTGGGAAAGACATGTTGTTCAGTTGATATGTTTCAGACTTTTGAAAAATGCCTTGAAAACCGTATAAAAATAAATGAAAACAAAGAGAACCTGTACGATTTACTGCTTAAATACATAAAAAGATTAAGAAAAGATTTTTACAAAAAAAACGGTGTTTTAAACGCTGATTCATTCTGCAAGTATGCAATTATTGACAAATCAACATGGAGCAATATTCAGCATAATGTCGGCAAACCAAGCAAAGAAACATTGTTAAAGCTTATAATAGTTTTAGAGCTGAATGAAACTGAAGCCACTGAAATGATGAATATCGCAGGCAACTGTTTTTGTTACAGTGATTTCAGAGATCAGTTAATCTTAGCTATAATCGATGTAAAGCTGTATGATGTTGAAGCTGTTTATGAAATAATGGAAAAATACAGAAATGACGGTGTTCATAATTTTAAAAACATTTATTAAATAAAATCAGTTCTCTTTATGTAAAATCCGAAAGTTCTTTCAGCAACAGAAAATTACGACTATAACTGATATAAAATATATAATACAAAATGTTTCTTAAAGGAATTGAAAATAAAAACACATATTCAATTAAGAAACAGATAATATTTTAACTGATAATTTTATAGTAAGAAAGGAAATGATAAAATGACGGATATAAATTCTACTGATGCCAGAGAAGGTATTTTTGATGTTGCATACAAAATGATTAACAGCAAATCAAATTCAAATGCATTCATACAGGGAATCAGCGGTATAGCAGGCTTTCCTGCCACTCTTGCGGTAGATGCGGGAGTTGTTCTTACGCACTATGAGCCCATGATAAATGACATAAGAAAAATTTACGGAAGAAGTGTTCTGGACGGAAAGGATATCAGAGCAGTTCTCGGCGGATTATTTAAAGAAATCCTTTTGGATCTTGCTGTTGATAAGGTGCTCGGTCATGTGCCTGTTGCAGGAATATATTTCAATGCAATTTCAGCCAAAGCTCTGACATGGAGATTAGGTATGCTTGTTACCATTGTTTCAAGCCGCGGAGAAGACTTCACCAAGACAAATCTTTCGGACATAATGAAATTAATAAGATATGTAACCCCTCAGACAGATATGTTTAAATTCACAAAACCTGATTATGATATGTTCAAAAAGATTGTTTTTTCAGTATCAGAAAACGATGCTGACATATTTGAAAATAAAATTCAATCAGCACTTAAGGTTTTTGAAGAATAAAAGCTCAACAAATCAGCGAATTGCATTCTTTGCAATGTCCTGACGGATCACCTTGTGCTTTGTCAGACAGATGCAACACAGGACATAACTGAGATGAAACTTAACTCGATTTAAAATATTATTCTAAATATGAACGGAGAATTATATGAATTTAATTGAACGTTATGAGATTATGAACGCAGAAAATCTGACAGAGGCACAAGTGTGGGATGCCAATGAAATCAGAGAAACAGCTAAAACTCTTGTTCCGGAAATCAGAACAGATGTTCCTGGAATCGAAAAAGCTCTTGTTTACGGAGATCCTGTAAAGCTCGGTGATGTATTGGATTGTCAGCAAGGCTATGATAATGTCTACGGTGCCTTCGGAACCTGCGGAGAAACATCCATATCCAACATTCTGAAGATAGCCGGCATAAATGTCAGTGAACCTGAAATTTTGAAATTTGCTATGGAAAACGATTTATGTGCAAAACATGACCCGCTGTACCTTGGCGGTGGAACCACAATCAGAAATCAGATTGATTTACTGGAGCATTACGGACTTGAAGCGCACTGTGAGTTTGCTGCAAGCACTGCTACACCGGAAAGACTGGCTGAAGTAATAGAAGGCGGTCACGGCGTTTTACTTGGTCTGAATTCAGGTATTTTACAAGGCAGAGATTGGAAAGTATTCAACTCAAAAGGAGAAATTCTTGCCGGTCATGCAGTTTGCCTTACAGGAACAGTCAGGGATATGGAGCAAAATCTGAAAGGCTTTTATCTGTGCGACAGTTCGGCACAAAGCTTAGACGGAGGACGGATTTTTGTTCCGATAGATAAATTCAATGCGTGCTATTCGAATGTAAAGGATGCGTTTGCAGTGATTACCGATAAACCCATCCGCTGATTTATTACATCTCCATAATAAACAACCCTTCTGTGGCAGAAAAGCTACCATAGAAAGGTTGTTTTTGTTTCAAGGCGCTGTATACACAACAGAATATAAAAAATAATGCCTGAAAAATACAAACTGACTTCCCCGGAGAGAGAAGTCAGTTTTGTATTTTAATTTTAAAGTTAACCTATAGAATTTTATCCTGCACATAAAAAATACAGAATCTGATCTTATTCATTGCCTTCTTTAAGAAACAGTATTATTTCATATCATCATAACAATCTTTGAGTAATAAAATCAGACGCTCTGCCAGATTCTTCGAAACAGGCAATAAGAAAATGTTTTCACCTATGGACCAAACAGCTTCTTCTGCAGGCAGAGAAAACAGCACTTCAACATTTATGGTTCCCTTCTCCAATATTTTTACCATGGACAAAAGAATGTCTGACAGGTACGGCAGCTGCATGCGACTTTTAGGAATAGCGCTAATAATTCTGCTGTATTCAGCAGCGGAGCCGTAATAGTAAGACAATGAAGCAATAAGAACCTCACTGATATATTGCTCAACAAGTAATATCTGATGCCTTGTAATACCGGTGCTTTGCAGCATAGTCAACTCAAGATAACGTTCAACAGCCATCTGAAGCCGTCCGCAAAAAAGATACTGATTGGGATACTTTGTGGAAAGTGATTCAGTAATCAGATTACGCAGTATATATTCCATACCTTCATTAGTTACGCTGTCAAGAGTCTCTTGATCATAACCGAAGCATATCGCTTCAGTGATTACATATTCCTGAAGCATATTAAGTGCGATGCATTTGTTTTGCGGTTCATCAAACAGAAAATGATTGATAAACCTGTGACATTTGTTCAGCAGCTTTTTATGAACGATTTCATTCGAACGTATCATATCCAGGATGTTCTGAGCATCGTCAGATAAACAAGCCGTTACATCAATATAACGTTCAACAGATATCTGAAGCTTTCTGCACAGAAGATACTGATTAGGATACATTACTGAAAGTGATTCAGCAATCAACTTACGCAGTATGAAATCCACGCCTTCCTCGGTTATACCTGCACCGCAACCGAAAATTATCGCTTCAGAATTTATATCTGCCTTAAGCGAATCAAGTATCGGACATTTGCTTTGCAGCTCATCAAACAGAAAATGATTGATGAACATCCGACATTTATCCAGCAGCTTTTTATGAACGCTTTCATCCGAACATATCATATCAAGAATATTACGGGCATCGTCAGACGAGGAACAGATATCTCCTTTAATTCCGCCATTTTCTTTTGTATCACACAAAGGCATCTGGATATGAACCGGTCTTTGCATAGAGCTGAAGCGAAGCAGAGCATGTCCTATCTTCAATGCCGCAGGAGCGTTTTCATCCTCACTTTCCAACAAAAGACATTCACTGAGAACCTTAAGATCCTCAACATAGTCGGTGTAATGAACCAGCTTGACTGCAGTATTTTTTATAACCTGAGCAGAAACCGTAGTAGGGCTCTGATCAACGATAAATATACCTTCACCGTAGGCACGTATTTCTGCGAGCATATTGCTGAGCATTTCCACAAGGTGCTGACGGTTTGAGTTTCCGGCATCAACGGAATTACCGCTGTCCTTGAACAGGTGATGAGCCTCTTCCAGAACAATTACATGCTTCAGCTCTGATCTGATATGATTGCCGCTGTATTTGATACACTGGAAATACTGTGTTAAAAGTGTACCCATAACGATTGCTTTGTCTGAATCGTCTGCAAGCTCATCAAGTTCAATTACACATGAAATATTGTTTTCGATCCAGTTCTCAAAATCCGGATGAGCAGGACAGTTCAGAAGCATTCCCTTTGTTCCGGTTGTGTAGCTTTTCAGTCGTGAAAGAAGTGCGCCTCTGTAGTTGCTTTTTAATTCAGCACCGAAGCCTGCGTTTGTTTCCAGATACAGCTCAATCTCATTACACAGAGTAGTGAAGGTGGGATAGAGCATTTCGTCAGGTATTTTTCCGCTGAAAACATTCTGGCTCGTGGAAATATTCCAGCCCTTTTTAACATATGAAGACACCAGGCACTGTTCCAGAATATTAGGCATAGCAGCTTCCAATTCAAAGGAGGCAGTAATAATGGATTTTAGACTGTCAATGTGATAACTCAGCTTGCCTCGTTTTGGAAACCAGAACGGGTTAATGTGCAGCTGATTTTTACCGTGTATTTCCAGATTGAATATCTTTAGCTCAGGCATAATGTTTTTAAGAGACCTGTATTCACCCTTGACCGGCTCTATAACCATAAAAGGTATACCCTTTTCCTGAAGCTTACTGAGCAGGCTGCATACCGAATTAGTTTTACCGGAGCCTGATTTTCCGCAGATAAAAGCATGACTGTTTAAATCCTTCAACGGAATAGCAATCATAGATTTCTCTTTTTCCTCACTGCTTATCGCATCGGAGCTCACAATTTTCTGACCGTTCCATACAAGATAGCCTGCTTTCAGTGCCGGCTTGTCCTGTCTCGGAGCATTTGCTTCGAAGCTGCGTAAGGGCTCCAGCTCAATTCCCGGGAAAAAGTTTTCAGGATGGTGAACATATCTTACAACCTGAGCAGACGTAAGGAGCATAGCTGAGCCTTTATAATAATTAGTCCAATTGCACTGATATCCCAATTTGATAAAAAGACCGCCTATTATCTGCTCTACGATCTTAATATCAGCTTCTTTATCAGCTCTGGCTATTACAGACAGGCTCCAGCCGCCATCACGCTTCAGTTGCTTTAATTCACGGATACGGAACTGAAGCTCTTCACTGACAAGCGTCACATTCCAATGTTCCTTTTTAAGATTTAAGGATACAGAAGTATTTTCGTTATCATTAGCCTTCTTACTTGCGAAAATAAAATCCTTTAACCGTTCAAGACCGTTTCCGTTTGAATTGACCGACAAACCGCCGCTATGAGATACCTGAAGGCTGTTTTCCTGATTTTCACTTAATATGCCCAACAGTTTATAGGCTTCATCAATCTTTTCATCCAGCCATTCGGTTTTTAAAGGAGTGAAAAGCAGTCTTATTTCACAATTTTTATTGAAAGCTGAATAAGCAAGAGAGTCAACCCAGCTTGAAGTAATATCGGAAGCTTTAGGAAGCTGGTCAAGCTGATCTTCATTTAAAATTATTCTTTTGCAGACACCCCAATGCTCATAGTTGAAATTTTTATCATCCATGGGAGCTGTCTGTGCCATACCGAAAGCAGCCTGCAGTGCACCCTGAATACGCACACCGGAAGAATCCTCTTTCATCCCGAGGAAATAGGCGGCGCCTTCGTTGCGGCTTCCACGGAAGCCTACACAGAAGGACTCCTTGTTTGCAGCAAGAATATCTGAAAGTATCGGAAGCTCGTCTTTCTCCGGCTTTTTTGAAGGCATTCCGAGACGGGTAATCTTCCATACAGCAAGCGACGGCTGCTCTTTATCAGGAAGAGACTCAAGCAATGTACCGGCATCATCAAGAAAAACATCAAGATCCTCCTGCTGATAGTTGAGTAGATGATCGATGTTTATTACGGTTAAATCATTTGATGAAAAATGGCTCATAACGTCTCCGTTTCTACGACACACGTATCGTCATCTGATGTTGTTTTATCCTTCGTGCGGATCTGTATTTCTATTTTTTCCATACTCTCTTCAAAAAGAGTACGCGTATCTGTTAAGTTTTCTTTATGAATAACTGTTGAGTCCTTTGCCCAATCAAACTCGTTATCAAGAACAAATTCAATAGCACTGTTTGTTTCAACCTTGCAAAGATTATCATATAACAGCCTCATAGCTTCAAGAATATGTGCATAACGGTATCTGATTTTTCCTGCACCGCTGTCAAATGAAAATTTGATATCTTCATTTACAACAGGAATTACGCGCTTGATTCTTCTGCTTGCTTCTGCCTTAAAAACCGTGAATGTTTTATTCAGCGCTCTTTCCATACGGGAGTTATGGCTTTTTTCATCTTGTCCTATCAGAACACTCTTCAGACCTCCGACATAATCTTTCCGGTTATCTTCTGTGAGAAAGGGTTTTGATATATGTCTGCGTATTTCGCTGACGTCAAGATACGGTCTGCCCAGCATTATAGTGACTCCTTTAGACAGATCAAGATACTTGCCGCATGAAGTATGATACCAATCTATAAGATCATTGAAATAAGAAAAAGTCACGGATATGCTTTCTTGGATTTCATCCTCTACAAGAGTGTCAGAAAGTATCTCTTTAGCCATATTCTCGGAAAGATGTGAAAGGCTGTCTATAATAGTCAGCTTGGTGTCATTAAAGCATTTACGGTAGATATTTATGATTTCCCCAGTAAGCCCTTCATCACCATCCTCTGACGGGCTTTTTTCTTTTTCAATTTTTTCATTTGTCAGAAACTCTTCAAATACTGTGTCAAGCACCTCGCCAACCTTGCCGGAAAGCTCACGGAAGCATCCGTTCAGCATATTGACACCTTTCTTGTAGCTTTCCCTCTGATCATTAAAATATTTTTCAAGCAAATTATTTCCGGACTTCAAATAAGGATTAAAATCAAAGCTTGAAAAATATGCTTTCATATCATCAAAGATACCTTTGTTAATCTTGCTTTTATCATCTAATCCGTCAATACAGTAATGTCCTGCCCAGTCCGACAGCATTTTAGCGACTCTCTGATCCATATAAGTATTGAGATGCTTATCAGCTTCGGAAATTTCTTTTTCATAAGCAGGGATAACTTCGTTATCCAATTTAGCTGATAATTCTGATCTGCTTTTTTCCATTTCATCTTTGATATTACCAACACTTTTCAGAAAGCTTTCCTTAGTATTTTGCAAAGCCTTACTCATACGTGACATAAGATTTTCCATGAGAGAGCCGCCTAATAGCTCGAGCATAGCAATAAGCTTAGTTTCCACCTGAAGACCGTCTAAGGTTTCCTGAAAGCACTTAACAACCTCAGAAATATTTTTTGCAAGGTTCAGAAAACGGATGCGTAAGATGTATTCACCTATAACCTCCTCAAAGAAATCCCTTGTACTGTAAGAAATCTTAGTATCAGTTTTAGGATCGACATACTCAAAGGCAGTATCGTATCTTCTCTTAAGCTCAGCAGTGATTTCTTCCTTACTTTTATCATACAACTGCATACCCAGCAAAGTATTCTCAGGCTCCACTCCGCCGTAAAGAACGTATCGGTATTCTGCATATCGGGCAGAGATAGGAACAATGTCGCGTATATCTACACTGTGTAAGGTAGCATATACCGAATTTGCTGCCTGTCTTATTAAACTACCATAATGTCTCCTGTTTATTTCATAAGGCCCATCGCATTTATTGATAGCTGATATAAAACGGTTGGATTTTCCCGAATAACGCATAATTTCATATTTCTGCATAAGCTCCAGAGCAGAACTGTTTGATGAAGTTCTACCGTCAAGTCCGAACAGCATTACACAGCAATCAGCTTTATTTATATAGTTGGTGGTTATATCGGTATGTGTTTTTGTGTCAGAGCCAAGTCCAGGCAAATCGATCAGTGTAATACCGTGTCTGAGTATCTCACTGTCTATATAAACTCTGAGGGCAAAGCTTTTATCTGCAGAATCTCCGAGAATATCTCTTAAAAGCTTTTTACGTTCCTCGACAAGAGCCTTACGGCGGTCAGATATTCCTTCAAAATCCTGACCTATATGTCCGTTAAGCAGCGCAATAAGCAATTGTGCACAGTGCAGAGTATTATTCAAATCAGCCGAGCCCTCTATGATATCAAAATAATAGTCAAAGTTTTCGCATACCAGTATTCCGTCATTTACGCATTTCTGCGAATACGCCAGAAGCTTATTTTTGTTATCCTCAGTTAAAACCCCGGCATCATTGTAGGTATAAAAAACCGTCTCTTTGTTTTTTTCAACAGAGAACACCTGAAGTTCAAACTTTTCACCGTAACGGATTTCAACAGGACAAGCTGAGGTTGTCACCTTAGCGACAGGAAACAAAGGATATCCGAGAGCAGCATTAATCAGCGATGTTTTACCGCTGCTCATTTCACCAAGCAGTGCAAGAAAAATGTTTCGTTCAGTTGACTTATCAACAATGTCCTTAAGAGCAGAAACCGCATTCTCAATTGCCTTATCCCCTGTCTTCTGACGTGTTTCAAGCTCCAGAATTATATCTTTGAGCAGATTAAGCACAGTGCGGTAACCTTTTTCGGTTATCTCAGCCAAATCCATGCAAGATACATTTATTTTATTTTCCATATCTTTTTTTCTCCTTTATCTGTATGTCATATGTTATGATTGAGCAAACCGGAAGCAATACGTTCACAAGCATCAAACTGACCGAGAAAATCAGTTATGTGTTCCTTGGTATATAACTTTCTGCTTTCCGGCAGACCATAACAGTCCCACATATCAAAACGGCTGTCATTTACAAGAGCAATTAAAAAATCCGGCTCGTTTTTTGCTCTTAGACGTAAGGCTTCATATGCCGTACTTACTATGAAAAATTTCTGCATCAGAATTTCTGCACTCCAATGAAATTCTTTTGTCTTTCTGAGAATTTCCTGAACAAGCATTTGCGGATGCATGCTTTTAAGAACATTATCCTCAATCCGTGTCATAACCACAACAGGAGAAACAGCCTCAGGGATTTTTATATTCTGAAAATCCTTGGCTGTGCGGCCGATAACAATGATTTTACCGCAATTGGTATGAAAGCATATTTCGGGATCATCTGCCAACAATGCTTTTTCAAAATGCCAACCAGGCATCCATATTTTAAAAAGGTCAATCAGTTCATCAGCATCCGGTGTTTCTTTTTCACTGAGAATAAGACAGGAGTTTTTCAGAACCACGGGACGCTCCATAGCCTTGATTAACTCTTCAGCAGAGGAAAATGTATAGATCGGAGATTTAACCTGAAAAAGACCTTCACGGAAAGATAACCAGGAATCCTCCATAGTTCCCAAAGAAAGCACAAACCACTCTCCTACCTGCGGATTATTACGCAGAATATCTTTCTGTTCCTTTGTTCCGCCGGAGTCTAATGATGCAATATAAATTGCCCTGTCTGCTCTACCGATATTTTCTGCCGGATAAGGCAGCTGTACAACATCATCAGGTAATGAAAGCTGTTGAACTGTTTGCTCCTGTAATGGCGAGTCAACTATTAAAACAGTCATTTTTATTTTTCCTCCGTTTTACCCATAGCTTCAACAGCAAGATTGTATATTTCTGAATTCCATTTCTTTATTATTTCAATGTTTTCACTATAGTTTTTTTCAAGCAGATCTGCAACCTTCTCAGCCTCCGTTGCGGTGTTGAGGTCAGGAACAACAGAAGGCTTTCCTTCAGCGAGAGCTTTCTTATCAAAGTAGATCTCCTTTATCAACAGAACAATGCCGGTAGCTGTCAATACAATACCCATACCAAGTAAGATACGGTTTACAGGAGTAAAGCTAACACCGGATATGGTCAGTACCACACCGCTGACAGTAACCGCATACAAAACTGTACGGTTTTTATTTGCAGCTTTTGCAGGCGCTTGATTTAAAGTTCCTGCAAAAACACTGCCTACAGGAGCCTGTTGATATAAAGAACGCAATCTGAATTCAGAGATTACGGGAGCTATTTCTTCAGCCCATAAAGCCGCCGGATATTCTACTCCGTCAAGACGCATACCTTCAATAACTGCCTCTTCAGTAATCTTATTGATCTGCATCTTTATATTTATCAGCTCACCCAGCTCTTTATCCATAAGCTCCCGAAGCTGTCGGACGGTACGGCAGTCTGAGCGCATATAAAATGCTTGTAACAGCTTTTCTTCTTCCTCTACGGCCTTTTTAATGCGGCGCTTTGTGTTTTCATATGAATTAATCATATCGATTTTCCGCCTTTCACTTTATCTTTACAGTGTGTTTGAATGAAATATCGTTAGCTGCAGCTTTCTTGACTTTTAAAATATTATCATAGCGCTTAAAGAAATCCTTTTCAGCTTTATCTGCGAACTGCTGCATAGCACTCATTTTTTTATACTCCCCGTTGATCTGATCCTTAACCTCAGATGCCCATTTTGCCTGTTCGGCAACATCATGGTATGAGCCTGCAGGCTCAACACATGTAGCCTGCTGCATTACCTTGACAGCCTGATTGTAAAGAGAACCCAAGGCTGTTTCAAAGCTCTGCTCTGACAAAGCTTCGTGCATTTCCACAAAAGGCTTCTGAGCAACTCTGAAGGCTCCGGACTGATCTAAATCTACAAATCTGCTGCATTGGCCTGAACCGTCCAGATTTCCCTCTACGGTATTATTACCGTTGTGCATAAGCTGCACACCCTTACGGATTTCTTCGGGGACTTGCATTTTCTCAAGCATTGTGTCGAACATTTTATTCATCATCACTATGCGTTCTCCGGTAACAGCTTTTTCCCAGGCGCTTTCAGTCAGATTATTTTTCAAAAGACTGTCAACGATGTTGGTATTGAGCATTTCAGGCTTGCGAAGTTCTGCTAGTTGATTGACAGTGGATTCCTTGAGCGCCTTTAATTTAGGATCAATGTCAGAAAAAACGTTATTTGTTGCATCTAATTTTCTATCAAGAGATGCCTCGAGAGCTTCAGCCTCTTTCAGGGTTTCGTCTACTTCTTTCATTTTCTGTACTGATCTACCTAAGTCAAAATTACTTCCTATCTTCATGATTATTTCTCCTTTTCATCATTTATTTCAATTATTTGTGGGTGAATGTCTTATCATAATCTCCGGATAAGATACGGCTCCGACATAATCCCCCATCTTATCAGCAATGTCTGAAACTTCTTCAAAAATTTCAGACAACTCCTGCAGTTCTTCTGCTAGCGCAGCATTTTCTGTCATTGCGGCTTCTGCCTTACAAAGCTGCGAGATTTTATACAGCTTAGCAGCATACCGTTCCTGCAAACGGGACAGCTGAGCAACATAACTTCCGCGTGCCAGAGGAAACGCTGATTGACCGACACGCGGTGTCTGCACTTCCCTGGTTATTTTTTCCGCATTGTCATATTCGGAAAGTCCTTCCAGCGCCTCTGCATCTTCAGCGACTTCAGCTGCTTCAAGCATATCCAGAGTTTCCACCGCAAACTCACCCCTGGCTCCCGTTCTGAGAGTTCTCGACATAAAGTTTCTGCCCGGACGTTCACCAATTGAATCCACCACTCCTTTTAAATTATCAAAAAGCTCGGTTGCCTTCTCAACAAAAAGTGCTGTATCTTTGATCCCTTCCAATTCTGAAGCAATTGCAGCGGATTCAACAGCCATTTCTGAAGCTGTTTCGGCCACCCCTGCCAACAAAGCGGCTTCAATCATTTTATAACACTCCCTTCACAAAAAAAGATACAATAACTCAGTTAAACTTTAACATACATTTTTCCTTATGTCAATATTAACATAATTCATCCTCTTTTTTTCTGCCTTTTACAGAAAAATCACGGAAAAATCGTGGATATCATCATTGCGAAAGCTTTTTAAGACACACTGATACGTAATAATATGCAGTCCTGACATGCTGATGATATACCATGGTTCTCACAATGGATAAAAAAATACCAAGTCCGAGGACTTGGTATTTTTTGGTGGAGATAAGCGGGATCGAACCGCTGACCTCTTGAATGCCATTCAAGCGCTCTCCCGATACACCTAAAAACGCACCCTTGAGTTTAATATTGACTTTGAGCAGTTTATGGTGGGGATTGATAAGGTGGGGTAAATAAAAAAACTCCCCATAGTTTGTAGCTACGGGGAGTTATGAGCTTTTATAAGTAATTATCTATATTCATATTAAGGTCGTGTATACCTTCACGAATGGCCATTCGGAGTTCAAAATCATCCATAGAGCGCATAAAAGACTCGTGTTGCATTCTTGAATAATTAAGTTCACGTTCATTTTCCAAATCCTTTTGAAGCTTTGCAATTAAAGATTCAAGCCTTTCAATTTCTTGTTCACTTTTTTCTTTTTGCAATTGTTCTTCATATAGATTAAATGCTCCGTCTTTCCCATCGAGACTTTCGCATATACCTGTTGAAATAAAATCATAAAAAGTACTAATTGCTGGCAAATTGCGATACTTTTCCGGGATACCAGTTTTCGTATACAAATCGTTTAGCTTCTCCACTGCACGGTGAAACGTCTCTTTTAAATCATCAATTTCTTTTAATGCTAATTCATATTCTTCACGTTCTGCTTTAAACTTTTCGTTGTTTTCTTTCACAATCTTATTATATTCTTTATCAATTTTTTCTTTTTCTTTTGCGTCTTCTTCCCGACAGCGCTTTTTTTCTGCTTCAATATCTTTTTGATATTTTGTTAGTGCTTGCTGGTATCTCTGATCTTCTTCATACATCGGAACTACAACAGAACCTATCAATATTACCAGTCCTCCAAGTGGTAATATCACAAGTGATGTTTTTTCTCCTATGCACAACCATATTAGAAATATACCAATGATTATCTTGATTAAAATGGATTTGAATTCAATTTCATTTTTAACGGGCGGATTGATATTTTTCATTTGTGTCTTGGGATATGAAGGTTTAGCCGTAGATTTCCTTTTAACAGGTGGTTTTAGTGTTTTTTTTCTTAAAGCTTCATAATTATCTTTAAACAACTCAATTTCAAAAATATCTTTTAAGCATTCACTCAATTCATTTTTGGAAAATATGTTTTTCTGAATGTTCGATTCCACTTCTAAAACATTTTTTTCCTTGCTGCCTGTTTCTTTTGATTTTAATGTTACTTTTACCTTGGTACTATTGTGTAGCCTTTGTTTTTGATTTTCCATTACACATTTCTCCTTAAAAAAAACGCCTCAATTATAAAATCAAGGCGCCTCTTTGGTGGAGATAAGCGGGATCGAACCGCTGACCTCTTGAATGCCATTCAAGCGCTCTCCCGATACACGCAAAAACGCACCCCATAATTTAAAATTGTAAAAAACTAACCTCTTGTTTTCGGCAGTTGTATCCTGCTTTATAACAAGAGGTTTTACATAAATTTTAAACGATATTAAAACTTCATCTGCGATTAAGCTTATCCGACATATCTCCGTACAAAGGCGTCGCCAAACCGAAGCCTCCTGACACAGTTAAAATCTGTCCCGTAGTATATGCAGATTCATCACTAGCAAAATAAACTGCCGCTGCTGCTATTTCTTCAGGTTTACCCATTCTGCCGAAAGGTATGTGCCTCAGGAAAAGCTCCCTGAATTCTCCTGTCAGATTTTTTTCTACTGCATCGGTGGCGGTCATTCCGGGAAGAACTGCATTACAGCGAATATTATTTTTCGCTTCGTGTACCGCAATCAATTTAGTAAGATAGTTGATTGCGGCCTTGCTTGTTCCGTATGCAACCTGTGAAATATCAGGCACAAGTCCTCCGACCGAAGAAATGTTAATAATGCTTCCTCCGCCCTGCTTTGCCATATATTTAACGACTTCTTTGCTTGCGGCAAAAACACTTCTGAGATTGATGTTGACAGTATCAAGAAAAATCTCTGTTTCCGTATTTGAAAAATCAAGGTCCTTGCCCGGATTTGAAGTACCGAAGTTATTTATAAGCACATCGATACGACCTGCATCCTTTATGAATATTTTTGTATTTCAAATAATCAACTACAAGGTTTAGATAAAACTCTTCAGATGTTATGCCAATGAATTTTATCATAAATATATCAGCTATAGCTTCAACTAGTGCAGAATCATACACCTGAATATTCCGTATAATAATTTTGGCAAGACGATGCGCATCATCCAAATTACTTTCTATTTGATTTTGAAAAAGTGCTAAAGAGAGATGGTTATATATCCCTTCAGTTAAATTGTATTTATTTGATAATGCAGTTAATGTATATTTTTCTATAGCATCTATCACATCATTAGTTACTACTTTTTTAGTGTTTTTCATCGCAACTAAATGTGTTCTTAATCGTTTGTTATTCTTAAATCAATATTTTTGGTCTCGTTTTTTCTTAGTCTTAAGTGTTTTTCTGACAGTTAAGTATGAAATAAAGACCGGAGTGCTTTGAACGCTAATTATTCAGTAGGTTCTGTAGGGAAAAGATTATCGGGAAGGGTTACATCGTCGGGAATTTGAAAACCGTCAATGTTTAATGCATTGATAATTCTCTTTACAAGTTCAAAAATGAACTGAATAAACACCTGCATATCCATGGTTTCACCTCCTTCTTTTATTTATTCAAAAGGATATATCCTTACTGCTAACAAATAGATTGCTTACTGATTATTCCTCAAAAATTGAGCTGAAGTCAGAAAAAATATCATCAAAGGTTTTTATCATAGGAATGATATCATCAAAATCCAGGGCTCTGTGGTCAAAGGCGATGCAAATGGGAAGAATTGAACGGATTGCAATTTTATCCTCACCGTCTTCCGTTACAACAACGGGCTTTTTGGTAACTGCACCGATTGCATAGGCTGTAACCTGGGGCGGTATGATTTCGAGCATTGCACCTGCGCCCTTCTGCTTGGGATAAAGTGAGCCGAAGTTGGTAACCATAACGGTACCCTGCTTAAGGTCATCAACTGTTACTCTCTTGTGCCTGGGAACTGAATAGTGCTTTTTAAGCTCGTCCTTTCTGAACCTGAGTCTGTCTTTACCTGTGAGTGAACCGATTGCTCTGTAAAAAGCAAGTACAGGATGTCCCTTGGCAAGCTCGATGAGAGTATCTCTTAATGATACCTCAAACATTGCATGCTCAAGATTTGAGTTATCCATTTTCTTTTTCAGATTATCAATATATTCGGTCATTTCGTAAATGTTTTTATTGCCGAAATCAATTAGATTTACCGTCATCATTTCTCCGTTAGGAAAAATCATGGGCATTGTGATATTTACTTCCTTGATGATGTGAAGCTTACCTCTTACAAGCTTTCTGTTAAATTCAAGATGAGCATTAAGGTGCGGAACTCTTTTAAGAGCTTCTGCAATAACCTTTAAAATAACTGTGTTGAAGGTGACCTTTTTATCGTTAGGATTATTTGCGTTTAATTGCTTATAGTATGCGAAAAACTCTGTTACGTCTGCTTCGTACATATATGTAACGTGGGGAATGTTTCTGTTGGAATCCGCCGTCATATTGGCAACAATTTTTCTTTGTATTCCGAAGGGATGAGATTTGATAATTGTCATTTTAAGCTTCCTTTCTGTTTCAGTTTTCACATATAATATTAAAGGCTTATTCTCTGTTTTCACACAACTGAATATGAACAAAATATGAATTCACCGCCGTATGCATTTCTGCACTCACGGCGGTGAATTTTATGTGTACTATTATACTTCAACTCTGACTGTTGCACCGTTATCATTGCCGCAGCTGATTTTGCCGCCAAGCTTTTCACACAGCTCCTTGCATATGGAAAGTCCCAGACCGTAATGAACACCGTCTGATTTGTCATACTCGGTGAAGTAAGGCTCTGTTGCGTGCTTGAGTGCCTGCTCGGAAAAGCCTTTGCCGTCATCTGATACGGTAATAAACAAGTGTCCGTCAGTGCATCTGCAGTCGAGTCTTATCTCTTTTTTTGCATAGCGTACAGCGTTTGAAACAAGATTAGCAATTATCTGCTCAAGAACTGCTGCGTCAGTTAAAGCAGTCTTGCAGTTACTTTCACTTGTAAAGGTCAGTGTTTTATCCTTGCAGATTATGGTTGCGTTTTCTTTTAAAGATTCAAAGAGTGAATGTACATCCGTGTCCTCTTTACACACTTTCATTTCGTCAAGCTTTTGCATATCGCTGATACGGTTAACAAAATTTTCAAGGCGGACGGTGTTTCTGTTGATACATTCCAAGGTTTCAAGGATTTTTTCCTGACTGCATTTGCCTTTCGGTATGTATTCGAGAAGAATATCTGTATAACCCTTGGTGACAGTCAGCGGTGTTCTTATGTCGTGAGCAAGAATATGCTGAACTCTTTTCTGTTCTTCTATCATATTCCACATTTCAATGTTGTTTTTGGCAAGCTGCTGACGCATCATTTCAAAGGATTCGCAGAGCTTACCCATTTCATTGTTGCCTGAATATTCAATCTCGAAATCGAGATCCTTTTCCGAAATTTTTTGTGCTGCATCTTCAAGCTGTTTTAAGGGCGTATCCAGTTTAAGTTTGAAAAATATATGTGAGGCAATAAAAATAGCAAGAATGAAATAGAAAATAAGCAAAGCGATTACAATCCAGTTACGGCTGTAAAATAAAATAGCATCTGAGTCGTCTTCGGTGAAGTCCTTATCGATTGTTTCAACTGCTATATAAATATCTTCGTCACGGTCTCTGTTTATTCTGTCAATATCTTCGCTTCCGTCAATGTAGAAAACGGAAACCGTCGATACAAATTTATCCACAATATGAACGGTTGCAACCGAAAGGCTTAAAGCGACAAGCAGACAGATAAAAACATAAATAAAAAATGATGGTTTCATTTTTATGTTTCTTCGCAGATTTATTTTGTCCATCTGTAACCTAACCCCCATACTGTTTCGATGTAAGAACTGCAGCCTGCACTCTGAAATTTATTTCTTATTTTCCTGATATGCTCGGTTATAACAGTATTGTCTCCGTCACAGTTAAAGCCGATGACAT
This sequence comes from Acutalibacteraceae bacterium, assembly GCA_045613805.1. Classification (GTDB taxonomy): domain Bacteria; phylum Bacillota; class Clostridia; order Oscillospirales; family Acutalibacteraceae; genus UBA6857. The sequence goes on from JAZLBS010000056.1 coordinate 123,076, forward strand.
TTTCGTATATTTTTTCTCTGTCGAAAACCTGACCGGGATTCATAGAGAGAAACTCAATAATTTCAAATTCAGTTTTTGTAAATGGTATGGTTTTTCCGTTAAAGCTGACATTCATACCCGAATAATCTATCTTAAGGCCGCTGTTTTTTTCTTCGGTATTGTCTTTGACTCTCTTTTCACGTCTGAGATGTGCCTGGACACGTCCGAGAAGCTCACGGATATTGAAGGGCTTGGTTATGTAATCGTCACCGCCTACAGCAAGTCCGGTGAGTATATCAGCTTCCTCAGCTCTTGCGGTCAGAAAAATTATGGGGCAGTCTGTCTGATTGCGTATCTGCTTACAGAACTCAAGACCGTTAGTTTTAGGCATATTTATATCAAGTAAAATTATATCAGGCTTTTCGTTGAGCTTTTCCATTGCTTCCTGTGTATTGAGTGCAGTTATAACCTCATAATCATTAAAGCTGAAATAGTCCCGAAGTAAAAATAAAATATCCTGTTCATCGTCAACAATCATTATTTTTTCAGGCATTTTAACACCGTCCTTTTTTACTGTTTGGAATATAATATCATAATAACACTATCCTTTTCAACAATGGCAAAAAGACAACGAGCTTTTCGTTGCCTTTTTGTCGTAGAGAGATGTGTATATATTGAAAGGAGGAAGTCATTATTTTTACGGCTGTAGAATGAAATATGCCTTTATTCTTTCTGCAGATACGTTCAGATTTATTCCGGCTGAATACTTATGCTTTAATTTTTTGTAGGGTTGAGGATACAAAGCAGTTTTAAAGTATTCATCTTTGCTGTCGGTCTCGGTTGGTTCTCCGTCACAAAGAGGACACTTCGAATATTCTTCACCAATTCTTACTCCGCATTTTTCGCACACCTTGGGTACAACCTCTGCTCTATTTTCAACACCGTTTTCTTCTGAGCTCTCAATTCTTACGGGAATGTTCATTGAGGTGAGGATACGGAAAAACTCACGTGGCAAGCTACGGTCTTTACCGCTGAGGTTAAAGCTCATATTCATATATCCGTTAAAGCCTATAGCTGAACAGAAAAGCGGCATATCGTATACTCTTGCATCACCGCCGACGAAGTCAAAGCGTTCAATTTTTTCGTGCATTATAGCAGGAAGAACAACGTTCCCCATATTGGAAAACAGAACGGTCATTTCGGTGTTGTGCGACTTTTTCTGCATATTGTTAATAACGGGCTTTTTGATGAAATAAGGGAAGGGCTGGAGAAGCTTATTTTCCGTCAAGGCATAATTTGAATTGATAAATGCCTGATGAGTTTCTTTGCAGTTATACTTTTTAAGCTGACCTCTTGTTGCTTCGATAATATCATCAAGAGAATAATCTTTTCTTCCTTGCGGTGCAAAATGCACGGGAACGGATGAAGAAAAGTTTCTTATTGAATCGGTCGGAAAAATTTTTCTTATATTGCAGGGCACATCGATAATTATTGTGTCGTTTATGGACTTTTCCTCAGTTTTTATCATAGAAAGAATCAGCACAGCATTAAGAAACTCGGTAATGGTGAAATTCTTTTCTTTGCAAACCTTCTTGAGAACTTCGGTGTCAATCAATCCGTTAAGATAGTTCTGATAATTATCATCAAAGTTTCTCGGAAGGACATAGGCCTTGTCTCTGTGGGGCTTTTTTATTTTTTCATCGGTTTTATAACGTATGTAGGGATTTTCCATCTCAGTTTCGCTTGGACCCACATCACCAAAGCGTATTCCGGGAAATTCACTTTTATCAATACCGCCAAGCACCATATACTGTGCAACAACAGATTTAAGAATTTCCAAAAAGCCCATACCGTCTCCGTAAATGTGGCTTGCTTCAATGGAAATTCTACGCTTATGATAAAGAAAAACCATTTCCGGCTTGCCGAATCTGCCCAGCCTTCTGAGTGCTGCGGGACAGTATTCCTCGGGCATAACCGAAGGTAAGCTGTCTGTTTTTTCAAGATATGTCCAGAAAAAGCCATTTTTGTTTTTGTACATACAAATGGGATACCGCGGCATCGTCAGTTTTACTGCTTTCTCAAGACGCTCGGGGTCTATCTCCTCATTCTTGAAAACGGCAGAAATTCTGAATATGCGAGAATTATAACTGTCATCGATTGCAGAAAACATAATTGCCGCGGTATCATTTCTCATCCATTCGTATTTTTTCATTTTCATACACCCATTCATCAAATTATAAGGTCAGTTTAAAATGAAAAAATCCAAATTAACACAAAAAAATGTGAAGAATGTGTTAATTAACATTTTATTTACAAGGTATTGTTCTAATTTGGTTTTTTAGTTATTACAGTTACACTGTGTATTTATATAAATAAAGAAAGGATGTTCACTCTTGAAAAAGGAAACAAAGAAATCCCTTATTCCCTTAAGTGAAAAATTAGGTTACGGTGTAGGTGCAATCGGTCTTGATATGAGCTACGGCCTGTGCTTTTCGTTTTTCATTAAGTATTCAACTGATGTGCTCGGTGTTGCGGCAGGCTTTATAGGAATCATTACTGCTCTTGCTCGAATCTGGGACGGTATCAATGACCCGATGATGGGTATGATTGTCAGCAATACCAAAACAAAGTACGGTCGTTTCAGACCCTGGATTCTTATCGGTGCGGTAGCTAATGCTATTGTACTCTTCCTAATGTTTACAAGACCTTTTTATTCTTTTTATGTAGGTGGGGTAGATATCGCACTTTATATCCATGTGGCAATAATGTACATACTGTGGGGTATGTCATATACGGTAATTGATATACCGTATTGGTCGTTTGTTCCTGCTCTTACAACAGACCCAAAAGAGAGAAATATTATAGCTTCTTTCCCTCGTTTCTTCTCAGGCGTTGGTCAGCTTACCGTTATGGGGGCAACCTCACTTATACTTGCCGCCTTCTCTGCCGATGAGCAGGATACAGCTTACTCAACAATTGCAGGCGGAATAGGTATAATGTTCATTATTTTTGCTCTCATAACCTTCCTTAAAACCCGTGAAAGAATCGTTCCTGAGCACAAAACTTCATACAGATTCAAGGATATAATCCGAACAATAAAGGCAAACGATCAGGCACTTGTATTTATTGCTGTGGCAGTTACCTTCAATCTCAGCTGGTACCTTATGAACGGTCTTGCAGCTTACTACTTTGATTATATAGCAGAAAACGGAACGCTTCTTACAATCTTTGCAGCAGTTACAGGCGCAGGACAGGCTATAGGACTTTTCGGTGTTTCGATTTTCTCCGGAAAAATAGGAAAGCATAATGTAATCAAGGTTGGTATGTCCGTTTCAATTGTTGCCTATTTACTGCTTTTCATTACAAATATAGTATTCGGATTTTCAGCAATACTGTTCTTCATTCTCGCATTTATTGCAGGTCTTGGCATAGGTTGCGTTTTCACTGCTGAAGCTTCAATGCTTGCTGATATTGTTGACTACGGTGAATACAAAACAGGGGAGCGTGCAGATGCTATTATATTCTCAATGAAAAGCTTCCAGATGAAATTTGCCCAGACAATTCAGGCTCTTATCATCGGCTTCGGTCTTGAAATATGCAAGTATCAGGAAAACATGGTGCCTCAGCCCGAAAATGCAAAGTTTGGAATGATGGTAATGATGTTCCTTATTCCTTTTACTACAGCATTTATTTCTCTCATAATATTCAATAAAAAATACATCATCCATTCAGAACTGCTTGAAAAGGTAACACTCAAGATGCAGGAAAAATAAAAGGAGTATTTATATGTCAAAACTTAAAGGTTATATGGGTAAGGTGCTTTTCGTTGACCTTACCAACAGAACTTACAGCGAATTTCCCTGGACAGACGAGGACAGAAAGAGAACTATCGGCGGTAAAATTATGGCGGCAGATATTCTTCTTCAGCACATAAAGCCGGGCATGAAGGCATTCGATGAGGATAACTGGATTGTTGTTTCAACAGGTCCTCTTACCCGTTGCAAGTCACCCTCGTCAACAAGATTTAATATTTCTACCGTTTCGCCTCTGACAGGGCTTCTTACCTCCTCAAACTGCGGCGGTCCATTCGGAAGACGTCTTAAAAAGGCAGGTTGGGATGCTATGGTTATTACAGGCAGAGCAAAGGAGCTTACCTGGATTGAAATTGATGATGATAAAATCACTTTCCACGATGTACCCGAAATGAAGGGTATGATGACAGGTGAAGTACAGAAGCAGTATCCAAGCGGTACAAGCTGTATTGCTATCGGCCCTGCAGGTGAAAACAAGGTTCTTTATTCAGGTGTTTTCAGCGGCGAAAGAACTGCAGGACGCGGCGGTGTAGGTGCTGTTTTCGGAGATAAAAACCTTAAAATAGTTACTGCCAAGGGTACAAATGAGGTTGAGCTTTACAATAAAAAGAGAATGGAGTTTCTTAACAAGCAGTGGGTTATGCAGCTCAGACGCCATCCGATTACCGGTGCACAGCTTTCAAAGCTCGGCACAGCAGGTCTTGTTGCTCCCATGCAGGCTCACAGAATTCTTGCTACAAAGAACTTCAGCGACGGTCGCTTTGAGCATTTTGAAAAGGTATCAGGTGAAGAGCTTGCAGAAAAGCACCTTATCAGAAACGGCGGATGCTATTCCTGCCCGATGAAGTGTGAGAGACGTGTTAATTATGAGGGCAAGAATATAAAAGGTCCGGAGCTTGAAACACTCGGTCTTTTAGGTCCAAACCTTATGAATGACGATATAGAAAAAATCATCAGGTGGAATTATGAGCTTGACGAGCTCGGAATTGATACTATTTCTGCCGCAGGCTCAGTTGCTTTTGCCATGGAGCTTAATGAAAAAGGTCTGTGGGACTGCGGTCTTGAATTCGGTAAGACAGATAATTTAAGTGAGGTTTTCCACGATATTGCATACAGAAGAGGCATCGGTGATATTCTTGCCGAAGGTACAAAACGAATGAGTGAGCGCTTCGGCGGTAAGGATTTTGCTATTCACGCAAAGGGTCTTGAGCTTGCTGCTTATGAGCCCAGAGGTGCCGTAGGTCACGGTCTCGGTTATGCTACAGCAAACAGAGGCGGATGCCACCTAAATGCAGGCTATATGGTTGTTCTTGAAGGACTTGGTCTTAATATGGACTCATATACTCCAAAGGGTAAGGCAGGTCTTGCCATTACCTTCCAGAATGTTATGGAGGGTGCTTCTGCGGCAGGCTTCTGCGTTTTCACATCTTATGCCATTTTGCCCTGGTTTATTGTAAACAAGCCTGCAAGCCTTATGACAAGAGCGGTACAGACGGTATTCAAATACTCAACACCCGTTTTATATCCTGTGTTACAGTTTCCTCAGGTTTTAGCTGTAAACATACCTCTTGTACAGTATCCCCGTGTGCTTAATGCCTCAACGGGCTTACATTATACTGCAGGTACATTCATCAAAGCCGGTGCGTACGGCTACAATGTTGAAAGACTTGCAAACATTATTCTCGGTCTTCCTGTCGGAAAGGATACAGACACTCTTCCCAAGCGTCTTACAGACGAGGAGCAGGTTCCCGGCGACAAGAGAACAAAGGTGCCACTCGAAAAAATGAAGAAGAGCTATTACATTATCCGAGGTTGGAAGGATGGCGCACCCACAATGCGTACGCTTAAAAGACTTGGTATAAAAGTACCCGAATGTGCAAAGGAGGTTTATCCCTATGGTAAAGGTTAAAGTTTTCGGTGTTATCCGCTCAACAACAGGCGTCAGCTATCTTGAAGTAAATGCTGACAGTGTTCAGGGAATTTTTGATGAACTTTCTGCTATTATGAAAAAAGGGTACAATAAAGATTCAGAAAAACAGTCATCTGATATAAATGAGGCACTTAAACCGCACAAGGTGCTGAAGTTTGGCTATGCGATTGTATATGTCAACGGTGAAAGATGTAAGCAAAAAAGCCAAAAGCTTTCTGACGGTGATGAGGTATGGTTGTTATCACCTGCAGCAGGAGGTTAATATATTACGTATAAACAAACAAAACAAGCCGTAAGTACTTTTGAAGTGACCTACGGCTGTTCTTATTCTATCTGATAATGACTATATATTCTTGTTTTTGATTTTGTAAAGCAGTCTGTCTATTCCCATAAATATAAAACCTACACCAACAAAAACCGCACCGAGACCAAGTATCCATAAACATACTCCGCCTACACCGTAGGTTTCGATGTTAAGGAAGAAGTAAGGATAAATAAACGGACCTGTCCTGAAATAATTAAGCACTGAGGAATCAAATTTATAAATTGCCGCGTGGATGAAAATAAAAATTCCGTAGCAAAGCGGGAACAGAACCGAAATAAACGGATAGCTGATTTTCACTTTTTTCTTTTCATAAAAGAATACCCAGTCAGCTATATATATAATCGGCAGAATAACGTGGAAGGTAACACTGTTGATTTTGAAATTGAGCACAGGGTCACGGGTGGACTCCCACGCAATAACAAAGTTAAAAATAATGAATGTAAGCAGTATGGATAGCACACCGATAAATTTTAGCAAAGGCAGGACTGAAACATAACTATCCTCTTTCTTTTTTGCTGTTTGCCAAAGCTCTGCAAACATAATTGCAATACAGAAATAGTTGCTCAGGTTGGTGAACTGAATGTAGAAATCCCAACGCCATACCATATCGAAAAATCCAAAGCTGGCGATAATTCCGATTATGCCTATTGCACAGAAGGCTGATTGAAGCATAAGTTGAGCTGTTCTGTTTTGAGTCACCGTTTAACATCTCCTTGTTTTAAGTAAATTACTTTTTCGTATTGTAGGTAGCAATATAATTTTTATTTATAAAATTATAACACTACTTGGTAATTTTATCAATAAAATATACTTAAATTAAGATAGCTGAATGTTGTGTTTTATTATAATTTACAAAGTAAGGAACATTAGTTTTATATCGCATTAACAAATTATATTTTTCAGTCGTCAACAGTTTTTTCTATTCATCTCAAATTTTATCTTTCAACTTCCCCCTCATCTCCTCATACCCCTTCTGCAACATAACCCTCACACTTTCCTCTTCTGACATTTCATTAAGAGTAGCAATTTCTTTATACGTTTTCTTCTTACGGCGGACCTTAACGGGTTCGCCGTTTTTGTCTTTTTGCATCTCAAATATACTGTGACATTCCGGGCAGAAAGCAAGGTTATCCGCAATCATCATCTGTGTGCCGAGGTCAAGGCTGTTATAAGCACCCCATACTGCCTCAGACTGCTCTTTTCGGATAAGCTCAATCTCCGGATTAAAGGTGTTATCGCTTGTGACATCTTCTGCAGTTTCTTCTGAATCTTCGTCGCAGTATTCTTTGTAAAAAGGTATAAACAAGGTATTGCGAAGACCTGCAACAATAAGCTCACAAGTAAATTTCAGTGAACGCTCAATCTGTTCTGCTATCTTTTCAATGTTTTCCTGAGTAGCCACTTCTCCGTACTCTCTGTAAAGAGCCATAGCCTTGCGGAGCATTTTATCCTCATCGGCATTCGGTATTGTAAGGCCGTGCCTCATTGAGCGGATATATTCGTGAATCTCATGCTCATAATAATACTTTGCAAAATACAGAAATGGTACATTTTGCGATAAATCATACTTTTCAAGAGCCTTGTAAAGTCCGTGAACGAAGACCATTTTTAAATCAGCAAAATGTCCTTGCTTAGCATAATTGTGTACTATGCCGTAAATCTTATCGTTAAGCCTTGGCTCGTAAAAATGCAGGAAATAGTTAAAATACCTTTCGTCCTTTTCGGTCAGGTAAAGCTCAATATATTCCTGCAAGGATTTCCTCTCTGTCGGTGCCGTGGCACAGTGAAACATATATAAATCTTCTTCCCATTTTTTCATTATGCCACATCCTTTCTGTTAATTTTTCTCCGTATCGGCATAGAGCTTTTTACGGCTTAAATCCTTTTTGTACTGCGTTTTGAAATATTCAGGGTCACGCCTTGCCAAAAGCATTCTATTCTTTGCTATTACCTTTGCCTTTTCTGCAAACTCAGCAGTTATGGTACCTCGTAATGCTTCGGTACGGATACAACTGCAACGCTTATTGTAAATATCCATAACGGGATTGTTTTCGGACAGCTCCTTTTTACGGATAGCGGCAGCGTATTGTCTGCAAGTGAGCTTCTGACCGTTTATCTTTTCAGGTGCTATACCGTTTGTACAGTATCTCTGCTTTCTTGCACTCTGCATAAGAAAATACTTACCGCATATCTCACATCTTTTAGGGTAATGACCGTAGTGCAAACCCTCAAAGAAATCCGTAACAATGAAGCTGTAAAAGCTGTCAAAGTATAGCTTTCTTGCAACAGTAGTGTACTGACTCTTTATGTTTTTTCTGACCTCAATAAACTCTTCATTTACAGAGAATGTCTTGTCACCGAATATCTGCTTGGCTACAGGCAAGAGATGTCCTTCATCGTGCTTTTCAACGTCAGGCAGAGAATTGACAAAAGCCACAAAGTTTTTGTGAGCATAGTACATATCATCGCTGATGTTATTGAAGAATGTAATAATTCCGGTTAACTCATTTATGATACCTTCACACTCATTTATATACTCAAAATCACAATGGCGGTAAGCGGTATCAACAATAACTTCATCTTGGGGTATAAGACCTATTTTTGATCTTTGTACAAAGTAATCACAGATACGCTGTCCCGTTTCTTCGCTGAACAGATATGCAACCCTTTCTCGGATAGCATCAAAGTCAAGGGTACTGTAAACAGGAATATTTGGCAGAGCCTTCAGCTCCTCAAGAATCATTCTTCCTGTATCGGTAAAATTACGGACATTGAGGTAGCCACACCTTAACTGCTTGAGAATATTGTGGTTAATTTCGTCAGAAAAGACAGAAATTCTTGCGGCGGTATCGTTTTTATAAAAAACATTCAAAAAATTTGTTGCGAATATACCGGCAGGATAGTTCTTTTTGTTCCAATATGCTCTTCCGTCACGGTATGCGACAGTCACAGAAAAGGCTCCCATAGTGCTTTTTCATCTCCTTTTTTGAATTTTTGAGGTTATTTTACTATCTTTTTCGGGTGAAAAGTGTCAAAAACTGTATTTTCACAAAATTACGATTTTCTTGTTACGGATTTTGATTTTCACTTGTTACTCTATAATGGGTGATTTTGCAAAAGTTCCCTATTAATTATATAGAGGGAGGCAAAAACCACCGCATCTAAGATCAAAATAATTGTATCATACCTGATTGTATTATACAAATTCCAGAGTCCCATAAAACGGACTATAACTCAAAACAAAGAAAAACTGCCCTCACAGAAAATAAGAGCAGACTGTTGATAATATTTTGATAGAATGGTATAATTCAAAAAGATAGGAAGTGATAAAGTTGAAAAACATAAAAGCCATTCTTTTTGATTCGGGCAGAGTTCTTAACGGACCTGTTACGGGCCATTGGTTCATAACGCCTAACTTTTGGGAATATGTTGATAAGGGTATTTTCGATTCTCTCGATAAAAGCAAAATTGCTTCTGCCTTTGCCGAAGCTGATAAATATATTGTAACTCAAAAACTTATGAGAACAAAAGATGAAGAATATCAGCATTTCATAAAGTTCTATGAAATTTTTTCATCTCAGTTACCCGAACTGAAACTCACTGATGATGCAATAGAAAATGTTGCAAAGGATTTGGTTTTCAATCCTAAAAAGTATGCTTTCTATGATGATGCACTTGAAATAGTCCCAAAACTAAAGAGCAAATATAAATTAGCTATTGTGTCAGATGCTTGGCCGTCACTTTTAGATGTTTATGAAGAAAACAATATGACTTCATATTTTGACTCCATTGTAATTTCTTCTTTTATTGGCCACATCAAAACCCGATAGTAAAATGTATAATACTGCTCTTCAAGAATTGAATATAAAACCTGAAGAAGCAATATTTGTTGATGACAGCCTGAAAAACTGTATGGGTGCTATGGCGGTTGGTATAAACACCGTTCTCCTTTGTAGGAACAAGCAAGCATATATTTCAGAAAAAATCAAAAGTATCAGCAAAGGATACAGAGTAATAATCGATTTAAATCAACTTTACAAATTTATATAAAATACATACTCACATACACCTGTTACCCCAAAAGTAGCAGGTGTTTTTTTATACCCAAAAACCTAAATTCCGGTATATGAATACTGCGTTAGATTTTTCCCAAGTGATACTCGGTATCATTTGGAGCGTTTACTATTATTTTCTCCAAGTGTTCATTTCGAGCACTTGGAAATTTCTACATCAGGTAATTCTGGTAAGTGACAAAAATTGTCACCTACCAACTTTACATATAAAAATATCATTATGAAAGGAGTGTTTATCTTCAACATTCGCGACAGACCCATTATTCCATCGCACCCGTAGAGGGTGCTTTTTTTATGCCCAAATTTATTATCAAACGAATTTCTAATTTATGGAGGAAAACAAATGAAAAAAATGAATGATGTAATCATCATTGGTGTTGACCATGGTTATGGCAACATCAAAACTGCAAACCACTGTTTCAGAACAGGCATTACGGCTTACGATTCAGAGCCGCTTTTCACAAAGGATATGCTTGTTTACGGCGGCAAGTTCTATCTTATCGGTGAAGGACACAAGGAGTTCCTTCCCGACAAAATCAAAGACGAGGACTATTACGCCCTCACACTTGTAGCTATTGCAAAAGAGTTAAGTGCTGAAAACTTAACAGAAGCCACAGTTCACATTGCGGCAGGTCTGCCCCTCACTTGGACTGCTGGTCAGAAAGAAAGCTTCAAAGCTTATCTGACAAAGAACGAGGAAGTAGCTTTCACTTGGCAGCATAAAGATTACAAAATCAGAATCGCAGGTGCAAGTATCTATCCTCAGGGTTATGCGGCGGTTTCACAGTTTGCAACCAAAATGGACGGTGTGAACCTTGTCGCTGACATTGGCAACGGTACTATGAATGTTCTCTATGTCATAAACGGCAGACCGCAGTCAGAGAGAATGTACACCGAAAAGTTCGGCACTCACTTCTGTACTGTTGATATCCGTGAAGCCTTCCTCAGAAAAACACAGAGAGAAATCAATGAGCATATCATTGATGAGGTACTCTGTAAAGGTACTGCAAACATTGTTCAGTCTGATATGAAGATTATCAAGGCAGAGGTGCAGAAATATGTAGCTGAAATCTTCCATAGGCTTCGTGACCACGGGTACGATGAAAACACAGTGATGCTGTATATTACCGGCGGTGGCGGTTGCCTTGTAAAGAATTTCTACAAGTTTAATGCAGACCGTATTCAGTTCGTTGATGACATCTGTGCGGCGGCAAAGGGTTATGAGTACCTTGCCGAAACTATGATGAAAAGTGGCAGGATATGAACAATCGCAGACTAAATTTGAGATTTAATCTTGATAACCCTGATGAGAAAAGTGCTAACGACTTTTTAGAAGCCTTGGTACAGAGCAGTAAACAATCCCGTAACAAATTTATCGTTGAGGCAGTTATTGAAAAGATTAAATCTATCGACAATCCGAGGAACTTTACTCTTGAAGATATCCGTGCAGTTCTCAGAGAAGAATTGCAGAATGTTTCATTCGTTTCTTCGGCACAGCCTTCAGTACAGACAGTTGATACTGAGTTGACAGAAGAACAGCAAGAAAAGAACGATGCCGAAGCTCTTTCTTTTCTTGAAAATTTCATGTGAGCCAAAAGTATGGATTTTTGGCTCAAAACAGTGAAAAGTCAAAATTTTATGAGCCACTTTGGCTCATTGATATTAAATCAAAAGGAAATATTTCAAGGGCGCCCTTATCTGCGGTGAAGTAAGACAGACGAAACACTTAACTATCTTGCAGATGTCTGTCCTACACCGTAGCGAGCAGGGCATTTGTGTGCCAAATGCCAACCGTTAAGGGAGCGCCCTTAATATCCCCTATAAAGAAAGAGAGGTGAAAACTTATCAAAGACATCAGAATTGTAGCAAGAGTTACAGAAAAAGAGAAAAAGAAGATTGAGCGTAATGCTTCAAAATGCGGATTATCAACAAGTGAATATGTAAAACAAAGGGCATTGGGCTTTGAACCGAAAACGGTTCCGCCTGATGCCTTTTTTCATTTCTGTGAAAAGTTTGATGCACTTATTGATATGGGTGTTTCAAAAGATGTTGAAACAGAGGCTTTTAATCTTCTTGCTGAAATCAGCGATGTACTCATTAAGCCAAGAAAGGAGCAAATTGAAAATTGGCAACCACCGGATTCTGGCCTGTGAAAGGCAATTTAAAGTCTGTTATTGTTTACGCTGAAAATCCCGACAAAACTATGAATCCCAAATTCTTTGACTCAGATTTGTATGCTACCTTGCAGTATGCCGAGAACAGCAATAAAACTGACCAAGAGCTTTTCGTCAGCGGTATCAACTGCTCGAAGCATAACGCTTATGCACAAATGGTAGCGGTCAAAAAGAAGTTTGGTGAGAGAGGTACTGTTGTAGCCTATCACGGTTATCAAAGCTTTAAGGAAAATGAGGTCACTCCCGAAGAATGTCATGAAATAGGCATTGAAACTGCAAGAAAAATGTGGGGTGACAAATATCAGGTGATAGTTACTACTCACCTTGATAAGAAACATCACCTGCATAATCATTTTGTCATTAATAGCACATCTTTTAAAGACGGTCTTAAATTTCGAAACAAAATTGGTGACCATTATGAGCTGAGAAAAATATCTGATGCCATCTGCAAGGAACGAGGTAAATCCGTTCTTGAAAATGCACCTTTCTACGGTGGTGAAAAGGCTGCATATTGGATTCACAAGAAAGGCAACAAAACTCACAGAGATATGCTCAGAGAAGATATTGAAATTTGTCTTACCGTTGCAACCAACTGGGATGATTTCAGGAGAGTACTTTTCACTATGGGCTATGAGGTAGATTACAGACGTTTCACTATCAAAGCAAAGGATTGGGAAAGAGGTGTAAGGGTTGAAGGTCTTGGCTACACCGTAGAAGGTATAGAGAAAAGATTTAACGAAACCTTTTACAGCGGTCATCACCTTGCTGATTGGAACAATTTCTTCTATGCAAGGCGCAGAAATTTTCCTCTTGAATCAGTGAGAAAGAAATTGGAGTTCGGTATTGAGCACGGAAAACGCCCTGAGGTTATTTATGTCAATACAATGTTTCTATTAATAATTTTGGTTTTTCAACTACTGAAAGAGGTTGCAGATGCTATGCTCATTTCTCCTGAAATGAGGCACGCCGCAAAGGATATCAAACAATATGTGGCTGACTATCATTTCTTAACTGACAATCAGATTCAGACTACTGATGATTTAACAGTTACCATTGAAGAAACACAACTGAAAATTGCCGAGCTTGAAGAAAAGCGAAGCAAGGCAGACAACAAAAAACGCAGAGCAACTACTCCCGAAGATAAGGAGAAGTACAAAGCCCTGCGTAAGGAGATAACAGAAGAAATCACGCCATTGAGAAAGAAACTCAAACAGGCGGAAGATATTCTTGATAAATCTCCGCATCTATATGAGCTCTTACAAAAAGAGCATCAGGCAGAAATCAGTAAAATACGAAAATTTGAACGCACCCGATGAGGTGCAATTTTATTTAGAAAGGATTTTTTTATTATGAACAAAAATTTTGAAAACTTAGTAACAACTATGAGCGTATTTACAGATACACTCACACCTCTCACCGAGTCACCATTTAAAGTTGTTGATGACAAGGCAATGAGCGATTTAACCGAAAGCATTAAGAAGTTCGGTATTCTTGAACCTATTACTGTTCGTAAACCTGATGATACCAAAAGCGGAAAATTTGAAATTATCTCCGGCTATCGCAGATGGGAAGCGTGTAAAAATTTAGGTATCACCTCTGTTTCTGTAAGAGTGCTTAATCTTTCAAGAGATGATGCAATCATAGCTATGATTGATGCTAACCTCTGTCACAGAGAGCAAATT
>JAZLBS010000057.1:0-2125 GCA_045613805.1 Acutalibacteraceae bacterium
CACAGAACGACATGGCTACGATCCGACTTGCTGTCGGGGAATTTTTATAACTCACGTTCACGAAATAGGAGACTGCGCTGATACTATAAACGAACTTGATTTCTGTAAATCAAAAATAGACCACTTGACTGTACTTACAGACCAAATAACACGAAACAGCCTTTATAAAGTGGTAAGAAATCACCCTGACGGAAAAAGCGACGCATCTTTTATTGCTAAAAAGTACGGACTTGATTTTGATACTCTTATGAATTAGCGAAAACCGCGGTTCCGAAAAATAAACTGTGTAAATGGAATTACCCAATAAAAATAAACCATACTAAAAATGCAGTCAAAGAGGGCAACGCTGAGGAGCGACCCGACGCAGGCTGTGAGATAAAACGGTGGGAACAGCGGCAGAAATGTCGCTGTTTTCTCATTAATACCACCGGATATCTCCCAGCGGATAAACCTCGGGAGTATGAGGGCAGAGCCCTCACCAGCCGTCAGGCTGCAAACCTGTCCTCGAAGAAAATCGCAAATTGAGAGTATGCAAGTCCCCAATCTCTGACAGGCATTGTCCACTTTTTTGAAATCTCCACGACGCTCATATAAATGACCTTGCGGATAGAATCATCCGTCGGGAAAACCGCCTTGGATTTCGTGAATTTCCGCACCATTCTGTGATAGCTTTCAACCGCATTCGTTGTGTATATTATCTTCCTGATTTCCTGCGGATATTCAAAGAAAGTTGTAAGCTCATTCCAGTTCTTATCCCACGACTTAATTATGCTGGGATACTTCTTATCCCATTTCTCGCGGAACTCCTCTTTTGCATATTCAGCGTCATCAAGATTGACTGCTCCGTAAATCTTTTTCAGGTCGGCGCACACCGCTTTTCTGTCCTTGTAGGGCACGAATTTACAGCTATTCCGAATCTGATGAACAATGCAGAGCTGGTTCTTGGTTTTTGGGAAAATCGAGTTGATTGCAGTGCATAATCCTGTCAGATTATCATGACAAGCCACGAAAATATCCGTAACTCCACGATTTTTGAGGTCAGAACATATACTTGCGTAGAAGCTCGCAGACTCGTTTTCGGATATCCAGGTGCCGAGAATCTCCTTCTTTCCGTCCATATTTATGCCCAGAACGGAGTATACGCACTTGTTGATTATTCTGTTATCTTTGCGTGAATTAAATACAATTCCATCGAAGAAAACAACAGGATAAATGCTGTCAAGAGGGCGGTTCTGCCACTCATTTACCTCGGGCAGAATTTTGTCGGTTATGCGTGAAATTAATCCCTGTGAAATTTCTGAGCCATAGATTTCACGAAGAGTATCTTCGATGTCGCGCTGGCTCATTCCTTTTGCATACATTGCTAAAATCTTCTGCTCAATTTCATCTGTGCGAGTATGTCTTTTTTCAATAATTTTAGGCTCAAACTCACCGTTTCTGTCACGCGGAACAGAGATTTCACACTCACCGTAATCGCTGGTTATGGTCTTTTTGCCGTAGCCGTTGCGGCTGTTGCCTGAGTTGTTTCCTGCAACAGAATTTTTCTCATAGCCGAGATGTTCGTCCATTTCCGCTTCAAGCATCTGCTCAATTGTTCCTGCAAAAAGACGCTTAAGCTTCGCCTGAATATCCCCTGTTGTCTGGCAGTCCGCCATCAGAAACTTTACAAGTTCCATTTCATTTTCGTTCAAACCGTGTGTTTTTGTTTTCATAGCTTTTTACCTCCAAGTTTTTCTTTTACTTGTGGGTATTATTGCCATTTACACGGTTTGATATTCGGACTCAAAGCTTTCTACCGATCTTTTCTCATAATTTCTTTTTGAACAGCAATATCCCCCTTTAACTTTATGTCTGCAACCATTGTTATCCCATTTTCATCATACATAATATTTTGTTTAATGACAATTATTTCGTACTCTCAAAGAAAATTCTGGCAATATATTTCAAGTTTTTGTTTTAATAACTTGTTTACATCATCAATCGTTCTATGTACTTCAACATCATTATATTTTATATAATTATTGGTCTTTATAACGAATGGCAATGGAAAACCAAATAATCTGCATTTTTCTGTATATTCTTCGCATATCATATTTTCGCTATTTTCAATTCTTTTAGTTATGGG
>JAZLBS010000058.1:0-1704 GCA_045613805.1 Acutalibacteraceae bacterium
ATAGTCTTACCATTCTTGCTTTATTCTCAAATGTGGCAATTATGCTTTCACCGTCAGTTTCCGATGTAAAGTTCTATGATACATTACCTGTATGGGTGTCTGTGCAGAGTGTGATTTGCATTGTGATGAGCGTTCTTCTTGCCATTCGTATTGCAAAGGACGATAAAAAAGAAAAAATGCTTTCAGCTTTTGCGATGCTTCCGATGATTTCGTTTATAATCGACGTGGCAGGAATAACTTTTGGATTATCCACAAGAGGAATTGTTTCAGAGATTGTATTTATTCTTGTGTTTATTGTATCCGTAATTGTGCTTTTAAAGGTTGTTCCGCAAAACTTGAATGCGGCAATAAGAGCAAGAGAACTTGAAACAGAAAAACTGATTTTGAAGGCAGAACTCACGGAAAGCCGCATTGCCACTATGATAAGTCAGATTCAGCCACATTTCATCTATAACACACTTGGGACGATTGAGCAGCTTTGTATCACCGAACCAAAAGAAGCTTCAAAGCTTGTGCGTAATTTCAGCTTGTATTTAAGAGGAAATTTCAGCGAGCTTGACAATGCCAAACCTATAAGATTTTCGCAGGAAATGAATCATGTTAAGCATTATACCGATATTGAGCAGGTTCGTTTCCCTGATATGACAATACAATATGACCTTCGCTCAGTAGAATTTCTTCTTCCTGCACTTTCTGTTCAACCTCTTGTAGAAAATGCCATAAAGCACGGTCTTATGGGACTTGAAGAAGGCGGCATAGTTACAATATCTGCTTATGAAACAGATGATTCATATATTGTAGAGGTAACAGATGACGGTGTTGGTTTTGATATGAGCGTAGGATATGATGAAACCAAGCATGTCGGTATAAAAAATATAAGAGGTCGAATTGAAGCAATGTGCAGCGGAACGCTGACCATAGAAAGCGAAATCGGTAAAGGCACAAAGGCAACTATAAGAATACCAAAGGAGGCTGGGGATTATGATAGCGATAACAGTTGATGATGAAAGACCAATGCTTAAAGCTCTTACAGATATTGTTAAAGCTTCACCTGATATAAAAGAGGTCTATGATTTTTCTGCCTGCTCTGCGGCTCTTGAGTGGATTTCTGAAAATCGCTTAGATGTAGCCTTTCTTGATATAAATATGCGTGGTATGGGTGGTCTTGCCTTAGCTGAAAAGATCACCGAGATTTATCCGGAGTGTAAAATTGTTTTCTGTACAGGTTATGAGGAGTATGCATTAAACGCTATACAACTTCGGTGCAGCGGATACCTTATGAAACCAATAACACCGGAAGCTGTTCAAAAAGAAATTGACCATATCAAGAGTAAAAATCCGAATGTGTCGCTTCTTGATGTTAAATGCTTCGGAAATTTCGAGGTTTTAAAAAACGGAGAGGCACTTACCTTTAAGCGGACAAAGGCAAAAGAACTTTTCGCTGTGCTTGTTGACAGAAACGGCGCCGGGATGACCGGAAAGCAAATCTGTGCAGTTATGTGGCCCGAAAACACCGATGATGTTAAAAATATGGATTATTTAAGGCATCTTGTGGGAGACCTTAAAAAAGCACTTGCAAATGTCGGTGCAGAAAACGTCTTTTGTCAGGAAGGCTACAATTACAGAATTGATACTACGAGAATTAATTGTGATTATCATAAGTTCTTGAAAACCGGGAAGCCTCAGTTTCATGGCGAGTATATG
>JAZLBS010000059.1:0-1956 GCA_045613805.1 Acutalibacteraceae bacterium
GGTTACTTGCACAAGAAGAATACTGTCAAAGGATTCTCTTTTAAGGTGATAATTACTGTCACAGTAAAAATGACCTGCACAAACGGGAGTATAACAGAGCTTCTTCGCTTTCGGAGAGGGAGAGAAGAAATATATCTCTGAATCCGGCAAAACTCCCGGTGCAATACTGCTCATAAAATCACCATCCTTAACTTTAGCTTATGTGTGAATTTTAGAATATTTACCACGATTTGTCAAGAAAAAATGATAACAGAAAATATATCAATTCAATAAAAGTATATTAACTTATTGTAGATATAACACTATTATTCCTGAATCTCCATACTAACCTTCCATCCCCATACACCGTCACATTCTCAACCGTCATCTGCCACAGCTTTTCATTGAACTCAAGCTGTAGCAAATCAAGTTCTTTAACCGCAAACATAAAACCACTGAGCCTGTCAGCTTGTATGAGCCTTCGCTCTTTCTTCTTTTGCAAGTAATCATAACGGCTCTGTAGCTTTTCATAACGCTCAACCAGATTGTTGTAACGGCGGATGTATTCATCCTGGTCGGCTGCCTGAACAGCATTTTCAGCAACGCACTTTTGCATGTGGGCAGAAAGCATATCCATTTCTTCGATAAGGTTGTCACACTCGATGTCAATGGCTGTGTTATCATCAAGCTCAGCTAATATAATTCTGCTGTCTTTGAGTAGCTCCTCTCGGTCACTCAAAAGGGTACTGAGGGCTGTAATGAATGAGTCTTTAATGTCATCTTCATAAAGGTGCGAAGTGGTACATTTTTTATCACCCTTGAATTTGTTGTTACATTGCCAGATGGTTCGGCGGTACTTGTTGTTGCTGTGCCAAACCTTTGCTCCGTAAATATCACCGCAGTCACCACAGATGATTTTACCGGCAAATGGACTTTGACAAAGGGTACGCCTGCCGCTGTCTTTTCTTCTGGCAAGTTCAAGCTGAACACGCTCCCATTCTTCAGGTTCTATGATAGCAGGGTGGCTGTTTTCTACATAATACTGAGGAACTTCTCCCTCGTTAACCTTCATCTTTTTCTGCAGGAAATCAACTGTAAATCTCTTCTGTAAAAGTGCAGCACCCTTGTACTTTTCATTTGTAAGAATACTTCCGACGGTCTGTCGTTGCCACTTATCTTTACCACCGGGAGTGGCAATTTTATTTTCTGTGAGTATTTTTGCAATAGCACTTACACTCTTACCGGATATGAACATTCGGTATATGTCTCTGACAACAGCAGCCTCTTCTGGTACAATTTCAGGCAAGCAGTCCTTTTCGGTTTCTGCTTGCTTTTCGTTCTACCATCTTCTGTCTTTTACGTTCGGACAGTTATTCTTTTTAAAGGCTGCTCTGAATTCAACATAGCAGCCACATTTCATACATACACCTGAAATCAGGTTATCACATCTTTTGCACTCGTTGAGCCTTTTTTCGTAAAGCTCACTGTCAACTCTTTCTTTTTCTGAGAGCTTTTCAATTCTCTCTTTTATGCTTTCAAGTGTAGCTTCCTCTGCTGCCTCGTAAAGCAGACATCTTTTACATTCTGCCATATTATCTGATTACAAACTTGACAACTGAGCAGGGGGGAATTATTGTCTTGAAGCCGTCTGAAAGCATTTCATAGTCGCTGAATACCTTTGTGCCAACAGCGGTTTTATTTTCAAAGCTGTTGTAGTCGTGGATTTCACCTGTGAGAATTTCTGCAGAAAGCTCCTCGAGATTAAAGTCTGCTATCTGACAGTGGATTTCTGCAGCTTCATCAGCCGAGGTGTTGACTATTGTTGCAATTATTGTGCCGTCCTCTTTGATTGAAGCACTTTCGATAAGCTTCGGCAGAGTACCCTTTTCGGAAAGGTCGGGAGTTGTTATGTATGAGCCGAGAAGTGTATTTTCCTGATGATCCTTGTACATTTTGAAAATGTGATATGTGGGAGTC
>JAZLBS010000060.1:0-60261 GCA_045613805.1 Acutalibacteraceae bacterium
ACCGACAAATATATCTCACCCGACAAGCAGATTGACGCTTCAACAAGTCTTTTCAAGGATTCCGTATGGTTTGAAAAGAATATGCCCCACAACGCATGGGCTTATGACTATAAGGTTATTGAGGCCTTTGCCGCTAACGACAACTTCACTGTAAATTCAGACCCCGATCTTCCTCAGTTTGTTGTCCGCATCCCCAGCACCGGTGAAGTTGATCCCGACACGGGCCGTGAAGATGCCGAAACATCAAGAGTTGAAAAGATGACCGAAGAAAACGCAAATGTAAGCAACTGGAACGACACATCAGAAGACACAAAAACAAATAAGCCTTCCGTAGTCACAAAGCTTTTGGCTTTCTTCCGCTGGCTCACAGCAATGCTCAGATTCCTCGTTCACCTTACAAACGAAAACCCCGGCTCACTTGATGATGCCATCAACGGATAATCACAAAAAATAATACCGAATAAAAGAACCAAGGCTATTTCTAACCTTGGTTCTTTCTTTGTTGTCAGAGATCCGCTCTCACGGCGAAGCCGCTGCCGAAATTATAATAACATATATAAACAAAAAATCCGAAGCAATCGCCGATTGGCAATAGTTTCGGATTTTTTGCTTCTGGTATGAATGATTATAACGGATTACCTAAAACATATTTTTTACGGCACCATCATACACATTTTTTTCATACCAAAAACTCTTCTTCGTAGTAAAATGAGGAGATGTAGCAATGTCAAACATTATCGAAGATTTTTACTATGGCAATATAGAGCCGCAGGAACTTAATTCTGAAATCACACCCAAACTCAAAAAGAAATTGAGTAACCTCGCCGAAAAAGAAGAACAGCTTACAGCAAGGCTGACCGGTGAAGATAAGGAGCTGTTTCAAAACTATGTAAGTGCTTATATTGAGTTCTCAACAACAAGTAACGCTGACAGCTTTATAACAGGCTTCAGACTCGGTGCAAAGTTTACATACGAAACTTTTGTGGAAAAATAGTAATTTCGGTAGCCGTTACCAAAAATAAATCCGCACATTCGACTAACCTCTTGTTATAAGGTAAAATGTAGTTACCAAGTAACAGGAGGTTTTGTTATGAAAAGAAAAACTAAAATTAAGTTTACGGATTTTGAATGTAATTTACTTATCAACGGTATGAATGAGTTTCGTAATATGCTTTTGGCTGAGGATTTACCCACAGAGGATGTTGACGAGCTCTTATTGAAAATCATTGACAAGAGTGAAAAATAAGGTGGGTGTTATTATGTCAAACAAAGATTCAATCAGTTACCGCCAAGTCGGAGATTATAATATTCCGAACCTCACACTCCCGCCTGAAGAAGCAAATATCAGGCTTGGTAAATGGGGTATGTTACATAAGGATTATCTTGAAAAACATAACCGTGTTCTTTTTAACTTGTTGCTCACCCAAGGGAAGCTGTATCAGCATTGTGCAGAAATAGAGAACCAGGCAAGAGCAATGTTCAATACTCTTGTTGAGCAGATGAAAGAGGCAGAAGGTGTAACTGAACAGATGAAAGAGGAAAATCAAATGGAATGGGTGTGCCTGATGCAGGATATTGAGGCAATGGCGAAAGAATTTGTAATAAACGATATTATATTCAAATAGTGAAGATGGCGACAGAACAAAAATTTCTTTCGTCAAATTATTATTACCATTCTGAGAAGCAATGCTTTTTACCATGAATTTTGTTGTTTTTAAGCGAAAATATGTGCTAACAGGAATATTCTTTCTAAAATATATTAAATTTGCAATATTTCCCTTGCAATTGAATACAATATAATGTATAATCATATTCAAAGAAAGGGGAATTATTATGAGTGACTTTCAAAATTTCTTGAAACAGAATTTGTCTAAAATAAAAATTGACAATACGGAAGAAGTATATATTCCTGAATATGACATAGTGCAAGAGGTAAAACAGTTATTAACAGATGTTAGAAAAGACCTTGGCATATCCCAAAAAGAATTGTCTGAAAAAACTAATATTCCACAAGCTAGCATTAGCAAGTTTGAAAATGGTCATAATGTTCCTAGCCTTCAAATTTTACAAAGGCTAGCAGACGGATTAGGGAAAAGATTAATCGTTGACTTTGTAGAACCTGAGGAGGAAATTTGATATGGCAGTTCATTTTGAACATTTAGATATACGTTGCTTTAGAGGTCTTAAAGAAGTAGAAGTATCTAAGCTTCGTGATGTAAATATTATTGCCGGAGATAACAATTCAGGTAAAACAAGTTTTATGGAAGCTCTTTGCCTTTTTCGCAAGCCTAATGATTTTTATAATGTATTAAAGGTGGCACGTATGCGAGATGTTTCGCCTTTTTCGTCCCCTGCAGTATATGAAAATTTCATCAATCTTTTCCCGAAAAATGAGATGTATATTGGAATGCATGCCATTGGGAAGATGGGTGAATCTCATTTAGAAATTCACGGAGAGGAACAAAAAGAATTATTAAATGTAGAGATGCTCTCACCATATGTTCGCAATAAATATTCTAATCATAATAAACCTGATTTTACTCAAGAAACATTAATGTTCCATGGTGAGATGCATGGTTGGGATAAAAGTGGTTCTTTTCATGATAGTATACATTTACATCCTTTTGTAAAAGCATATGAAATGTCTTTTCGCAACAAAAGATTACCGGATAGTATTAATATTGTTTATTTATCTCCATTGGCACATATGCAGGGAAATACTTTTAACAAAATTGTTAAAAATCCTGATTATAAGTATATATGTTTGAAATTATTACAATTATTTGACTCTAATATTACAGATATACTTTATTTAAAAAATGAGAACACTTCAAGAGCTATTGAGTACTTAGAACACAAAGAATTAGGTATTATGCCTTTATCCACATATGGCGATGGTATTAAAAAAGTGCTATCTTTAGCTAATGGTATCGCATCTGCTGCAGGCGGTATACTGCTGATTGATGAAATTGAAACATCAATCAACTATAAGTATTATAGTGAAATATTTAGCTTTATCATCCTGGCATCACAACAGTTTGATGTTCAAGTTTTTATTACCACTCATAATTCTGAAGCTATAGATGGTTTGCTAGGAACGCGAGTATATGATGAAAATAATGATTATGACCCGATTAGCGTGATAACATTCCGTAAAGACCCTGAAACTTCAATAGTGCACACACGTAGCCTTTCTGGAAAAGAAGTCTATGAGGACCGCAAACGTTTTGGATTTGAGGTGCGCTTATGACAAGGATTATATTATGTGAAGGAGAAACTGATTTAATATTAATCAGTTATTACTTAGAAAAAACAAAAGGCTGGAAATACACAGGCAATCCCAAAGGGTTAAGACTAAATTTTACAGAGCAAGATAACAAAGCTGCTTGTAATTATAGGAACGATAGTGGTGATGAGTTATTAGTATGTGCTGTTGGAGGTAAAGATAACTTTGGGAATTTCTTTACTAAATATCTGAGCAAACCAATTATGCGCACTACAGCGGGAGAAACATCTTATAAAATTGCATTGGTGACAGACCGTGATGATATAAGTATTCAGGATATTGAACTTTCAATTTCTGAGCAACTTTCACCTATTGTTAATAATATTGAGAATAATGTTTGGAAAACAAACAAAATTGATGCTGACTTAGGAGCTAAAGTAATAATCGAGTTTTTGTTACTTGTAATTCCTAAAGAGAATACAGGGGCTTTGGAAACGATGCTTATGGAAGCATTATCTGAAGATGGATATGATGCTAACATTATTGAGAAATGCGGTGATTTTATAACGGATATAAAGCCAGATGCAGACCGTTACATACACGAGAATAGATTGCAGCTCAAGGCACAGTTAGGCGTAGCCTTCTCAATATTTAATCCTGAAAAGACTTTTTCACTTTTCAAAGAAAGATTGGTTTCAGTTAAGTGGGAAGAATCTCCGGTATTAGCAAAGTGTTTTGAGAAATTAATTGAAATATAGTTAGAAATCTATATATTAAAAAACAGCACGCAGACTCGACAACAACGATTTGCGTGCTATTTTTTTATTCGAATTTTTGCTTTTTTATTTCTGCGTTTTGTTGTAATGATGGGTTGTGTAGGTATAGAAGTGTTTTCTTTAATTCTATTGGTTAGTCTACTGATTTCGGGAAATTTGTTTGCATCTACTTCAATATTTTTTGAAGCTTGGATTCTGCCTTCAAGGGCTTGAATCTTTTTATATAATTCTGCATCGCTTGATACACAATCATTTTTTATATCTTGAAAATCAGTATATATTTTGTGCTGAAGGAAGTTAGGTGTGGTTAATTCATGCTCTTTTGTCACGATTGTACCGGTAATAGGCTTTGCATCGAACTTGGAGTAATATTTTATTTTTTTATTTTTTGGCTTATGTTTATATCTTCTGAGTTCAATGTCAACATCTCTTTTAAGTTTTTCCACATCAAAGGCCTTATCACTAGAAAAGGTAAGGTCATCTACATAAACGGAAAAGGTGCATCCATACTTGTCTGCGATTTTTTTAATATTAGAAAACATTTCCTCATACGCATAATAAGCTATTATTTGACTTGTAGGACATCCTGTCGGTATTCCATTGTTAAAGGTTACGATGTTTGTGAGTATTTCTGCAACATCTGAAGATGTGCACAGTTTGTTCTTGAAAAAACTGTATACATTTTCTCTAGTACAATTATCGTAAAATTTTTCAATGTCCATAGTTAATACATATGATGATTGACAATGATATTTACCGTTATCAATGTAACTTTTACCCTTTGTCCCAGAAATAATCCACTCAGGATGCTCAATACTTTGTAAAAGATATAAAATTCTGCGTTGTATCTGCTTCAAGGTTTTTTGCGGAGCAGTAATCTTTCGTTTTTCCGTAGAGTTCTTTTTGTCAATTTCAAAATTACTGTACTTAATAATGCTCTGTACTAATTTTAAATCGCCCTGTTCAATTGTCAGTAAATGTTCTAATCTTTTTTTGCTGTTACACTTAAATAAAGCACATTGGTTAATCGGGTAAGATTTATTTTTCATTAGATCCCTCATCAAAAGACATTTTTTCAATAAGTCGTATCATCATCTTCCCGATAAAGCTATCACCTTTACCTTGTGTTTCAGCCTCTTCATATGTTTCTGCGATAAGAATCAATGAAGATAGCTTTATTTGAAAAATATCGGCATATTTTTGAAGCAATTCCAAGTTAGGCTGTTTTTTCTCATTCTCTATTTCAGAAAGATAGCTTGGAGAAATACCTAATTTTTCACAAAAATCAGAAGCCTTATAACCATATATGCTCCTTAATCTTTTTAAACTTTTTCCTATCATTAGATATTCCTCCTATAAAAAGCACAAAAGTGCGATAAATCAAAAAATTAGATGGGCTTTCCGACTGCTTACCAACAGATTACTTTCGAAAAATCTCAATTATTACCTGAATGATTTGAAGTAACATCAAAGCTGCTTCAAGAAATTTAAAGCAATACTTGAATATCATAATCTTCAGTGTTTTGCGAGTAGATTTTTCAGAAATTTCTGAATGGTTCGGTGCTTCCTGAATGAACAACGATTTTTTATTCGCCATAATGGCCTCCTTCTCGAAGTCGTATAGATTTTAGTTTTAATAATGACTTCGTCCCAGAGAAAGAGTTGGTGCATACAGGAACCCCATCTAATCCGTTTTGTCGGCTTGCCCGGTCCCAGGGCAAGCCGAGGGTGCAGTACATCGTAAGGTCAATACGTGTACCGCCCCGCTAATTAGAACACCGCTAGGATGTTCCACGAGTAATAAAACTCCAAATTAGGGGACATTGACCAGCAGAAATTATCTGCAATCGTTGTAGTATTATATTAACACATAAACTTTGTTATGTCAAGATGTATTTTCGCGAATAGCGAATTTATTTTTAGATTATATAAGCATATCAGCAATTATATTATATTGACTTTCTTGGAACAGAAGAGTATAATTATGGAAAATACTGAAAGGCAGGTGGACAAAATGATGATGAATCTTAATCTTATGAATTGGAGAGCCGTTTTGTCCGTTTGCGATTGATGTAATATATCTTTCAGAACTTACAGGCATCTCCGTATATTTTCGGAGATGCCTTTGTTTTTTTAGGAGGTTACTTTAAATGAAAAAAACAAAAGTTATTTTGGCAATAGGTTGCACATTGGTTGTTGTGCTTGTAAATTTTATATTTGCCATCATTTTTCATGGTGAAAACGGTGCAAATATATTTACTACCGTCAGCGGTTGGGTAAGTGGTATTGCAACTATTGTTCTTGGTTTAATTGCAATTAAAATTAATGCTAAATATAAAGAAGAAAATGATGAATTTTTAAAGAAGCAAGAGGAATTATTTTGGAAAAATGAAAAGAAAACAATTGTGGAATTATATAGAGAACAAGTAGTTAAATGTTATAACAATTTTACAATGTTTAATTATGCTGAGATTTTAAATCAGCTTATTGCTAATGAAAATAAAATTGAATCCCCCATTTATAATCTTTCTATTTTAAGCAAAATTGAAACCGAAATGCATAATATGTTTTTTACACTATCAATATGTAAATATTATTTCAATTTCAAAAAAGAGTTGCTTGACTCGTATGGCAAGTATTTATCGCTTCTTAATGAAATGGTTAATACTTATGATGATATGGTATATAACAAGCATTTTGAAAAAGGCGAAAAACTGCAAGAGTCGTATATAGAGGTTGTCAATAATTTTAATATACATATTTCAGAAATAAATGTGTTTTTATCAACACACTTATATACAAAATCGCAAGAAGAGTTAACGATAATGCTTAATGATATGCGAATGCAGCAACTTAAATGGTGGGAAGATGAAAAATCTAAAAACAAGAAATCAACTACAGGTTAAATTAAACTTTAAGGTGACAATATGCGAATAATAAAATTTGACACCAAATACCGTGATGACCTCATATTTATGATACTTGAAGCAAAAAACGCTCTCGGCAGAGTACCGGGACTTAATGAGGACTTGCTCGATATTCAAAAGAACTATTTTGATAAAGGAGATATGTTCTGGATTGCTCTTGATGACAATGACAGAGTTATCGGCAGTGTAGGTTACAATTCCATTGCTAATAGTAATGATGTTGTACTTCACAGACTTTTTGTAAAGTATAATCTTAAGCATCAAGGCATCGGTACAGCTCTCCTGAACACAGTTGAAGAGCATCTGAAAGCTATCGGCAAAAAAGCGGCCATTGTTCATCTTGGAGATAAAGAGCATTTTTATGAATCATGGCAGTTTTATCCCAAACACGGTTATGTAGAATATGAACCGTGTTATATGCGAAAAGATCTGCAGAAAACAGAGCTTTGGGATATTTATGATATTAACCGTAACAAGACGGGCAGAACTGTTGAACGAGGAAAGCCTATGTCGCAGGATGAATATCACATTGTAGTAAGTGTTTGGATTAAGAACTCTGACGGTAAGTGGCTTATTTCAAAACGCTCACCTAATAAGCATTACGGTAATCTTTGGGAGTGCTGTGGCGGTTCTGCTGTTTCAGGTGAAGATAGCCTTACAGCTGCTATCCGTGAGGCAAAGGAAGAGCTCGGTATTGAGCTTAAAGCTGAAAACGGACATCTTTTTACATCTTCTGTCCGTCAGTACAGAACGTTTCCCGATTTTCTTGATGTGTGGGTATTCAATCAGGATATTGACATAAACACTGTTGTTCTGCAAGAGGGTGAAACCTGCGATGCAAGGTGGGCAACAAGTGAAGAAATTCTCGACATGGAAAATAACGGTGATTTTATACCTCTGACAGTTTTTCCTTATCTTGAAAAGTTGTTTGAAAGCGAGTGATAGTATATGTTAGATTGCGGATTTACAAAAGAAAACAATTGGTTCAGATACCGTGCGGCTGCAATTATTGTTGAAAACGATTGTGTATTACTTGCAACCAATGATAAGGTAGATTATTTCTACTCTGTCGGTGGCGGTGTACAAATGGGTGAAAAAGCAGAGGATGCTGTTGTTCGTGAGGTATTTGAAGAAACGGGGGTTCATTATGAAATTGACCGTTTAGCTGTTATTCACGAAAACTTTTTTACTGGCTCGGAAACCTTTAAAGATTTCAATTGCCACGAAATAGCCTTTTATTTCCTTATGAAGCCACGAGGAACGCAAGAGTTAAACAGCAATAGTTTTACTCAAGATAATATAAAAGAGGGTATGGTTTGGATTCCTATTGATGATTTGGATAAACATACTGTGTATCCTACATTTCTGAAAGAATATTTGAATAGCGAAAACACAGGAATAGTACATTTTGTTACGGACGAAAATCAGCTCGATTGAAGTGATGTTAATAGAGGTTGAATTATGAAAAAGTTAGTTGACCAATGGGATAAAGTAGCCAAAAAATATACAAAAGACCAAGAACAGTCTGATTTTGTTGAAAGCAACAAACAGGTAGTCAAGGCTCGTTTTCAAGATATGTCAGGTCAAAAAGTATTAGATTTAGGTTGCGGCTATGGCTATTATACTGATTATTTCAAAATTATTGGAGCAGATGTAATAGGTGTTGACGGCTCTGCAAATATGATTGATATTGCCCGTTCGCGCTATAAAAACTGTACTTTTGAAATATGTGATATTACAGAAGAGCTTCCCTTTGAAAGTGAAAGTTTTGATTTAATCTTTTGCAATCAGGTTTTAATGGATGTAGAAAATATAGAAAAAGTGTTTTCTGAATGTTACAGAGTATTAAAACCGGATGGTGTTTTTTACTACTCTATCGTACACCCGGCATTTTATGACAGTGAATGGGTTAAAGATAAAAAAGGCTTTTGTTATGGTAAAACTATTAGCTCATACATAGAACCTTATTCATTTACAAATGAGTTTTGGGACAAAACTGAACATTTTCATCGTTCTTTGGCTTACTATCTTAATACAGCCGCAGAACAAGGTTTCGCTTTAAGACATATTGAAGAACCGGTATCCTATGATGGCACAACTAAAAACAAAGATTTGCCCTTATTCTTCTTCGCTGAATATAAAAAAATATAAGTTTATTTACCTGTGGTGTCGGTGAAAACCGACACCATACTCTTTTTACCCAACACGAACTTTTATTTTCAAAAACCTATTGACTTTTTATTTGAAAGCGTTATAATTATTCTATAAGTAACGAATCGTTACATATAGATTTTTGAGGTGAAATGTTATGAGAAGCAAAAGCAAGGCTCTGATGGATAAAATCTGTTCCTTTGTAAATGAGTATTACAAGGCTAATCATCAGTCACCGTCTATTAACGTTATTGCCAAGGCTGTTGATGTTTCCAAAACCACCGCATACAGATACCTTGTGGAAATGAACGAAAAAGGCATTCTTACCTATGACGGACAAACAATAGAAACACCACATACCGACAAATGCACTACAGGCTATTTCTCTGCTCCTATTGTGGGGTCCGTTCGTTGCGGTGACCCTGAAAGTGAAGAAGAGAATGTTGAAGAATACGTAAGCCTTCCTACCTCTATTTTCGGTACAGGTGAATTCTATATCCTTCGTGCTGTCGGTGATTCAATGATTGATGTGGGCATAAATGAAAATGACCTTGTTCTTATAAAAAAGCAGGAAACCGCCGATATTGGCAATATAGTTGTTGCACTTGATGAAAACAATGAAAATACCCTCAAAACCTACGTAGGTATTGATGAAGAATCTCAGTGTGCAATACTCCGTTATGAAAACAAAAAAGCCTATCCCGGCAAAACAATCAAGGTAAAAAAGCTTGTTGTTCAGGGTGTGGCAAAGCATATTATAAAAGCTCTTTGAAAGGTTGGTGACTTTATTGAGTGGTAGAGTAATAATTTATGATGAGGGCAGATATAGCATCACCCCCGAAGCAGAAGAAAAACTATTAAAATCACAACAAGATGCGGAAAATGCAGTAAAAAAGGTAATCTACTGTCCTATTTGCGGAGCAAGGCTCATTGAGCTTTACTCTGATGACAGACCGATTATTCAAACAAAGTGCAGAAAGTGCAAATTGGAGCAGCCAATAAACACCGTGTATTTCCGAAGGGCTAAAAGCCGTTATTAAAATTGAATACCGACTCGAATCGTGCAAGCAGAGCAGGACCAGAAATGGCTGAAAAACTTCCAAGCACCGTATGAAGTCTGAACTTAAAGGGATAACCATATCCTTTGTTCAGTTTCATCGGTGCTTTTTCTTTTTGCTAAAAACCTTTATTTATATGTACCTTGAAAATTAAATGACCGTCCGAAAGTGATACTACGCCAAGACCTCGTAAGAGCGAGCGTGCAGACGTTCCGGTGAGATTCCGGGGCAGGAACTATTTCGGGCGAAACGGCAAAAAGAGGCTTTTGATATGTGGTTAATGAAAATTATCCTACCAACAAAACAAATCGCATTACAGACGAAAAAATCATCAAAAATCAACCCGAAAAGCTACAGTAAAAAGGAGTGTGATAGTTATTCCGAGAATGACAAAAAGTAAAAAATCAGAATGGAGCCTGTTCCTGAATGAACGAAACAGAATCTGTTATAACGAGCTTTGCAAAAGATGTGTCAACAGCTGTAAGCAGAGTTTCAAAGCTGTGGTTATCTCCTGCAACTATGTATCAAAAAGGAGTGTGAAAGATATTGGATAATGAAACCTTTTTCAAAATGCCGAAGGTGTTATTTTCGGAAGATTATAAAAATTTATCTGCAGAGGCAAAGCTACTTTATGGTTTAATGCTTGACAGAATGCAGTTATCTGCAATTAACGGTTGGTGCGATAAAAACGGAGAGGTCTTTATCTTTTACACCATTGCCGAAACAAGTGAAATGCTTGGTTGCGGACATGATAAAGCAACAAGATTGCAACGTGAACTTGTGAAACATAATCTGCTCTGTCGTAAATATCAGGGTAAAGGAAAACCTGCGAAACTGTATGTATTAACTGTGCCGAAAATGAGCGTTGAGCCTCCGTAAAAGTCGCAAGTAATAAGACTGAGCAGAGTAAGACTGAAAGTTATATACTAGCCGAGAAGAGAAAATATATCTTTAATTTAGTTAGTAGTAACTTTAAGTATATATGGCGGCTTGGCTGAATGCGAAAGGCTGATGAAACGACGCATTTCTTCTTCGGCTCGTTAAATATTTTAAGAATCAGGAACATTTTTGTGATACTCATTCCCATTACTATTAGGGGCAGTTTTGATAAAAAGAAACTGCCCTCAAAAAATGAGAGCAATCTAAAATCTGTTTCGACAAATTGGAAGTTATCGACGTATTAAAACACCCTTCATAAACGGTGTTTCATTATGTGTTTCGTATACTATTTCCTTTTCTTCTTCTGTGCATCCAATCAGTATTTTAATTTCTGAATCTTTCTTTATTAAATCAACAATGCACATTATTGCATTAACCTTTTTCTCGCCACTTCCAACCCACACATCTATTCCTGCACCGTCCATAGAGGTTGTATCCTTCAAATATCCATAATCAACTCGATAGATGAAATCAGGATACTTAGGATGTGAAGTTCCTTTTGGTCTATCAATTATTATTTCTGAATTATTCACCAGTTCATCCAATGCGTTCCAAAATTCAATATTATGTTGCATCTTATTAAACCTCCACAAATTCATTTGTCGAAATAATTATACCACAACCCCACCAAACAAATCAACCTGAATACATATCCTCGTACTTTAAGTTTCAGTACGGGGATTTTTTAATGCAAAACTTTTAAGTAAAGGAAGTGAAAAAATGCTTTAGCAAAAAATAAACATCATTTATGTATCAAAAAATTTAAAAAGAAAGGAATGTAAAAAATATGTCTGACGAAAAAATTGAATATCTTAATCTTGATTTACTTCATCCCTTTGAAAACAATCCGTTTCAGAGTGTTGATGCAAGTGAATACGATGAGCTTCGTGACAGCATTATTGATTTCGGGATTATCACTCCTTTGATTGTTAATAAGTCAGATAACGGTTATGAAATTATCTCCGGTCACAGACGATGGCAGATTGCTAAAGAATTGAATCTTGATGTCGTTCCCGTTTATGTCAGAGAATTTTCAAAAGAAGAAGCGGTAATAAATTTTGTTGACTGTAATTTAAGTCGAGAAAAAATTTTACCGAGCGAAAAAGCCCGTGCGTATAAAATGAAACACGATGCAATTAAAAAGCAAGGTGCAAGGACTGATTTAACTTCGTCACAAGTTGGGACGAAGTTCCGCAGTGATGAAAAGCTCGCAGAAACAATGCCTGATTCCCGAATGCAGATTCAAAGGTATATCCGACTGAATAATTTACAACCCGCACTTCTTGATATGGTGGACGAAAAAAGAATTGCTTTTATACCTGCAGTTGAGCTTTCATATTTAACTGAAGAGGAACAGTGCAACTTAATTGAAACTATTGAAAGTGAAGATTGTACTCCGTCGCTCTCTCAGGCACAGCGTATGCATAAGTTAAGTGATGAAAAGAAGCTCACCATGGATACCATCTTTGAAATTATGCAGGAACAGAAAGCTAATCAGAAGGAGTATGTCAAAATCCCTGTTGAAACTTTTAAGAAATATTTCAAGAAGGATATGCCGCCTAAAAAGATGGAAGAGATAACAGAAAAAGCTCTCGCACGGTATGCAGCTTTCCTTCAGAAACAGCGTCAGTGGGAACGGTAAATGTTATGGCATTAGTCTTAACAAGCACTGAATTTGTGTCCACACATTTGCTTGTTTCGACTTTTTTATGCTGCGGCAAAGTCTTAACAAGCACTGGAATTGAACAGTCACCATCGCTTGTTTCGACTTTTTATACTATGGCATAAGTCTCAACAAGCATTGGGTGTGTGGGATACAAACCAATTTTTGTTGTGACCTGATGCAGTGTCATCAGTCTCAACAAGCATTGGATTTGTATATACCCAAATTCGCTTGTTAGGGTTACACCCTAAAACCCCAACAGAAATAAAAACAAAAACTTTAATAAGGAGGAATGTATTTGTCAGGAAAAATAATTTCCTTTTGGGAGTATTGTAAATTAAATTTTCATAAGGTGCTCGACGGTACCGTTGCTGAATGCAGATGGGGTAAGCTTGATAAACCGGAGCACGAAGAATATGTTATCAATGGAGTCCGTTATATTGTTACAGCTAAACACGTTGAATCTGAAACAATGACTTTCCTTGATAAGATTAAAAGATTTTTAGGTAGCGATTTCGCACATTTGACTACTGCCGAAGATATAAATACAATTAACACAGAATGTGTATGCATGACTGCCGGAAAGGAGGACTAATGCAGTCAAATTAC
Source organism: Acutalibacteraceae bacterium (assembly GCA_045613805.1). Classification (GTDB taxonomy): domain Bacteria; phylum Bacillota; class Clostridia; order Oscillospirales; family Acutalibacteraceae; genus UBA6857. The sequence goes on from JAZLBS010000060.1 coordinate 13,350, forward strand.
TCAGGTATTACTGCTCTCTATTGCCGTCTGTCCCGTGATGACGGTAAGGATTGTGAGAGCAACTCAATAGAAAATCAGAAGCTGATGCTTGCCCGTTATGCAAAGGAAAAGGGCTTTGACAACACAAGGTTTTATGTTGATGACGGTTACACAGGTACAAACTTCAACCGCCCCGATTTCAAAAGAATGATGGAGGATGTTGAAGCCGGATATGTTAAAACAATCATTGTCAAGGATATGTCCCGATTCGGCAGAAACTATGTTGAGGTTGGACTTTTTACCGAATCATATTTTCCCGAGCATGATATCAGATTTATCGCTGTCACAGATTTGGTTGACAGCGCTGACGGTGAAAATGAAATAATCCCGTTCAAAAATGTTATGAACGAGATGTATGCAAGAGATATTTCAAATAAGGTACGTTCAGCCAAAAGAATCAGAGGTAATATGGGCGAGCCGCTTTCTCAGCCGCCATACGGCTATATGAAAGACCCTGTAAATCCTAAAAGATGGGTTGTTGAACCCGAAGCCGCCAAGGTTGTAAGAGAAATTTTCGTGCTTTATCTTGAAGGCTACGGATTGGATAAAATTGCAAGACATCTTCAGGACAAGGGTATTAAAAATTGCACAGCCTATTGGCAGGAAAGAGGAATCGGCAGAGGCGGTAAAAAGGTACAGCCTAATCCCTATAAATGGAAAAGCTCTACCATCCGTCAGATTCTTATTCGTCAGGAATATTGCGGAGATGTTGTAAACTTCAAAACCTATTCCAAGAGCTTCAAAAATAAGAAAAGGCTTATGAATCCCGAAGAAAACTGGAAGATTTTCAAGGATGTTCACGAGCCTATTATTGACCGTCACACCTATGAAGAGGTACAGAAGCTTATAGGCTTTTGCAAACGCCGTGAGCCGTTAGCTGAAAACGGAAGTAAAAGTATCTTTTGTGATTTTCTCATCTGTGCCGAATGCGGACATAAGCTGTGGTATCATGTGAATACCCGAAATAAAAATATTCATTATTTCAGTTGTTCTAATTATGTAAAGGACTATCGTGGCAGCTGTCAGCACAGGCATTATGTCAGAGCAGAGGCTATAGAACAAATAGTAACAATGGAGCTGCAAAAGCTTGCAGGTTATCTGAAGCATAATGAGGATGAGCTTGTCGAGGTGCTTACAATGAAAACCGAAGCTATCGTACAAAACGAAAAAAGGCGTATCAACTCTGAGCTTCAGAGATGTACTTCACGGCAAAATACCGTAAACACTTTGTATGAAAAGCTTTATGAGGACAATGCTCTCGGCAAGGTGACCGATGAATGGTTCCTTCATATGTCGCAAAAATACGGCATTGAAAGAGATGAGCTGAAAGCCAAAATCCAAAAGCTGCACGAGGAGCTTGATGAGCTTAATGATAAGAAAAGTGAAAGAGTTGCTTTTGTAGAGTCAGTAAGACGCTTCATACGAATGGAAACAATAACCGCACCGCTTCTTCACGAGCTCATTGACCGTATTGAGGTTTATGAAACAGAGGGCACGGGCAAAAACAAAACACAAAGAATTGTTATCTATTACCGTTTTGTGGGTAATATTGAAATTCCTTCAGATGAAGAAAATTTCAAATTGGATATGAGACAAGGTATGGCCGTTGAATACCTTACAGCATAACAAAAAAGAGCAGGATAAAACCTGCTCGATACATAAATTAAATACTATGAAGAAACACAAAAAAACGAGTGTTCATCACTTAAATCCGTAATGAACACTCGAAATGGTGGGCAGGGATGGATTCGAACCATCGAAGTCACTGACGGCAGATTTACAGTCTGCTCCCTTTGGCCACTCGGGAACCTACCCTTATTAAACTGGAGCTGGTGGACGGACTCGAACCCCCGACCTGCTGATTACAAATCAGCTGCTCTACCAACTGAGCTACACCAGCGTGTTGCTGCGCGTTCAACGCTCGAATATAATAACACAAGTTTTCGGGTTAGTCAATACCTTTTTTTGAATTTTTTTATTTTTTTTCTAAAAAGTTTTTTGCACAATAAAACTCCCATTTTTCTTTAGTGTTTTTGCATATCTTTTTTTGTTTTTTGAGGAAAGAATTTTAATGCATATAGAAAAAAGAGTTGATTTTTTGAAAAAACTATTGATTAACTCGTCAAATATTGATATTATTCTTTTGACGGTTTTTCGTTTAATTCTTTCTTAAGAAAAGAGGTTTTGACTATGACTTTGTTTGACGTATTATCACTTGTGGGAGGCCTTTCTCTTTTTCTTTTCGGTATGAATCTTATGGGTAATTCGCTGGAAAAAAAGGCGGGCGGTCAGCTGAAGGCTGTTCTCGGTAAAATGACGGATAATCCCGCAAAAGGCTTTTTGCTCGGTCTTATTGTAACATCTATTATCCAGTCTTCATCCGCTACCACTGTTATGGTCGTTGGCTTCGTTAACTCGGGTATAATGACACTTCACCAGGCTGTGGGACCTATTATGGGTGCTAATGTGGGTACTACAATCACGGGCTGGATTCTTTCTCTTGCCGATATCAAGGGCGGCGGAATAATGAATTTATTCAAGCCTGATTCCTTCGTGCCTGTACTTGCACTTGTCGGTATTTATTTCCTTATGTTCTCCAAAAAGAGCAAGAATAAGGATACAGCTATGATTCTCTTAGGATTTGCTACTCTTATGACAGGTATGTCGGCTATGTCTGACGCTGTTTCCGGCCTTAAGGATGATCCGGAATTTACTAATATTCTTACACTTTTCTCTAATCCGATTTTAGGTGTTCTGGTGGGTGCGGTGCTTACAGCTATTATTCAGTCCTCATCTGCTTCCGTTGGTATTCTTCAGGCACTTTCCACCACGGGCGCCATCACCTTCGGTGCTGCAATACCTATCGTTATGGGTATGGCTATCGGCACATGTATTACTGCTGTGCTTTCCTCAATCGGCGCTAACAAGAACGCAAAGAGAGCTACTCTCGTTCACCTTTATTTCAATATCTTCGGTACTATTGCCGCTCTTGTACTTTTCTACGGTGTAAATGCAATCTTTAAATTTGACTTTGTTGACGGCACCGCAACCTCTGTAGGCATTGCTGTAGTCAATACTCTTTACAAGGTATTCTGCGTAATTATGTGGGCTCCGATGATCAAGGTTCTTGAAAAGCTTGCTACTGTTTCTATTAAAGATACGGATGAAAAAGAAAAATATGAGATGCTTGACGAAAGACTTCTTGCCACTCCTGCCGTCGCTGTCGAGCGCTGCCGCAGTGTGACGATGACAATGGCAGATATTGCTACGGAATGCTTCCGTCGTGCAGTTAAGCTTTTGGACGGTCATAACGAAGAGGATCATGACTTTGTTATCAAGGCTGAAAAGAAGACTGACAAATACGAGGATATTCTCGGAAGCTATCTGGTCAAGGTTTCCTCTCTCGAGCTCACAGACGAGGACGGTGCCGAGACAGCAAAGCTTCTTCACATTATCGGAGACTTCGAAAGAATTTCCGACCATGCAGCAAGTATTCTTAAGTCAGCTGAAGAGCTGAACGATAAGAAGATGAGCTTTTCCGGCGAGGCAGGTAAAGAGCTTAAGGTTATGACAAATGCAGTTCTTGAAATTATGGAGCTTGCTTACAGAAGCTTCACCGAAAATGACAAAGAAGCCATCAAGGGTGTTGAGCCTCTCGAGCAGGTAGTAGACGACCTCAAGGCAGAGCTTAAAAGTCAGCATATCCGCCGCCTTACCAAGGGCGAATGTACTATTGAGCAGGGCTTTGTATTCGGTGATATCATCACTAATCTGGAAAGAGTTGCTGACCACTGCTCAAATATCGCCGGCTGTGTTAAGGAAATTGCACATCAGGAAATGGATATGCACTCCTATGCCAAAAAGGTCAGAAAAGAAAACATCAGCCATTATAATGAAAGATACGAGGAGTATAAGGAAAAGTACTCAATATAAACAGAAGTTCCGTGCAGTGATGCACGGAACTTTTTTTATTCCTCGTCGTCAAATATAACCGTCCGCTTGCGGATTTTAACAGGCAGACAGGGGGTGGAGTCATAAAGTAAAATATCCTCGAAATATTTGTTGAAGTTATTAAGCTTATAGCGCTTTTTCGCATTGCTTATGAAAAGAGCCATAAAGCCTGCGCCCATCAGTGCAAGAACAATATTGAAGGCCTCGAACTCAGTAAACAGGGCACTGCCGACAAATGCACAGGCTGAAAGTAAAGAGAAAAGCTGAAAGGGAAGCTGATTAAGAATACTGAAGGCTTTAAGCTTTCTTTCGTGACTTTTGTTATGAAAGCTGTATGATACCGGCATGTCTACATCTAATGTCAGCAAAGGAAATACCACATCATATTCGAATCTTCTTATGTGCTGTCTGATTTCAAGCTTACGGGTTATTATATCACTGTCAGAAAAGTGCATATCGAACTTTGCCATATAACAAAGATACCCTGAACGGTATTTTCTGAAGCCGCGTCCCTGTACCATCAGCGAAGAGAGCATCACCTTATTAAAATAATATTCCTCGTCGATGGAAACTCTGAACTGCTTCGGTTCACCCTCACTTATGGGAATAAGTGCTCTCTGCAGACATTCAAGAGTGTAGCTTTCATCACCGTATGTAATTTTCAGCCTGTATCCGCTTTTGTTTTCTAAGGAGATTTTTGTCATCGGTTTCTACCCTTTGCATAAAGTGTTTTTTTTATGACTCTATAATATACCTCTGAAAGAAAAAAGTAAATAACAGTAAGTGCAAAAACAGGATGAGATTTCTGCAGTATGTGAAAAAATGCGGCCGCAGAAAAACTGCAACCGCATTTGTTTGTTATTATTTCCACAGTGGTGCGGGATAAATGCCTTTGTCTGTCTTTTCCTTAAGGGCATCCATAACTGACTGCTTGTCTTCCTTATAGGTTACACCGTACCACTTCTCCGGAGTGTCGAGAGCTCTTACTCTTGCCTTGCCTTCTTTTACGAGCTCGTCAACGACGAAGGGAATGTAGAACTCGCATTTGAGGGGGTTGTCTGCATTTTCTTTAAGGAAGTTGGCAAATCGGCCTTCAATTTCTGTGATGATTTCGGGAGTGAAGCCCCAGAGATTCATGGAAACAGGCGTGCCCTCGGGAATTTCTGTCCAGTTTTCCTCGTCTTCGGTGAACATGATCTTTCCGTCACGGTACATAATCTTCGTTCTTTCTACGATGTCGGTCATATATCCGTCTTCAATCTTACATACACCGCGTGCAACATGTCCGTTTTCGGTGAGAGTATTTTCAATTCTGAAGCCAACCATAGAGAAATCGTAAACACCGGTATTATCCTTTTCTCTTGTAAGCTCTTCATACATTACCTTGAAGGTATCCACGCCGTAATAGTCGTCAGCATTGATGACTGCGAAAGGACCGTCGATAGCGTTTTTGCATGAATAAATGGCATGAGCCGTACCCCAGGGCTTTACTCTGCCTTCGGGGACAGTGAAGCCTTCGGGGAGATTATCAAGCTCCTGAAAAGCGTAGTCGATTTTGATTTTTTCGTCATATCTGCCGTCGGTTATTGCACGGAAATCCTCTTCGATTTCTTTTTTGATTAAGAAAACAACCTTATCAAAGCCTGCTCTTACTGCATCAAAAACTGAATAGTCAAGGATAATTTCTCCGCAAGGACCTACGGGTTCAATTTGCTTGAGTCCGCCGAATCGGCTGCCCATACCCGCAGCCATTATAACAAGAGTTGCACTTTTTTTCATTTCTTTTGGTTCTCCTTTTCGTTGAGTTGGCAAGTATAGCCTTATGAGAATTACTAATCCATTTTATCACTATTAGAGAAAAATATCAAGAGGTAAAAATTTTATATCATGCAATTGATTTTTCGAAAAATATTATTTCTTGAAATCCGGAATGTGTTACATATATCATATATAAAAATTAAAAAAATATTAAGAGAACAGCAAAGATATTGACTTTTAAATTGTTAACAAATATAATAAAACTAACAGATTCGTTAAAGATTTATTCATAAATTTTACGCTTCTGAAAAAAATGAAAAGAGGTAGAAAAAATGAAAACAAAGAAAATTTTATCCGTATTGATGGCAGTTATGATGATTTTCGGATGTCTCGGCATGAGTGCATCTGCTTTGGACTGGTCAGTAAAATTGGGCGAAAATCCACTTGCAGAATTTATCGGCCTTTCAAAGATTACAAGCGCTACCGTTACCGTAAATTATCTTTATGATGAAGTTACTCCTGAGGCAGAATTCACCGTTTATTATTCAGCTGAGAAGGAAGAAAATATCCTCGGTGTATTAATGAAGTGCGAGAAGGTCGGCACTGTAGGTGCGGGTGATGCATATCTTACCGACGGTCTGCTTCATATCAACCTTAAAAACCTCGGACTTACAAATGAAGGCTACTATTACATTGTTGTAGGTGCCCGATCTCTCAGATATGAAAGTGACGGAGTTGATTATTATAACCTTGTCGGAACAACGCAAGGTTATCAGCAGCTTTGGGAGTCTATAGGACCTTTTGATAAGTTAGGTCAGCTTTTCGATTATGTTCTCGGCATGATAGATAATCTCATCAAAAACGGCAAGACCTACTGATAATAACTTAATGTATAAACTCCGGCTTCGGTCGGAGTTTTACTTTTATTAATCTTGACTTAAACACTGTGATGTAATATAATAAAGTATATTTAGCAAAACACATTTTAAAGAAAAGAGGATGATAACAGTGAGTAATTATAAAATTGCCACCAAATGTATCCATTCGGGATATACACCGAAAAACGGTGAACCAAGACAGATTCCTATCTGTCAGAGCACTACATACAAATACGATTCAAGTGTTGAAATGGGTAAGCTTTTCGATCTTGAGGCATCTGGCTATTTCTATACCCGTCTTCAGAATCCCACCAACGATGCAGTAGCAGCCAGAATTGCCGACCTTGAGGGCGGTGTAGCCGCTGTGCTTACTTCTTCGGGTCAGGCTGCTAACTTCTTTGCTATCTTCAACATCTGTTCTGCAGGTGACCACGTGGTAGCATCTACCGCAATTTACGGCGGTACCTTCAACCTTTTCAATGTTACAATGAGAAAGCTCGGTATTGAATTCACCTTCGTAACACCCGACTGCACTGAGGAAGAGCTCAATGCCGCATTCAAGGAAAACACAAAGGCTGTTTTCGGTGAAACTCTTTCTAATCCTTCTCTTCAGGTTCTCGACATTGAAAAGTTCGCCAAGGCCGCTCACTCTCACGGTGTACCCCTTATCGTGGATAACACTTTCCCCACACCCATCAAATGTCAGGCTTTTAAGTATGGTGTTGATATTATTACTCACTCTACTACCAAGTATATGGACGGACACGCTACACAGGTAGGCGGCGTAATCGTAGACAGCGGTAATTTCGACTGGACTGCGAGCGACAAATATCCCGGCCTTACTACTCCCGATGACTCTTATCACGGTGTTACATATACCGAACGCTTCGGCAAGGGTGCTTACATCACCAAGTGTGTAGTTCAGCTTATGCGCGACCTCGGTTCTATTCCCGGTCCTCAGAACGCATTCCTTTTAGGACTCGGTCTTGAAACTCTTGCTCTCAGAATGGAAAGACACTGTGAAAATGCTCTTAAGGTAGCAAAGTATCTCGAAAAGAGCGAGCTTGTTTCCTGGGTATCCTATCCCGGTCTTGAAAGCGATCCCCAGTATGAAATGGCTAAAAAATATATGCCGGACGGTACATGCGGTGTTATCTCCTTTGGCGTCAAGGGTGGCAGACAGGCCGCTACAAGGTTTATGGACTCTCTCAGACTTGCTTCTATCGTAACTCATGTTGCAGACAGCAAGACCTGTGTTCTTCATCCTGCATCAACTACTCACCGTCAGCTCACTGACAAGCAGTTAGAGGAAGCAGGCGTAAGAAGCGACCTTATCCGTCTTTCTGTAGGCATCGAGGATGCAGAGGATATTATCGCAGACATCGAGCAGGCTCTCGTAGCGGCTACAAAATAAAAAAGAGGTAAAACAATGAAATTAGGTATAGTAGGCCTTCCCAATGTAGGCAAAAGTACACTTTTTAATGCAATCACCAATGCAGGCGCACAGAGTGCTAACTATGCATTCTGCACCATCGAGCCCAATGTGGGTGTGGTTGCTGTTCCCGATTACAGACTCGACAAATTAAGAGAGATGTATAACCCCGTGAAATTTACTCCTGCCACCATCGAGTTCGTGGATATTGCAGGTCTCGTAAGAGGTGCATCAAAGGGTGAAGGTCTCGGTAACAAGTTCCTTTCACACATCCGTGAGGTTGATGCGGTTATTCATGTGGTACGCTGCTTCGAGGATGACGATATTATCCACGTTGACGGCTCCATAGATGCTAAAAGAGATATGGAAACTATCAATCTCGAGCTTATTCTCTCTGACCTTGAAATGATAGACAGAAGAATCGACCGTGTTTCCAAGGCTATGAAGGGTGATAAATCTCTCGCTTCCGAGCTTGATTTTCTCAAGAGAGTCAAGGAAGCTCTCGAAAACGAACAGCCCGCCAGAAGTGTTGAATGCACCGACGAGGAAAAGGCTATTTTAGACGGTGCGGCTCTTCTTACATCGAAGCCTGTTATTTACGCCTGTAATATGAGCGAAGCCGACTTCGTTTCAGGCATCGACACCAACGAAAATTACAAGGCAGTCTGTGAAATCGCTGAGGCAGAGGGCAGTGAGGTTCTTCCTATCTGCGCAGGACTCGAGGCTGAAATTTCTTCTCTTTCCGACGAGGATAAGGAAATGTTTCTTGCCGACCTCGGTGTAGAAACCAGCGGTCTTGACCTTCTTATCCAGAGAAGCTACAACCTTTTAGGTCTTATTTCCTATCTTACTGCAGGTCAACCCGAGGTAAGAGCCTGGACTATCAAAAAGGGTACTAAGGCACCCCAGGCAGCAGGTAAGATTCACTCGGACTTCGAGCGCGGCTTCATCCGTGCTGAGGTAGTTTCCTTCGACACTCTTATGGAGCTCGGCTCTCTCGCTGCGGCGAAGGAAAAGGGTCTGGTAAAGAGTGAAGGTAAGGAATACGTTATGAAGGACGGCGACATCGTTCACTTCCTTTTCAATGTTTAAAACAATATTATGTAGGGACACGGCTTCGGCTGTGTCCTTTTTATGATGAAAAATAAAAGCCTCTCCTTAAAGGAGAGGTGTTACGAAGTGACAGAGAGGTAGTCATTCTCTGAACTGAAAGAGCTTTTCGACCTTGATGCCGAAAAGGTCGGCTATTTCGAAAATTACATCGAGAGAAACACCGCTGGTTGCAAGCTCTATTTTACTGATAGTAGTGCGGTCAAGACCTAATTTTTCCGCTAACTTCTCCTGAGTAAATCCGTTTAGCTTACGGTAATAGGCTATATTAAGACCGAGCATTATATATTTATCCTTCTGATTTATGTTCATTATCATCACCGTAATCAATTATATTAGCAAATTCGAAATAAATATACAGAATAAAACGCATAAAATGATGATTGACATTCTACAAATTATGAATTATAATAGTAATCGGAAAGTTTTTTCTTTTCTTTGTAACGTTTTACCGTAAAAATCCGTTATAGATTATAAAGGGCTGATATTTGGTTATTATGTTCATTGACAGACAAAGCGTTACAGCAGTACAATTAAATCAGAAGAAAACATAAGGAGGAAAAGACGATGAAGAAAAGATACTTACAGGTAATGATGGCTGTGGCTGTTATGGTGCTGATGTTTTCGTTCAGCGTTTCAGCGAAGAGTGATTTTGCTTACAAGTATTCCGGCAAGGCGTATGACGCTTCGATAGAGTATTTAAACGAGTTTTATCTGGAAAAGCACCTGGATTTTGCACTGAAAAACAGTTACAGTGCCCCCAAAGACTGGGAATATCTCGAAAAAGCACTCGTTCCCATTATTGAAGGCTGTAGAACTGACAGAGAAAAAGCCGACGCTATAGCATTATGGGTCAATGAAAATATTAAATATGATACGAAAACAAATTTTACTTTTCCGAAGGATATTTATGTGTCGAGAAAGGGTGACTGTCTCGGTGATTCCTACCTGATTCAGCAGTTTCTGAGAATGTGTGATATTCCGGCCGTGGTGTGTGTAGGCTGGAGAGGAAACCTTGTTTCTGTTATTGATAAGGAATTTATCGACAGCGGTGCAGATTCGCGGCACGCATGGACGATGGCGTATATTGACGGTCAATGGGTTCTTTATGATATCCTCTTTGATATTTATGCAGAAAAAGACAGAGATTTTATAACCAAATGGTATTTCTTTGAATCACTCGAGGGTGTATCGCCTTATTACGGTGAAGACGCGATTTCATGGCATTTCGGCGGTTCGGGCTGTTTTTACCGTAACGGCAGATTTTATTGTTGTTACAACGGCAAGCCTTATACAGATGTATCGGTTATATGGAACGACTATTTTCATCAGATGAATTGCAGAGCCTTTGACGGTCAGCTTTCTTATCTGGATAAATCTAAGGTAAATCCTGAAAGATATGAAGCGTTTACGGACGGATTTATTCAGTATTTCGGTCTGGAATATCCGATGTTTTATGCTCAGTATAACGGCATTATGCCCACAGGAACAGTTAACGAGATTGATGGTACATATTATTTGTTTGCTCAGAACGGAGATGTGCTGTATGCGGTAAATCATATTGATGAATATTATATGATCTGCAACGCACTGTATATAGCAGACGGAGAAAAGCTCCCTGTTTTTCCGACCTACAGCGACGGTCTCTACAATGATCCGATTGAGCCTCTCAAAATCAGATACGAAACTGCAAATCCTGAGCAGCTGTATATCGATGAGGACGGAAGGGTGCATCTGAAGGAAGGCTGGGATAAGGCAGACACCGCTATAATTATTGATCTTGTAAACGAAGGTGGTAATACCAAGCACGGCTATGTGTTTACAGCTATTGTGCTTTCTGATGAGTATAAGCATAGCGAGGATAATGATTATCACACCTATAAGACTGTTTCCTGTACTCCTGCTACCTTTAATAAGGCGGGACGGATGCTGAAAAAATGCACCGGATGCACGAAGGAGCTTTCATATGAAGTTCCCGCAATAAAAAATGTGAAGATGGAGTACTCAGAGTATGCTTATACAGGTAAAGAGATAAAGCCTGCAGTAACAGTTACAGATACAGAGGGGAAGAAGCTTCTTTACGGAAGAGATTATACTATCGTCTGTAAAAATAACATAAAAGCAGGAGTAGGAATGCTGACGGTAAAATTTGGAGGTAATTACTCGGGTGAGGTCAGCAAAACCTTTAAGATAACAGCGGCTGAAGCTCATACTCACACCTATGTAAGCTCTACTGTAAAAAAGCCTACATATACTGCAAATGGTAAAAATCTCAATGTATGTGAGTGCGGTCACAGTTACACCTCTTCCGTAGCACGAAAAAAGCTCGGCAAGGTTACGGGACTGAAAGTAAAGTCAGTTACTACATCAGAAATAAAGTTGTCATGGAAAAAAGTTTCCGGCGCGGAGCAATACAAGGTGTATTACAGTACTGACGGAAAGAAATGGAAAAGCCTGGCTACAGCAAAGAACACAATAACAGTAAAAAAACTCAAATCGGGTACAATATACAGATTTAAAGTAAAGGCTGTAGCAGGAAAGTATACAGGAAAATACAGCAGTGTTCTAAAAAACGCTACAAAGGTTTCTGCACCTGTAATCAAATCTCTTAAATCCGCTAAATCAAAAACCGCTGCATTAGTATGGACGCCCGTAAGCGGTGCAAACGGCTATCAAGTCAAATATTCCACATCTAAAAAGTTTACAAAGAAAACTACAAAATCCGTTACGGTGAAAAAGCAGAAGTCGAAAAAGGTAACACTTAAAAAGCTGAAAAAAGGTAAGAAGTATTACGTTAAGCTCAGAGCTTATAAGACGGTAAACGGAAAGAAAATATACGGAGCATACAGTAAGGTTAAGAGCGTTAAAGTCAAATAAAATAAAAGGGGACAGACTTCATCGGTCTGTCCTCTGTGTTATTTGTCATGAATTATGTCTGCTCATAGCCTTATCAATATCGCCCGTAACCATAATCTCGATAGCGTCGATTACATTTTCGACGCATTTTTTTATTTCGTCGGCTTCTTTTTTCGTAAAGCGTGAAAGCACCCAGTCAGCCAGGTCATATTCGGGGTTAGGCTTTGCACCGACACCAACTCTTATGCGGGGGAATTCGTTGCTTTTAAGGTGGTAGATGATGTTTTTAAGTCCGTTCTGTCCACCGTCGCTGCCCTTTCTTCTGATACGCATTTTACCCGGCTCGAGGCTGATGTCGTCGGAAATAACGATAATTCTTTCGGGCGGGATTTTATAAAACTCTGCCGCATCACGGACAGCCTCACCGCTTAAATTCATAAAGGTCTGAGGCTTGAGAATGAGACATCTTTTTCCCTCGATTCTACATTCGTCCATAAGGGATTTGAATTTGAGCTTGTTCATTTTGAGTGAGTATTTTTCGCTGAGAGCATCGATGCAGATGAAGCCCGCATTGTGTCTTGTACCCTCGTACTGTCTGCCGGGATTTCCGAGACCCACTATCATATATTCGAATGTGCCTGTATATTCTTTATTCTTTTTAAATATCATTTTCAATTCACCTTTGAGTATGTATTCTGCCTCGCCTGAGGAGAGCTGTCAGCCGATGTTTGTCTGCTGAATAGTCGCAGTCATTATTATGCCAATTTTTTCTGTAATAATCAAGTGCTTTTAAGTAATTTTAGTTTTTTCGTAAGAAAATATATTATTGAAAGTGAGAGAGGATAATATATTTCTAAATAAGAAATTATATTGTTCTCTTTTATGTTATAATAAACCGATTATAGATATTTGAATTTTTACTTTCATATACTGGAGGTTTTATTTATGGAAAAAGATAACGAAAGACAGAATGACAATCTGATCATAGGCAGAAATGCTGTGTCCGAGGCTCTCAGAAGTGAGAGAGCAATTGATACCTTACTTGTTGTCAAGGGTGAAAGAAACGGATCTATCGGCAGAATACTTGCTGAGTGCAGAGAAAAGAAAATCGTAATCAAAGAGGTTGACAAAAAGAAGCTTGACTTTATGTGCGGACAGGGTAACCATCAGGGTGTTGCCGCTTATGCAGCTGCCCACGAATACGCTGAGGTAGAAGATATTCTTGCTTTAGCTGAGGAGAGAGGGGAAGCACCATTTATCATCATCTGCGACGGAATTGAGGATCCTCACAATCTTGGCGCAATCATCCGTACCGCCGAAACAGCGGGCGCTCACGGAATCATCATTCCAAAAAGAAGAAACGCTTCTCTCACCTGGGCTGTAGGCAAGGCTTCAGCCGGTGCTGTTGAATATATGCCCGTTGCACGTGTGGGCAATCTTGCTTCGACTCTCGACGAGCTGAAGGAAAAGGGCATCTGGGTTTACTCGGCTGATATGGACGGTAAAAATTGGTGCGAGACTGATTTTGCAGGGGGCGTGGCTCTCGTTGTCGGATCTGAGGGCAACGGTGTCAGCCGTCTTATCAGAGAAAAGAGCGATTTTATTGTATCTTTGCCAATGAAAGGAAAGATAACATCTCTCAACGCTTCTGTTGCCGCCGGCATACTTATGTACGAGGTTTCAAGACAGCGTTCGGGAATTAAGAGTGTCTGATAAGAAATAACTGTATCTTAAGAAAGGACTGAAAAAAATGTCTGACAAAAACAATCCTTCCGAGCTTTATGACCAGGAGTTTCTGAAGAAGAAGGAAGAATTTTATTCAAAAATAGAAGAGATCAATGCTTCTGCCGAAGAGACCTTTCAGGAGGATGACGGAAGCTTTGAAGAGCTTATAGATGATTTCGCCGACAGTGACCTTATGTCAAAGCTCGGCTCAAAGAAAAAGAAGAAGGAAAAGAGCTCCAAAAAGAAGAAAAAGGATAAGGTGACGGATACTCCCGAGCCTGAATATGATATTTTCGATCTCGGTGAGTTTTCAATGAAATCTGAAAAGAAGCATAAAAAGGAAAAGAAGGAGAAAAAAGATAAAAATAAAAATCCTTCTCCCGCACCTAAAAAGACTCCGACGAAGCCGAGAGAGCCTCTTAAGCCCTTCGTTCCTCATAAGCCTGTTGAGCAGATTAAGGCTGAGGTTTATGTAAAGGATGAGAGCCTTTATGAGGAGCAGAGTGTTGATATTGATGAGCTTCTTAAAAATTTAGGTATTCCCACAGAGCAGGAAGCAGATTCTCAGGAAAAAACAGACATTATGTCACATGACAACGAGGCTGAAAGACATAAGGTTTATACAGGCAGTCCCGATGATATGGAGGATATTTCCTCCGTTTCCGATGATGAGAAGCCTTACGGGGATGTCAAAGTCTTCTCTTCCGAAAAGGAGGATGAGGACATTTCGGGCACAAGATATTTCACTACCGAAGAAAAAGGTGCAGAAAAAGCTGAGGTCGGTGCTACAAGGCATTTTGACATTAAGGGCTACATCCGATCAGCAGGACAGAGCATACATGACAGTCAGAAAAAGAAGGGCTCCTTTACCCAGCATTTCCGTTTCCTTAAGAATAAGGAGTCCGATGAAACTATCCTTGAAACAGCTCCTACAGGAAGAGGTAAGGACAGTATGATGGATTCTGTAAAGGCTGATGACGGAGAGGATATTTTCACCGCAGTAGAAAAGGCACAGAAAAAAAAGAAGAGACAACGTCTTAATACAAATCAGACTTTCATTTCTTTGAAGGATTATGACAGTAAGCTTTCTCAGAAAATGAAAAAGTCAAAGAGAAAGATTATATTTGCCGCTGTTGCATTTATAATAGCCGCAGTTCTCACCGTGCCCTTCTCTGCCTACGGCCTTCAGGGAGCACATCACGGACTTATTTACGGTATTCTTAATATTCTTGTCGCTGCACTTATTTGTGTTCTTGCAAGAAGCGAGTTTACCTTAGGCTTCAACAATATCCGTTATCTCAGTCCGGATGAAAATTCGGTTGCATTTATTGTTGCAGTTTTCGTAATGCTGTTTAACCTTATATCAACATTGACGGGAACCATCGGTGTAAACGGAATAAAGCCCTATACGGTCTGCCTTGCATTTGCGGTTCTTGTCCGATTTACAGGCTCTTATCTGGATGAGCTTACGGCACACAAGAGCGTAAAAGCTCTTTCCGAAAAAGGCGAATATGAGGGTATACATTATATCTCAAACAAAAACGATGCACTTGCCGTTGCACACGGTCTGAGTGAAAAAACCGTTCCTACAATAATTTACGGTGCAGAAAGCCGTGTTGATGCGGGCATCAGAGATGACAAGGCACCGAGAAAAGACGAAGATAAATTCTATGCCTTCACATCAATTGCCGTTCTTGTAGCCGGTGTTGCGGCGGGAATCATTCTCTTTACAAGAAATAAGGATGCAGTTTCGTTTATCTATCCTCTTGTTTCCTGCATCTGCTTCTGTCTTCCCGTTATGAATGAATTTGTTAGCAGTGTGGTATTTTATTCTACTGCGTCCCGTCTTTCTGAAAAGGGTGTTGCAATAAATGATATTGAATCACTTGAAATCCTCTCACAGGCAAAGGGTGTTTCTGCTGATGTAAGAGAGCTTTTCTCCTGTGATGTTTCGTCCTTCAGAAGAGTCAAGGGCTCACTTGTTTCAAAGAGCGATGCGGCGGTCTTTGCCGCTGCAGCCCTCACCGCGGGTGGCTCCATGGCAGGGGATTGCTTCAAGGATTTTGTTGATGCTTTAGGTATATCGCTTCCTGAGGCAAGCGACCTTCAGTATGAGGAAAAGTTAGGCTTTTCCTGTTGGGTTGCAGACAGAAGAGTTCTTGTTGGTAACAGACAGATGCTCGTTCAGCACAGCATTGAAGCTCCGAGTCAGGTCGAGGAAAAGGCTTATGCAGGTAAGAAAAGTGTTATGTATGTTGCTGTTGAGGGCCAGCTTGTAGCGTCATTCCTTGTGAAATATAAGGCGCTTCCTTCCTTCAGAAGAATAGCCGGAAGCTTTGAGAAAACAGGCTTCGTTCTTCTTGTCAGCAGTAAGGAGCCCTGTCTCGATGAGGAGGGCTGTGCATTAAGGCTTGCTCTTGATGTTATATCAGTAAAAATTATCTCACAGAAGGCGGCAGATATTGTTTCTTCCTACAGAAGGGACAGCGAAAAGGGAAAGTCAACAGCTCTCGTTTGTCTTAAGGAAAAATACACTCTGCCTGAGCTTGCGGTCAAAGCTCACAGTCTTTATCACAGCGACCGTCTTGCTTCAAATCTTCTTCTTTCAGGTCAGGCGGCTGCACTTGTGCTTGTATTCCTTTCGGTGATACTCAATATGCCTGTGTTTACAAGTCCGGTTACTGTTATAGTTCTTCAGCTGTTATGGAGCTTTGGCTCTTATGCAGTTGTATCTGCACAGTTCAGAAAAAAGGTAAGGGATACAGCAATTAAACTTCTCGGGAAGGTGAGAAAAAACAAATGAGTATTATTCATGTTTCTTCACTCAAAAAATCCTACGGCAGAAAAAACGTTCTGGATGATATAAATTTTGAAATTGCCGAAGGCTCAATAGTGGGCCTTCTCGGACCTAACGGTTGCGGTAAAACAACTCTTATCAAAATTCTCACAGGGCTTATCAAGGATCATTCGGGAACTGTGAGAATAGATAATGAGGAGCCGGGGCCTTATACAAAAAGCATTGTGGCTTATCTTCCTGACAAATCCTATCTTCCTGATTGGATGAAGCCGAAGGATGCTATCGGCTATTTCAGCGATTTTTACAAGGATTTCGACAGGGAAAAGGCAGAAAAAATGGTAAGAGATTTCGGCCTTGACGAAAATCAGCGTCTTAAGACCATGTCAAAGGGACAGCAGGAAAAGCTTAATCTTATTCTTGTTATGTGCCGCAGAGCAAGGCTTTATATTCTTGATGAGCCTCTCGGAGGTCTTGACCCGGCAGCAAGAAGCTTTGTTCTGGATCTGATTATGAATAACTACGCAAAGGATTCTACTGTGCTTATTTCCACACATCTTATCGGTGATGTTGAAAGAATCTTCAACCGTGTGCTTATGATAAGCGGCGGAAAGCTTATTGTAAATTCCCACGTGGACGAAATAAGAGAAAAGGGAAAAAGCGTTGAAGAGGTTTTCAAGGAGGTGTTCAGCTATGCTTGGTAAGCTTATAAAGCATGAGCTTTTACACTCGGCAAGATATACAATGTCTATTTATATTGCCGTTACCGCAATTACGGTTATTATGGGGCTTTCTCTTTTATCACCGGTGACCTGGCTGGGAGTTATGAGCTGCTTTGCTCTTTATGCTGCGGGTATACTGGCAGTTATAATCACTCTTGTTTCTGTCATAAAGAATTTTTATGATACACTTTTCGGAAGACAGGGATATCTTACCCTTACTCTTCCCGTAAAATGCAGTACACTTCTTATATCAAAGGTTATTGTTTCATTTATCTGGATAATAGCCTCATTTGCTCTGATGGCACTTACCTTTGTTCTGATTTTCTTTTATGCAAAAGAGAAAAGCTCAGGCTATTTTACTCTTGTTTCCGATGCAGTAAGTCTCAGCGGTATTTTAGAAATGCTCCCTTCTGCATCTACAGTCATAAGCCTTTTGCTTGCAGCTGCTGTATGGGCAATCATCACCATTTTCACGTATGTATCTTTTGTTTATTTTACGGTAACTGTTGCCAACACAAGAGTTCTTCAGTCCCATCCTAAGCTTCTCGGTGGAATCATCTTCCTTGTTATTTTCTCGCTTAACAATACTGTAGGAAACATTCTTACACAGTATCTGCCTTTAACCTTCAATGTGGGCAACGACAGGGTTTACCTTGCCTTTGAACAGATGGGCAGAGCAGAAGAAGCACTTCTTTCCTACGGTGTGGGCGGAACACTCTTCAGCGGAATTTTAGCTGTCGGTCTTCTTTGGCTGACAGGCTACATACTTGAACACAAGGTTAATCTTAAATAAAAGCAGTTTAAAGAGAGGTAGAAAATATGAAAGAAATCAACGGCTTTACCGAATGGTACAGCGAGCCAGAGATAACAGGCATAAACCGACTTCCCTCAAGAGCTACTCTTATGTCTTATGAAACTCTTGATGAAGCAATAAAGGGCGAAAGATATCTGTCAAAGAGGTATTTTGACCTTTGCGGAGAATGGAGCTTCAGACTTTTTGACACATATAAAGAAAAGGAAGAGGGCTTTGCTGCAGCGGATTTCGACTGTGCAGAGTGGGACACTATTCCCGTTCCCTCCTGCTGGCAGATGGAGGGCTACGACTTTCCGATATATTCAAATGTTCAGTATCCCTGGGAAAAAATTCAGGAGCCTGAACCGCCTTTTGCACCTGTACAATATAATCCTGTAGGATGTTACATCAGAAAATTCACTCTTCCCGAGGGCTTCAGAAAGGAAAGAGTTATAATCACCTTTGAGGGCGTTGAAAGTGCATATTATCTTTATGTAAACGGAGTGAGATGTGCCTACAGTGAAGGTACCTTCAGACACAGTGAATTTGATATCACCGATTTACTCTGTGAGGGAGAAAACACTCTCGCTGTGGAGGTTTACCGTTGGAGTACGGCAAGCTGGATGGAGGACCAGGACTTTTTCCGTCTTTCAGGTATTTTCAGAGAGGTCTATCTTTATACTACTGAAAAGCAGTATGTAGCTGACCTTAAAATCGAGGCTCTTCCCGAGCTTTCCGATTACAAAAACGGCACTCTTAAGGCAGAGGTTCTTTTGGGTGAAAAGGCAGAATATACAGAGCTTGAGCTTACTGTTTACGATATGAACGGGGATGTTGTTGCTACTGATTCTCTTTCTGCTGAAAACAGCGATAAGGCTGTTCTCAAGGCAACACTTCCTTACATTACTCTCTGGAGCGCAGAAAATCCCTACCTTTATAATGTGGTCATTTCCATAAGAAACCGCGACGGAGCATATCTTGAATATGTCAGTGCAAAAGCAGGCTTCAGACATATAGAAATCAAGGACAGTGTTCTTTATTTCAACGGAAAAAGACTTATTCTCAAGGGCGCAAACCGTCACGAATTTTCCTGTGATACGGGCAGAACTGTTTCGAAGGAGCTTATGATAAAGGATATCCTTATCATGAAGCAGCATAACATAAATGCCGTTCGTACCTCTCATTATCCCAATCACCCCTTATGGTATGACCTTTGTGACGAATACGGTCTTTATGTTATTGACGAAAACAATCTTGAATCACACGGCACTCGTATGATGGCTATGGGTGACGCTACGCCTCTTCTTCCCGACGGAAGAAAAGAATGGCTTCCATCCTGTATGGACAGAATAGAGTCTCTTTATCAGAGAGACAAGAACCATCCGTCAGTAATTATCTGGTCGCTCGGTAACGAGTGCAGTGCAGGGGAAAACTTCCTTAAAATGCACGATTACTTGAATGAGGTTGATCCGTCAAGACCTGTTCACTATGAATCAATCTGGGCGGAAAAGGACGAATTTGATTTCAATAAAAATGTTACAGATATTTACTCTCAGATGTATCCGAAGCCCTGGGATCTGGAAAAGGATATTATCGCTCATCCCGAAAAGCCCTGGATGCTTTGTGAATACTCACACTCTATGGGTAACTCCTGCGGAGGTAACAGAAAATATCTTGACCTTATGGATAAATACCCTTCCTTCTTCGGTGTCTTTGTATGGGACTTCGTTGATCAGGGTGTAAGAATAAAGAAGGACGACGGTACTTCATTTATCGGCTACGGCGGCGACAGCGGTGAAACCACTCACGACGGCTCATTCTGCGGTAACGGTCTTGTTTTTGCGGACAGAGAATTAAAGCCGGGAATCAAGGAAATGAAGTATCTTTATCAGAATGTTGACTTCAGAGAAATTGATGCCGAAAAGGGTGTCTTTGAAGTAACAAACAACTTCCTTTTCACTAATCTCAATGAGTATAATCTCCATTGGCAGCTTGTGAGCGAAAACAGAGTCAACGCAAGCGGTGACCTTTCTCTTGAGCTTGAACCCGGAGAAAGCACAAGAGTTGAGCTTTCTCTTGACAGGGTGCCTTCCTGTGAATGCTATCTCAATGTTATTCTTGAAACAAAGAGAAGCTGCAATTGGGCAAAGGCAGGACACACCGTGGCAAAGGAACAGTTTATCATTCATAAATACGCTTTCGCCAAGGCTGAAATTGAAGAAGCACCTATGGATGTAAAGATAAACTACGGCACAGTCAAGGTTTACGGCGGTGATACAGAGGTTTGCTTCTCACGCAGAAACCACAAGCTTTATTCCGTAAAATACAAGGGTGAAGAGCTTCTTAAGGGTGATGTTGAGCTTAACTTCTGGAGAGCTCTTACTGATAACGACAGAGGCAACAAACAGGCTGTGCGTTGCGGCTGCTGGAAATATGCGGGTAAATTTGCCGGTACAGGCATCGGTGAGATTAAGAACTACGGCACAAAGGTAACTGTTGAACTGGGCTTTTCTGTGGCGACTACTCCCGAATGCAAGGGTAAGATTATCTTCACGATAGGCAGTAAGGGTATTCACATTGACTATAGCTTCAATGCAGCGGAAGGTCTTCCAGAGATTCCGGAAATTTCGCTTATCTTCCCTGTTTCTTCCGAATACGAAAGAGTGGAATATCTTGGAAGAGGTCCTCACGAAAATTACATCGACAGAAGCGAAGGAGCTTTTGTCGGTCTTTATAAGACAACTGTCACTGAGCTTTTCGAAAATTATCAGAAGCCTCAGGAGCATGGAGAAAGAACAGGTGTAAGAAAGCTTACGGTCAGAAAGGGTGACGGCAAAGCTCCGCTTATCTTTGTGGCAGATAAGGAGATGGAATTTAACGTCTCTCCCTACACAGCCGATGATGTTGAAAACGCTTCACATATTCATCTTCTTCCCGAAAGTGACAGGGTTTATATCAGAGCTGTTGCAAGGCAGATGGGCATAGGCGGTTATGACAGCTGGGGAGCACATACCCTTGAAGAATATAAAAACCTTTCCGGTAAGGAATACAAATACGCATTTACATTGATGTTTTAATGAAAGGCGGACGTTAAAATGAAAAAGAATTCAGAGCCTATGGCAACATTTATGGCATTCACTACTCTTGCCATTGTCGGCATATCTGCAAAGCACTGTATGAAGAAATATACAGGCGGTGGCAGAAAGCACCCTCTCAGAGTTATTTTCAGGAGATAAAAAGTGAAAAATAATAAGAATACACAGAAAAGGGGTAAGGGTAACTCCTGCCCCTTTTACAAAAAATGCGGCGGCTGTCAATTGCAGAATATGACATATGAGGAGCAGCTCAGCTTTAAAATGGCTAAGACCATAAGGTTTTTAGGCCGTTTCGGTCATGTAGAAGAAATTAT
Organism: Acutalibacteraceae bacterium; assembly: GCA_045613805.1. Lineage (GTDB taxonomy): Bacteria > Bacillota > Clostridia > Oscillospirales > Acutalibacteraceae > UBA6857. The sequence continues at coordinate 34,817 of JAZLBS010000060.1, forward strand.
CGGAATGGAAAAGCCCTACCATTACCGCAATAAGGTACAGGCAGCCTTCGGATATCTGCGTGGCAGAATTATTTCAGGCGTCTATCAGTCTTCAAGTCATAATATTGTACCTGTGGAAAAATGTATGATAGAGGACGAAAAGGCAGATGAGATTATAAAGGATATAAGGGAGCTTCTTCCGAGATTTAAGCTAACCTCATACAACGAGGACACGGGCAGAGGCTTTCTTCGTCACGTCCTCGTAAAAAGAGGCTTTGCTACAAACGAGATTATGGTGGTTTTAGTAAGCGGTACTAACATCTTTCCGAAAAAGGATGAATTTGTAAATGAGCTTCTCAGACGGCATAAGGATATAACTACTGTTATCTGGAACATAAACGGCTCAAAGACAAGTCTTGTCCTCGGTGAAAAGGAAACCGTTATTTACGGCAAGGGATATATTACGGACATACTCTGCGGTAAAAAGTTCCGCATTTCCGCCAAATCCTTTTACCAGATAAACCCTGTACAGACAGAGGTCCTTTACGGAAAGGCTATGGAATTTGCCGGTCTTACAGGTAAGGAAAGAGTTTTCGATGCTTACTGCGGTATCGGCACCATCGGACTTGTGGCTTCCGACAAAGCAAAAGAGGTTATCGGTGTGGAGCTGAATGCTCAGGCGGTAAAGGATGCGAAAAATAACGCTAAATTAAACGGTGTGGAAAATATTTCCTTTTACTGTGACGATGCGGGCGACTTTATGGTGGCTATGGCTGAGGAAAGAGAAAAGGTAGATGTTCTGCTTATGGACCCGCCGAGAGCAGGCAGTGATGTGAAGTTTCTTAAAAGCACAGTAACTCTTGCTCCGAAAAGGATAGTTTATATTTCCTGTAATGTAGAAACCCAGGCAAGGGATCTTGCTTATCTTTGCAAGAACGGCTACAGGGTGGAAAAGATTCAGCCTGTGGATATGTTCCCGCACACGAATCATGTAGAGACGGTCTGTCTGCTGTCGAAGAAATAATTCGTCAGGTAAATTGTTAGGAGGTCATTGCAATGGACAATGGACTAAAAACTTTATTTGCGTTATATCAGAGTACAAATTGGGATGAAGTGAATATATCTGAGGATGAAATAGCCGTTGCAAAAGAGCAAGGATACTTGTTTGATTATCCAGAGTATGAAACACATTCCGATATGTTACAGAGATTACGTTCTATACTTGCACAGATAGATTCGAAGGATATCGCAAATGCTTTTCTATTTAGTTTATCGACGCGTAGGCTTGAATATCGTTCCGCACTTGGTAGTTATTATTATGCAATGGCTATTCCAGAGCATGAATTTATGAAGAGTCATAATGAGATACTTGCGGCTGCTTCTATTCATTGTTATTTTTGTGGTTGGTCTGCTTGGAAGGATGTGCCAAATAAATTTGACGAAAAATACGGATATAATTTTAAAAACTACGAGAGATATAAATATGGTGGCAGTGTGATTGGAAATACTAACCTAAACTATGCAATTTTTGACCTAGAACAGTTTGTAAAACTTCCAAAAGTAAAGCCTACGGATGAAGATAAGAGAATATTTGCAAAAATATTGTCATGTGTGGAGTGTTTGGAAAGTTCGGATAAAGTAGGAAAACTTAGGGAGGTCATTCGAAAAGCAAAGATATTCAAGACTAATAAAGATGAAATATCAGTCTTATTGGGAGAGTTAGGAATCTGTGGAATACTTGCAAGCAATGATTTTCCAGCTTATGATGTGTATTTTGCGAATGAATATGAAAGAGATCCAGTTGAATATAAAAACGATTTTGCATATCCAGTAAATCGTTGGTATGCAAGGGATGGAATCAATTGCAAGAGATTAATCGAAGTGTTTGGTGAGCCTTTCTGTGATTATAAATAAAAATGCTATTGTTTTTACATATGTAGGCAATGAGATGGAGGTTACAGCTAGTGGATATGTTCCCTACAACAGCCGAGGTGGATATGTTTCCGACGACGTATGTTAGCAACTTCATTGCTACAGCCCATGTGGAATGTGTTGTTCGATTAAGCAGAAAATAATTGAATTGAGAAATATAATCAAAAAGAGGGTGTAGATAATGAATAGCAATCAATGGTTCAAGGATAAGGTTTTTTATCAGATCTGGCCCCGCTCCTTCAAGGACGGAAACGGTGACGGTATGGGAGACCTTCTCGGTGTATATGAAAAATTGGATTACATAAAGTCATTGGGCTGTGACGGCATTTGGTTTTCACCTCTTTACCCTTCGCCCGGTGTAGACTGCGGATACGACATTTCCGATTATTTTGACATAGCCGAAGAGTTCGGAGGTATGGATGCCTTTAAAAAAGTTCTTGACGGTGCTCATGAAAGAGGAATGAAGGTCATTATGGACCTTGTTGTAAACCATACAAGCGATCAGCACGAATGGTTCCGGAAGAGCCGACAGAGAATCGAGCCCTACACCGATTATTATATCTGGCGTCCTGCAAAGGAAAACGGAAAGCTTCCTAACAACTGGGATTCTCTCTTCGAGGGTAAGGCCTGGGCGTGGGATGAGGTAAGACAGGAATATTATATGCATCTGTTTGCCGTTCAGCAGGCAGATCTTAATATGGATAATCCTCTGGTGCGCGAAGAGGTAAAAAAGGTTCTGAAGTTCTGGCTTGATATGGGTGTTGACGGCTTCCGTGAGGATGTAATCACATTTATTTCTAAAAAAGAGGGGCTTCCTGACGATTATATTATGCCTGCAGCAAAGGGCTTCGGTTATTTTAATCACGGACCTCATCTTCACGAATATCTGAAAGAATTCAAGGATGATGTGTTTTCGCACTATGACTGTATGACTCTTGCAGAGGCGCCGATGATAAAGCCAAAGAAAGCGCTGAAATATATTGATGAGACAAATGATCCTGTGCTTGATATGATGATACAGTTTTCCACACAGGAGGCTGACTGTATGTTCACGGATTTCGTGCATATGCCCTTTTCTCTTCGAAAATTAAAGAGGGCCTTTTCTTTGTGGCAGAACGGTCTGGAAGGCAAGGGCTGGAATATGCTTTATATGGAAAATCACGACCATCCGAGAATCGTTTCCCGTTACGGCAGTGAAAAATATCTTTCTGAGAGTGCAAAAACGCTGGCTGTTTCCTATTTGTTTTTGAAAGGCACACCCTTTATTTATCAGGGTCAGGAAATCGGTATGAGTAACTGGTATCCGAAGGATCCGTCAATGTATGAGGATGTGCAGACACGCTGGCAGTATGAAAATGTGGGAGTGAAAAAATCCCCCGAAAAGAGACTTCAGCGTTTGTGGCACGGCTCCCGTGATTCGGCACGTACACCCGTACAGTGGGATGACAGCGAAAACGCAGGCTTTACAACGGGTACCCCCTGGTTCTATGTGAATGAAAATTTTAAGGCTATAAATGTAGCCGCACAGGAAAAGGACGAAAATTCTGTGCTGAATTTCTACCGTAGGGCAATCGGTCTTCGAAAGACACTTTCTTGTGTACGTTATGGAGATTATAAAGAATACGGAAAGTCTTCATCCAAATTTTACACCTATTCCAGAGAGGATGAAAAACAAAAAATATTAGTTGTCTGCTCTTTCTCTGATAAAAATGAAAAATGGACTGCACCGAAGAGCTTTGACATTGAAAAAGCAGAAATGATTCTTTGCAATTACGATGACTCAGACAGTTCTAAACTTCGACCCTATGAGGCGAGAGTTTATCTGTGGAATAAATAGCAGTATCAAGGAGGAGAAAATATGGAACTGATTTCAAAGGTTAAAAATGTTTTTGCAGGCAGACCTGAGTGGTCCACAGAGCCTGCTGAAAGAGTGAGTTATTATTCATATTTTGCAGGTCAGAATATGATTTACACTCTTTTTAATGTGTGTCTTACGACATATCTTCTTTTCTTAGGTATTGATCCTATCAAATCAGCAACGGTTATGCTTATCGTGAAGGTGTGGGATGCTGTCAATGACACGCTTTTCGGTGTGATATTTGACTCAATCAAATTCAAAAGCGGTAAGAAATATCTTCCCTGGATAAGACTGTCTACGATGCTTATTCCTATTGCGACGATTCTTACCTTCGTCATTCCTCCCGAATCCTCAGAGGCAGTAAAGCTTGTTTGGTTCGCTATTGCATATATGCTTTGGGATACGGCTTACACTTTGTGTGATGTGCCTATTTTTGGTATACTTACCTCAATGAGTCAGAGCATAGATGAGAGAAATACCGTTCAATCCTATAAAAGCATCGCTACCTATGCCGGTGTAGGCGTCACATCTACCCTTACAACTGTTCTCATCAGCGAAAAGGTAGGAATGAATTACAGCGTTATAACCGTTATTATCTGCATTATGGCTTTCGCTCTGATGCTTCCCGCATCCTTTAAGCTTAAGGAAAGATATCATGCCGAGAGTGAAGAAACCTTCACCATAAGAAGAATGTTCTCTTATCTGTTTAAGAATAAATATCTTCTCATATATTATCTCGGTATATTCTTTTATTCTTCGCTCAGCATCGGTAATGCCTTTAATCTTTATGTTTCATATTATTTGTTCCACAGTGCACTGTTCTCTATTGTTGTCGGTGCAATCGGAACAGTACCGCAGCTTCTTATTGCCCTTCTTCTGCCAAAGCTTATCCGCAAATACGATAAGATGAAGGTAAACCGTGTATGTCTTCTTCTTTATGTTGTTCTCAGCTTTATCACCTGGCTTTTAGGCTACGGAAATGTGGTTGTTTACATCATTATGTTCACCGTCCGTTCAATTCCTCTTGCAGTGGTTTCACTTGAAATGTTTATGTTTACTCCTGACTGTGCGGAATACGGACGCTTCAAAAGCGGCACCGAGGCCAAGGGTATTACCTTTGCAATGCAGACCTTTATGGCAAAGCTTACAGGATCCATTTCAGGGTCATTGGGTCTGTTTATACTCGGTCTTGAATCAGTAGGTTGGAAGCTCGTAGAGGTCGGCTCCTTCCAGGAGCTTGAGCAGAGCGGTGTCACACAGACGCCTCACGCACTGAATATGCTCTGGCTTATCTTTATGCTTATTCCTGCAATAGGCGGTCTTCTGGCATATATCGTATGGCTGTTTTATGACCTTAAGGATAAGGATGTTCAGATAATGATTGACTGTAACACAGGAAAAATTACCAGAGACCAGGCATTCATCCTGATGTCAAAGAAATATGATATAGAAAAGTGAGTACATATTAATTTATAAATAGGAGATTATAAAAATGAAAATAGCAGTAACATTTGAAAACGGACAGGTTTTTCAGCATTTCGGTCATACCGAGCAGTTTAAAATTTATGAGGTGGAAAATGACACCGTAAAGTCAGCCACAGTAGTTGATACCAATGGCAGCGGCCATGGTGCTCTTGCAGGATTCCTTTCGGCTCAGGGCGTGGATGTGGTTATCTGCGGCGGTATCGGCGGCGGTGCACAGACAGCTCTTGCCGAGGCAGGAATCAAAGTTTACGGAGGTGTTCAGGGCGCAGCAGATATGGCAGCAGTAAGCTTCATTGCCGGCTCTCTGCGATATAATCCGGATGTAAAATGTGACCATCACGACCACGGGCATGGCGAAGGCCACACCTGCGGAGAGCATGGCTGCGGTAATCATTAAGTTAAATATTCAAGGCAAAAGTCGGAGGCAAATATGCGCAAAACTAAAATAGTTTGTACTATCGGTCCTGCAAGTGAGACCGAAGAAATAATGAAGGGCCTGTGTAAGGCGGGTATGAATGTGGCAAGATTGAACTTTTCACACGGTACCTATGAGGAGCACCAGAGAAGAATAGACCTTATTAAAAAGGTGCGTTCTGAGCTTAATATGCCTATTGCCATTATGCTCGATACAAAGGGACCCGAATACCGTATAAAAACCTTCAGAGATAAAAAAATAACCCTCTGTGACGGAGATAAGTTTGTTTTTACCACGGAGGATATTATCGGAGACGAAAGCAGAGTTTCTGTCAGCTACGAGAATCTGCCCGACGAGCTTTCGATAGGGGATACCATTCTGCTCAATAACGGACTTCTCACCTTTAAGGTAGTAAATATCAGCGGAACCGAGATAGAGTGTGATGTGGTAATCGGCGGTGAGCTTTCAGACAGAAAGAGCATGAGCTTCCCCGGCAAGGTAATGAAGCAGGAATATCTTTCCGAGCAGGACAAAGAGGATATTGCCTTCGGCGTGAAAAATGATGTTGACTTCATCGCCTGTTCCTTTGTATCGGAAAAGAAGGACCTTATTGCCGTACACGAGCATCTCAGATCACTTGGCGCCGACAGTGATATCGAGCTTATCGCTAAAATAGAAAATCAGTCAGGCTGTGACAATATCGAGGAAATCTGCGAGGAATGTGACGGAATAATGATAGCCAGAGGTGATATGGGTGTAGAAATACCCTTTAAGATGCTTCCTGCTATTCAGAAAAAGCTCATAACCAAATGCCGGCTTCTCGGCAAAAGAGTTATTACCGCCACGGAAATGCTCGAGTCGATGATTTCTAATCCCCGTCCCACAAGAGCGGAGATTTCTGATGTGGCAAATGCAGTTTATGACGACACGAGCGCCATTATGCTCTCAGGTGAAACCGCCGCAGGTAAATATCCCATCGAGGCGGTTAAAACTATGGCTGAAATAGCAGAGACCACAGAGAGCAATATTCATTATAATAAGCGTTTTAATAACTCTTCCTTCGAGATAAGAAATGCAGCAGATGCGGTTTCACATTCATCCTGTACCATGGCTATCGACCTTAAAGCTAAGGCTATAGTTGCCTGTTCTCTTTCGGGAATGACTGCACGTATGGTATCCCGATTCCGTTCACCTGTTCCCATTCTCGGTCTTACTACCGATGAGAGAACCTGGAGAAGACTCGCTCTTTCCTGGGGTGTTATACCCGCTATGTGTGAAAGATATTCCTCTACCGATGTGCTTTTTTATATCGCAAAGAAGATAGCCGAAGAGCAGCTTCATTTGAAAAAGGACGATAAAATTGTTATTACAGGCGGCGATACCAGCGGTACATCAGGTAAAACGAGCCTAATTAAAATCGAAATCATAGAATAAGGTATCTGATTTAATGAACACATTCGATAAAATCTATGCTGTGGTGAAGGAAATACCCAAGGGAAAGGTAGCCTCCTACGGACAGGTGGCACTTATGGCGGGGAATCCCCGCTGGGCAAGAGTGGTAGGCTACGCCCTTCATTCAAATCCCGCACCGGGAGAAATACCCTGTCACAGAGTAGTGTTTTCTGACGGCAGACTTTCAAAGGGCTTTGCTTTCGGCGGTGAAGAGGTTCAGAGAGCACTTTTAGAGGGTGAGGGTGTTACCTTTGACGATGAGGGTAAGGTGGAAAGGGAACACTTTATATGAATGCAGAATGCAGAGAACCCCTCCGTCACACTCTGTGTGACACCTTTCCCTCCGGGAACGGGCACTCCCTCTCACAGAGGGAAATACACTTTCAGGGGAGGCTCTGCGATGTGGCACCTTCGGTGCTATTGTATCGGGCGATGAAAATTTTCGGAAACAAGAAGTGATATACCGTCCCTTAAACAAGTAAATAATGTAGGGCGGGATGACTCATCTCGCCGTATTTTATGTGCGGTCTCTTTTATTATTGATACATTAACATTTTTGCAGTATAAACAGTCAAGGCAACTTGCATAGCTCATCACATTGTCCCGTATGTAAGAAAATAGTTATTGATTATTCAGAGAAGGCAGAGTAAACATAAAAAATTAAAGCACAGGATTTTCCTCCTGTGCTTTTGTGTTAAGCTTTTTAATTTTTTGATTAAATTACATCTTGCTTCCCTTGGCACCCTTTGCTCCGCCACCGAGCTTTACGCCCTGAAGAACATTTGAGTCAAAGGAGAAGGTGATGTTTTCCTGTTCTCTTTCTCTTTTGAGAGAGAGAGAAATCATTTTATTGAGAAGCTCTGTGTATTTCACACCGATAGGCTCCCAAAGATAGAAGGAGAGAGAGCCGGGAATGGTGTTGATTTCGTTGAGCCAGATTTCGCCTGTGGCAGTGTCCATCATAAAGTCGATACGGGAAACACCGCTGCAGCCGAGAACCTTGAAGGCATCCACAGCCATTTTGCGGACAGTATCTCTCTGCTCGGGTGTGATTTCGGCGGGGATTTTTCTTTTAAGAGTAGCCATACCCTTGCTGCCTGATGGTGAGGATTTTACTCCGCCCTTAGCACCCTTTGAGGAGCCGTCACCGATGTATTTTTCAGCGAAGGTGAGAATCTTGTCAGAGGATACAGGCTCTTCACATTCGGAAGCTTCTGCGCTGCTGTAGTCGCCTAAAACGGAGCAGTTGATTTCCTTAAGATTCTGCACAGCTCTTTCAATAAGCACCTTGGTAGCATAAGCAAAGGCGGTTTCAAGAGAGTCATAAAGCTCGTTTCTGTCGTCTGCCTTTGAAATACCGATGGAGGAGCCGAGGTTTACGGGCTTTACGATTACGGGGTATCCGATTTCCTTTTCGATTTCTTCTATGAGCTTATCCACATTGTCATCGTACTGATTTGATGTATAGCATTTGCAGTCAAGGACGGGGATGCCGTTATCCTTAAGCACGGTTTTCATCACATATTTATCCATACCTACTGCAGAGGAGAGAACATCACAGCCAACATAGGGAACACCCATCATCTGTAAAAAGCCCTGGAGAGTACCGTCCTCCACATTTGTACCGTGAACGATGGGGAATGCGATGTCAATATAGTCGTAAAGTGACTTTCCGAACATTTTCTGAGGGTACTTGATGAGCTTAGCCTTGCCCTCGTCATTTACCATAATAACACGCTGGCTTTCCTTTAAAAGGGCAGGGATATTTGTGTAAGCGCTGATGTCACCGATTTTTTCGCCTACATAAAATTCGTTGTTTTTGCTTATGTAGACGGGGATAACATCGTATTTTTCTCTGTCAATGTAACCGATGGCCTGAATAGCGGAGATAACGGAGATTTCGTGCTCTGTGGTCTTACCGCCGAAAAAAACGCCAACCTTTGTTTTCATTTTTATCACCTCAAAAGATTAATAGTTATCGGGAAGGTCATTTTCTAAAAGAACAATCTTTTTTCTGCCTTCACTGTTTATTGAATATACGTGAGAAAGAGCCTCTTCAATAGTATTGGCTACAAAGATTTTACTTTCGTCATAATTTTCATCAAGAAGACCCGCCTTGATGGGCACAGCTTGCTTTTGTCCCACAAGGACAACATAATCGCATACCTTAGCGGCATTTCTGCCGAATTCACGGTTAAGCTCATTCTGCTTTGCGCCGAGCTCTACCATACCGGGCGTGACAAGGATTTTATAGCCGTCGAAAAGACTGAGAGCCTCAAGTGCAGCCTTTGTACCGCTTGGATTTGAGTTATACGCATCGTCGATAATGGTCATATCACCTCTGTCAGAAAGCTGAAGTCGGTGGGGAACACCCTCGAGACGGCGAACCTGACCCTTAAGCTCCTTAAGAGAGATACCCATTTTATTACTGATAGCGATAGCGCCTACGATATTGAGCACATTGTGTCTGCCGATAAGCTTTGTCGAAAACTGCTCGCATTCGCCGTCGGGAGCTTTTACGGAGAAGGTGGTGCCTCTTTCACTTACAGAAATGTCGTAAGCTCTGTAGTCTGCTTCTGCGTCGATGCTGTAGGAGATAAAAGGACGGTTACTGCCGTGAGCCTTTATGTTTTCGTCGTCTGCGTTAAGGAAGAGCATACCGCATTCGGGGAGAGAATCGGAAAGCTCGAACTTTGTGCTTTTGACCGCGTCGAGTGTTTTAAAGGATTCAAGATGCTGAGGCCCGATGGATGTGATAACACCGTGCTGAGGGTGAACAATGTCACAAAGCTCCTTGATGTCACCTACCCATTTGGCACCCATTTCACATACGAAAATTTCATGTGTAGCCTTCAGAGAGCCTCGGATTGTCTTTACAACGCCCATTGGTGTGTTGTAGCTTTCAGGGGTCATAAGTACATTGTATTTTGCTCTTAAAAGGGTGGTAAGATAGTATTTTACGCTCGTTTTACCGTAGCTGCCCGTGATACCGATAATCTTAAGGTCGGGACAGGAAGCTAAGATTTTCTTGGCATCCTTGATGTAGCCGTTATTGATGGAAAGCTCCATGGGCTTGTTGATGAGGTTTGCGAGAAGGACAAGCACAGGAGAAAGAGTGTAGATAATGGTGAGAACGAGAAGATAAATTGTAACTCTTGTGCTGTTTACAAAGGGAACACCTGCACCTGTAAGAAGGAGAATAAGAATGGCAAGAGTTACAAGCATTCTCTTGACTCGTGCTGTGTACACAAGGGGCTTTTTTGCTTTCTTTGGTTTTTCTGCTATGCAGGCAAGGGCAAAAATCACCGCGCAGGCATATATTTTGTACTGACCGGGAATTTCAAGAAAAACAGCAATAAGTGCAAGAACGGAAAGCACGGAATGAAGATAATATTTTTTTGTGTTTTCCTTTATCCATTTTGTATGGGTGTCAAAGCGGTAGGAGTTGAGCTGGAAAAAGTGCATAGAGTCGATAAGACCCATAACTGTACTAACGGCAAAAAGCACCGAACAGATAATAACAGAAACTGTAAAAACCATAATCCTTTTCCCTTCTGATTATATATCAATTTTCATAAATGAGGCAAGAACTCTTAAATATTGTCCCTGTCTTTCAATGAATGAGTAGTGTCCTGCTCCCTCAAAGGTAACAAGACCTGCTTCAGGCATAAGCTTTTCCATCAGCTTTGCGTCGCTCAGAGGTGTGGCATCGTCAGCGGTGCCCCAGATAAGCAGTGTGGGACATTTTACATTGGGCATAAGGTGGGTAAGATCTTCATTGACCACCTTTACCAGGGTCTGTCTCATAATTGGTGAGGCAGCATTGTAGTCAGCAGAGCCGTTCTTTTTGCGAAGCTTTTCCAAAGCGTCGGGGAACAGCAGCATTACTATTTTCAAAGAGAAAATCCACTTTGTCATTTTATAAATGCGCTGTTTTATTTTCTGCTTTAAGGTTTTTTTCGGCTTTACACCGGCGGCATCGACAAGAATAACCTTTTCTACCTCAAAGGGATTATCTCTTGAGCATAGCTTGATGATTACTCTTCCGCCGAAGGAGTGGCCTAAAAGAGTTACCCTTGAAAATTCGTAGTCCTTTAAAAATTCCAGGACGAAGTCAACATAATCGTCAACACTCCAGGGCTCTTTCGGTTCTTCACTTTCACCGAAGCCGGGCATATCCATTGTAACCACCTTGTAGCCCTTTTGTAAAAGGTCGACGCTTGCCTGAAATAGCTTTATGTTTGAACCCCAACCGTGCAAAAGCACAACAAGGTCGCCCTGTCCCTCTTCCACATAATTTATTTTTAAGCCTTTAACTGTCTTAACCAAAAAGAATCCTTCCTTCCGATAGGATAGTAGCACATAATCTTAAATATTATAACACATATTAAAATGAATTTCTATAATTAAGCAATTTTTTTTGATTTTTATAAATTTTTTCTAACTTCCGTGGTAAACTCTTTATCTTTGTGTTAAAATATACTATGTAATTAAAGCATCGGAGGTGCATTATGAGGGATATAATAATTATTGGCGGTGGTCCTGCCGGTATGACAGCAGCAATATATGCAGCAAGAAGCGGAAAGGATGTTCTGCTTTTTGAGGGAAAAAGTATCGGCGGACAGATAAGTAAAAGCCACAAGGTAGAAAATTATCCGGGCTTTGAAGAAATAAGCGGGTTTGAATATTCAATGAAGCTGAAGAGCCAGGCAGAGCGTTTTGGTACGGAAATAATTTCCTCAAAAGTTAAATCAATAAAGGAAAATGACGGTATTTTTACCGTGACGGCAGATATGGAATATGAGGCAAAGGCAATCATTTTTGCTCTCGGTGCCGAGCCTAAAAAGTCGGGAATAGAGGGCGAGGATACTCTTGTGGGCAGAGGTCTTTCCTACTGTGCCACCTGTGACGGGAATTTTTTCCGCGGAAGAGAAGTTGCAGTTATCGGCGGCGGCAACACGGCAGTACAGGATGCTCTTTATCTGAGTGACATTTGCAAAAAGGTTTATCTTGTCCATCGACGTGATGCTTTCAGGGCAGAAAAAAATCTTGTCTCCAAAGCAAAAGAAAAGGAAAACATCGAATTTGTGCTCAACAGTGTTCTTCTTTCAGCTGAAGCTTCACCGATTATAAAAAGAATTACTGTTGAAAACACTCTCACAAAAGAAAAATCAGATCTTGCCGTAAACGGGCTTTTTCTTGCAATAGGTCAAGCTCCTTTAACGGCTGATTTTGCTGAGCTTCTTCCGCTTGATTCCTACGGTTATGTTGAAGCAGGGGAGGATTGCAGAGTAAAGGACGGAATTTACGTTTGCGGAGACTGCCGTAAAAAGGATATCCGTCAGCTTACTACAGCCACTGCTGACGGTACTGTTGCGGCAACTAAGGCTGTGGAATATCTGGACAGTCTGTAAGATATAAAGCTTTGCAGCAAAGAAAATCAAGTGTCTTAAAAATATAAAGGGGATGTGAAAAAACGAAAGTTTTTACATCCCCTTTTAGGTGCAAGTTTTGTTTATAGCATAAAACGCAAAAACATTGTTTTTGTCTGCTTTTATGATTTTTATGGTTATTTAAGGGTTTCTTTGGTAATTCAAAACCGAAAGAAACCCTTTATTAATCTTGTTTTATACGATCTGTACTTTTTTTACAGCACCTTTGTTTTATTTAATAAATTCAGCAATAAATTCATCTATCTTTTCATCGTATTCCTTTTTGCCGAACCAATAGCTTCTGGCGTGGTCTGCATCCGGGACAATAAGTAAATCCTTATATTCCGAGGCGCAAGCGTCGTAAAGCTGATAGCCCATATAAGTAGGAACGAAATCATCCTTGCCTCCGTGTACAAAAAGCATAGGAATTTTTGCTTTTTTAACCGCTTCGAGTGCATTGGTGTCTTTTTTGAAATCGTAGCCCGCTTTTTTCCTGTTAATATAATTGACAAGAGAAAGAGAGGCTTCGGGCATATGCAAGGCTTCAAGCTTACAGGAAAATTCATCATAGGCACTTGTGAAGCCGCAGTCGGCGATAGTGAATTTAACATTTTCGGGTAAGTCATCACTGCCGGTCATAAGCATTACCGTTGCACTGCCCATCGAAATACCGTGAAGGATAATCTGTATGTCGCTTCCGAATTCTTTATTCATAAAGTCGAGCCACTTGAGAGCATCCTTTGACTCATGGGAGGAGAAGCCTACATATCTGCCTTCGCTTTCGCCGGCTGCCTGATGATCAACAAAGAAAAGATTGTAGCCTGATTCTTCTACATAATGCTTTGCAAAGTGGCACCATTCACCCTTGCCGTTACTTCTGTAGCCGTGAGAGCCGAAAACGTAAACATTGCTTTCTTTTACAGGCCTCATAAGATAGGCGCAAAGCTTCTGTCCCCTGTCGTTTACCATTGAGTAGGTTTCATATCCGTAGGATTCGAGCCATTGCATATTTTTTTGAATGACAAGCTTCTTTTCGTCTTCACTGCTTCCGTCATCACTTGTTATGATTTTTGCAATAGCGGGCGGGATGTTGAATTCACGTTCAATAAGAGCGTGAAAGATTCCTTCGTGGAGCTTATAAATACCTGCACCTACGGCTGCACCAAGGGCAAGTAAAGCACTTGCTTTCTTCATTATTGTCTTCCTTTCTGCTAAAAAAAGGGCCGTCAGATGACAGCCCTTTAATATTTGTTTTTTTATTAGCCGTAGATAAATTCGTAAGTACCGTCCATTGAACCGCCAAGCTTAAGAGTAAGAGAAACAACAGCCTTACCTGTACCTGTACCTTCAAGGGGAAGCTTCTGCTCGAGCTTAACAAGTCTGCCCTGTGCGTCAACTGTAGCAGTCATTGTAGCGCCGGGATAGCTGAGGTCAGCATTTGAAATGGTGATAGGACCAAGATCAAGTGAACCGAGCTCAAGGGGATCCATTGCAGATTTGTGATGTGTGGGTTCAGATGTTGTGCTTGTACCGTCAAATGTTGAGGTTTCGGGAATGAATGTAAGAGACATTGTGTAACCGCCGTCGGGATTTGCAGTTGCAGTTGCGTTTGCGATACCTGCTTCCTGAACAGCAACGTCTCTGCCATTGGGAACGATCTTGTGAGAAACTAATCTGTTAGGATCGTTTACATCCTTACCGCCGTCAAATACATATTCTTCGGGGCTGGTGGTTGTGAGCTTTGTTACAACGGGAGTAATAACCTTTTCAGCTACTGAGGGAAGGTCCTTAAGCTGAACATTGATGATGTCGTGCTTTTTAATAGTTACCTTGCCTGTGTAAGCCTTAGCTTCGTTAACTACCTTGTTGTAAGCTGCAACGATTTCAGCCTTTGAGGAGGGAACTGAAGAGTTGCCTGAGGGAGCTGCCTGTGTAGGAGCCTGAGTGGGAGCATCTGTAGCAGGTGCATCAGGTGTTGTAGGAGCAGCTGTAGGTGCTTCTGTGGGAGCAGCAGTGGGAGCCTGTGTAGGAGCAGCTGTAGGTGCCTGTGTAGGAGCAACTACCTGAGCTGAGCCTGCGGAGCCGCCGTTAACGTTAACGTTGATGCCGCTTTCAGAACCGATGTTGATGTTGATGCCTTTTGTTGCGCCAAGTCCGAAGCCTGCTAAGAAAACGATAAGGGCTACGAGAACGATAGCAACAACCTTAATTTCTTTTTTCATGGTTATTAAACCCCTTTCAAGATTTGCGTTTCACACGCTTGTTAAGTAATAATGGCTCGTCTTGGTCAAATCAACACGTAGTCATTTACTCTATAAAATTACATTATTTTTCGTCAAAAGTCAAGTCTTTTTCAGCCTTTTTAATTTAAAGATTTAAACAAATTTTAGGTTTTGGCTTTTTTGCCGAAAAAAGGTGTGAATTTGTATGTATTTTGCACAAAGGAAAATTATCTTTCTTCTCTGAAGTAGGGAAGGCCGAGAGCCTGGGGAGGCTGATTTTCCTTCCTGTCACGTATACTTGTAAAAATGAGAACGATAACCGTTACCACATAGGGAAGCATTTTAAAGATTTCCTTGCTTGCAAAGCTTACACCGGTTATATAGCTGCTTGCAATGTAAAGTGCTCCGAAAATGAGTGAGCCGAAGATAGCAAGATGTGGCTTCCATACAGTGAAGATAACAAGAGCAATGGTAAGCCAGCCGATAGCATCAATACAGTATTCCCAGTTGCCGTTGAGGTAGTCCATAATGAAGGACAGACCGCCGAGACCGGCAATTGCACAGCCGATACAGGTGGAAGCATATCTGTATCTTGAAACGTTGATACCTGCTGCATCGGCAGTGGCAGGATTCTCACCTACTGCACGGAGATTAAGGCCGATTCTTGTCTTGTTAAGAACAAAGGCCGAAACAAGAGCAATGATTATGGCGAGGTAAATGAGAATACCGTGGGAGAAGAAGATGTCACCGATAACACCGAGATCATCCGCAAAGGGGAGTGAGGTGGTGAAGTATCGGCTTCCTTTGCTGTAGATAGCACCTGTCTCTGCTATCATATAGTCTGAAACGCCTACACCGAAGGTGGTAAGGGCAAGACCTGTAACATTCTGGTTTGCACGGAGAGTAACGGTGAGGAAGCTGAAAATGAAGCCCATAACAGCACCACCGAAAAGTGTTGCCAGAATCGGAATGAGAACGGCTAAAATGTAGGAGGCATTCTGCTTTGCCGCTGTCAGATAAAGATATTCCGCAAAGCAGCCACAGGAAGCACCTACACACATAACACCGGGGATACCGAGATTGAGGTGTCCCGATTTTTCTGTAATTGTTTCGCCGGTTGAGCCGAAAAGGAAGGTCATGCCGAGTCTGATTGAACTAATTATAAATGCTAACATCAGTCATTCTCCTTTCTGCCTTTTGAAACAATTATTTTATACTGAAGGAAAAATTCACAGCCGATAATAAAGAAGAGGATGATACCTGTAATAATGTCTGTGATTGCCATGGGAAGACGGAAGTCTGTTGAAACCTGACCTGCACCCTTTTCAAGGAATACGATAAGGAAGGAGGTCATTACCATATAAACGGGATTGAACTTTGCAAGCCAGGATACCATAATTGCCGTAAAGCCTCTTCCGCCTGCGGTTGTTGTGCTTATGGTGTGGTCTGTGCCGCCGACGAGAAGAAGACCCGCAACGCCGCAGAGAGCACCGGAAACGATGAGAGTGCGGATAACAACCTTGGGTACGTTTATGCCTATGTATCTTGCTGTGTTTTCACTTTCACCTACAACAGAGATTTCATAGCCGTGCTTTGTCTTTTTGAGATAGATGTAAACTAAAACAGTAAGAACGGCAACCGTAATTATATTCAGAAGATAGGACTGACCGAAAAGAACAGGGAGTCCGTGCTCAGGCATAGGTGAAAGAACACCTGAACCGCTTTTTACGAAATATTTGAGGAAGAAGGCCACGAGCTGTATTGCCACATAGTTCATCATAAGGGTGAAGAGAGTTTCGTTTGTGTTCCACATTGCCTTGAAGAAGGCGGGAATAACTGCCCAGATGATACCGGCAACAACAGATGCTGCTACCATGACTAAAAGAAGTGCGGGATAGGGAAGAGTGTCACCCAGGAACATCATAACCGAAACGGTGGCAAGACCGCCGACGAGAACCTGTCCTTCACCGCCGCAGTTCCAGAACTTCATTTTGAAGGCCGGAGTGAGGGCAAGGGCGATACACAGAAGAATCGCTACATTCTGTAAAAGTGACCATATGCGAAGCTCTGAGCCGAAAGCACCGGCAAGCATGGAAGCATAAACCTGAATCGGATTCTTCTTTGTAAGCAGGGTGATTACCACGGCGGAAACGAGAAGAGATGCGATTATTGCAAGAGCACGGATAAGATAGCTCTTATACCATACTACGGCATCACGCTTGACAATATGAATGTTCATTTTTTTATTCATTGCTTCCACCTCCCTGTGAATCCTTTGCCTTTGTCATAAGAAGACCGATTTCTTCCTTGGTTGTATTTCTTGCATCGACGACACCAGTGATACTGCCTGAGCCGATTACGAGAATTCTGTCGCAAAGCTCAATGAGCACATCAAGGTCTTCACCGACAAAGATAACGGCAACACCTTTTTCCTTCTGAGCATTGAGAAGATTATATATAGTATAGGAGGCACCGATGTCAAGGCCTCTTACGGGATAAGCAGCCATAAGCACTGTGGGTGAAGCAGCAATCTCTCTGCCTACAAGAACCTTCTGTATGTTACCGCCGGAAAGACGTCTTACGGGAGTGCGTGCGTCGGGTGTTACAACCTCAAGGTCCTTGATTATCTTTTCGGCAAGATCCTTGGGAGCCTTTCTTTCAAGGAAAAGGGATTTACCCTTTCTGTAGGAGCGAAGCATCATATTGTCGATAATGTCCATATTTCCTACAAGTCCCATACCGAGTCTGTCCTCGGGGACGAAGGAGAGTCGTACACCGAGTTCTCTTATCTGCATGGGAGTTTTGTCACGCAGATTGTCCTGTGTGCCTGTTTTGGGATTGTTATATACAATTTCGCCTTCGTTTACCTTCTGCAGACCTGCGATGGCTTCAAGAAGCTCTCTCTGTCCTGAGCCGGCTATACCTGCGATACCCAGAATTTCACCGGAATAAGCAGTGAAAGAGATGTCGTTGAGAACCTTTACGCCTTCACGGTCAATACAGTTAAGGTTCTTAACCATAAGTCTTTCCTTGCAGTCTTTCGGCTCGCTGCGGTCGATGTTGAGACTTATTTTTTTACCTACCATCATTTCCGTAAGCTCAGCCTCGTTTGTCTGTGCTGTTTCGACAGTGCCTACATATTCGCC
Source organism: Acutalibacteraceae bacterium (assembly GCA_045613805.1). Classification (GTDB taxonomy): domain Bacteria; phylum Bacillota; class Clostridia; order Oscillospirales; family Acutalibacteraceae; genus UBA6857. The sequence goes on from JAZLBS010000060.1 coordinate 52,738, forward strand.
CTTGCGGAGAACGGCTACCTTATCGGAAAGGGAAAGCACTTCGTGAAGTTTATGAGTGATGATGATAATGGATTTGCCGTGCTCTCTCATTCTTCTGAGAACGGCAAAAAGCTTTTGGGTTTCCTGAGGAGTAAGAACTGCAGTGGGCTCATCGAGAATGAGAATGTCTGCACCTCTGTAAAGGACCTTGATAATTTCAACGGTCTGCTTTTCGGAAACAGACATTTCGTGAATTTTTTTCATCGGGTCAATTTCAAAGCCGTATTTGTCACATATTTCTTTTACCCTTGCAGCGGCTTCCTTAAGATTGAATTTACCCTTTTCTTCAAGTCCGAGAACAATATTTTCCGTGGCGGAAAAGACATCAACGAGCTTGAAATGCTGATGTATCATACCTATTTTATACTTGAAGGCATCCTTCGGCGAACGGATGACAACCTCTTTGCCGTCAATGAATATCTGTCCCTCGTCGGGGAAATAGATACCGGCAATCATATTCATAAGAGTGGTTTTTCCGCTTCCGTTTTCACCGAGAATGGAAAGGATTTCTCCTCGGTTTACCGTGAGATTAACGTTGTTGTTGGCAATCTTACCTCCGAAGGATTTGCTTATGCCTCTGAGTTCAATTGCTGCGGGATTTTCCAAACCTCATTCCTCCTTTTAGTGTTAATAATAAGGTTTAAGTTATCAAAACACAGCCTTTTTCAAGACGGTCTTTTGATGACTTAAAAACAATAGTAAGCGGGACAGATTAGTGTCCCGCTTATTTAGTTAAAGGTTAAAAGTTACATCAGAACTTTTCGTTGAGAAGGTTGATGCCGTCGATTCTGAGATCGAAGTAGGGAGCTGAACGGAATTCTGATTCGTGGAAGAAACCGTCTGCAACAACTTCTGTGTCAGCTTCGAAAGCTGCATCTGTATCAACGTCAGCCTTGTAAGATTCAACAGCCTTGCCGTCTACAGTGAATGTAGCTGTATCGAATACGTTGAGCTTGCCTGACTTGATTTCTTCAACAAGAGCCTGGATCTTTTCGAATGTGCCTTCAGCAGCAACATCCTGATTGATACCTGTAAGAACTACAGAGCCTTCTGCGATACCGCCGCACCAGTCAGCAGCAATCTTTTCGCCCTTAACAACCTGACCGATGATGTAGTTGTAGTAGGGAGCCCAGTTGATAGCTGATGAAACGATGAAGGTTTCAGGGCAGGATTCGTATGTTGAGCCGTTGTAGGAAACGTTGGGGATGGTTGCGTATTCGCAAGCACCGGGAGCACCCATTGAGTCAGCGTGCTGGCTGATGAGCTTGCAATCTCTTGCGATGAGAGCTTCAGCAGCATTCTTTTCTTCTGTTGCGTCATACCATGAGCCTGTGAACTGTACGTCCATAGTAACTGTGGGGCATACGCTCTTTGCGCCGAGATAGAATGATGTGTAACCGGAGATAACTTCAGCATAAGTGAAAGCACCTACATAACCCATCTTTGCTTCTTCAGCTGTGAACTTGCCTGCTTCGATCATTTCGTTGAGCTTGAGACCTGCAGCAACACCTGCAAGGAAACGGCCCTGGTAAATGGAAGCGAATGCATTGTGGTAGTTGTCAAGGCCTTCTGTGTGAGCCTTTGTACCTGTTGCGTGGCAGAACTGAACCTCGGGGAATTCCTTAGCAGCCTGAATCATAAAGTCTTCATGACCGAAGGAGTTAGCGAAAACGATCTTACAGCCTTCGCCTACAAGGTCCTTAGCAGCTACGTAGCATTCATTGCCTTCAGGAATGTTAACTCTTACGATAACCTGTTCGTCGGAAAGGCCAAGAGCTGCCTGAATCTTATCAACTGCGTTAAGGAAGTTGAGGTCGTAGGTTGAGTTTTCATCGTGGAGACAGATGAAACCGATTTTGAAGTCTGCGGGAACTTCGTAATCTGCCTTAAGCTCAACTGCAGCGATAGGAGATTCACTCATACCGGTTGTTTTGTCTTCATTGCCTTCGTTGCCGTTGCCGCCGCAAGCTGCGAGAGCAAAGAGCATAACTGCTGCAAGAAGAACTGCGAGTAATTTTTTCATTGTTTTTTTCCTCCCTTTGGGATTTTTTTATTTTTACCGATAGCTTCGGTAAATTCCTTTTTTAATCCTGACTGCGGAAGGTAAGAGAGTCGTCGCTCATAGAGTCAACTATGGCAAGAGATTCAACTCTTACTCCCATATCACGGATTCTTTTGCCGCCCTGCTGGAAGCCCTTTTCTACAGCGATGGCACAGCCCTTTACTTCAGCGCCTGCCTGATTGCAAAGGTCAATAAGACCGATAAGAGCATTGCCTTCAGCAAGGAAATCGTCCACGATAAGCACCTTGTCATCTGAGGAAAGGAAATCCTTTGACACAATAACATCATAGGTAGTACCGTGGGTGAAGGATTCAACCTGTGTTTTATAAACGGCATTTGCAATGTTTTTTGTCTTTGTCTTTTTTGCGAAAAGCACGGGACAATCAAAAAACTGCGCAATAATACAGGCTACACCGATGCCCGAGGCTTCGATGGTAAGAACCTTGTTTATTTCGCAGCCAGAGTATAAGCGTTTGATTTCCTTGCCCATTTCGCAAAGGAGTGACACATCAATCTGATGGTTAAGAAAAGAGTCAACCTTAAGAATATTACCGGGAAAAACCTTTCCGTCCTTCGCAATTCTTTCTTCGAGAAGCTTCATTTTCTTTTATCTCCTTTTTCTGAAACAGATTAACATAAGTATTCTAACAAAATGTGACAGAATTTTCAAGAGTAACGGGCCTAAAAGGTGAAACAAAATAAATCTTTTTTCTTTGGTGATTTTTAACAAAAGCTTTTGTAGGAAAAAGAAAAAAGCCACCCCACGGAGGAATGGCTTTATGAATCTGATTAAGTCTTTTTTACAAACTGATTGCCGCAATGGGGACAGCTGATCTTTATTTTTCCTCTGCCCCTGGGGACTCTGAGGGTGCGCCGACATTTGGGACAGTCATAGTATCTGTGCTCTTTGTCTCTGGAGTGGTTGATTTTTTTTGTGATAAAGGCTCTCCAGGGAGCAGAAATCTCGAGAAACTTTTCGTTTTCCTTTATTCTTGCTGTGTGGTTCTTTGACAAGGCTCTGAAAACAGCAATGCCATAGGGGATAAGTCCGATAAGCCTCGTGAAGGGGGTTCTGTAAAAGAAAAGGGAAAGAATAAGAGTGATAACGGCACCGAGTATGATCAGAAACATATTGAGTGAATCGTTACCGCCATATCTGCCGTACATGAATTGTCTGATTTTATTTAGCATAGCTTACCTCTTTGTAAAGTTTTGATTAATTATATAACAGATAACTTAAAAACAACCTTTAATAAACGCCGGCTGATATACGAAGGGTAGCTTTGCACCGATCATGTCCGTGTTTAAGCTCAGAAAGAAAATACACTCTGTTTTCTTTGTTATACCGCCGTTACGTTTCAGCGTTCGGTTATAAGAAGAAGTTCCTCTGCCGTTATTTCTCTGCACTCGCCTTCTGCAAGAGCTTTGTCCAGGTCAAGTCCGCCCATTCTGACTCTTCTGAGGGCAATCACCTTATTCCCGAGAGCGGCAAACATTCTTTTTACCTGATGGTATTTGCCTTCGTGAATTTTTACTTCTGCTACGGGTGGTGCATCGGCAAGCATTTTTACCTGTGCTTCCAGACAGAGTGTGCCGTCACGAAGCTCTATGCCTTCGGTGAAGTGTTTTATGTCCTCTTTTGTCAGGACGTGGTCAAGAGTGGCGTGATAGGTTTTCATTATATGATTTTTTGGTGAGAGAATTCGGTGGGCAAAATCTCCGTCGTCGGTTATAAGAACAAAGCCTGTGGTATCTCCGTCGAGTCTGCCCGCCGGAAAAAGTCCCTGTCTGAAAAGATGTGGCGGAACAAGGTCAATAACTGTTTTGTGTACAGGGTCATCGGTAGCTGAAACAACACCCTGAGGCTTATTGAGCATAATGTATATATGCTTTTTATAGGAAATACTTTCTCCGTCAACTGTTATTTCGTCCTTTTCTGCATCTGCTTTTACATCGGAGCTTTTAACCTTTTCACCGTTGAGAAGAACAAGACCTGCCTTGACAAGCTTTTTTACCTCGGAGCGTGAGTATTTTCCCTGAGAGGATATGATTTTATCGAGTCTTTCCATATTATTTTATCCTTGTTATTTTTTCTCCTTTAACAAAAAACACTCTTTTTGCATAGGGGAAAAGGAATTTATCATTCATTGAGTCTGTGTAAAAATCGTCAATTACTCCGTCGGGGAAAGCTTCGCGGAAGAAGTCGATTTTCTTTTCACGGAAGCAGCCTCTGATAAATTTACCTGTTTCGATGTCAAATTCCGTGCCGAGACAGTGCTTTATACCGAGTCTGCGGCAGATTTCCTGTGCCATAAAGTTAGGACAGGCAGTTATTATTACATCATCATCCTTCTGAATTTTCTTGTAAAAGGGCTTTACTCTGTGCTCGTGCTTGTCCCAGAATTCCTTTACTACCTTGTCGAAATCCACATCATGAGTAGTAAAGTAGTTTTCAAAGACATGGCCGAAGGAGTCGATGATGTCATTGAAAAGTATTCTTTCCTTGTGGTAATCGTAAAGAGTTTTAAGCACAAAGGGAAGGTATTTTACAAGAGTCGGCTCTTTTTTCAGATAAAAGAGAAAGAAATGAAGAGAAGAGTCACCTTTATAAATAGTATCGTCAAAATCGTAAACGTTCATAAAAAAATTCCTTTCTTATTCAGGCTTCTGCAAGGATAAATATTCGTCCTTTACGATGCCTAACTTTTTGAAAATCAGGTGAAAAGCAACAGAAAGAACGGCAGGAGCTATAAAGTGCATTACTGCAATCACAATGATGGTTTCAGTGCTGCTTCCCATTGCGGAAATTGCACCAAACTGTCCCACAAGGCCGCTTGTGCCCATGCCTGCGCCTGACGGAGTGTTTGTCATTTTAAGCAGACAAGTGGAAACCGGACCGAGAACCGCACCGGCTAAGGTCGGAGCAAGAAGAATCTGGGGATGGCGCATTATGTTGCCGAATTGTAGCATGCTTGTGCCGAGACCCTGTGAAATAAGTCCGCCCATACCGTTGGCTTTGTAGGAAGTGACAGCAAAGCCTACCATTTGTGCAGCACAGCCTACAGCAGCAGCGCCCGCTGCTATTCCTTCAATACCGAGCATAATGCACAGGGCAGCCGAAGAGATGGGAGCTGTCAGGGCAAGACCGACGAGAACGGAAACGCTTATGCCCATGGGGAAAGGATGAAGCTGAGTAGCACTGTTTATTATGTCTCCGAGACCTGTCATAAGCTCGGAAAGATAAGGTCCGACAAAGGTGCTGACAAATCCGCCTGTTACAATTGTAACAATGGGAGTGATAACGATGTCTATTTTTGTTTTGCCTGCAACAAGAGTAGCAATTTCGTTTGCAACAAGAGCAGATACATAAGCACCTACGGGTCCGCCGAGCTCATAACCGAAAGCGCCGACAGCTATACATGAAAAAACAACCAGCGGCTTACTTTTGAGACCGTAAGCGATGGCGGCACCGATAGCACCTCCGACTACGGGAGAGGAGGCGGAAAGAACACCTGAAAATGAGGCGAGCATTTCGAGATGCGGGATTTTGGCCAGCTGACTTATGATAAGTCCGACGATAAGCGAGGAGAACAAACCCAGTGCCATATAGCTCATAGCATCCACAAAATATCTCTTGAAGCAGTTTTTTATAAACTTCATTTTCAACATCCCCTTTTTGGATATACTTATTTAAGTATAACTCTATGTCAGAAAATAATCAATAGTTTTATGCAAAAAGAAGGTTTGACTGACGAGACGGCAACAGAGAGAAACGAGTCTGCTCTGCGGTAGTAGTCGGGGGCCAAGCGACCGCGTGCGGCCGGCCGCGGCGTCCCGAAGGGCGTCGCGTCTCCCTGTATACAGGGGCTTGGCCCCTGCCCCCCGTAAGGTAAAAAGCAGAACCCGCCGCACAGCCTTTTGCCGTACAGAGGGTTCTGTTCCGATTTTTTATAAGAATTATTTCCAGATAAGCCACAGAAGAAGATATCCTGTGATAACTGCGGCCATAGTGAAGGGCACACCGTATTTCATAAAGGTTGTAGCCTTGACCTCGTAGCCCTCCTTACGGAGAATGCCGATGCCGGCGATGTTTGCACTTGCACCGATGGGTGTAAGGTTGCCGCCGAGGGTTGCACCGCAGAGAAGACCGTAATAAAGAAGTGTGGGCTCGATGCCCAGGTCACCTGCGATGACGGGAACGATGGAAAGCATTGTTGCCGTGTAGGGAATATTGTCGATAAATGCAGAAAGGATAACGCTCATCCATACTATAATAGTGTATACCATAAAGGTTGAGCCTGAGCCGAGAGAGGCAATGGCTGAACCGATAACATCAATAACGCCTGCACTTTTGATACCGCCGATTACTACGAAAAGACCTGAAAGAAGAACGATGGTGTAGTAGTCAATTTCCTTGAATGCATTTTTTACGATTTCCTTGTTTTTCTTGATGAAGAGCTCACGGATAACACCCACAAGGAAGAAAGCAATGCAGAGAATACCGTTTGTGATGTCAGGCTTATAGAACTGACCGGGAGCAGCAGCGTCCTTATAGGGGATAAAGGAAACGGCGATAAGAGAAAGAACTGTACCAACGAGAAGGAAGGTAGGGAATTTGTCTTCTACCTTTGTTCTGCCCTCGAAGGAGATTTTTCCGTTATCCTTGCGGAACATCCATATAATTATCAATGCGCTTACGATGGCGCCTGCCTGAACTACCCAGAACATACCGACATGGCCGTCGTGTACGAAGAAGTCGGAGAAATCAAGGTTAGCCGCCTTTGCGAGAAGGATGGACGTTGTGTCACCTACCAAAGTAGCTGCACCCTGCAGGTTTGAGGAAACAGCAATGCAGATGATGGCGGGAACAGGTGAGGTGTTCACTTTTTTGCAGAAGGCAAGTGCAACAGGGGCAATCATAAGAACCGTTGCAACGTTATCAACAAAGGCTGAAACGATGCCTGCGAAAAGTGAGAGTGCCACTACAACCCATTTCATATTGGGCATTTTTGAAATGAGTATGTCGGACATAAGCTGGGGCATTTTTGATTCGATGAAAAGGTACACTGTACACATAGTACCTGCTATCATCATAATAACATTCCAGTCGATTTCTGAAAGGGCAGCACCGATGGAATAACTGTAGCTTCCGTCGCTGAGAGCAAAGAAGCCTTCACCGAAAAGAGAAGGGTTAGCTGTGGCAATAACACCGAGTGCCACGAAAACTAAAGCTGAAGCAACAGTAACGTAGGGCCTGATTTTCTGGAAAGCCAACATAAGGACATATGTCACGGCGAAGATAATCAGAGCAGTAACGGTAATTGGACTCATTTTAACAACTCCTTAAGATTATTTTCGGGCGTGTCTGTACAAAAAAATAAAACCCACCTGCATTACAGTGGATTTCATAAAGCTTTGCATTT
>JAZLBS010000061.1:0-4443 GCA_045613805.1 Acutalibacteraceae bacterium
TGTCACGGAAATATTCCTTGGCAAGTGTATCCGCATCATATTCCGAATGTCCTGTTGCATAAAAGTTTCTGCACTCGAGGTCAGAGACAAGGTGAATACCGGACTGCTCAGAATAGGAAATTATCTGCAAATCCTTACAAAGAGCAATATCTGAAAACCTGATATCAGTATGTCTTGAATGGGGAACATTATATATCTCATCAAAGCCTCTTAAAAGCGGATGATAAAGGTCAAGGGGCTTATGAGGAAATACGCCGAACATCTTTTCGGGAAGAGTGTACTTAGGTATACCGTGATGATAATAAAGACCTGCCTGTGCACCCCAACAGATATGGAAGGTAGAATAAACATTGGTCTTGGTCCATTCAAAGATTTTGCAGAGCTCGGGCCAGTAGTCAACCTCTTCGAATTCCATAAGCTCAACGGGAGCACCCGTAATAATCATACCGTCGTACTTTCTGTCCCTGATTTCGTCAAAGGTATAATAAAACTTACTAAGGTGGCTTTGCGAGGTATTCTTTGCCTTATGAGTTGCCATCTGTAAAAATTCCACATCAACCTGTAAGGGTGTGTTACTCATAAGTCGCAGAAGCTGTGTTTCCGTGGTAATCTTAGTAGGCATAAGATTAAGGATAATGATTTTAAGAGGACGGATATCCTGGCTCTTCGCTCTGGACTCCGTCATTACAAATATATTTTCCTGCTCAAGACTTTCTCTGGCGGGAAGTCGGTCATCTATTTTAATAGGCATAGTATTCCTCCTTGTGGTTTTCTTCCCGTATATTATAACTGAAACAGCAGTTAAATGCAATAGGTGAAAAAGAAAACCTTGCCCTCACGGTTATAAGGGCAAGGTACATTGAAAATATTATCCTGCATTTCTCTTAGCATTAAGCTCAGAGAGAATTCTCGCATATTCCTTGTTATCAATTTCGTAATTTTTCATAGGAATTACGGAAATAAGGCTGGTTACAAAGGCAGGTATAGTGATAAGGAAGAACATACCGAAGCGGTACGACTCAAATTCAGGTGCAGTAGCAAACATAAAGTCTGTGGCAGGAGAAGCGGCAAGAGCCTCGTTACAGGCCTTGACAGCATCACCGCTGAAGCCTACAGCCGCAAAAACAATACCCTGAATGAAAGAGGAAAGACCTGCACCGAGCTTGGTGATAAAGGACTGACCGGAGAAAAATACACCGTCGGGGCGGTAGCCTGTGTGATACTCGTCATAATCAACACAGTCAGCAATCATAATAGATTGGATAACACCCGAGGCACCTGTACCTGCACCTGCCACGAAGAAGAGAACAGCAAGCACGGGAAGCCACATAGGCTTATAAAGTCCTGTGCCATCGATAAGATATGCCACAAAAATAAGAGCAAAGGGAATGGCACCGATAACACTTGTGCCGTTATAAACAGTTTTCTTTTCGAATTTATCGCAAAGCTTAGGAACCACAGCCATAGCACTGAACATACCGATAAACATCGGACCGCCGAGAGCAGCCATGTAAGGCATATAATTCTGTCCGTCGCCGCCGTTATCACCGAAGTAATAGGAAAGAAGAGTCATGGCAACGAGAGAGAGAATCTGAATGGGAGCCTTGATAACGCCTGAAATAAGTATGCGTCGGAAGGGCTTGCAGCCCCACATGATTTTAACATTATCAATAAAGCCCTTATGCTCATCAGAGGGCTGTGCTACTCTTTCCTTTGCAAATGCGGCACACTGGAAAAGAAGAGAGCCTAAAACAGTCAGACCGCCGCAAACCATAATAAAGCCCATCTGCAGACCCTTGGACTGTCCCATAGATTCCGCAAAGGAAGCACCTACAGCCTGTGAAACAGGGATGAGTGCCACAAGAACCACACCGCCGCCGACACCGCCGACTACTCTTGCCAGACCGAGAAGCTTCGCTCTGTCCTTATCGTTCTCTGTCATAAGAGCAGTAATGCCCCAGATAGGAATGTCACCTGCTGTGTAGGTCATACCCCAGAGAATATAGGAAACCGCCGCCCAGCCGATAATCATAGCATTGACAGAAGCAGCATTTGCAGAGGAGTACTGCCCGTTTATAAAGGTAAGAATAGTAGTTATACACACTATGCCCGGAACAAAGAAAAGATAGGGGCGGCACTTACCGTATTTACTTCTCGTTCTGTCTACTATAGTGCCCATCATAGGGTCATTGATTGCGTCCCATACTCGTGCCACACCTGTGATTACACTGATGGCCATAGCCGGGATAAAGATTACACTCTGAAAATAAAAGGTCATACCTGTGGCAATGATATTATAAATAATATTCTGTCCCAGCAGACCCGTAAGGTACATATTCCTTTCTTTTTTTGTATAAGTATTCATTTTACAACCTCCTGTTTTTTCTTACTCTTTGATTATAGCACAGTTTTGCTTTTTTGAGTTATAGAAAAAAATGGTAGGTTTTTGGATATATTGACGAAGAAAAAAGGATGAATTTCACTTGAAAGGAAATACTATGTTTGATATAATAAAGCCACCACACGAAATCTGAATATTTTCTACCCTGTCGCAAGAGGTGTGCTTTTTATTTTCGGTAAAAATGCAGACTTCTGTTTTCGCATTTCTTGTGCGGGGATATTTTCGGATTTTGTGTGGTAGCTAAATCGAATTTCTGCATTTTTCGTGTGTGCGGATTTCGGTTTGCACACACTTTTTAATATAGGAGGTAAAATATACCGAAAGGGCTTAACACGAAATCAAGAAACAGAAAGGATGACAATTTATGACAAACTTTTTAGCCACACTTATAGCCTTCATCACTATGATAGTTTCTCTCCAGTCGGGCGGTGCTCTTGCTGAGGAAATGAAAAATAAGGGAGATATTTCAGGCTTCGCACAAACAGTTACCGTTCAGAAGGAGCTTCCTGCTCTTCCCGCTGATGAAAACGGTGACTTCACTGTTCTCCAATTTACAGACACCCACTTTACCACCGGCATCACCTTTTCCGATATGCTTACTCTCAACAAAATGGAAAGTCTCACAGAAAAATACAATCCCGATCTTGTGGTTATTTCGGGAGATATGATAGACGACGGCAACGACGGAGATTTCAACAAGGCCTATGTTTTACGTGCCGTAGCTGAAATTTTCGAGGAGGCAGACCAATACTGGTCATATGTACCCGGCAATAACGACGGCATTAACTACGGCTCCTCCGAGGATGTGGTAGCATATCTTGCACAGTATGAGCATTGTCTTGTTTCCGACGAACCGGAAATTTCAGGTGGCTGTCAGTACACCGTTGACATCACAGATGACGGTGAATTGACTCACTCCCTTCTTTTCATCGACACCATGGACTATGACAATGATGACCCCGACCACATTTACGGTTATGTTCACGATGACCAGGTTAACTGGTGCAAGGAAGAAATTGCAGAAAAGAAAGAAATAAATGAAAATATTTATATGAGCGTGTTCCTTCACGAAAACACACCGAATTTTTTCCGCGCTGCAAAAAAAGGTAAAATGTACAGATTCGGATACCCCGTTCTTAACATACGTCCTGAAAAATATAATATTCCTAAGAATCAGCCACTTGACGATGTGTTCACCGAAAGCGGTTGTGTAGGTCTTCTTTCAATGGGACACAACCATCCCGCCACAGCACAGTGCAGCTTTTATGAAGGCGCTTATTACCACATAACGCCAAAAGCATCTCTTGCCGGCACACTTATCACCATACATACCGAAGAAGATAACACCAGGGATATGTATGATTTCAGAAGTGTTTACCGCTGAAATCATTCCGGCATTGCAACTGCATAAAAATAAGGTGGAGCCTCTTTTCTTCAGAGGCTCCACCAATTTTATTAAGATGATTACCGTACGACTTTTTTATAAAAAAAGAGGCTGCATTACTGCAACCTCTCTGAAGTTAAATATTAACTTATGCAAGCTCTGCGAAGTACTTGATTGTACGAACCATCTGGCTTGTGTAGGAGTTTTCGTTGTCGTACCAAGCAACAACCTGTACCTGATAAAGACCGTCTTCGATCTTTGTAACCATTGTCTGAGTAGCATCGAAGAGTGAGCCGTATCTGATACCAACGATGTCGGAGGATACGAGTTCTTCTTCTGTGTAACCGAAGGAATCGGAAGCAGCAGCCTTCATAGCAGCGTTGATGCCTTCCTTAGTTACGTCGTCACCCTTAACAACTGCAACAAGGATAGTTGTTGAGCCTGTGGGAGTGGGAACTCTCTGAGCAGAACCGATAAGCTTGCCGTTGAGTTCGGGAATTACAAGGCCGATAGCCTTAGCAGCACCTGTTGAGTTGGGAACGATGTTAGCAGCTGCAGCACGAGCTCTTCTGAGGTCACCCTTTCTGTGAGGACCGTCGAGAACCATCTGATCACCTGTGTAAGCGTGAACAGTTGTCATGATACCGCTCTGGATAGC
>JAZLBS010000062.1:0-27790 GCA_045613805.1 Acutalibacteraceae bacterium
AGTAAGTGCCCAGCGGCATGAGCGGACGGGCATAAAAGTGAGTGCTGATGATTAACCGTTTAATGAAAGTGAAATAAAGGCGAAGAGAAATACACTGCCTCTAAAGTAACCGTTCATATTGTAATAATTCCGAATTCCGAATTTAACGAAGTGCCCAGCGGCATGAGCGTGCGGGCGTAAAAGTGAGAGCTGATGATTACCAATTTAATGAAAGTGAAATAAAGGCGAAGAGAAATCCACGCATAATTGAATGAGTTGCCTTCGGAATAAAAAAAGCAGAACTGCCTTAAAAGACAATTCTGCTTTTTAATTTTATGTTCAATTATATGCCGCCGCCAACTGAACCGTCCCAAGTGTCAACGGTTGTTGCCTTCATTTCCTCTTCGTCAAACCAACGTGTTGTTACAGCCTTTGTTTCTGTGAAGAAACGGAATGCATCCTTACCAAGGCAGTGGAGGTTGCCGAAGAATGAGAGCTTGTGTCCTGTGAAGGGGAACACACCAACAGGTACGGGGATACCAACATTAACGCCAACCATACCGCCGTCTGTTCTCTTAGCGAATTCTCTTGCATAATAACCGCTCTGTGTGAAAATAACCGAGCCGTTAGCATAGGGGTTGCGGTTCATAAGAGCAAGACCTTCTTCAAAGTTCTTTACTCTCTTGATGCAGAGTACGGGGCCAAAGATTTCCTGAGTACCTACTGTCATTTCCTCAGTAACGTTATCGAAGATTGTGGGGCCTACATAGAAGCCGTTTTCATAGCCGGGAACAACTGCATTACGTCCGTCGAGAACGAGAGTTGCGCCCTCTTCAATACCCTTGTTGATCCAGTTGATAACTGAAGCCTTATGCTCAGCGGTAACAACGGGGCCGAGAGTTGAATCGGGAAGATATGCAGGACCGAGCTTAAGCTCTTCAGCATACTGCTTGAGAAGAGCAACTAATTTGTCAGCAATGCTTTCCTGTGCAACAACAACGGGAAGAGCCATACACCTTTCGCCTGCGCAGCCGAAAGCAGAGTTGATGATACCTCTTGCACTTCTTTCAAGAGCTGCATCCTCAAGAACGAGAGCGTGGTTCTTTGCTTCGCAGAGAGCCTGTACTCTTTTACCGGTTGCAGCAGCCTCTTTATAAACATGAAGACCAACCTTTGTTGAACCTACGAAGGTGATACCTTTAACATCAGGATGCTTGAGGAAAAGATCAGCTTCAACTCTTGAGCAGGTTACAAGGTTAACAACACCCTTGGGAAGACCTGCTTCAACAAGAAGCTCATTTATCTTCATAGCGGTCATCGGTGTCATTGATGCGAGCTTGAGAACGATTGTATTACCTGATGCAATACAGCAGGGAACCATCCAGCCCATGGGAATCATACCGGGGAAGTTAAAGGGTACAATACCTGCGAAAACGCCTACGGGCTCATAATAAAGAGTAGTGTCATAGCCGTTTGATGTATCTCTCATAGCATCGCCTAAAAGTGACATGGGAGCAGTAAGAGCAAGCTCAACAGGCTCCTTTACTTTAAGAATGTCACCCTTTGCTTCGGAAAGAACCTTACCGTGCTCGAGAGCGCAAAGCTCAGCAAGCTCATCAAGGTGCTCAATAAGAAGCTCACGGAATTTGTAGAGAACCTGAACTCTCTTCATAACAGGTGTATTTGACCATGCAGGGAAAGCTGCCTTAGCACTTGCAATGGCCTGTTCTACCTCTTCTGCTGTACAGCAGGGTGTTTCAGCAATAACCTCGCCTGTGCTGGGGTTGTAGACGGGCATATACTTTTCTGTTTTTGATTCAAGCCACTGACCGTCAACAAAATAGGGCAATCTTTTAATCTGTTCCATTTTTATGTAACTCCTTTACATATTTTATCATCTTATATTAAGCCATAAAACCGAAAATAAATCAATACTTAAAAAGAAAAAATCTTTCTTTAAGTAAAAGATTTTTACTCAATCAGCTCGTTTATACTGTCAATTACCTTTGCTCCTGTTTTTAAAAGAGCTTCTTTACTGTTATGCCCCTTGGCAATAAGCACACATTCACAGCCGATGCTCTGTGCCACCTCGAAATCGTGGGTTGTATCACCCACAAAAAGCACCTCGTCACCTGAGACTCCTTTTTCTGACATCCATTTCTTTGCAATTTCTACCTTGCTGCGTGCATAGATATCACCGGTTCCGAGAATATCCGAAAAAAGATGGTCAATACCGTGAAAGGCGACCTGAGAAAAAAGCCACTTATTTTCGGTCATTGAAAGAATGATCTGCTCCATACCGGCACTGCGGAAATACCTTATTACTCTTTCCGCATCAGGAAATATTTCGGCCTCGTGAAATCGCTGCTCATACTCGTAAACATAATCTCTCGCAATGTCCTCAAAGCGTTCATTTTCCAGATCAAAGCCCATTTTCTCATAAAAGCGTATTATGGGAAAGGTGAAAACCCGGTGGTATTTTTCAATACTCTCCATCTCTCTGAGTCCTCTTTTTCTGAGGAGGCTGTTTTCAATTTCAAAATTTATCTGCAGGTCATCCAGAAGTGTACCGTTCCAGTCCCACATTATATATCTTATATTTTCCATTTTCTTTTCCTTTGTTTTTTCTTTTTTTATATTCCTTTTTTTGCCCTTACAATGTCTACAATATCTCCGAGAGTTTTGCCGGTCTCCAGCTCTTCATCCTCTATTTTTATTCCCATTTCATCCTCTATTGACATAATACAGTCAATAACGTCAATGCTGTCCAGCTCCATTTCATCAAAGGTCATTTCCTCTGTAAAGGTCATGCTCTCATCAAAATCCATATTTGTTCTGATTATTTCGCAAACCTGTTCAAAAATATCCATAATATAATCTCCTTTTTAATTGATACAATCATATTATTATCAATAATTCCCTTTGTCAATAGCCGAAAAAAGATTTTTTCATGCCTTTTTCTGCCAGGATGAATATTATCCTTTTTCTCTTCCAATAATTTCCTTCAGCTGCAGGCAATTAAAAAGCTCTGCAAAAAAAATAACAGGAGATAAAGCCATGAAGCTTAAAGCCATTGAGACAGCATCTCTGATAGCCCTGATTCTGACGGTAATTTCCGCCGTTACCTTTGAAAACAGCTGCGAAGGAATAAGAGAAAAGGTTCTGCGTCTGCACGTAATCGCTGCCTCAGATTCCGACACCGACCAAAGTATAAAATATGCCGTCAGGGATGAGCTTCTGCGAGACGGTGAAAGCATTTTCAGAGGAAGTGAAACTGTTTTTCAGGCTGAGGAAAGAATAGGTGATTCTCTCGGCTTTTTACAAAAAAGTGCAGAAAACACTCTGCGCCGACTCGGATGCGACTTCCCTGTTACCGTCACTCTGGGCAGAGCGTATTTTCCCACAAGGCAATACGAAAACATCACCCTTCCGGCCGGATACTACAATGCAGTCAAGGTAATCATCGGAGAAGGCAAAGGAAAGAACTGGTGGTGCGTTATGTTCCCTCCGATGTGTCTTCCCGCCGTTGTCAAAGAAAGTCCTGAGCTTTCCGATATCCTTTCCGACAAAGAAGAAAGCATTGTTGCCGGTGGGAAAAAATACGAAATCCGTTTCTGGTTTGTGGAAAAGTACTATGAACTGAAGAAAAAATTTATTGATTAACACAAAGGACAACTTATGTAAATATATTGTCAATTCTTTAAAATAATGTTATGATTAATTATCAGTAAATAATATTTCAAGGAGTGTTAAAATATGAAGAATTGCGATATTCTTATTGCAGGTGCATCCACAACAGGCTCATATTTCGCCTATCAGATGGCAAAAAGAGGCTTTAAAGTAGTTGTTATCGAAAAGCAGAAAAAGGATAACATTTCTAGAGAGTATGACATCTTCCACATGGGAAGGGAAGATATGAAAAAATTTGACCTTGAAATTCCCGACAAGGATAACACAAAAGTTTACGGCTTTGAGTTTGCTTCCACAGCTGTTGTTTCACCCTACGGAAATTATCCTAAACGAACCCATGAGGCTGTTGTAGGCATGCATAAGCACGAATACATAATGACAATGATTGAAAGAGCTGAGAAAGCAGGCGCCGAATATATCTATGACGCCCCCTTCAAGGACTTCATCTACGACGAAAAAGGAAAGATAGTCGGTGCAAAATACGAAACAGCTGACGGCATACAGGAAATCTACTCTAAGCTCGTAGCCGACTGTACAGGTATTCCCGCCGCCGCAAGAACAAAGCTTCCCGACACCTCTTTCGTAGAAAACTTCAAGCTTACTCCGAAGGATATTTTCTATGTAGTCCTCTACTATGCAAAATATAAGGACGAAAAGATTGACCCCACAAAGCTCCACGGCTCATTCCTGCAGTATAAGACCTGGTCTGCACCATCCGGTGACGACCACGGCGCTATCCTCGGCGTAGGCGGAAACTTCTCTTACACGTATGCAGAAGAGATTTACAAGGATTTCCGCAAGAATGTCCCCTGGCCTGAACACACAATCGAAAAGGTTGAAAAGGGTATGACTCCCTACCACAGAGGTGTTTACTGCTTCACAGAGGACGGATTTATCGCTTTAGGAGACACGGCCTGTCTTACCAAACCCAACTGCGGTGAGGGCTGTACCTCATCTCTCTACCAGGTAGAAATTGCTGTGGATGTTATCTCCAAGCTTCTTAATGAAGGTAAAGAGCTTACTCAGAGAAATATGTGGTCCATCAATAAGCGCTACATTGATGTTCAGGGTAAAGCCTTCGACTCCATGCGTCCTCTTCTCACAGGCATCGTTCAGGCTTCCTACGACGAAGCGGAATATCTTTTCAGAAAGGACATCATCTTCAGCCAGAAAATCCTCGGCGGTATGGGTCAGGAGCTTGCTCTCAGTGCTAAGGATATCGCACAGCTCGTTTCAGGCATCGCATCTGGTGTTGCTACGAAGAAAATCAGACCCTCCACTATAAAAGCTATACTTAAGGGTCTTATCGACAGCGACAAGGTCGGCAAGCACTACGACACCTATCCCGAAACTCCCGATGGCTTCCCCGAATGGAAAAAGACAGCAGACGAAATCTGGAGTCAGTGCACCTTTATGTATGAGACAGCAGATAAGGATGTAATGAAAAAATTGGGGATTGGCTAACACGGGCATCACACTTTTTCATATATCCCGGTTACAGATAATGCAACAATAAAAGCACAGAGCTCGTCACTCTGTGCTTTCTCTCTTATTTAATGTGTTTTCCAGTTCTTTATTCCGTTACCCCATTCGAGAATGTAAATATCCACATTTCTTCTTCCGAAGTTTCTGCAGTTGTTATAGCCTCGGATATAAAGGTCTACGACTGTATTGCTGGTATAAATGAACCCGCCCGTATCGCTGGCGGTGCAGTAACCGTAATTCCACTTACCGTCAGAGGAAACGATGTACATTTTCGTTCCGTATGGTATCTCTCTCGGGTCTACAGCTACACGTCCCGGCATAGCAGGTGCGCCTGTGGAGCAGGTAGTGCCTGTGCAGTAGGCTGTAGCCTTACCTGTGATAACCTTTTTATATTTTACAGGTCTGCCGTTTTTATTAAGCGGTATTTCGAAGGGAGGCTTAAGCTCGGAAATAACCTTACCTGATTTTACCGTCGCGCCCGTAAAGCCTGTTGAACGCACCTTGGTACCTCTTATGAGCACCTGTGTAACAGGCTCCTTGACAACCTTACTGCTGAGAATCTCTGTCTCGGTAACCTTTCCGTCAACATATGTATATTTATATTCGTTTATACTCTTACCCTTTACGCCCTTTTTCTTGACCTTTCTCTGGTCCTCGTACATTGAATTATCATATTCAACCTTTGTCTTGAAATCAGTTTTTACGGTTTTGGTTTCCGTTTTATACTCGATTCTTTTTATGGTAAGAGAGGTTTTCTTTGTCAGCTTTTTCGACATTTTTTGGGAAATTTCATCGAACTGACCGAGATTTATCCCCGCCTCATTGATAACATCCTCAACTGTACCGCCGGTGATATTCACGGTCTTCACCTTACCGTCAACCTTGATTTTAACAGGGAAGGAACGGGTAATTTCAATTTTCATATCCTCGGTAATGCCTACCTCCTCGTCGAAGTTAAGGCTATCACCGTCCTTTAGCTTTACGCCTGCCTTGTCAAGAGCAGACCTTACCGTGCCGGCAACATTTACCGTTGCAACCTCTTTGCCGCCGTCACAGACAGTTACATTATGAGGCTCAGCCACAATGATAACCTTTTCACCTTTATCAGGCTTATAGTAGTCGAGAACAAGCATATTTTCACTGTCAATAGTGATTCCCGCCTCAGAAACAATCTTTTCAGGGTCCTTCGAAAGAGAAACTATTCTGTGCTGAACGCTGTCACAAAGAACATAAGTAACCCCTATGTCCGATTTACTTATAAAGAAACCTATCAGAAGACATAAAAGTATAACTGCCCAAACAATAAGCTTGGTTTTGTTTATTCGTCTTATGAATGCCGTGGCGTTTATAAAACGCATAACATATCTGCCCATAGCTGATACTCCGTCCTTTTCTTTTTACGAAATCCCACACATTATACATTTTTTGCAAATATTTGTCAAATTATGAGTTTTTTATTACTTCTTTGCCCATGTAGAAGGAGAAAGAGTAAGGATAATGGGATAGATTTCAAGTCTGCCGAAAAGCATCGCAACAGAAAGAATAATCTTGGCAACACCGGGAAAAGCCGAATAGCTTCCCATGGGGCCCGCAAAGCCGAAAGCCGGACCTATGTTGTTAAAGCATGATGTAACCGCTGAAATCGTAACGTCAACATCTGCACCGCTGAATGCAACGGCAAAAAGAAACGCAAAATATATCATTACATATACTGTCAGATATGAATTAACCGAAGCCATCGTCGACCCATCGATAGCCTTGCCCTCAAATCGGTTCACGGTAACACTGCGCGGATGTAATACACGGCGAAGCTCTGTCTTACATATCTTAAAGAACATCATAACACGTGCAATCTTAATACCGCCGGCAGTAGAACCTGCACAGCCACCGACAAACATCAGAATTAATATCAGCATCTTCGAAAGATTAGGCCACAGATTAAAATCAGTTGTTGCAAAGCCTGTGGTTGTTATAACTGAAGCAACCTGAAAAACCGAATGCTTCACCGTTTCAGCCACAGTATCATAAAGAGAAGATATATTTATACCGATAATAACCGAAGCGGCAGCAACTATTCCTATATAAGTCCACAATTCGCTGCTCTTGAAAACAGGTTTTAATTTCTTTAACAGTATAAGATAATAAAGATTGAAGTTTACACCGAAAAGAAGCATAAACACAGTAATTACCCACTGTATATATGAGCTGTATGAAGCAAGGCCGTCTCCCTTTATTCCGAAGCCTCCTGTGCCGGCTGTGCCGAAGGAGTGAACGAGAGCTTCAAAAAGATTCATACCGCCGAAAAGAAGAAAAACTACTTCAGATAAAGTGAGAGCCACATAAATAATGTAAAGTATACGGGTTGTCTGTTTCATTTTCGGCACAAGCTTTCCGACAACCGGACCGGGCACCTCAGCACGTAGAAGATGTATTGATCGGTCTGAAATGGTCGGTATTATCGCCATAACAAAAACCAGCACACCCATACCGCCTACCCAATGGGTAAAGGATCTCCACATAAGAAGTCCCTTGCTCATGCTCTCAACATCAGTCAGAATTGAAGCGCCTGTAGTCGTAAAACCGCTTACCGTCTCAAAAAAAGCATCAATGTAGGACGGAATTTCTCCGCTAAGGAAAAACGGCAAGGCTCCTACTGCTGAAAGAGCAAACCAGGAAAGAGCGGTTATAACAAAGCCTTCCTTGGCATAAATAGTCTTCAGTCCCGGTTTAAAAATCTTAGTCATCAAAAATCCTACAGACATAGCCAGTGCCATAGAAATCCCTATATGCAATGCCACTGTCTCCCTGTAAACCAATGCAGTTACAAGAGGTAAAAGCATCAATAGGCTTTCAACCATTACCACCTTACCAACTACATATAAAACCATTCGTCTGTTCATATTTTTACCTCAGAATATCCGACAGATCACCGAGTCTGTGTGCTGCAGAAGCAAGAACAATAACTCTGTCACCCTCGTTAATCACACTGTCACCGGTCGGAATAATTGCAGTTTTTCTTTCTCTTATAATCCCGGCAACAAGAACTCCCTGCTTGATTGAAAGCTCCTTGATGGGCTTACCTATAATAACTGAGCCCTTTCTTACATTGAACTCTATTGCCTCAGCCTTGCCATCCATAAATTTATAAAGGGTTTCTATGTTGCTGCCCATAGAGTTTTCCACGGCACGGGCATATCTTACAATAATATCGGCAGTAATCTGCTTGGCAGAAACCACACTGTCAAGGCCTAATTTTTCAGCCATCTTTGTCAGCTCGTTGCTGTTGATTTTGGTTATTACTTTCGGAACATTGAACTCACCGGCAAAAAGAGAGGTGAGAATGTTTTCCTCATCCATACCCGTCAGAGCAACAAAAGCATCAATATTTCGGAGACCCTCTTCCATAAGAACGTCATGATGTGAGCCGTCACCGTGAATTATATCAGTTTTCGGAAGACTCTCACTGAGCTTAAGACAGGTATCCCTGTTCTTTTCAATAATTTTTACATTCGTTCCCGTTGAAGAAAGAATTTTTGCAAGATAAAAGGCTGACTTGCTTCCACCTATAATCATAACATCCTTAACAGCCTTTTTTATCATATCAAGGCTTTTAAGAAGCTTTTGCATATCGTGAGGATGGGCTACGATGCTTACCGTATCGCCCTCACGAAGCTCAAAATTACCGTCGGGAATGTGAAGCTGACCGTCTCTTAAAACAGCCCCGATAAGAAAATGCTGCTTTTCCCTGTCACGGATTTTACTGATTTTCTTGCCAACGAGAGAAGAGCCGTTTTTAAGTCTTACCTCAATCATTTCGAGATTGCGTCTTGAAAAATATTCGACCTTAAAGGCAGAAGGAATTTTAAGAAGATTATGAAGCTCCTGTGCCATTAAAAGCTCAGGATTTATGGACATTGAAAGCTCCAGATTCTGTCTCATAAAGGAAAGTGAACGGTCATTGTATTCAGGATTTCTGATTCTTGCCACCGTATGCTTCGCACCCATTTTCTTTGCAATAAAGCAGGAAAGCATATTAAACTCATCAGAGCCTGTTACCGCCACAAAAATGTCGCAGATTTCAACTCTTGCCTCTTCAAGAGGCTCGCAGTCTGCACCGTTACCGCACACCGCCATAACATCATATACATTGGTTATTTCGTTTATAACTGCAGCATTTTCATCCACAACCGTAACATCGTGCCCCTCATTTACAAGAGCAGACACTACCGCCGTACCTATTTTCCCGCAGCCTACTACAATAATATTCATCGTCAAAGCCTGACACAAACCGTGTCTTCCTTTCATATATAATCATACCGATTTTAACTCATTTGTTCAGTTTTTGCAATAGTTTTTCAAAAAGAAAACGGCACAGTCCTTCGACTGTACCGTTCTTATCTTTTTAATTAGTCAGCTGTGTAAGCCATAAGTGCAACCTGACGTGCACGCTTGATAGCTGTTGTGAGTTCACGCTGATGACGGGCACATGTGCCTGTTACTCTGCGGGGAAGGATCTTAGCTCTGTCAGATGTGAACTTACGGAGCTTCTGAACATCCTTGTAGTCGATTTCTTCAACCTTATCTACACAGAATGCGCAAACCTTCTTGCGTGACTTTCTGTTGGGGCGATTAGCGCCTTTCTCGTATGCCATGAGTATTTTCCTCCTGTAATATTTTAATTAAAAGGGTAAATCATCGTCGTCTGTGATTTCTTCGAAATCAGAGGGAACGGCGGTCTGATAAGCGGGAGCAGGAGCTGCTGCAGAAACTGCAGGAGCAGATGTTCCTGTTTCAGCCTTTGAGCCGCAGAAGCTTACTTCTCTTGCAATAACCTCGAAAGCGGTCCTCTTATTGCCGTTCTTATCCTCGTAAGGACGGGTCTGGATAGAGCCCTGAATAGCAATCATGGATCCCTTTGTGAAGTATCTGCTTACAAAGTTAGCTGTACCTTCCCAGGTAACGATGTTGATGAAGTCTGTCTGTCTCTGTTCGCCTGCCTTCGCATATGAACGGTCAACAGCGATTGAAAAAGTACATACAGATCTTCCTGTAGTAGTGGTGCGAAGTTCCGGGTCCGCAACAAGACGGCCCATAAGAGTTACGCAGTTAAGCATTTCAGCTCCTCCTTACTTTCTGACTGTGAGAACACGGAGAACGCCTTCTGTGATACCGGCAATACGCTCGATTTCAGCAGGAAGAGTAGTAGCACCTTCGTAGTTGAAGAGCATGTATGCGCCCTGTGTTTCGTCATTGATTTCGTAAGCAAGAGTGCGAACGCCACCGTTGCTGCCGAAAGCTTCAGCAGAAGCGAGAGTGCCGTTTGCTTCAACGAGTGCCTTGAACTTTTCTGTAAGTGCACTTACGCCTTCTTCACCCTTTGCAGTAGAAAATACGAACATAGTCTCATATTTGTTCATGTCTTTTTACCTCCTTATGGTCTCTGGCCCCGGCTCACGTCCGGAGCAAGGAATGTCTTTATATGCATTTGCATACTACGACAATTAAGAATTATATCAGTAATGTAAATACTTGTCAAGAGTCTTAAGTTAAAATCTTTTGTAGACAAGAGGGGAAAAATAGTGTATAATGACCAAAAGACCCAAAGAAAGGCTGAAGAAACATGAAAAAAACTGCCGCCCTTATCTGTGTATTGCTGATTTTCTTTTCCCTTGCCGGCTGCGGTAAAAAGAGTTATCCCCTCACCTTTGAAAATCACCGTGTCACCGAAGGCATATATAACTACTATAAGGCTGAGGTTGCATCTTCACCCGGAAGATATTCCGTTTCTGCCGACGACAGTGCCGGTATTGACGCCGCCGCAAGGCAGTGCTGCAAGGAATATCTTGCTGCTATACATTTAATGGAAAAGGAGGGCATAGCCTTAAGCAATGAGCTTAAGCGCCTGGCCGCCGACAAAACCGAGGATATATGGAGTCTCTTTTCCGTTTATTACAACAATATAGGTGTAACAAAGCAGGACATTACTGAAATCCAGACACACGAAAGCCGGCTGCTTCATCTTCTTGACCACTTTTACGGTGCTGCCGGCAAAAGTCCCGTCAAGGAAATGGACCTTAAAGAAAGATTTGTCGATATGTATGTGGGCTTCAAAGCTATTGAAGGCTCTCTGACAAAAACAAACGACAAGGATGAAACCGTACCTCTTACAGAAAAAGAGAGAAAAGAAACAGAAAAGCTTTTTTCTTCAATGGCATCCGCCATCAATGAAGGGACGGCTACAATTGACGAGCTCAACGAGGAATACAATGACTCTTTGGGAATCATTGTCACCGCTCCACTCTCCGTTCTCCTCACAAAAGAGGGTGATCCTATGTACGATGACAGCTTTTTCGATGCCGTAAGCAATATAAACCACGGAAAGGCAAAGGTTGTAAAATCCGGAGACAGTATCTTTGTTATAGAAAGACAGACCATTGCAACAGATGATGAGGATGCATTTATATCCTACCGCTCCGAGGTTTTACAGGATATGCGTATGGACAAAATAAAAAGCAAGCTCAGAAAGCTTATCGAAACAATGGCAATAGAGGAAAATAATAAAAAATAAAATTATGAAATAAATAACAGATGATTATATCACTGATAAACCAATTTTTCGTTTACGGTACACATCAAAAAATTAAAAGGCTGTTACAAAATACGTAACAGCCTATTTTAATTATTCTGATTATTATTTTTCCTCTTCAGGGTTATCCTCATTTTTGAAGAGTGCAACCAACTTCATTATGAAATTTATAAGAGCCCTGATATAATCCATGAATTCCAAAGCAGTTCCTCCTCACTTTTATCTGTCTACGCAAACAGTATACTACTTAATTTCTTAAATGTCAACAATTTATTAAAGAAAAGTTCACAAAACCAAAAAAAATATGAAATCTTCCGTAATAGTATACATCTTTACAGCCAAATAATCAACAGAATTTTTAGCAAAGCCTGCTTCCGGAAAAACTTACATTTGCTTTAACCTGCCTCTCAGACAGTGGTTTCATCCGCCTCTGTCTCCTGAAGCTCTTCTGAAGCTGTCTGCTCTTCGTCAGCCTCTTCGTTTTTCTGCCCCTTACGTTTTTTAAAGAATTTCTTCTCCTTTATCTCCTCTGCTTCCTCTTCAGCTGAAGCAGCAGGTGAAAATTCGGGAATTTCATGTTTTTCGAAAAGAGGATTTTCACTTGAGCAGATGTGTATTGCACCGTTGAGCACGTGAACCATAACATTCTTATGCTTACCGCCGTATTCACCGTCCAAGGTCCAGTCCATTTCACCCTCAAGACATGTAACCTTAAGCTTCTTGGTGTGAAGGAAAATGAGAGGATTACCGTCAAATTTCTTCTGCTTTACCTTGTGAAGTGCAGGAAACACACCGCTGAATTTGAGTCCTTTGCATAAAAGAAGCTCAAAAACACCGTCGTTAAGCTTTATTTCATCAGTATCAAAATCTATAAATCCGCCGACAGAAGTAGAGTTGGAGATTGCACCGAAAACGAAATAATCTTCTATAACACCGCCGTCGTGCTCAATTCTCAGCTTATAATTTTTAATATTGAAAACCTCAGGAACAGCCGTAGGAAGATAAGCAAGATAGCCGAACTTGTTTTTAAGCTTCTGGCTTGTGGCATAGGATGATCTTGTGAAAGCACCGAAGGAAGCCACATATGTAAAATATCTGTTATTGAAAAGACCTACGTCATAATCGTTGAGATTACCGCTCATAATAAGCTCTGTTGCATCCTTGATATCCTTGGGAATACCGAGAGTTGATGCAAGGTCATTGGTGGAGCCGGAGGGAATATAACCGATGGGGACACGTCTGGGCATATCCATAACACCGTTTACTGTTTCATTGAGAGTGCCGTCACCGCCGCAGCATACAACCATATCGTGATTGTCAAGCTCTCTTTTTACAATATTCGTTGCATCACCCTGACAGGTAGTTGTACGAACGGTAAATTCATAGTCGTTCTTTGAAAACTGATCAACAATTTCGAATGTACCTGCTCTTGACTTTGTTCTTCCCGCACAGGGATTCACTATAAGTAAAACTTTTTTTCTGTTGCTCATAATATAACCTTCTTTAACTAAAAATAAAAAAGTATTAAAACTGTTAAAACAATTCTACCATTTATTTTTACCGTTGTCAAATAAATATTTACCGGTAGAAAAAAACTTGTTAATTTAGAAATATAATTAATAATTTGTTGATTTTTATGGGCGGTTACAAAAAAAAATCAGGAGCTGCTGCAAAATGCAACAGCTCCCTTAATTTTACGCTGATTCTTATTCACCTGCTTCAGGTGTTTCTGTTTCTTCGCCTTCTTCCTTACCGCCGAAGAAGGGCCCGATGATTTCCATAAGCGTTTTGAAAATCATAACAAGCATGTCGATAACTTCTCTGATTGTCATCATAATATTTTACTCCTTTCACGAAGAGATAGGTGTTTGCATAAATATAATATCACACATTTCCAATAATTGTCAATCAATTATATCTATCTGACACATTTTCATGCTCTCAAGTGCATTGAGATGACTTTGGGGCGTCACACCCGCCGAAGCACCCGCAGATACCTTAACGGGAGTTTCGTAAAGCCTTGCCTTTATAAGCATTGCATTTGATATGACACAGATATCCGTACAAAGACCCAGAAGCTCTACCTCCTCAAGATTTTCCGTCTGTGCCACAGCCTCAGCCAGCTCAAAGGATCCAAATGTAGGCTTGTCGATTATCTCACAGCCCTCAGTGTCAAGCTCAGGGGAAATCTGCCATCCGTCTGTACCTGTTATGCAGTGAGGAACAGGGAGCTTTTTACCTTCAGCCGTGTCAAGATAATCACCGTAGTGAGTGTCTCTTGTGAAAATTATTCTGTCTCCGTTTTTACGGTAGAGAGCTATTTTTTCCTTCACCTTATCAACAATAGCCTCTGCCTCCTTTGTGCCGAGAGCACCGTCGATAAAATCGTTCTGCATATCAATAACGCATAAAACTTTCATATTATACCTCCGCAGTCTCCATGACGGCAGCCGCTCTCTTTTCCCTGAGCTGCTTTTCCACCTCTGCCATGTGTGCTGCATCGTCGTTATCAAGGAAGCATATAACGATGAGGTAAAGAACCGAACCGATAGCAGGGCCGAGAATAAAGCTGTGCCAACGGTATTTAAGGAAGCGCGGTGCTGTCTGTGCATTGATAACAGTCTGGTTTGATGCTACCTTTACATTGGGGTTGAATCCGAGGAACTTAAGGAAATAGCCCTGAATAAATTTCGGAATGGCGCCTGTAACCTTGGAAACGAAATTCTGCATTGAGAATACGATGCCCTCTGTACGCTTACCTGTTTCAAGCTCAACCTCATCGATGGAGTTTGTAAGAAGTGAACGGTGAGCAATATCCTTCATATTGGTAAAAATCTGAGCCGTACCGAGAAGAGCCATTACCACTGCAAGTGAACCGATATTAAGGAAGCGGTCATTTGCACCTACATAGAATGCTATAAGACGTGCAACAACGGTGATGCCCTCAGAGAATACAAGAAGCTTTTTATTACCGCCGAGTCTGTTGATAAGCTTAACGGCAAAGAACATTGCAAAGGCACCGGGTATACCCATAATAAAACCGTAAACCACCTGTGCCGTACCGCCTGAAATTTCAGTATTTCCGAGCTTATATGCAATACCCTGAGTTTCAAAGAAATATTCCCAAGGAAGTGCAAGAGAGACGCTCTGTACTATTCGTGCAAGACAAACTATAATCATTGTCTTGTTATGTCTGAGATCGAGTATATCCTTTAAAATACTGTCCTTTTTTTCTTCCTCTACAGGGTCTACCTTTTCCTTCATTCTGTAAGCAAGCATAGCAATAAGCATGCCGATAAATCCGAAAATAACAGCACCTAACAAATAAGTATTCTTTTCAGACATTATTTCCTGCTTTACAAAAATGTCCTTCATGGTTGGGAAAAGGCTGGCAATGGTTCCGCCTGCGCCCGCAGCGATACTTATCCACTGAATAACACGTCTTCGCTCAGCGGCATCGGGACTGGACATAGCACTTACACCCCAGATGGCAATATCCTGTAAGGAATAGAACACATCGAAGAGTATGTAAAGAGCGAGAACGAATGCGATTGTCTGACTCTGTGAAAAACCGAAATCAATGAACATCAGCACCACAAGAGCACCGATAATGGCAGGTGTCCACAGGAGGAAGGGGCGCAGCTTCTGACCGGGCTTATGCTTTCTGCGGTCAAGAAATGCACCTACCAGAGGGTCATTGATTGCATCCCACAAGGTGCTGACACCTGTAATAATACCTGTTTTTTCCGACGGTATTTTAAGAATGGTGTTAAGATAAACAAAAAGTCTGCCCGACACAAAGCTATAAGTCATATTCTGACCGGTCAGACCTGCCGCATAGGAAAGCAGACGGTTATTTGCTACCTTCGTATCAGACTCCTCTTTCGAAAAAAGAAAGAAAGGTTTCATATTATTATCTCTCCTTTATGATTAACTTGTAAAAATTATACAATAATGTAAACATAATTGCAATAAAAACTATATTAATTTTTAAATTAAAATTATTGTCATCAGATATCTTTTGTGCTAAAATTAATAAACATTTTTCAAAAAAATAAGGAAGTGACTGTAATGCTCGGTGTACTTATAAATGTCTGTACAGTGATTATCGGCAGTACTCTGGGACTGCTTTTCAAAAAAAGCATCAGCAAAAAATACAGCGATGCAGTTATGACAGGCATCGGTCTTTGTGTAGTTTTGATCGGTATACAAGGAATGCTTAAAGGAGAAAATGTGCTTATATCCATTTTTTCCATGGTTATCGGTGTTTTAATCGGTACT
The DNA here is from genome assembly GCA_045613805.1 of Acutalibacteraceae bacterium. Classification (GTDB taxonomy): domain Bacteria; phylum Bacillota; class Clostridia; order Oscillospirales; family Acutalibacteraceae; genus UBA6857. Next base: position 16,022 of record JAZLBS010000062.1, read on the forward strand.
GTTCTTGACATCGACGGAAAATTAAACGGTGCCGGCGAGTGGCTTTCAAAAAAAATAAAGACCAAAGACGGAGAAAAAAGCTCTCTTTCCGAAGGCTTCGTAACAGCAAGTCTCGTTTTCTGTATTGGTGCCATGACAATTTTAGGCTCTCTTGATGCAGGACTCAAGGGTGATAACACAACTCTTATCACAAAGAGCATCCTTGACCTTTTCTCTTCGATGATGCTTTCGGCAAGCCTTGGCGTCGGTGTCATCTTTGCCGCAGCCTTTGTTTTTGTTTTTCAGGGAGGAATTGTCCTTCTTGCGGGAGTGCTCGAGCCGTTTCTTGACCCATTCACCATAGGCGAAATTACCTGCGTGGGCTCAATTATGATTTTTGCTCTCGGTCTTAACCTTGCCGGTATTTCAAAAATCAAGGTGGCGAACTTCTTTCCCGCCCTACTTCTCGTTCCGCCCATGTGCTTACTTTTTGATTATTTAGGGCAGTTCATCCCTGCTCTCGGTTGAGGTGTAACTTATGGATAAACAAAGAAAAAACAATCTTACCGGCTCCCTCTTGCTTATGCTTTGCGCAATTATCTGGGGCAGCTCCTTTGTGGCACAGACCACCGGTGCAGAGCATGTAGGTCCCTTCACATTCATCGCAGCAAGAAGTCTTCTTGGAGCAGTCTCGCTCCTGCCCGTAATCGGCATAAAGGGTCTGTTCAGAAAGAAAAAATCAGACTCCAGTAAAATGTCAGCCGAGGACAAAAGAACGCTCTTTTACGGCGGTATTGCCTGCGGTCTTGTTCTCTTCTTTGCTTCAAATCTTCAGCAGTTAGGAATTGACGGCGGAACAGAGCCGGGCAGAGCAGCCTTCATTACTGCTCTTTATATTCTTCTCGTTCCGATTTTTTCTCTCTTCATCGGCAAAAAAATAAGACCGATAATATGGCCCTGTGTCATAGTCTCTCTCATTGCCCTTTATCTTCTTTGTGTAAAGGAAGGCGGAAAAACACATTTCTCCGATTTATATGTCCTTCTCTGTGCTGCCTGCTACACTGTGCATATTCTTGTTATTGACAAGGTTTCACCGAAGGTTGACGGAATTATGCTTTCTATGGTGCAGTTCTTTGTTGCGGGTATTCTTTCTCTGATACCGATGTTCCTTTTCGAGGATGTGAACATGGAAAGCCTCATAAAAGCCGCGCCGTCAATAGCCTATTCGGGCATTATGTCAAGCGGCGTAGCATATACTCTGCAGATTCTTGGTCAGCAGAAAACCGAGCCTACAATCGCAACAATGATAATGAGTCTTGAATCTGTTTTCGGTGTTCTTACGGCAATGATTGTTCTCCATCAGGTTCCGACTCTCCGCGAAGGCATCGGATGTATACTGATGTTTGCCGCCATAATCGTCGCTCAGCTTCCCGAAAGAAAACCGAAGGGCATCATCACAACAGACTGACATAATAAAAGCTGACAGCAGACCGCTTACTGAGGTTTGCTGTTTTTGTTTGTAGGCGCATATCTTTGCCGTCCTATTTATTGCTTTTTTGCTATTGCTTTTTGTTATATTTTTATGTATAATTAAATAATATGGTTTATCTTATAAAAGATAAGTTAATAATTATTATCTCAAAGGAAAAGGAGTTGCTCACAAATGGATCCTATCAAGGTTGACTTCACAGGAGGCAATGGCCAGAGCAAGGGAAGCGGCAAGGCTGCTTATCTTGTGCCTAAAAAATCAGGTCTGAAAATACTCATCAGCATTATCGGTACGGTTATCGGTGCCATAGTTGCATATTATTTTATGCTTCCTCCCATGAACTTCAAAAGCACTGACACCTATATGTACCTCGGTGTTGTTGCCGCTATTTTTGTCGGTCTTATCAACATCACCTCAGGTGCTGCACTCAAGCCCGAATATACTGAATACGCAAAAAGGAAATCCATCATTCCCGGCATATTCATCGGTATTCTTGTTGTAATTGTCGCCATAGGTATGGCTGTTTCCTCTGTGTTTTTCAGAGCAAAGACCTACAGTGAAATCATTGACGTAAATGAAGAAACAAATTTTGCCGCTGAAATCCAGGAGGCAGACTTCTCTTCCGTTCCCGTCCTTGACACTGCCGCTGCAAGTGTTCTTGCTAACAGAACTCTCGGCGACCTTTCAAAAATCGACAAGGTTTCTCAGTTTGAAATTGCCTCAAGCTTCACACAGATCAACTATAAAAATTCTCCCGTAAAGGTAACAACCCTTTCCTACGGTGACGTTTTCAAATGGCTTAAAAACACAAAAGAGGGTCTCCCCGGCTATGTAGTTGTAAATATGGTTACACAAAAGAGTGAGCTTGTTCTCCTTCCCGAGGGTCAGTATATCAGATATGCCACCACAGAGCATTTCTCAAAATATCTTATGAGACATGTCCGTTTTGCATATCCCACATATATTTTTGATACACCCAGATTTGAAATTGACGAAAAGGGTGATCCCTACTGGCTCTGCCCCGTTCTCGACAAGACTATCGGCCTTTTCGGCGGTACTGATGTTAAGGGTATAGTTATTGTAAACGCAGTTACAGGTGAAATGACAGAATACACCGTAGAACAGGTAAGAGAAAGCAAAGATCTTCAGTGGATTGACGGTATTTACTCGGACACTCTTCTTATTGAGCAGTTCAATTACTACGGCCAGTATCAGAAGGGCTTCATCAACTCTGTTTTAGGACAGGACGGCGTAAGACTTGCAACAGAAGGCTCGAACTATCTTGCACAGAATGACGACGTTTACATGTACACAGGTGTTACCTCTGCAGGTCATGACCAGGCAATCATCGGCTTTGTTCTTGTTAATATGAGAACAAAGGACGCATCCTTCTACGCCGTATCAGGCGCAAAGGAATATTCAGCCATGTCCTCTGCTCAGGGTGACGTTCAGGACTACTCCTACAATGCAACCTTCCCCATCCTTCTTAACATCAGCGGTCAGCCCACCTATTTTATGTCTCTTAAGGATGCAGATAATCTTGTAAAGCGTTTTGCTATGGTTAACGTACAGAACTATCAGGTAGCCGTTACAGGTGTTACCATCGCAGAATGTATGGAAGAATATGTTGACAAATTAGAGCATAATAACATTAAAATTGACGTTGACATCAATGATATTATCAACGCTACAGATACAGAAAATACTCAGGACAGCACAGATGCACCCGCAAAGAAAACCGTAACCGTAAAGGGTACGGTAACCGATATCAGAACGGCTGTTATGAACGGTGAAAGCGTTTACTACATTGAGCTTGACGAAAGCGGTATTTATTACACGGTCAATGCTTCCGACGCTCCCTCTGTTGTCATCATGAATAAGGGTCAGAACGTAAAAATCACCTATGCTCTTTCAGACGGCGACGAAAAGCCTGCAAAGGGCGATATAATAGCTGCTACGGATGTAAAATAAAAAAATATGAACCTTGCCGTTTAGCAACAAAAAACTTTCTCTCAAGGAGAAGATAAAATGAAATTGTCACTTATAGTCCCCTGCTATAACGAGGAAGGCAATGTAGAGAAATTTTTCGACCTTGTAAACGAAAAATTCGAAAACAAGGTCGAAAGCTATGAATTTGTCTTTGTCAACGACGGAAGCACAGACTCAACCCGTCAGAAGCTTAAGGAACTTTATTTTAACAAAAACAAAAAAAAGAATATACAGATTCTTTCCTTCAGCCGTAATTTCGGAAAAGAATCGGCAATTTACGCAGGTCTTTCCAAAGCAAAAGGTGAGCTGATGTGTATTATTGATGCGGACCTTCAGCAAAGACCTGAGGTTGTGCTTGAAATGCTTGAAATTCTCGACAAGGACGAGGATGTTGACTGTGTCACTGCCTATCAGGAAAAAAGGAAAGAAGGAAAGGGAATTTCCTTCTTCAAATCAACCTTCTATAAGGCCATAAATCTTATTTCCGATGTAGAATTTGTTAACGGAGCCTCCGACTTCAGACTTTTCAGAAAAAATGTAGCAGAAGCACTTCTTCAGATGAGAGAATACCACCGCTTTTCAAAAGGCTTGTTCAGTTTTGTGGGCTTCAATACACAATACATTCCCTATGTTGTGGCAGAAAGAGAAAGCGGAGAAAGCAAATGGAGCATGCTGAAGCTTATAAAGTATGCCTTTGACGGTATTCTTTCCTTTTCAACGGCTCCTCTTAAAATTCCTTATATTACTGCTGTATGCTTTTTCATATCAGCTTTTGTATCCTTCCTCTGCTCTTTTCTTGTGAACTCCGAGCTTCGTGCCCTCACGTTGAGAATTTTAACCGTTGTTTTTTCCGTCGGCGGAGCAATTCTTTCAAACATCGGAGTTATCGGTCAGTACCTGTCAAAAATATATGTACAGGACAAGGACAGACCTGTCTACATTTTAAAGGAACATTTAGATTATGAAGAAACTGACTGAACTCATTTTAAAATATAAAGAGCTTATAGCCTATGTTTTTTTTGGAGTACTGACCACGGCGGTAAACTTTGTTACCTTCTGGCTTTTCAGCAGACTTCTGGGCGAGAAGCTTTATTATATCACCAATGCAATTGCATGGCTGATAAGTGTAATTTTCGCATACATCACCAATAAGCTTTTCGTCTTTGAAGCAAAAGAGTTTTCGGCAAAGGTCCTCGTAAAAGAAATCTCTGTATTTTTCAGTGCAAGAATATTCAGCTTTCTTGTTGAAGAGGGCGGTCTCATATTACTGATATGGGTGCTCGGCTTCGGCGAATACTCCTTCAGTCTTTTCGGCTTCGAAATAAACGGACAAATGATTGCAAAAATACTGCTGGCGATAGTCGTAGTGCTGATAAACTATTTTGTCAGCAAATTCGCAGTATTCAGAAAAAAAGACAACTAAAAAAAGCGGTCGTACAGATGTTAAAATCTGCGGCCGCTTTATTGTTTTCATCAGTCTCTGACTGCCTTAATCACTCTGAACACCTGCTCGGCAGTATCAACCAGATTAGCGTAGGCTGTATCTCTTTCCATAGCCTTTTCCATAGTGGTGACACCACGTACTATCGGAAAGAAGGCATCTATCCCTTTTCCGTTACACAGCACAGCATCCTTTGTTACAGCCCCCGAAAAAGCAATTACGGACTTACCGTATTTTTTTGCCACCTCAGCTATTCCGCCGGGAGCCTTGCCCATAACAGTCTGGCTGTCAATTTTCCCTTCGCCGGTAATAACGAAATCAGCAGTCTTTATTTTTTCCTCAAGATGTATTTCCTTAAGTATAAGGTCAATACCGCTTAAAAGCTCAGCACCGAGAAAGGCCTTGAAGGCAAAGCCGAGTCCGCCTGCCGCACCTGAGCCCGGGAACTCCTTATCGGAAAGAGGTCTGATTACCTTTGTCTTTTCAGCAAAAGAGCTAAGATAACCGTCCATAAGCCGAACATCATCTGCCGATGCCCCCTTCTGAGGACCGAAGACAGCGCTGCAGCCCTTTTCACCGCAGAGAGGATTAGTCACATCACAAGCGACACTGAAGCTACATTCAGAAAGCTCCGTCATAACCTTTTCGTCACTTATGCGATCAAGACAGGCAAGTCCCTGTGCGCCGAAGGGGATGTCTTTTCCGTCCTTATCAAGCAGACTGAAGCCTAATGCCTGAAGCATACCCGCACCGCCGTCATTGGTAGCACTTCCGCCTATGCCTATTACAAATCTGCGACAGCCTCTGCCTATCGCATCCCGTATCATTTCACCCACACCGTAGGTGGTTGCCTTCATGGGGTCAAGCTCATCTTTACGAAGAAGAGTTATGCCTGCCGCCGCTGACATTTCCATCAGTGCCGTACCGTCGGAGGTTATGCCGTACTGACATTTTATCCGTCTGCTGAGAGGGTCAGACACCTCTGCCGTTACAGCTTCACCATCGAGAGCGGACATAAGAGCATCCACGGTACCTTCACCGCCGTCAGCCACGGAAAGCACCTCACACTCTGCCTCAGGATACGCTCTTTTTATTCCCTCTGCCGCAGCCATACCTGCCTCAGATGAGGTAAGACTACCCTTGAAGGAGTCAATTGCAATTACAATTTTCATATTTATCACCTTGTGAAATTGTAACACAGATTTATTTTTACGGCAAGTAAAAAGCACAAAACCGCTGCTTATTTTTTTTGCAGCGGTTCTGATTATTTAATCGGCCGGAATATAGGCTTTGGTCGTCGGCACCTTACCGCTCACCTCAGAAAGCTCTGAAACAAGCAATATATCATAAGCTTCTCTTATTTGCGCAGGATAAGTTTCCGCTATCATTCCGTCATAGTAAATGCGTACCTTAGTTCCTTTTTTCATATCGGCTGTCTTGCCTACCAGACCCATATCCTTAAGCGAAACCTGTATTTTATCAGCAGAGCTTCTCTCATTACTGTCTTCAGCCGGCTTTACAAGAACAGTTTTTCCGTCCTTGTATACCTCGATAATTTCAGCATCAAAGACCGCCATATTCTGCGGCATTGTAGTGGGAGGAGTGGCTGTAGTCGGTTCTTCCTCAGAAGCAGCAGGAGCTGATGTGCCTATATTGAGTATATCTCCCATAGGATATACGGATGAAGCATTATATATGTTTGTTCCGTCGCCCTTTACTATGTCACCGTCATAATAAATTCTGACATAAAGTCCTTCATACAAATCGGTAAGATAATCTTCGGGAATGTTTTCGAGAGAAACTGTTATTCTCTCACCGTATTTTCTTTCTTTGGTGTTTTCGAAAGGCTTTACGGTAAAGGTGGTGTCAGTCTTTTCCAAAACCTCGGCATCGAAAAATACTGCGTATGCAGGTGAGCTGTGAGCTGAAATGACCTCACCTGTAAGAGAGTCCACCTCAAGCTTTTCAACTATTTCCGATGTGCCGTAAACCTCTTTAGTATAAACTATTCTGTTCTGTGTCTGTGCGTAGGAGGTGCGGTAAACATATCTCACTCCGTCCTCTATTGCTTCTATCCAGCCTATTGTACCTGTATCGTAATTCACCTTAAGCTGAAGAAGCTTATTTGACACATCTACGGAAACTCCCGCATCCGTAAGCAGAACACGGTCAATGTCAGAATAATCACCTATGGGAGCTTCTCTTCCGATGGAGTCAAGATAAGCTTTGGCATAGGCTTTGCGCTGACTGTCGAGACTTTCCCGTTCTTTTTTTGTCAGGTTATGTACTCTGTGCTCATAAATTTTCGGGAACATCCGTTTGATGGATTTGGTGTAATGGGAGCCGTCCTCGGCATATTCTACATCCGTAAAAGTATATTTTCCGTCTTCTTTTTCAAACATCATTACACAGGGAATACTGTGACCGCCCACGGAGATAAACCATCCGTCCACGAAGCCGTAGGAAGAAAAACGCTCAAGCATATATACCGTAACAGCGTTTTCTTTTTCTTTTGTTCCGAAAATGATATGGCCCTCGGCAGGACATTCACCTGACCATCTGCGCTTTGAATTAAGGTCTAAAATAGCCTTGGAAACAGCTTCATCGATATCTGTGACAGCGGTATTATCCGTCTCGTGAAGCTCGTAGTTCGCCCAGCCTTTTGCCACTGCGATACAGTCCACGAACTCTAATCTGAACATTTCGCCCCATATTTCATCAGTCTTATTCTGATTTATAACCTTTATGGTAAAGGATACATTTTCACCTTTTCTGAGAGCATTGATTTTAATTTCATAGCTTTCATCGGTAAGATATGTATCAAAGTCAGGTCTCCATCTTACATGCTTTTCACCTTCGGTCTCGAGATAATATTTGTTTTCTATTACCGCCTCACCCTTTGAGCATTCGGCAGAAACGAGCTTATAATCTGTAGGAAGTGAGAAATGAATTTCACTGTATCCCACAGAGCTTAAGTTAGGATTGCAGTACCATTCGTTCTCTTCCTCGCTCACAAGCATCGGCACTGATATACAGTATTCGTACCTGTTCCCCCAGCTGCCGATAACCATATTTTCTGATGAGATGCAATAATATGTAGACAGGCCGTCACTCTCACCAACCTTTGTTATGCTTACGGTAAAGGGTGTCTTTTTACCGTAGGCTATACCCTCAAATGCAAGCTCGGCATCACCGTATACACCGTTTTCCGTAATCTCGGGAGTCCACATATATCCGTCACCGTGTTCGTCAGAGGTGTAAGCCTCTATTCTTCCGCCTTTGGCAGTAGGCTCCCCTGTAATCTTTATCAAAGAATCCGGGAAAAAGCTTATGCTTCCGTGACCGTATGCACTGCTTGCAAAATTACACTCCCATATATTACCCTGCTTTATGTAGTCCGCTTCCTCGAAGAAGCTTTTCACCTTATCCTTATCCACCGCATAAAGTGAGCTTTCCTCGGCAGTGCTTCCCTCTGTGCTGAGTATGAACATTTTAGAAAATCCGTCACAGAAAACCACATCAATGTTTCCGTCAGAGTTTGCAACCTCAATTTTACCGCTGTGGGAAAGACCTTCGGCAGAGCCTTCGGGCAATCTTTCCAAGGCAAGCGAGGAAAGGAAATTAAGCACTGTGCTTCTGCCGTTTCCGGGTGTGGCCCTGAACCAGGATTTTATTCCCTTATGTACGGTGAAGTATTCTGAATATTCTATAACTTCATCGAAGCGGAACATTTCAGTCCCCTTTTCAGTAAGAATAAGATACTTGTTTTCGGGATTAGTTCCCTCATTCTTTTTCGGACTTGTGGCAAAGCAGACAGCCAAGATTATGCTTGTAATTACTGCAATTATAATCAGCCACAGGGCTGGCTTTTTGTAGCTTAAAACTGCCTTGATTCTTTTCTTAACTCCCGTTTCACCGAAGGCAACGGGACAGGCAGTTATCATTCTTTTGGGAACGGAGCAGTTAATGAGTGCTATGGAATAGGGCTTTTTCATTTCTGTACCCATTTCCTTGATTACCTTTTCGTCACAGGCAAGCTCAATGTCTCTGCACAGAAGAATGTAGGAAAGCCAGATTACAGGATTGAACCAATAAACAGAAAGAATTAGAAATCCCAAAGGCTTCCACAGGTAATCTCTTCTCTTAAGATGTGCCCTTTCGTGAGCAAGGACAAAAGTCCTGTCCTCCTCATACATCATCGAGGGCAGATAGATTTTCGGACGGATAATACCGAAAATAAAAGGTGTGTCTATCCTGTCGCAAAGATAAATGTTTTCCCGCAGATTCATACTTTGCCTTACCTTAATATAAATGAAAAGATAACTGAAAAGCGCATAAAGGAGCATTGCACCCATGCCGTAAACCCAGGCAAGACCACCCAGAACTGCATCCCACTGAAAGCTTTCCACATCCACCGGAACAGACGAATCCACATATTCCGAATAAACGGGATTATTTATAATTTCCATCGTGGTGCTTTCCACACCCTTATGAGGGTCGATGTTCAGAACCTCTGCGGGCAACGGCTCGGCAGTAGGAACAAGACTCAGACTGCTTTCGATAGGAACGGGACAGATAAGTCTCACGGCAACAATAGCCCATAAGGCTACGGTCAGCCATCTCGGTGCCTTTCTGAAAATGAGACGGAACAAAAGCACAGCACCAACAAGCCAGCAGGCACTTATACTCGCATTGAGAAGCTTTACAAATATGCTGTCGAAGGCAACCATATTTTCTAAAATATTTTCAATGCCCATAATTATTCCTCCTCATAGTTTTCGACCATCCGCCTGAGCTCTGCCACTTCCCTTGCCGTCAGTTTTTTCCGTGAAGTAAAGGCGGCCAAAAAGGCAGGCAGAGAGCCGCCAAAGGTTTCATCGACAAATTTTTCGCTCTGCATGGAATAAAACTCTTCTTTTGAAATAAGAGAGCTCACCGTACCGTTTGTGTTACAAAAGATACCCTTTTCACAGAGTCTTTTCAGCACCGTGTAAGTAGTTGACTTTTTCCAACCGATAACGTTTTCGCTTTTCTTTACGAGTTCTGCAGAAGAAAGAGGCTCGTTTTCCCATATAATATCTGCAAAGCGGGACTCAACGGCACCCATCTGATAATCGTTCATATAATCACTCCTTTTGGTTTACATCTTGTAGACTACAGCTTTAGTTTACACCCTGTAGACTGATTTGTCAAGAGCAAATTTTTATCTTAAGAAATTCGTAAGAAGTTAATATTTTTTAATAAAACCCGTTGCTTTTTTATTTTTCATATAGTATAATACCCAAGCAATCCCGATAAGTGGTGGAGTCTGTCATAGAGTGCAATAGCATTTCTATTTATAAGGATTGCGGCTTCGTGCCTTTTCTCACCAAGGGGCAAATGTGACATAAAAGGCGAAGCTTTATGAAATCCACTGCAATGCAGGTGGGTTTTATTTTTTTGCACAGACACGCCCGAAAATAATCTTAAGGAGTTGTTAAAATGAGTCCGATTACCATTACTGCTCTGATTATCTTCGCCGTGACATACGTTCTTATGCTGGCTTTTCAGAAAATCAGACCGCATGTTACCGTTGCCTCTGCTCTTATTTTTGTAGCTTTGGGAATAGTTGCTTCGGTAAATCCATCCCTTTTCGGTGAAGGCTTCTTCACCCTTTCCTCAGGAACCTATAATTATTCTTTAGGCTCTGCCCTTTCGGAAATCGACTGGAATGTTATTATGATGATAGCAGGTACCATGGGTACCGTGTATCTTTTCATCGAATCAAAAATGCCCCAGCTTATGTCTGACATTCTCATTTCCAAAATGCCCAATATGAAATGGGTTGTTGTTGCTCTTTCCCTTTTCGCAGGTATTGTTTCAGCCTTCGTTGACAACGTGGCTACCGTGCTTATGATTGCCCCCGTAGCACTTGCCTTCTGTAAAAAAGTGAACACCTCACCCGTCCCCGCCATCATCTGCATCGCTGTTTCTTCAAACCTGCAGGGTGCAGCTACTCTCGTCGGTGACACCACATCCATCCTTTTAGCCAAGGCGGCAAACCTTGACTTCTCCGATTTCTTCGTACACGACGGACATGTGGGTATGTTCTGGGTTGTACAGGCCGGTGCATTGGTAAGTGCGCTTATCATTATCTTTATGTTCCGCAAGGAAAAGAATAAGATTGAGTTCAGCGGCAGAACAGTTGTTGAAGACAAGTTCCCCACATTCCTGCTTGTAGGCACAGTTCTTTCACTTATCGCAGTTTCATTTATACCCTACAAAGACGGTGCTGCTGAGGGTCAGTTCTATAAGCCTGACATCACAAACGGCCTTATCTGCGTTGCATTCTTCCTTGTCGGTATCATCCGCGAATATTTCTTCAACCATAACACAAAGATAGTAAAAGAAGCATTCAAGGAAATCGACTATTTCACAATCGTTCTTCTTGCAGGTCTTTTCGTTGTTATCGGCGGCATTGAAGCCGCAGGTGTTGTTGATGTTATCGGTCAGACAATTGCAAAGCTCGGCGCAGGCTCACCCTTCCTTATCTTTACAATTATTGTCTGGATTTCTGTTCTTCTTTCCGCATTCATTGATAACATCCCTTACACTGCAACAATGCTTTCAATCGTTCCTGTTATCGCGGCAAGCGTTGGCGTTGAGCCCAAGCTTCTCTATTACGGACTTCTTTGCGGCGCTACTCTCGGCGGCAACCTTACACCCATCGGTGCAAGCGCAAACATCACAGGTATCGGCATCCTTCGTAGGGAAGGTTACGAAGTCAAGAGCTCAACCTTTATGAAATACAGTGTTCCCTTCACTCTCGCAGCGGTAACAACAGGTTACCTTATGCTCTGGTTCCTTTGGAAATAATTTCAAAAAAACATAA
>JAZLBS010000063.1:0-2112 GCA_045613805.1 Acutalibacteraceae bacterium
AGATCAGTTCCATTATCGCTATGATTCCTTCGGAAATCTCGCAGCAATCACCCGTGTGACCGCTGATGGCTCAAACTTTACGGTATATGTAATCTGCAACAGCCGTGGCGACGTGGAAGAGCTCCGAAAATCGGACGGTACTCTTTATGCCCGTTATGTCTATGATTCCTGGGGTAATACTCTTCACATTCTCGACGGCAGCGGTCAGGAAGTAACGGCAGAAACTGCTCTTTCTTATCAGAATCCCATCAGATACCGTGGATATTACTACGATGCTGAAAGCGGTCTTTACTATCTGCAGTCAAGGTATTATGACCCACAGACAGGTAGGTTTGTTAGTGCGGATGGTCAGATATCAGGTGTTGGCGGAGATATTTTAGGCTATAACCTTTATTCTTATTGTCAAAACGATCCAGTAAATGCGAGTGACAGTGAGGGCGAATGGCCTTCTTGGGTAAAAAAAGCAGTTGCGGCAGTTGCTGTGGTTGCGGCAGTTGCTGTAGTTGCGGCTATAACGGTTGCCACGGCTGGTTCCGGTACTGTTGCAGCTTGTTTGGCAATAGGTGCCGCAAAAGGTGCGGCCATTGGAATGGCAACAGGTGCAGTAACAGGTGCTGCGACAGGAGCTGTTTCTCATCGTTTAAAAACAGGTAGTTGGAATGGCGCAGGAAAAGCAGCTCTTGAAGAAGGAGCTAGTGGAGCATTAACCGGTGCTATAACTGGAGCTATAACCGGTGCAGCTACAAGTAATGCTTGCTTTATTGCGGGAACATCAGTATGTACATTTTTTATTAAAAAGAGTATAGAAAATGTAAAAAGTGGTGACTATGTTTGGGCAACGGATCCCGAAAGCGGTGAAACCAAATTAAAAAAGGTTGTTCAGACATTCATTAATGAAACAGATGAACTTGTTTATGTTAAAGTTAACGGTGAAGATATAGTCACAACACCTGAGCATCCGTTCTATGTTTCTAATCAAGGTTGGATTGGTGCAATAGATCTTCGAGCAGGAGATGAACTTGTTCTTGTAAACGGTGAGTTTGCGGTTGTTGAAAAGGTTCAGCACGAAATTCTGGAGCAACCTACAAAAGTTTATAACTTTGAGGTTGAGGATTTCCACACGTATCATGTTGGCGACATTGGTGCGTTGGTGCATAATGCGTGTGTTAAAGGACAAGCAAAAAAAATCAATCCTGCTAAATTCGAGGCAGATAATTCTCTTTCACCTGGAACATTTCACAGAAGTGTAAAACCTGAAATTTTAAACAAAGTGAAACCCAATTATAAGGTTGGCAAAAATCCAGACATTCTTATGGATAAGGCGAAAAACATTGCTTATCAAGGAGCAAATGGCAAATATTTTCAAGATACTGGACTTAATATGATTGATGTATTGAAGGGACTTGATGTTTGATGGTTGTTTCGGATATAAATATAATTTGTTCGGGACAAAAAGAAAAATTAAACATACATATTCCTAATGCTAGTTTTTTATGTTATAACAGAAATTGTTATAACAACGATAAGATATATAGTGACAGATATGAATTCTTGAGCAAAGTAGATGGAATATGGTATCAAGTTTATCCCGAAAAACGAGATATTGGTGACTATACTTGTGAATTTTTGGATATGTTCATTGATTATAATGGAGATAAAAGAATTGTTTTTGTTAATAATGATGTGAAGGGTTATATATTATATATAATAAAGAATTTGATTAATTTGTCTCCTAAAAGGGAAGTGTTGTTTTTTGCAGATTTACAAGGATATAGTGATAGCATTGAAAGAATATATTATGATGTTTTTGTTAACATGTATATTGACGAGAAGTTGCTTTTCAATAAAGTATACATCATCAAAGACAATCAGGGGACGGTTCTCTGATTGACAAAAAGTGAATAATTAGCTGTTGGCTCCCCTGAAAGGGGAGCTGGCGGCGAAGCCGACTGAGAGGTCTTCACCTGGCAGGGCAGACAGATGAAAACTGCCAACCTTAACGGAACCTCAGTCACCTACAAGTATAATGCCGACGGTTTAAGAACCTATAAAAAGATAGGCTCCGTCATTAATGAATATGAGTACTCCGGAGATAAGCTGATATATGAAAAC
>JAZLBS010000064.1:0-2589 GCA_045613805.1 Acutalibacteraceae bacterium
TCAGCCGGAAGATATAGCTGAAACTGTTTTGTTCCTTGCGGGTAAGCAGGCAGGAATGATTACGGGACAGATAATCAAGGTGTCCGGCGGAAAAGCCTTATAAATATAATTTGACGACATACAAAGCTTAACCCCTGACTTTAAAAATCAGGGGTATTTTCATTCACTCAATTCAATTACTGTTTTGCCTTGTTTTTCAGCAAATTCCTTAAAATTTGCCGCACCGCCGAAGCTAAGCGTAACACAAGCCACAACTATGCCATCCGTAAGGGTAGCATTTTGTTGTTTGATATGTTACAATTATTTTAGTGAATAATTTTTTTGAAAACAACACATTTCTTTTTTCGTGTTCTTCATTCAACCTCTTTTTATTTGTACAATACAATTACAAAATTAAAGGAGGTGATTCAAATGAACACAGATAAACTTATTGCAGAAGCTATAGCAAAGGATTATGCTCCGAAGTATAGCTCCAAGCTTGTTGCCTTAAAAAAGCTTGACAACAGAGCGAAGCTTCCGGCTACCGTTTTCACGTATTCTTTTGGTATTGTTTCGTCACTTGTATTGGGTACGGGTATGTGTATGTCAATGAAGGTTATCGGCGGTGGAATGGTAATGGGAATTATTGTCGGTGTTATCGGTCTTATAGGCTGCGGCATCAATTATCCTGTTTATAAGAAGCTGCTTGAAAAGAGCAAGAAGAAATATGCCTGTGAAATTGTACAGCTTGCAAAAGAAATTACAGACAAATAAATAGATATCGCAAGGAGTGGTAATATGAATAAATCAGAAAGTAAATATTTTAATACTGCCACTAAAATGGACCTTGCATTGATTTCGTTGCTCAAAGAGAAATCCTTTGATTTTATTACGGTAAGTGAAATATGCAAAACTGCCGGGGTAAATCGTTCAACCTTTTATCTGCACTATGAAAATATCGGGGAATTACTCGACGAAACTACCCGTTATTTATTCAATGATTTTCTATCGTATTTTTCAACGGATCTGAAGTCTGTTGCATTGAATCTTTCAAATTGTAATCTCGAAGATCTTATTTTTATTTGTGATGAATATCTGGTGCCGTATCTTATATATATAAAAGAGAACAAAGAAGTGTTTTCAACCGTATTGTTACACAGTCATACCTTCAATTTTAATGAGATTCATAAACGTATGTTTGAAAATATATATAATCCGATATTGGAAAGATTCGGATATCCTGCCAAAAGCAGAAACTATATTATTATGTATTATCTTAACGGTATAAATGCTATCATTCACGAATGGCTGAAATCCGGTTGCGATATATCAATAGAAGAGGTAACGAAAATAGTCACAACTTGTATTTACGGCTTGAAATGATTATCATAAACAGACTTCTGATTGCTCGTAATTCAGGAGGAACTTACAATGACGATATTAGCGAAAAAGCATAAAAAGAAAGCGAAAGAAGGACTTTTATTAAAGATTAAACGTATTATTAAAATAACTTGAAAATTTTCAAATTATCAAACTTTTTTTTACTTAATCATCAACCCCTGACCGTCAAAAGTCAGGGATATTTTTCTGCCTTTGGTTGAATATCGTTTTTCATTATGCTATAATTAACTCATCGAATGAAAAATAAGGATGATAAAAATGCAGGAAATATTACACGGACTTAAGGTTATGGGAATATACATCATTCCGGCGGCAAGTATAATGCTGCTAGCCAGAAGGCTTATTAAAATACCCGATGAACTGTTTCGCAAAATATTACATTTTATTATGCTTGGTGCATATATACCTTTTTTGTTTGCCTTTGAGCATTGGTGGGCTTCTGCTGAGGTCGCTGTTGCTCTTATAATTATAATTTATCCTATTCTGATGCTCGCAGGTAAAATACCCGCTTTTTCGTCCTTCGTAAACGAGCGTAAAAAGGGTGAGTTCAAAAGCAGTCTGGTGCTTGCACTCGGAATGCTGGCTTTCAGTATTTCTGTTTGCTGGGGCGTTTTCCACGACAAATATCTTGTCCTTGCAAGTGTATATGCCTGGGGAGTGGGCGATGCCTTTGCAGCTCTTGTAGGTAAGCGTTTTGGTAAGCATAAGATTACATGGAAATTAGCAGATAATCATAAGAGTGTAGAAGGCTCTGTTGCTATGCTTGTTTCTTCTGCAATTGCAGTTTTCATCGTGCTGATGATAAGGGGAGGCTTGAGCATACCTGCCACACTGCTTATATCAGCAGTGTCAGCCTTTGTGAGTATGCTTGTTGAACTTTGCTGTAAAGGTGGACTTGATACAGTTTTCTGCCCGGTATCGGCAATGGCTGTTATTATACCTCTTGTGATGGTATTTGGAGGTTGATGTTATGTCAGAGAAAAAATCAGGTGCAAAAACCTTATTGATGTCTGTGATTATGAGTGCACCGGGTCCTTTGGTTGTAGGCCTCGGACTTTTAAGCGGACGAAGCTCAACACAGATTGCAGACTTTGTGAGAAGAAGTGCAGAGCTTCTTGCAATTATTATGTCCTTTGTGATTTACAAGCTCACAACAAAGGGCGATGTCTGCGACGAAAACAAGAAGAAAAAATTAGAAAAGGGCTCTAA
>JAZLBS010000065.1:0-2346 GCA_045613805.1 Acutalibacteraceae bacterium
AGATCAGTTCCATTATCGCTATGATTCCTTCGGAAATCTCGCAGCAATCACCCGTGTGACCGCTGATGGCTCAAACTTTACGGTATATGTAATCTGCAACAGCCGTGGCGACGTGGAAGAGCTCCGAAAATCGGACGGTACCCTCTATGCACGCTATGTCTATGATTCTTGGGGTAATACTCTTCACATTATCGACGGTAGCGGTCAGGAAGTAACAGCAGAAACTGCTCTTTCTTATCAGAATCCCATCAGATACCGTGGATATTACTTCGATGCCGAAAGCGGGCTTTACTACTTACAGTCAAGGTATTATGATCCGGTGACGGGTAGGTTTGTGAATGGGGATTCGCTTGTTGATACATCCAATGTTCTCGGATTCAATATGTATGCATATTGCGGGAATAATCCAGTTAATCGTGAAGATAACGGTGGTAATCTTTGGGATGTAGTTTTTGATATAGCATCTATTGCATATAGTGCTTATCAGGTTTGCAAAGAGCCGACTAATCTGTGGAATTGGGTAGGACTCGCAGCTGATGCTGTTTCACTTGTAATTCCGGGTGTAACAGGTGGCGGTGCAGCTGTAAGAGCGTTGACGAAGGCTGACGATATCATAGATGCGACAAGGGCTGTTAGTAAAGTTGATGATGTTGCAGATGTGGCAAGGGCTGTTGATGATACATACGATAGTGTTCATGCCGCTTCAAATGCAGTAGAGTCAGTTTGTTTTGTAGCCGGAACGCAGATTTTAGAAGCTAACGGTACAAAAAACATTGAAGATATAAAAGCTGGCGACAAGGTTTGGGCAACAAATTCCGAAACAGGTGAAACTGAACTGAAAAAAGTTGTTCAGGCTTTCATCAATGAAACAGATGAGCTAGTTTATGTGAAAGTTAACGGTGAAGAAATAGTAACCACACCAGAACACCCGTTCTATGTTTCTAATAACGGTTGGATTGGTGCAATAGATCTTCGAGCAGGTGATGAACTTGTTCTTGTAAACGGTGAATTTGCGGTTGTTGAGAGTGTACAGCATGAGATTATTGAACAACCGATAAAGGTTTACAACTTTGAGGTTGCGGATTTCCATACATATTATGTCGGTGACACAGGTGTGTTGGTGCATAATACGTGTAGTGCTCCTAGGTTTGATGAAAATCAAAGCGCAGTCATAAAATTAGCTAAAGATGCAAAGAAAACAGGACTTAATAAAACAGATGCAAATACTCTTTGGAGCTGGGCTGAAGAGTATGGATTAAGTAAGTTTACTAATAGTAATCATGCTCCCAAATTTGATAGTTATCTAGGCGGAACTCAGTTCCATATGAAAATCAATGGAGTTCATATTAATATTTTTTAATCTGTGGAGGAACAAAATATATGTGTGTATTAAAACCAAATGGTTTTTTAGTTCAGGGGTTGGAAGATATTAATTATAAAGTTAAGAACTTTAAGTATTTAGGCATAAATGCGTATCATCAATATCCATTATCAACTGTAAATGATAGTCACTGTAAGATGATAACTGAACAACAACGAGTAAAAAACATTGAAAGTGAATATCAGTTTTTAGAATTTATATCTGATATGGAACTGTTGAAAAAATATTTAGGTTGTTGTTTTAAATTGGGCATAAAGACACGAACCCTTTTTATTGAAAGTAGGTATCCTTTTGAAGAATGGAAAGAACCTTTTTTAAACACGGTGTTGTTGGGTTATGAATATTGCCCGATACCTATAGATGAACAAATTATTACCGATTTGGATTGGTATCCTCCTTTTTCAAAATTTTGGAGTAAAATGAATAAAAATGGATTGTTTGATACATATGATGATGCTCTAGCCTTTAAAAGAACATATGATTTATCTTATAATAATAAACAAATAGGCGATGGAGAAATTAACGCATTTATTTGTAGGGTGTCAGAATTGAATATTAAAGATATAGTTACGCTTTTGTGAAAGACAGGGGACGGGTCTGGGGAACACAGGGGACGGTTCTATGTGTTCAATTGAAGAGTGATTAACGGGCGGTGGTTTTCCGCCGCCCGCCCTCGCATAAGCCTCTCCTGAAAGGAGAGGGGGACCGCTTGCGGTGGAGAGGTCCTTCACCTGGCAGGGCAGACAGACGGCTTCTGCCAACCTTAACGGAACAGCCGTAACATACAAGTACAATGCCGACGGCTTAAGAACCTATAAAAAGGTCGGTTCAACGGTTTCTGAATACGAATACCTCGGCGATAAGCTTATATACGAAAAGCGGGGTAACATTCAGCTGCATTTCCGCTATGATGCTTACGGCAACCTTGCATCCATAACCCGAGTTGAGAAAAGACAGGGGACGGT
>JAZLBS010000066.1:0-85990 GCA_045613805.1 Acutalibacteraceae bacterium
CGTCGCTTCTGCAGAAATGGAACGTTATTATCTTAAGACGAGAAGAATTCTGATTGAAAACAATGAGTTTCTTGAAAAGGTAGTACAGGCACTTATGGAAAAGAAAATTCTTTGCTCGGTTGATATTGAAAGAATCAAGGCAAGCTGTGAGATTGTGAGTTTTGAATTGTAATACGTATTTTTATGGTGTATAATTTAAGTGAAAACTTGGAGGAATGAATTATGGATAACATTAATACTCTGGACAAACTTTTTGAAAAATGGATTGAAAAACAAAATGAGGAAAACCCAAAAGATTACTTGCCGAAGGAAATTCCGATCTACTCTTTCGATAAAGACGGATATGTTTGCAAAGATGAATACGAAAATTCCAAGAGAAGAATTTTGTTTATCGGCAAAGAAAAATATAAGTTCTGGAAAACAGGTCAAAAGGTTAAAGCTAAGCATATTTTAGACCTTATAGGAGAAACACTCGACTGCGACAGCGCATTAACCGAAGATGAAGCTATAGAATTTAATATAAAATGGAATGAGGTTGATAAGGGTTTCTGGCTTAAAAATGTAATAGAAATCGAAAGCTATAAGGAAACGATGTATTCCAAAAGAGTTTCTATGCTGGCAAATGCCATAATGAGTGAGAAGTTTGATGAACCTGACAAAAGCCATGAAGTTTTAAGAAAAATAGCAACTATCAACCTTAATAAGCGTGGTGGGTTTAACCGTTGCAGATGGACTGTACTGGAAGAATACACTCGAAGATATGCTAAGTTTATTAACAGAGAAATAGAATTGCTTAAACCGGATATCATCGTCTGTTTAAGCAAAGATGTAAAATGGTTTTTTGATGAAGGTATTTTAGAAGCACCTTCGGAAGCAAAGGTTATCGCCGTATTTCATCCCAGCTATATAGCAAAAGATGAGAAGCATCTGGAAGTATTAGAAAAAGAATTGAAAGAGAAGGGAGTATAAAAATGATAAACAAATCACACGACACAATCGTTAAAGAGCGTATGGTCAGAAAGGCTGACTCCTCTATTCTTGGTGGAATGTGGAACGGAAAGGAATATCAACATATTTGTAAGGAATTGGCACTGAATTTTATTGACGGTAAAGCACCTTTAATGGCAGACTTTAAAGGATATCTTTCGGGCGATAAGATTAAATATCATCATGGTGCAGCTCATCTTAACTCATCGCAGGTTATGTGTATATCCTTCTTCAAAAAGTTTTTTGAATATAAAAAGTATGAGCTTTTATTGGATGTGCTTCGCAAGGCAGGTATAACAATTGATGACAGAGCAAAAATTGAAGCTGCCTCTGTCGAGTACGAGCCAAATCACAGTGAAAGAACGAACTTTGATTTTTACATTCTTCTGACAAGCGGCAAGCATATTTCCTTTGAATGCAAATTTACCGAGCCTGAATTTGGCGGTATAAGCAAAACCGAGGACACTTACAAATACGTAAACAAATGGGATAACACCTATTCTGCGTTGCTCAAAAACAGCTTTTATTTTAAAGATAAAGATTGTGACTGCAAAAATAAAGATTGCCTTCATAACGGTGTGCTTTCAAAAAGCTGCGAGAAAAAGAAAACCTGCTTTATCTACGAATTCCATAAGTATTATCAGATTAACCGTAATATTCTCTATGCTACCGATAAGGATGACTATGTGATTTTCCTGACACCGAGAGAGAACAAGGTGCTCGATAAAGAGAGAAAGCATATTGACATTCTTGCTGAAAGTTATGGCACAGACCATATCAAAAATCTTTACTGGGAGGATTTGATTGAGACAACTCTTGAGGTTGTTAAGGGTGATGCCGATTTGTATGACTATTATAAAAAGTTTGAATATAAGTATTTTTGACAAATAAGCTTTATGTAAATCTATCAGTCAGAAAAAGAAATGTGCAACACTTCACTAATCCCGTTTCATTGTATTAACTAACGATGTATTTCCCAAAGAAAGTACCACCTTTGATACAATCGTATCGATGGTGGTATTGTTATTACGCACGAAGTAAGTAACAAGGTTCCGGGGCACCCATAGAAATCTTTGATTTCGTTATGGGTCGGGTTCTTATTTTATAGTGTTTTGCCCTTGTGTTATAAAGGGTTATAAAAATAAGCGTTGCAGTATTGGTATGGTGTGTACCTGCTGCAACGCTGTTTTTGTGTTGGTGGGTATGACCTTGTGATTTGTTATGGGTTAGTAATCGTTAAATTGTGGGGGTATCGTTAAAAGAGTATTATCTTTCTGATTTACCTCACAGCACCTCGATGCTGTCTCCCTCAAACACCTTACCGCCTTTGATAACCTTAGCAAAGACACCCTCACGGGGCATTACACATTTGCCCACGAGCTTTTGTATCGCACAGCCCTCGTGACATTCCTTGCCTATCTGGCTGATTTCTATGATACATTCACCGACCTTAAGCTGTGTTCCTACAGCAATAGTGTAAAGCTCAATTCCCTCGGTGGTTATGTTTTCAGCGAACACACCGTGACACAGACCGTCAGAGGGAAGACCCTTTGATTTTTCTATACTTTCCTTTGCAAGAAGACTTACCTGACGGTGCCATTTACCTGCATGAGCGTCACCCTCGAAGCCGAAATCTTCAATGAGAACTCCGGGATTAATTTTAGTTTTGGGTGTACCCTTCTTTTCGCTGATATTGATTGATAAAACCTTACCCTTCATTTTCTTATCCTCCTATGAGATTCAGTCCGTGATGATTACCGTAACCGCAGTCAAAGCTGTGCTCACGGGGCTTAGACATTATGATTTTTTCAATTTCTTCTTTCAGCCTTTCCTCATCATCAAGAAATTCCATTATGTCATAAACGGCATCGTTGCCAAGACACGGCTTTATTTTTCCGTCCGAAAGAAGCCTGATTCTGTTACATTCACTGCAGAATCTGTTGCTGACAGGGGTAATAAAGCCTACCCTTCCCTTAAAATTTTCGGCAATGTAATATTTAGCTACACTTTTTTCAAAGTCACTTGTACCTTCCTTTATGAAGGGTTTAAGTTCAGGAAATTTTTTCAAAATTTCTTCACCCTTGACAACAAGTTCGTTATTTTCTCCGTCAGCCGAAAAAGGCATAAGTTCAATAAAACGGACATCAATTTTTCTGTCCTTTGCGATGTTTATAAGGCTTTTTGCCTGGTCTTCATTTTTCCCCTTTGTAAGAACCGCGTTAAGTCTTATAGGTGAAAGACCAACTTTTTCACATTCATCAATACCCTCAAAAACCTTGCTAAGTCCGTCGTAACCGGTAATACTCCTGAACTGCTCCTTGTCGGTTGTATCAAGGCTGATATTAATTGCAGTGATACCTACTTTCTTTAATTCTTCTGCATATTTCTTCAAGAAAATTCCGTTGGTCGTAAGGGCAATTTTCTTTATTCCGTCTATACGGCTTATTCTCTCGGCAATCTCACAAATATCCTGTCTGACCAGTGGCTCGCCGCCCGTGAGTCTTACCTTGTTTATACCGCATGAGGCAAAGGCTCTCACGATTTTTCCAATCTGTACGGGGGTTAATTCTTCGCCTGCTTCGTTTTTTGCACCGCAATATGAGCAGTTCAGATTACACCTTTTAGTAACAGATACACGCAGATAATTTATATTTCTTCCGTAGCTGTCAATCATTTTTAAATTCGCTCTTTCCGCCTGTTTTTTCGAGAAGTCTGACTTCTCTGATTTCCATTTTTCTGTCAATTGCCTTGCACATATCGTAAACTGTAAGTGCCGCAACGGATGCACCTGTAAGAGCTTCCATTTCTATGCCCGTTTTATAGCTGCATTTACCTGTACAGTAAATATACAATTCATCTTCACCGTTATTTTCGAAGATGATTTCAACGCTTTCGATGGGTATGTTATGACAAAGAGGGATAAGCTCGCTTGTCTTTTTGGCTCCCATAATTCCCGCTATTCTTGCCGTAGCAAGTCCGTCTCCCTTTTTCAGAGAGGATGAAAGCAGCTTATCTAAGGTTTCAGGCTGCATTTTAATTTTGGCAAAGGCTGTTGCAGTTCTTCGGGTGATTTCTTTTTCACCGACATCAACCATAATTGCTTCACCGTTTTTATTAAGATGTGTAAGCTCAGTCAAGGGTATAACCTCCCATCCTTTTCATCCGCTGTTTGAGTTCATCACTATGGAAAATCTCCGTAAATGCATCATACATAGGCGTGTTTATAAAATCATTGTTTACTAAAAAATCATATTCTTCAACGGTGATTTCAATAAAATCAAGACCGTACATCTGCGCTGCCGAATAGATTCCGAGTCCGCAGTCTGCATTATCACCGGCAATCTGTGCGGCAACAGCTGTGTGAGTGAACTCTTCGTTACGGTAGCCGTCGATTTCGTTTTTATCAATGCCGTTGATTTTTAAAAGATAGTCGAAAAGAATTCGTGTACCTGAGCCCAGCTGACGGTTAGCATATCTGTGCCCGACAATATCAGCAAAGCTTTTTATGTTTTTTGGATTTCCTTTTTTTACCATAAGGCCTTGGATTCTGCCGATACCTTTAATAAGTGTTGCATCTTCTGCAGAAAGATATTTTTTGACATAGCTTTCATTATATCTGCCCGTTTCAGTATCAAGAAGATGAGTACCGCCCAGATGTGCCTGACCCAGCTTTACGGCACTGAGAGCACCCATGCTTCCCACATGAGAGGATGATACCGAATAAGGATATCCCTTTATTCTCAAAAGGTCGTTTATTTCATCAATTATCGGGTCGTGGCTACCTGTTACGATTATAGAATTTCCTATGTTTTTATTTTCATTTACAAGGACAACCTCAACTGCTTCACCCTGCTCGATACCCTCAGAATTTTGCGATACAATAATAATACCGTCAGCCTTGGTAAAGCTTGTAACGACACCTGCACCTCTCGGCAGAGGTACGGCAATATAATTTTCACCGATTTTACCAAGGGTAACACGAACATATTCACGGTATTTAAGTGAGGAATTTATACGCTTACCTAAAACTGCGGTGATTTTATTTTCAGGCTTAACTGCCTTATGCGAGAGGAAAAACATCAGCTCTCTGACGATTTCTCTCATAACAACTATCGCAGAAACGGGGTAACCGGGAAGGCCTATGACGGGTGTACTTGCGATTTTTCCGAGAACGGCAGGCTTACCGGGCTTTATTGCTATGCCGTGAACACAGACCTCACCGAGCTCCTTTATAATATCACAGGTGTAATCGTCACGTCCTGCAGATGAGCCGGCAAGGATGAGAACGGTATCGTATTTTTCCGAAGCGTCCCTGACTGCTTCCTTAAGTAAATCTTTTTTGTCAGGGATAATCGGATAAACTACTGTATCCGTTCCCCATTCCTTAAGCATTCCCGAAAAGATTGAGGAGTTGAATTCGATAATCTGTCCTTTTTCGGGATTGTCTGTAGGTGAAATGATTTCATCTCCTGTAGGTATAATTGCAACAATCGGCTTTTTAATAACTGAAGTCTTTGTGATACCTCCTGCAAGCATAGCACCACAAAGAGAAGGAGTAATCTCAGTAAAAGAGGGCGCTATCATATCACCCATACAGATGTCCTCACCGATTTGTCTGACATTTTGAAAGGGGTGCACCGAGGCTATGATTTTAATCTTGCCGTTCTCCTCGAAGGAAAGCTCTTCAACCATAATTACGGCATCCTTATCGTCAGGGATTGCATCGCCCGTATCGACGACGGAGTACATATCCGGCGTAAGTGTAACCGGATTATTTTCACTTGCCGAATAGGTATCCTTTGCCTTTACGGCAATACCGTCCATAGCAGAGGCGTTATAATGAGGACAGCAGATTTTTGCATAAGCTGCATTGGACAGCACTCTGCCTGTAACTTCTGCCACCGGTATTTCTTCTGTTTTATGAGTGTAGCCCTTTTTTACGAGGCTGAAGAATTTTTCTTTTGCCTCTTCTAAAGGTATATTGTCAAGATAATTATGCTTCATAGTATTTCACCTTAAAATAAGTGTACTGTAACTTTTTCGTCCTTGAAAAGCCCTTCCTTGTTACGGGGAATAAGT
Organism: Acutalibacteraceae bacterium; assembly: GCA_045613805.1. GTDB lineage: Bacteria > Bacillota > Clostridia > Oscillospirales > Acutalibacteraceae > UBA6857. The sequence goes on from JAZLBS010000066.1 coordinate 6,067, forward strand.
GTAAATCCGTCAGCTGATGACAGAAGGGAAACAAGACCGCTTTTGAAGAAAAGAGGCTTTGCCTTTCCGTCTTTTAATATAACGGGGATAAGCTCCTCTCTGCCGTGATTGGAGGATATGCTTTCAGTAATTTCTGCAGAAACAGTCATAAGCTTATTTTCCTGTCTACTGCAGAAGTGAAGCAGATTCATAACAATAGTTTTCGCTATTAAATAGGCGGCCGCAGGATGTCCGGGCAGACCGAAAACAGCCTTGCCGTTTACCTTTCCGAAGATAGTCGGCTTTCCGGGCTTAACGGCTATTCCGTGAAAAAAGACCTCACCGTTTTTATCAATAACAGCAGCTGTCATATCCTTAGCACCTGCCGAGGAGCCACCTGAAATAAGCACGACATCACATTCGTCTGTGGCTTTTTGCAAGGTGCAGTAAAGCTCGTCAAATTCATCCCTGACTATTCCGTATTCAATAGCCTCATATCCGTTTTCTTTCATAAGAGAAGCTAAAAAATGACTGTTTATGTCGCGGATTTTACCCAAGGGGACGTTTTCTTCAACCGATACAATTTCGTCACCGCTTGAAATAATGCCGACCTTAAGCTTTCTTACACATTGAGTCTCAGTTATACCGAGAGCACAAAGTATACCGATGTGCTTTGAAGTTATTTTTGTACCTTTGTTTATAACAAGCTGACCGATTTTAACATCGTCACCTTTTTTTGTCACATTCTGATAGGGACTCACTGCCTTGAAAACAAGGCACGTTTTGTCAATCATCTGCTCAGTGTGCTCAACCATAACAACACTGTCGGCTCCCCTCGGGAGCATGCCTCCTGTTGAAATTTTAATGCACTCACCGCTTGAAACAGCATCCCTTGCCTCTTCTCCCATAAGAATTTCTCCCGTAAGAGAAAGCATAGCGGGTATACTCTCCCCTGCACCGAAGGTATCAGATGACAGAACCGCATAGCCGTCAACGGTGCTTCTGTCAAAGGTAGGAATGTTTTCCGAAGACACAATATCCTGTGCAAGTACTCTGCCGAGGCAGTCGGAAATATTCAACCTTTCGGTGCCGATTTCATAAGAAGAAAATTCGCCTTGAGTTATTCTGATTGCTTCTTCCATAGATACTACATTAAGCGTCATAGCTGTCATCCTCCCTTGTATCAGATTTTATTTTCCCGTCGCAGAGCTCGATAATGCGAAGCTTCTTCAGCTTCGGGTATTCTTCCGTGTGTGTTGTCATAACAAGGCTGCAGCCTGTTTTTTCACAGTACTCACAGATAAGCCTGTTTATCAGCTCTCTGCCTTTACTGTCAGCTGCACTTGTCGGCTCGTCAAGTAAAATTATGTCGCCCTTTTTACAGAGCACTCTTGCCAGGGCAAGACGCTGACATTCACCGCCTGAAAGAGTTTTTGCATTCTTGTTTTCGAGATGTTTTAAATTGAAAGTCTCGAGTATCCTTTGACAAAGCTCATTTTTTTCTGTTTTCTTGCCGTCAAGACAGTAGAGTATATTGCTTTTAACGATTTTGTTGAAGGGCAGATTTTGCTGAGGGAGATAGTAAATCTGTCCGTCTGTAAGCACATCACCCGCAGTTTTATTTTCCGTGCCTGCAAGTATTCTTAAAAGGGTGCTTTTTCCACTTCCGTTATGACCTGTGAGAATAACACATTCACCATTTTTTATTTCGAGAAAAGGAATGTCAAGGACAGTTCTGTCACTGTAAAGCTTTTTAAGTCCGTTTATTTTTATCATTGCCCATCCTCCTTCAAAAGAAGTGAAGCAAGAATGTTTACCGCAAAGGATATTATGAGAAGAACTATACCAAGGGCAAGTGCAAACTCAAAATTACCCTTATTTGTTTCAAGCATAATCGCTGTTGTCATAACTCTTGTTTTCCATTGGATGTTACCGCCGACAATGCTGACAGCACCTACCTCGGCAATTGATCTTCCGAAGGCAGTGAGCATAACGGAGGTGAGTGCAGCTCTGTTCTGTGAAAGGAACAGTCTCATAGTTTTAACCTTGCCGAAGGAAAGACCCTTAGCGGTTTCAAGAAGACTTTTGCCGTTTACAGAGCATACACCCGAGGTAAGACTTATCACAACAGGGGTTATGAGAAGGCATTGGGCAACCACCATTACTTCAACGGTAAAGAGCATACCCAAAGAGCCGAAAATACCGTATTTAGTGAACAGCAGATAGACAATCAGGCCTGCCACAACCGGTGGCAAGCCCATTAACGTGTTTATTATTTTTTTTATTGTCCGTTTACCCTTGAAGCTTGTGCTTGTCATAAGTACACCTAAAGGCATACCGATGAGACAGGAAATAGTTGTCGAGAAAAAGGACATACGCAGTGTAACTCCGATTATCTGCAGAATTTCTCTGTCCATCGACAAAAGCATTTCAAAGGCTTCTGTAATCTTTTCCAATGTCGGTTACTGTTCGAGATAGAAGAGAGCCTCGCCGTACTGCTCCTTACCGTATTCGGCAATAAGAGCGGAAGCTTCCTCGCTCAGCATCCAGTCAATAAAGGCCTTTGCACCTTCGGTGTTGATGCCGTCGAGCTTTTCGGGATTGCAGGCGATGAGAGAATAAACATTCTGCATATCCTCGCTCTTTTCGAGAAGAATTTCAAGGTCGAGGTCAGCCTTGTTCGAAAGGAGGGTAGCCTTGTCTGTAAGGCAATATGCGCCTTTTTCGCTTGCCATTGTAAGGCAGGCGCCCATACCCTGACCTGCATTTATGTACCAGGTATCTTTTTCTGAGTCGGGAACATTTTCACCCCAGATTTTAAGCTCAGCCTTATGTGTACCGCTTTCATCACCGCGTGAGATGAAATTTGCCTTTGCATCGGCGATTTTGCCGAAGGCTTCAGCTGCATTGGCGCTGCCCTTGATGCCTGCAGGATCGTCGGCGGGACCTGCGATAACAAAGAAGTTGTACATAAAGGGGATTCTTTCCACACCGTAGCCGTCGTTTACAAAGGCTTCTTCACTTGCTTTTGAGTGAACGAGGATAAGGTCAGCGTTGCCGTCAACAGCCTTCTGAATAGCGGCACCTGTACCTGCGGACTGGACCTCTACGGTGTAACCTGTAGCTTTTTCGAAAACAGGAAGAAGATAAGGAAGAAGTCCTGAGTCATTTACGGATGTGGTGGTAGACATACGGATTACGGGATTTGCGGGTGCATCGGGTGTTTCCTTGCCGCCACAGGCAGCAAAGCAAAGCACCATAACGAGTGCGAGAGAGAGTGCGAGAAGCTTTTTCATAATTCATTCTCCTTTTCAATCACGGAAGGCAAAGCGGTTTCCCGCTGTACCCTTAGCCGTTAACCGTCATTTTTCTGACGGCTTGTGTTATTTCGGCTACGCTCACAAGTTCATACCAAAGGTTTAGAACTTATGAGTCGGAATATGAATTAATGCGGCTTAGCCGCTGACTTCCGGTATAATGTAAATTAATTAATAATAATCAACAAAATTATTGGTTTCCTGTTGTAAATTTTGTATCTTTATGATATTATATATCAGTAATAGAAATATTTCAAGTGGGGAGTGATAAAAAAATGAATTTTGCAGTTGTATGTATCAGTGACCGATGCTCGAAGGGTCTGTGCGAGGATAAAAGCGGTCCGCTGATAAGTGAGCTTATCTCTTCCTGCGGAAAAACACAGGAATATATAATCGTACCCGACGAAAAAGCAGAAATTGAAAAGGCACTCATTTATCTCTGCGATGAGGTAAAGGCTGATATTGTCTTTACTTCAGGCGGTACGGGCTTTGCACCGAGAGATGTTACTCCCGAGGCAACTATGGCCGTTATAGAAAGAAATGCTCCCGGTATAGCTGAAGCCATAAGAATGAAAAGTCTTGAAATCACACCGAAAGCAATGCTTTCAAGAGCTGTTTCAGGTATAAGAAAAAATACACTTATAATCAATCTCCCCGGCAGTCCCAAGGCTGTAAGAGAATCAATTGAGGTTGTTCTTCCTGTTTTGCCTCACGCTGTCGAAACTCTTTCAGGCAACACACTTTCCTGCGGAGGAAATTATGGTAAGGCGGTGGTTGATTGAGTCTGAAAAATGTAACTCAGCTTTTCAGTATAGATGAAAAAAAAGTCTGTATTATAGGATGCGGTGCATTGGGAACAAATGCCGCAGTTCATCTGGCAGGAGCAGGAGTAAAAAAGCTTTATCTCTGTGATTTCGACACGGTCAGCCTTTCAAATCTCAACCGTCAGTTTCTCTTTACCAAAAATGACGGAAACTTTTTTAAATGTAAGGTTCTCAAGGAAAGACTTTCCTATTACTCTACAGAAACAGAGTATGTTCCTATTGTCAGGAAAATCAGCTCTGCAGAGGATTTGTCCTTTGCAAAAGATTGCGATATTATCCTTTGCTGTGTGGACAATGCCATAGGCAGAAGAGCGGTAGCAGAATTTTCCGAAGCTGAAAAAATCCCTTCCGTTTTCGGCGGCGTAGACGGGTTTTACGGGACGGCATACCTTTACATCCCCAACCTGTCACCCTGTCCCGACTGCGCAGGAATCATCAATGACATTTCAGTAAGAAGCTCTGTCTCATCTTCGGCAGGAATTATCGGTGCCATGGAGGTCAATTTAGCTCTGAGATATCTCCTTTCCGAGGATAAGGCTTCGGCCGGCAGAATTTTTGTTTTTGACGGTAATTTGTGGGAAACACTCATAATAAAACCAAGCTCTGAATGTAAAATATGTAAAACACCCGAGGTGAAAATATGACAAACTTAAAAGGCTATATGGGTAAGGTGCTTTTCGTTGACCTTTCCAAAAAAACTTACAGCGAATTCCCCTGGACAGACGAGGACAGAAAAAGAACAATCGGCGGTAAAATTATGGCGGCTGATATTCTCCTTCAGCACATCAGACCGGGTATGAAGGCCTTCGATGAAGATAACTGGCTCGTCATCACCACCGGCCCTCTCACACGATGCAAAACTCCCTCCTCAACCAGATTCAATATTTCTACCGTTTCGCCCCTTACAGGTATTCTTACCTCCTCTAACTGCGGCGGTCCCTTCGGCAGACGACTTAAGAAAGCCGGTTGGGATGCAATGGTTATCACAGGCAAAGCAAAGGAGCTTACCTGGGTAGAAATAGTAGACGATGAAGTAACATTCCATGACGTTCCCGAAATGAAGGGTATGCTTACAGGTGAAATCAACAAGCAGTTTAAGGGCGGCACCAGCCCGCTCACAATCGGACCCGCAGGTGAAAACAAGGTGCTTTACGCAGGAGTGTTCAGCGGAGAAAGAACTGCGGGACGAGGCGGTGTAGGCGCCGTTTTCGGTGATAAAAATCTCAAGCTGGTTACTGCCAGAGGTACTAAAGATCCCGAAATATATGACAAAGAAAAGCTCGACGAAATTACCGAGCAGTGGAAAATGCAGCTGCTCCGTCATCCCATCACAGGTGCTCAGCTTTCAAAGCTCGGCACGGCAGGTCTTGTTGCTCCCATGCAGGCTCACAGGATTCTCGCCACAAAGAATTTCAGTGACGGCAGATTTGATGCCTTCGAAAAAGTGTCAGGTGAGGAGCTGACAGAAAAACATCTCATCGGTAACGGTAACTGCTACTCCTGTCCCATGCGCTGTGAAAGACGCGTAAAGGTTGACGGTAAAAATGTAAAGGGTCCCGAGCTTGAAACACTCGGTCTTTTCGGTCCGAACATTCTCAATGATGATATAGAAAAAATTCTCCGTTGGAATTATGAGCTTGATGAGTTAGGCATGGATACCATCTCCTGTGCCGGCTCCATAGCCTTTGCAATGGAGCTTCAGGAAAAGGGAATGTGGGATTGCGGTCTCGAATTCGGCAAGACAGATAATTTAAGTGAAGTTTTCCACGATATTGCTTACAGAAGAGGTATCGGTGACATTCTTGCCGACGGTACCAAGCGCATGAGTGAAAAATTCGGCGGCAAGGAATTTGCCATTCACGCCAAGGGTATGGAACTTGCAGCTTATGAGCCCAGAGGTGCAGTCGGACAGGGACTCGGTTATGCCACGGCTAACAGAGGCGGATGCCACCTTAATGCAGGATATATGGTTGTTCTGGAGGGTCTGGGTCTCAATATGAACTCCTATACAGCCAAAGGTAAAGCAAGTCTGGCCATTATGTTCCAGAACACAATGGAAGCCGCTTCGGCAGCAGGCTGCTGTGTTTTCACATCATATGCAATTCTTCCATGGTTCATAGTAGCAAAGCCCACGAGTATGCTCACAAGAATAGTTCAGCAGGTTTTCAAATTTATCACGCCTGTTCTTTACATAGGAATGCAATATCCTCAGATTCTGGCTCTTAACATACCGCTTATCCAGTATCCGAGAGCTATCAATGCTGCAACGGGAACAAAATATACTATGGGTACCTTCATCAAAGCAGGCTCCTACGGTTACAACGTTGAAAGAATATGCAATATTATTTTAGGCCTTCCCGTGGGCAAGGACACAGACACCCTTCCCAAACGCCTGACCGATGAGGAGCAGGTGCCCGGAGTCAAGAAGACAAAGGTACCGCTGGATAAAATGAAAAAAAGCTATTACATTATCCGTGGTTGGAAGGACGGTGCACCGACTAAGCGTATGATTAAAAAACTCGGTATCAGCCTTCCCGAATGTGCAAAGGAGGTATATCCTTATGGTAAAGGTTAAAATTTTCGGTGTTATCCGTACAACGACCGGCTTCAGTTATCTGGAGGCCGAAGCAAAAACCGTGAATGATATTTTTGATGTTATTTCATGGAGAATGGCTCAGGGCTACCGTGAGGATAAGGAAGACCTTGAGCGGATGAAAAATGACCCGAATGTCAAATACATAAAGCCGAAAAATCCCGCTCTTGAATATCACGAAAAGCTACAGTTCAAGGATGCTGTGGTTTATGTAAACGGTGAAAGATGTATGAGAAAAGGAAAGAAGCTTTCCGACGGAGACGAGGTGTGGCTTCTTTCTCCCGCAGCGGGCGGTTAATTCAAAAGCACATATAATATATAAAAGCTACAGATCTGAAAACAGGTCTGTAGCTTTTACTTTATTTAAATATTTGCCGGTTATTCTGAAAAAATCGGGCTGAAATCAGAAAAAAAGGGTTCTAACAAGGAGGGTGATGTCGCGAGCGCGCCCGGTGGACAAAGAAGCAAGCGTAACGAAGCGCAGCGGTCATAGTTCATAGGCGCCCAAACCGTAATGAACTTTTGAAGCCGCAAGAGGACGGAAGGAAAGACTTCGTGGAAGCCTTTTCACCGACGGGAGAGTTTGCCTATTTATCGGTTTTTGCAGTCAGATGGCAGCAAGAAAAAGGGTGAAAGCGCCGATTTTTCTGCGTTTGAGGCATATAATTAAACTACAGGACATAGTGTGAGGAAGAAAAAAAGAAAGTGGTTATAAAAACAAGCGTTACAGTCCGGGTATGGTGTATACCGACTGCAACGCTATAGTCATTTATTTTTATGTATGGATAATGTTATTTTGAGTAAGCTATCGTTCGAAGGGTTATGACTACACTTCAACATAATGTTCTTATATGTTCGGCCATTTCACCAACGGTTTTATTCCTGATAAAATCCTCTGCCTTGAGCTTCACTCTCAAGGAGTACTCAATCTCTGCAATCATACACATTGTATCAAAGGAACTCATGCCGAGATCAAACTTAAAAGTGTCTTCAGCCTTGATTTCGTCAGCTTCCACGTAGTTTTCAATGATTTCAACAAGTCTTTTGTAGGTTTGCATTCTGATTTTCCTCTCCTTTCTTCTTGCGTAACTTTTATTTGATTTAGTATTTCTCCTACTGTAATATACGGTTTTTCAGCTCCCAACAAAAGAGCCTTTTCAATTTTTCTGAACAGAACGGTAAGATCATATTCCGCTTTCTGATCACGGCGATACTCAAAAATAAAATCAAAACCGCCGTCCGAGGATCTGTGACATACAGTAACATACAAAGGAATCATTATTGCGCCGTTGTTGTACCAGACACTTCGTACTGACTTTTCCATTTCTTCATCAATAGCAGCTATTTTCATCATAGGCTGGTAGGAAAGTCCGAAGCTGTCATAAGTTGAATCAAATTTGGCACTCTTGGACATTGATTTATGTCTTTCCTTAAGCATACCAAGAAAAGAAAGTGTTGAATGAGTATACATTTCGTTTTGCACCTGAGAAATTATATTTACCCCTTCAACAAAAGTCGTCTCAGGTTTAATGATACTTCTCATAGGCAAAAAATTTATACGCAGTCCGCCTGACTTCTTTTCTGCAATTGTCCCCCGACGATTGATTATCATCTTAAAGGAAACATCCTCTTGGTTATCGTTGAAGCAGGAAAGGGCTGTACGTACACCCATTGAAATAAAGGAGAATACCGACAGATTCTTTTCCGAACAAAAATTCAGTAGCTTTTCGCTGCTTTCTGTGCTGATACTGAATCTTATTGTATCAGCATCAGGCAGGCCTGAATGGATGTCAGCAAAACGCTGTTCCGGCTTTTTCAGTTGCTGAGCTTTGAGTCTGCTTTCAAGCATAAAGTCCGTAAATATTGGCTCCGAGGCTTTTGCAAGGGAATCGAACCAATACTGCTTGTCAATTTTGCATTGCTCCGAGTCTTCGTATGAGAGCTCCTTTTCCAGCACGGGAACATATTCTCTCATCGGCTTGGGATAAGCCGTTCCCTGAGTCCGGTGTTTATAAATTTCAATTATATCGTTAATAAATACCTTAAGAGAGAATGCATCCATTGCCAGATGGTGAATTCTCATAAAAATGCCGTGATAACCGTCTTTGAACTTAACGAGAACTATTTTATGTATCTCACAATTAAACATTGGAATATTGCTTCGGGAATAAGCGGTAAGCATTTCCTGAGCCTCATCAACTGTCATATCGCTGTAATCCCACTCGTCAATTATCAGCGCACTTTTTTCTGTAACATATTGATAAAGCTGCAGCTTTTTACCCATAACGAAGCGAAGCCGCATTGTATCACAGCGTCGGATTGCCTCATAAATTGAAGCCTTCATCTCACCCTTATCATAATCGCCCTTCCAATAGTATCCGCACCCGATATTGTTTACCGGATAACCGGAACCATACTTAAGTGACATAAGATACATCATATTCTGTGAGCCGGTAAGAGGGTATGCCTTAACTGATTCTCCGCTTTTCAGCTTTATTTCCGTCATTTGTTACACCCCTTAATAATAAAATTCTGTTCGTTTTATTTTACCCGTCGATGTTCTTTCAAAAGGCTTTTCCCTTATCCTGAAATCATAAATCATTCTGTCTGAATTAAGTTCCATATTAACCTTGTCAACAATTTCAGTAAGAATATTTTTTATTTCCTCAATATCCTTCTGCGCAAGTAACACTTCATCATGATAAATCTCAGCTATCAGTTTATCGTTTTCACCATAAACAATAACCTCTTTTATCTCCGTAAAATCAGCAAACTTATTCTCTATCTCTTCAGGAGAAATATTTTCACCGTTTGAAAGAATAATAAGATTCTTTCTTCTGCCCACAAGATAAATGTGATTATCTTTTATATATCCTAAATCACCTGTGTGCAAAAAGCCGTCAGCAGTAAAGGCATTTGCTGTTTCTTCAGGCATTTTGTAATAGCCCATCATTACGCTTGGTCCCTTAACCTGAATTTCACCGTCAACACATCTCACCTCATCAGTGCCGATGATTATGCCGTTGGAATATTTGTTGTTTTCAGAAAAGTCTGATGTTGTTATGCGAGGACTGCATTCACTCATACCGTAGCCCTGTCTTGCGGTTATACCGTAAAGAGCAAGCTCATCAATAACCGCCTGACTCAAAAAAGCACTGCCCGCTATCATTCTTCTGAAATTTCTTCCAACAATTTTTTCTGCTGCTTCACGCTTTGAAAGAGTCGGATTTCTTCTTTCGGTGATTTTGATTTTAGTGAGTATCGACTTACACATAGATGGCACTATTCGCATAATGGTAGGCTCAAATATAAGCATATTTTTATAAAGCTCACTGAGTGCTCCGTTAAGACAAAGGCAGCCTCCGTCATAAAGCGTTTTCAAAACATCGCAAGCATAGCAGAAAATATGATGCATAGGAAGCACAGAAAAGCTTACATCATTACTCTCCATACTGTATGTATCGTAACTTGAATTTGCCGCAAGATTACGGTTGGTAAGCATAACACCCTTTCTTTTTCCTGTTGTACCTGAGGTGTAGATTATAAGTGAGCATCTGTCGGGGTCTTCGTCCACATCAGAAAGCGAAGCGTATTCAGAGGATGAATTGTAGGTGCAGAAAATATTTTCAAACCATTCTCTGTCACCAAGAGAAACAACCTGCTTAAGACCGCTGTAGTCTCCTTTGATTTTTTCAGCTTTTTCAAGAAACTCCTCTTCACAGAAAAGTATGTCTATGTCCGCATCGTCAAAAAGTAAAGTTGCTTCCTCAACGGTTATTTCAGGTGAAAAGGGCACAACAGTGTTACCGCTGAAAATCATACCTGTAAGGCAGGCAATATATTCGTAATTAGTCTTTCCTATAAAAGCAATGTGGATGTGCTCCTCATTTATGGAATGTATGTATCTGCAAACGGCAAGAGAATCTTCAAAAAACTCTTTATAGCTTTTGACTCTGACTACATCATCAATGATATAACGGCAAAAATCCTTTTTTGCATAATTTCTTACTGCATATTCAGCAAGCTGTCTGACCGTTAAAAACTTATTATCCAAAATATCACTCCTGTTTTATCACCATGAAGTTTATTGCTGATTTTTTTGAAAGTACTATCGTCTATTATATCATTAAGATTACCAACACTATGCTTTTATTGTTAACTAATTGTTAATTTGCAACACGGTGTTGCAACAACACCTCATTGATTGATTTTAATAGGACACTATTAAAAAAAATGTTCTATAATTAAATAAAAGTTTAAACCAATGTATAACAAAAAAACGTTGCAGCTTCGGTAGATAACCACCGTCTGCAACGCTTTTTTATCTGTTTCGGATTTATGTAAATTAAATTCGCTACCGGGACCCCGTTTTTTACAACAGTAAGCTGCTGATAAGATTGAAAATCACAGCAGACACCATTATAAATGAAATACCCTTTTCATTTTTTCAGAAAAGCTTATATCGGGATTATTGAGCCTGGTCCTGTCTTTTGCGCAGGGGATAAAAAGCTCTTCACTGTAAATGCCGTCAGTACCCGCAACAACACCTTCAATGCCGGTGAAATCAGTCTCGCGGTTTGTTTCAACGGTAACGGACAAGCCAAGCTCCGTAAGCTTTTTCATAAATTCACTTTCTATATCATCTTCCTTGTATATGTTAGAAAAGGTGAAAACAAATCTGTCTCCTAAGGAAGCCGCACCGCAACGGGCACCGTTCACAAGACCCGGACCGGTATAAAAAGAAAATGAATCTATATGCTCGCTCATACTTTCAGGAAGAGATACAGGTCCGAGATTTGAAAACAGAGCCGTAGTTGAATATTCGGCACCGAAAGTAAAGCCTGTTCTTATAATAAATGTTTTCAAGGCGAGAGGCAAAAGCTTTATCGCTTCAGCGCCAACCTTTACCGTACGGGTTATATATGCGTGATGTGCTTTTTTGTTGTTGACCGTTCTGAGCTGACTGCTTACAGTTTCAACTATTTCTTCAAAGGTATAAATCCTTTTTCTCGGATCAATTTTCACAAGCACGCAAAGAACAAAATTTCTCAAGCTTTCACTGGGGAAAAACTTTCTCAGATTTACGGGTATCTGAACACTTATCTCTTTGAGTCTCTTGCCCTGTGAAAGCATTTTTCTGTAGTGAACATCCATCAGAACTGCCGCAAGAAATTCCGTAACCGTCACTCCGTAGCTTTTACTGAGGGAATGGAGCTGATTGAAGGACAACGATACTGATGTGTAATTACATTGGAACGCAGGCATCCTTGTGCCCTTTTTGTGATAAACAAAGGTGTCTACAAGATTAGTCTTTGTATCTGTTCCTTTGTATCGGATGTATGCATCCTCCTGTTCAGACAACCTTGGAGCCTCTGTTGTATCAAGAACAAATTGATTGTATCCCGTTTCCGTGCCCTTAAGGCGAAGATATTCACCTGCAAGAGTTGAAAGAAAGACCGCACCGCCGTGACCGTCACAAAGAGAGTGATAAATATCGACGCTTATATGGCATCCGTGATAATATACTCTTAAAAGATAGCCGTTGTTTTCTTTGAAATCCACACGGTAACAGAAATTTTTTATATCGTGTCTTAAAGGAAGCTCCATACTGTTATACTCAAAATAATGCCAGAAAAATCCCTTTTTTATTCTTACCCTGAGAGTCGGTATTCTTTTAAAGGTATTTTCTATCGCCTCTTTCAATATTTCAGGCTCAATGCTTTCATTCAGCTTAACCGACACACGGAAGACATTTGCCCAGTTTCGTATATTCTGTCCGGGAAAAACCTTAGCCGCATTATCAAGAGTTATCCATTCAAAGGTGTTATGATTCATAAAACTGTCCCCTTCAAAAAAATTCACCCCGCTATTATATCACCATCTTTCTGTTTGCGCAATATTAAATATAAAGTTTGCATACAGCATTTACCGTACCCTGTTAAACATAAAAGATTACTTTGTTATTATGTCAATATCCATATTGATTTTTTGGCAATTTGCCCTATTGTAAAAAAATATGTTGTACTGTATAATATTTCCAAATAGATATATTTCAGAAAAGAGGAGTAAATATGAACGGCAATATCATTGAACTCATAAAAGGCTTTATTGCAATTTTTCTGTTTGTTGCAACAGCGCTTTCCAACACCTTCGGCTTCAAGGACGGACCCAATATTCCTCCCGATAACAACTATCCTGTTGTGGAGGCCTTACAGACAGAAAAGGAAAATCTGCTCTGGCCCGAAGAAAAGATTTTCCCCTCTTTCACTAAAGGAGAAAATGAGCTTATTGCCTTTCCCGCTGACATTCTCCCCGAAAGAGAAATGACTGCCCTCGCCTGTCTGCAGGGCTTTGTAAACGCAGTTGAAACAAGAACAGTTATCCTTGACAGCGATGTTTCCAAATGGCTCAACGACTACGGTTACCGATACACAAAGGCAAACCAGGATACAGTCTTTGATTACATAAAGGAGCTTTCCGAGGGTTCAGCTGCAGGTGTAATTCTCTATTCCGACGAATTAAGCAGCCATTATGTAAACCTGGCAAGCTCAATAGGTAATACAATGAAGGCCATCCCCCTAACAGCAGATGCCTATGAAAAATGGAAAGAGCACGGCGTTGACCTTCCTGTTATAGAAGATATCAGAGGTCTTAAATATACTTCTGCCTATGATATTTACAAATATTTTCTCGACAATTATTGGGAAATTTCCAACCGGAAAATTCTTGTTGTCCAGCGTCCCGACCTGAGCTTCCAGATGAGAGACCTTGCCTCAGCTGTCGGCGGTGCCGTGGTGTATCTTTCCTGCTCCGGAGGTATTGAAACCTGGCTTTTCAAGCAGTATCTCAAAGCAATGACTCCCGGTGAAGCCATCGTCACAGGCTGGTATGCCGGTCAGGAAAGAGAGCTTATGACTGTTTCGGGCAATTGCGGTCTTTCCTGTGTTCCCTCGGACTTTTTCAGCAATCCCACCGTTTTCGCACAGAATATGACGGTAGAGGTTCCCGTTGTTCCCGATATGCCGAAGCTCGAAAATAAAATCTATGTTGCTTATTTTCTCAGTGACGGCGATAACATACAGTACGATATGCATGCCATGAGAGGCTATTGGGATGACAACAGCCGTAACCGCGGTAAAGTTCCCGTGAACTGGACAATCAGCCCCGCACTTGTTGACATCGCACCGGGAATGATGAACTACTACTACAAAAACGCTACCGACTCAGAGTGCTTTGTATGCGGACCATCAGGTCTCGGCTACACTATGCCGATGAATACATTCGGCTCAAACAGAGGCAATCAGTTCAGGTCAGACAAGGATTTCACCGCTTTTGTAAATATGACAAACACTTATCTGCAGAAATCAGGTCTGCGCACAGTTACAATATGGGATAACCTTTCAAAATCACAGAGAAATATCTACACAGACAACGGCTCATATCTCTACGGCCTTACGGTACACCACTTCACGAATCCCTCTCTTAAAAAGAAATTTACCGGCGTTGTAAACGATAAGCTTATTGTCCAGCTCACTCCCGGATATTTTGCACAGAACGCAGAAGGCAATCTGCCTCTCACAGAGCTCAGCTCTCATGTAAAGGAATCTGTCGATTATCTCGGATATAACGGAAATGCCCCTGTTTTTGTGGCAACTCAGGTAAGTGTCTGGGCGTTCCACGACATAAATGAGGTCGTAAAGCTTGAAAAGCATCTTTCTGATTATTACGAAGCTATTTACGGTAAGGATGTAGTAGAATTTGTAAGAGCCGACCATTTCTACAACCTTTATTACGAGGCAAACAGTCTCCCTCAGGATATGACTCTCAAAAGCACTCTTACAGCAAGTGCAACAAGCAACAGCTCTGATGCTATGCTCACAACAGACGGAACCTGCTCCGGAGAAAGCATCTGGACAGCAAGCGCCAAGGGTGAACAGAGCGTTACTTATTCTCTCGGAGAATGCTGCACAGTCAAAGAAATTTCCCTTTATCACGCACAAGCAAACGGACTTGATGCTTCGCTCAACACAAAAGACTTCCGAGTTGAGGTAAGCTCCGACGGAAGCAGCTGGAAAACCGCTGCTACGGTTAAAGATAACACCGACAGCTGGACTAATGTCAGCTTCACACCTGCAAAGGCTTCATATGTAAGAATCACCGTTACTGATGCCGGTGCAGACGGCATTGCAAGAATTGCTGATATTGACATCTTTGCTACACCTGTAAAATAACTGACATCAGGGAACTGTTCTACGGCTCAAACAGCTGCGGTACAGTTCTTTTTTTGCACAAAAAGTCGGTTTTAATATACACACATTTTTTTTGCTTAAAATAAACTCAACGGTTGTAAACAATAAAACGTAGGCATTTTTATATTTTAGCTTTTTTAATTGACTTAAAACTGTTGATGTGATATATTAAAAATCAGAAACATAACTCTAAAGGAGGAATCCAAATGATTTATTCACCTGAAAACGAAAATCTTAAAACCACCACTGCCGACTGCACTGAATTTGTTACAGAAGGCATCACAAACATCTGCAAGACCTACGGTCCCCGTCCCTGCGGAAGCGACAGCGAAAAGAACGCTCAGGAGCAGATGATGAAGGAGCTTGAGCCCTTCTGTGACAGTGTGGTAAGAGAAACCTTCAAGGTAAACCCCAAGGCCTTCATGTCCTTTGTACCCCACGCAGGTGCCTGTCTTATAGGCTCCACAGCCATTAATCTTGCCTCTGCTTTCGGAAAAATTTCAAAGAAAAAAGCACTCGGCTCTGCTGCTCTTATGGGCGGTGCTCTGGCAGGAATAGTCGGTGAATTTCTCCTTTACAAAAAAATGTACGACCCTCTTTTCAAGGAAGAAACCTCCGGTAATGTTATTGCCGTAAGAAAAGCAAAGGGTGAAACTAAAAGAAGAATTATCATTTCAGGTCACAGTGACTCTGCTCCCGAATGGACATATACATATAAATTCGGCTCACACGGTGTGCTTGCAGTAGCGGGTTATGCAGTGGCAGGTCTCGGTTATACTGCCGCAACCACAGCAGCTCTCTTATCAGGCAAGAATGTGAAAAAGATGGCTCTCGGTCAGCTTGCCTTCCTTCCCGCTTATGCAGGTCTTTTCAAGTTCGTAAACCACAACAATTATGTTGACGGTGCCAACGACGACCTTACAGGCTGCTATGTTTCCTCTGCAGTTATGAAATATCTCAGCGACAACGATATCCGCTTTGAAAACACCGAGGTTGTGGCTATTCTTACCGGCGGTGAGGAATGCGGTCTTCGTGGCTCCAAGGCATATTTCGAAGCACATCCCGAGCTTAAAAATGACGGTGTAGAAACTGTTTTCATCGGTCTTGACACTATCCGTGATGAGGATTATATGATGATTTATGAAAAGGATATGACAGGCATGGTCAAAAATGACAAGGCTGTCTGTGCTCTTCTTAAAAATGCAGCTGCCAAGCAGGGCAAGGATGTTCCCGTAGGAGCTATCCCTCTCGGTTCAACCGACGCTGCTGCCGCATCCCAGGCAGGTATAAAAGCAGCTTCCATGGTTGCTATGGACCCGGCTCCCGCACAGTACTACCACACCCGTCTTGACAAAGCTGAGATTCTTATCCCTGAAACAATCAATAAGGTTCTCAACATCGTGCTTCAGGCAGTTTGCGATTTTGACGAAAACGGAATCTGATTTAAAGCATATAAGGAGAAAGATTATGAAAAAAAGTGACGCCCTTCAGGCAATAAAATTTGCACTCTTTTCCGCTTCAGCAGGCATAATACAGGTAGTTTCCTTTACACTGCTGAACGAGGTTGTTCTGCCAAGCATAAACATTCAGAATGAAAAAATCATGGCACTGCTCAGCTCAGAGTACGGTGTATGCTATCTTATTGCACTCATTCTTTCTGTTTTGTGGAACTTCACCTTCAACCGTCGTTACACCTTTAAGTCAGCAGCCAACATTCCTGTTGCTATGGCTAAGGTTTTCGGCTTCTATCTTGTTTTCACTCCCCTTTCAACCTGGCTCGGTAACATGGCAACCGGCAAGGGTGTGAATGAATACATCGTGCTTGCAGTTACAATGCTTTCAAATATGATTCTTGAATATCTCTTCTGCAAGTTTGTTGTTTACCGCAATCAGGAAAACACTATAAAGAATTCATAAACAATGAAAAACGGTTGCCCGAAAGCAACCGTTTATTTTATACTACATTCTGCTCAATTATTCTGCCCTCATGAAAGCTTCTCGCATTTTCAAGTGTAGTAATGCTTATCGCCTCCAAAGCCTCACCTGTGAGAAATCCCTGATGTGAAGTGACAATAACATTAGGAAAAGACAGCAAACGTGCCGTAACACTGTTTTCAAGAATGTCATCCTCTCTGTTTTCAAAGACATTCTCACCCTCTTCCTCGTAAACATCAAGACCTACACCTGAAAACTTGTGCATTCTGATTCCCTTTATCAGGTCCTCGGTGCTTATGAGAGCTCCTCTTGAGGTGTTGACCAGAATTACTCCGTCCTTCATCTTTTCAATTGCCTTAATATCAATGATATGGTAGGTTTCTTCCGTCAGAGGACAGTGTAGGGAAATAAGGTCACTTTGTCGGAAAAGCTCCTCCAAGGGCGCATATTCGGCAAAATCCGGTATGGCAGCTTTGTATTTATCATAGCAGAGCACCTTCATTCCTATTCCTCTACATATTTGTGCCATAGCAGAGCCTATTTTTCCCGCACCTATGATGCCCGCTGTCTTGCCGTGAAAATTCATTCCCGTAAGCCCCACAAGGCTGAAATTGTTTTCTCTTACCTTGATGTAAGCTTTATGAATATGTCTGTTTACGGCAAAAGCAAGAGCAAGTGCATGCTCTGCAACAGCCTCAGGTGAATATGCGGGCACATGCATTACGGTTAATCCCTTTTTCTTTGCAGCGGAAAGATCAACATTATTATACCCTGCACAGCGAAGAAGAATAAGTTTTACGCCGTTTTCAGAAAGCTTTTCTATAATATCTGCATTAACCTGTGAAGCTACAAAAACACAGACAGCATCGTACCCTCTGCTGAGATTTACCGTATATGAGGAAATATCTGTTTTAAGAAAATCTACGGTTATTCCGTCGTATTTGTCAAGAATTTTTTCAAAGGATTCCCTGTCATAGCTCTTGGTATCATAAAAAAGAATTTTCATTGTATATCACGCCTTTCAGTTTATATCTTTTACCGAAAAGCAACAAAAATACAAAAAATGAGCTGTCCGCTTCGAACAGCTCATTACATTATTTTTTGTATTTTTCCGCCTGAAGGTTGAACATATATGCATAGGTTCCGCCTTTTTTCATAAGCTCATCATGACTTCCGCTTTCAATGATTCTGCCCTTTTCCATAACATAAATTCTGTCAGCGCCTACGGTGGTGGACAGTCTGTGGGAGATGAAAATAACTGTCTTATTTTTTGCCGCTTCAATCATCGCCTGATTAAGATTATATTCAGCTATGGGGTCAAGATTTGCTGAAGGCTCATCAAGAATAACATAGGGGCAGTCCTTATAGAAGGCTCTGGCAATTGCCACCTTCTGTGACTCACCGCCTGAAAGCATTCTTCCCTCATTGTCAAACTCTCTGAGAAGCTCCGTATCTGTACCTTTTTCAAGCTTTTTATCAAAACCGCTGTGTCTGAGAGCTTCTTTTACCTTCTGATCATCATACTTGTCACTCAGTGCTACATTTTCACCTGTCTTACAGGCAAAAAGCTGAAAATCCTGAAACACCGCCGCAAATCTGTCACGGTGGGAGGAAACCGTAACATCTCTTATGTCTTCACCGTCAATGGCAATCTGACCGTCAGTCACATCATAAAGACGAAGAAGAAGATTCGTAAGAGTTGTCTTACCCGCACCGTTATAACCTACAAGAGCAATCTTCTCATAAGGCTTGATGGTGAGATTGATGTTTTCCAGAGTAGGCCTTTCATTCCCCGGATAAGTGAAATTAAGATTCTTTACAGTAATTTCCTTCGGCTCCTCACAAGGAGCTGTTTTTTTACCGTCCGTAATTTTCGGCTCGTAGTTTAAAAACTCACGGTATTTCTCAATCATCTTTCCTCTTTCAGAAAAGATTGCTACAGCCCACACTGTAAGAAAATTTACAGATACAGCAATAGAATATGCACCGTTGAAGGCAGCAACAAAATCGCCTGCTGAAAGAGAGTTCTTAACAAGAACACAGTATCCGAGATACAAGGGAAGAACAAACATAAAGCCTACTATCTGTATTCCCGCATCCTGGATAAATGAAACAAGAGAAATCTTTTTCCAGTATCTTCTCTGATTGTCTATAACATCGTCAGCCGCATCATTATAGCGGTCAATGAGAATAGGATGGATGTTATTCATCCTCACTTCCTTTGCATAGTCCTGAAGATAGAAAATACGCTGGAAATAGTCACTTCTGCGATGATATTCCGTGTTGTCTCTGCGCCTTGCCATCTGAAGATCTCCCCTCTTTTTACTCAGCGGCAGAAAGACACCGATAATTCCGAAAATTATTACAAGACAGACAGGATCAATAGTCAGAAGTACACCTGCTATTGCACCGAATGAAACAAGATTACCCACATAATTTCTTACAAGGCCTAAAAGATTTGCAATATTATCTGAAGAGGATTCGATTGTAAGAATAAAGCTGTTGTAAAATTCGGGATTGTCATAATTTGAAAGGTCAACGGATTTTGCCTTTTCATAAAGGGTTTTGTTGAGTCCGTAGTAAACCCTTTCTCTTGCCGCATTCCAGTAAAATTCCTGAAAAAGCCAGATAAAAAGCTTACTTCCGACTAAAACTACGGCTATGAGAGCAACAGCAGTAAAAATCCTCTCTAAGTCTTCGCCTTCACTTACTACATCAATGATATATTTAAGACCTACTACACTGATAAGTCTTGTGGGAAGCACGGTAAGAATACCGATTAAAAAATCACCGATAACAAGCACAGGAGAAATTTTAAAAAGCAGACCTACAAAAAAGAGTATGTTAGAAAAGGTAGAATGTGAAGCTACTCTTTTTTTCTTATCAGCCATTTTCCTCTTCCTCCTTTTCTCCGGCGTAGCTTGATGCCTGAAGAGTGAACATTTCCTTATAACTGCCCTCATTCTTCATAAGCTCCTCATGAGTGCCCTGCTCCAGGATTTTTCCGCCTCCGATTACAATGATTCTGTCGGAAAGAACTGCCGAGGAAAGCCTGTGTGAAATGTAAAGAACAGCCTTGTTCTCTGTAGCCTTTATAAGCTCTTCATACATCTTATATTCGGCTATGGGATCAAGAGCAGATGAAGGCTCGTCGAGAACGGCAAACTGAAAATCCTTTGCGAAAAGCCTTGCAGCAGATACCTTCTGATTCTCACCGCCAGAAAGCCCTACACCGTCTTTATTAAACTCCTTGGTAATAACTGTATCACCGCCGTCGGGAAGACGGGAAATTTTTTCCCATATACCGCTTTGTTCAAGAGCTCTCTTTGCTTTTTCTTTATCCGCTTCGTCACACTCACGACCGATAACATTTTCAAAAACAGACAGAGCAAAGTTTTTGTAATCCTGAAAAACAGCTCCGAAGCTGTTACGGTATGCGCCGAGACTATATTGCTTTATGTTTACTCCGTTATATAAAATCTCCCCCTCTGTGGGATCGTAAAACCTGAGAAGAAGCTTTACAAGTGTAGATTTACCTGCGCCGTTCACACCTACCAGGGCAAGAGTTTCACCCTTATTTATTTTGAAAGAAACATTTTCAAGTGAATTTCTCTTTGCCGAAGGGTAACGGAAGGTGACATTTTTAAATTCAAGACTTTCAAATTCACCCGGCTCCTTATCGCCCGATTTTATTTTTGGCTCATATTCAAAAAATTCACGGAGATTCTGAAAATAAAGAGCCATCTGTACAAGGCCGTCAAAGTTTCTTGCAACGGCAAGAGTACCCTCCTTAACGGAGTTGATTGCCGCAAGAACAACAGAAAAGCCCGAAACCGTCAGAGTGCTGCCGAAAACAAACTGATATGCCGCATAAGCATAGGTGCCGATAATGGGTATGAATTCGCTGAAAAGCGAGCTGACAGTGGAATAGATAAAAAGCTTCAGTCCGTATCTTTTCAGTATAATCACATTAGCATCAATTGCCGCCTTGAATCGGTACATAAGAACGGCAAAGATGTTTGATGTACGCATATCCTTGGAAAAATCCTTAAGGAAGACTGTTCTCTGTATATATGCCTTTATGCGGTTATTTTTAGTCATTTCAATGTCACGCTTATAGACAAGCTTACTTTTCATCGTTTCCACAAAGAAAACAAAAGCAACAGGAAAAAGGAACAGAAGATAAACAGGGTCAATAGCCGTAACTGTTCCTATTACTATGCAGAGAGTAACGATACTGCTGAAAATATGTGCAACAACCTCACACACACGGTCAAAATAGCTCCAGGCAAGTACATTTGTCGCCCTCTGGTATTTGTCGTAAAATTCAGGATTTTCATAGCAATCCACATCCAGAGTAAGAGCCTTTTCAAAAATCTGATTGTTAAGCACCTTCAGAACATATTTATTTGAAGAACTGATAATATAACTCGAAAGCCATTGAGTGCCGTTAACCAAAATACATACGCCTAAAAACATCAGGAGAGTCCGAACATATTCTTTGAAATCCCCGTCTCCGTCAAGAATACCCAAAAGAACCTTGAGAAAAAGAATATTCTGAATAAACTGTCCGAAAATGGTGGCGGTAAAGCTGTGAAGCAGATGACCGAACATCAGCTTTTTATCACATCTCCAGACAGTTTTGACAGCATATACTATATTTTTGAAAACAGGCACATTTCTCGCTTCCTCCAAGGGAACACGACGCATTTTATCACCTCATTTTTACAAAAAAGCCTGCGGATTTTATCCGAAGGCTGTAGATAATTTATTTTATTGAGTGCAACGCTTGTGAGTACAACCGCTTTTTTATGATAACACATTTTGACATTTTGTCAATATGGATAATAATTTTTAATCAGGCTTTTCTGTCGAATTTTATTCTGGAGCAGATACGTTCAAGACACAGAACCATAAACACTATCTGCACCGTTCCCATCACTGCCGCCTGACCGAGTCTTGAAAGAGCAGTTGCAGAAAAAGGTGCACCGTAAAGAGAAGAAATCCAATAGCTGTTCATCAGCACCGTACAAAGAAGCTGAGAAATAACAACAGAAAGCACGATACGGACATTACTCGTCTTTTTACCTAAAAGCAAGCCGTAAATGACACCGCTTACCACAGCCGTAAGAGTAAATCCGGGGAAATAAGCACCCGTCGTAGGAAAGGCTACTGCACCGATAAAGTCACCGAGGCCGTAAACAGTTGCCGCACCCAAAACACCGAATCTTCTTGCCGCAATAACAACGGGAATGAAAGAGAAAGAAATGCGAAGACTTTCCGTCAAAGGGATAACAAGTATTCTTGCAATAACAATCTGCATAGCGGTGAGAAGGGCAAGACAAACGAGAGTGAATATTTTCTCTTCATTTTTTCTTTTCGACATAAAAAAACACTTCCTTTGTTTTTGCCCCGCAAATGAATAACAAAGAAAGTATATCTTGATTTTCACAGCGGGATGCGGCTTGAATATCGCAGATGAAATCCTTTCGTCTCTGAAGCAACTCCCCGTCTTCAGAGCACTGAACGCATTCAAGCCTACTCTGTATTTTTAATACTACAGAAACTATACCACCGTTAGGTTTTCTTGTCAAGAAAAACATTACATTATATATAAGGAGCTGCAAATCATTAATGAAATGCAGCTCCATTTTTTATTCACTTTCGGCTTCTGTTACAAAAAGTGTGTATGTATCACTGTATACTCCGTCGTTAGTGGTAACGGTTACCGTAATTTCAACAGTACCCTCCTGTAAAGCCTGAACAGTGCCGTCTGTTGTTCCGTCGCTGTTATAGAAAATCTTTGCAATATCTTCATCGGAAGATGTAAATGTAATACTTTCAATATTATTTGCATCAACAGGAAGAATATCATATTTTACAAAAATGTAGCTGCTCTTTTCAACAGTAGCACTTTCGTTTTCAAATCTGACACCGACAACAGGCTCTTTTACGACAACAGTAAAGGTCTGAGTCTTCTTTGAAATGCTGCCTTCTACGGTTATATTTGCTGTACCGGGTGCCTTCGCCGTTATCACACCGTTTTCATCAACAGAAACAACATCATCATTGTCCCAACTATAAACAAGTACTTCATCGTGATCATAAGGCTCGGCATAAACTGCTTCAGAGCAGGATGCCTGTCTGCCTTTATTGATAACAATATTCTGTGAAGTGAAGGACTCGATTTCCTTATATACCTTAACCTTGCATACTGCGGTCTGTCCGCCTTCAAGGTAGGTCACGGTAATGTCCGCTTCACCTGATGTATGAGCAGTAACAACACCGTTTTCATCAACAGAAGCAATCTCACTGTTACTGCTTTCAAAGGAAACATCCTTTACCGTAACATTTTCGGGGCGGAAAACAACTGTAAGATTCTTGCTTTCACCCTTTCTCATTCCAACAAAATCATCAGAGAAATAAATTGCTTCAAGAGGAACCTTGACCGTAACGGTACATTCGGCATAAGCATCGGGATTGTCAATTGCAGTTGCTCGGATTACTGAAACACCTGACTTCTGAGTTGCTGTAACATTACCGTATTTATCAACGGTGGCAACAGTTTCATCAGAGGAGGTCCAGATAACCTTTTTATCGTCTGCATTTACAGGAAGCACAGAGAAGGAAAGGCTTTCCGATGCTCCCCTGTCAAGAAGAAGAGCATCCTTGTCAAGAGACACAGAATCAATTCCCGTCTTTATTTCAACAAAACAGATCGCCTTAAATCCGCCGTCCTCTGCTTCGGCTGTCACAAGAACAAAGCCTTTTTCGTGAGCAGTAAGAACACCGTCAGCATCAACGGATGCTGTTCTTGTGTCGCTTACTGACCAGCGGACATTTCTGTTGTCAGCGTCAAGCGGAAGCACATCAGCTGTAAGCTTAAGGGTTCTTCCTACGTATGCCACTGCATCCTCTGCCATAGAAATTCCTTCTGCGTGCTTTCTTACGGTTACCTCGCAAACAGATGTAATACCTGTATCCGCGGCAGTTACCGTAACAGTTGCGGTACCTTTGCCCACAGCAGTGATCTTACCCTCACTGTCAACAGTGATAACCTCTTCGTCCGATGAGGTGTAAGTGATATTTTTATTGGTGGTGTCTTCGGGAAGCACAGTCGCACCCAGGGTGAATTCTTCACCGATATAAAGCTCGTATTTGTCAGCGGTCAGCTCAATCTTTTCGCTGTTTACATAAACAGTAACAGTACATTCAGCAAATATTTCTTCAATCTCGCTCTGTGCTCTTATAATTGCAGTGCCAGCCTTAAGTGCAGTTACGACGCCGTTTTCATCTACCGTTGCAATCTCTTCGTCAGATGATGTCCAGATAATTTCTGCTTCGGTTACATTATCAGGAGAAAGCACTGCATTAAGCTGATAAGTCTTTGTTTTCTCTACGGAAATATCTTTTTCCATATCAATTCCGGCAGGAAGAACAATAACCTTTATGCTGCACTGCTTTTCAATTTTGTCCTTGCCGCAGAGTGAAACAAGAGTTACTGTAGCAGTACCTGTTCCTGTAGCGGTTGCCGTACCGTCCTCAACTGTGATAATGCTTTCATCAGAAGAGATATAGTCAAGAGACTTGTCAAAAGCATTTTCAGGAAGAACAACAGGCGCGAAGGTATATGTCTGACCGTATTCGAGAACAACTGTATCTTCGGGAATCTGAATATCAGTTACCTGCTGTTTTACTGTGAATGTAAACTGACTTACAGCACTTGTACAAGCGGAAACTGCGGTAATTACTACTGTCTTTATACCCTCTTCACCGGCTGAAACTGCAGTAACCTTACCGTCGCTGTCAACGGTAGCAACTGTTTCATCAGAAGAAGTGAAGGTAACTGTCTTATCTGTGGTGTCCTCAGGAAGAACAACCGCTGAAAGAACTGTACTGTCACCTACCCAGAGAGTATCTGTCTCTGCCGTAAGTTCAATATTTTCAGCATGTTTTACAACAGTAACCTTGACCGTAGCAGTAACTATGCCCGTATCCGTTGCAGTAGCCGTGATAAAGATTTCACCCGCTCTGATACCGGTTACAATGCCGTTTGCGACCGTGGCAACGGAAGAATCAGAGGATTCCCATTTAAGGGTTTTATCGTTCGCGTTTTCGGGAAGAGCCACAGCATCAAGAGTTATCTTCTTACCTGCACCTACAGAATATTCGCTTTCGGTAAAGGTGATTTCCTCAACAGGCTGAACAACATTAAAGATACACTCAGCAGTCTTTCCTTCATCAACTGTAGTCACGGTAACCTTTGCAGTACCCTTGCCCACAGCAGTTACAACACCGTCTTCACTGACAGTCACTACACTTTCATCATCGGAAGCAAAGGTAACAGCTTTATTGTGTGCATCGCTCGGTAATACAGTGGGAACAAGAACGCTTGTTTCTCCCTTATTGAGTGTCTGCTCTGCTTTGTCAAGCTTTACCTCTTCAACCCTTTTAACTATGTGAACTGCAAATTCCTTTGTTACATCGGGATTGTCAACGCTTGTTATTCTCACACGTCCGCTACCCATTGAAAGACCGGTAATCACTCCGTTCTCACAGGTAAAGTATTCTTCGCCTGAAATAATGCTCCAGCTCACTTCAGGGAAGGATGCGTCCGAAGGAAGAACAACTGCATCTATCTTCTGTGCATACTCTTCACCGATTTTAATGTAATAATCGTCTGCCTCAGTTGTAATCTCTTCAACAGGCATAAAGCATGTGACTTTACATTCCGCTGTGAAGCCTCCGTCAACGGTCTTAGCAGTAATAACTGCTTCACCTGCTCCGACGGCAGTCACAACACCGTTTTCAACTCTTGCAATGCCTTCATCGGAGGAGGTCCATATAACATCTCTGTTGATATAGTCCTTCATCGAATCGGGTAAGATATCGGGATAAACGGTAGGTGTAAGTTCAATCTGCTCATCTCTGTAAAGAGACGGAACCTCGGTAATATCAAGGCTGATGCCGGTTACAGGCTCATTTACCGTTACAAGACAGCTTGCTCTGAACGCTCCGTCAACGCTGGTGGCATAAACTATCGTTCTGCCTACAGCCACACCTGTAAGCCATCCGTATTCATCAACGGTAGCAATAGCATCGACCTCGTAAGACCAGAAAATATTTTTGTTATAGGCATCTGAGGGCTCAACAACGGCATTGATAAGCAGACTCTGACCTCTGTTGATTGTAAGAGCAGAGGTTTCGAAGCTTATGCCCGAAACATTCTGTAAAACTGTAACGGTACAGTCAGCAGTCTTTTTGCCGTCATCGGTAGTAACCCTGATGAGTGCAACACCGGATTTCACGGCTGTTACAAGACCGTTTTTATCAACTGTTGCTACATCTGTATCTGTAGAAGACCAGGTAACGCCCTTATTTGTTGCATTAGAGGGGAAGATTTCAGCCTTAAGCTGCAATGTCTCACCTATACCGTATTTGTCAATATAAAGAGTTTCTGCAGTATTGCTAAGGTCAACGCCCTTTACTCTTTCGATTACCATTACCTGACATACTGCTTTCTTATTGTTTTCCGCTGAAATTACGGTAACAGTGGCAGTACCCGGATTTTTCGCTGTAACAAGACCGGCGGATGAAACGGTTACAACATTTGCATCTGAGGTTGTGAACCCGTAGAGCTTATTTGTTGCGTTTGAGGGACTTACCGTAACCTTGAGTGAAGCTGTTGCACCCTTTTCAAGAGAAAGAGCCTTACTGCTGAGGGCAATTCCCGTTACATGCTGTCTTACAGTTACAGTACAGGAGGCTGTTTTGCCGTTCTGACTTTTAACGGTAATTACGGCTGTACCTACCCTCTTAGGCACTACTGTGCCCCCGCTTACTGTTGCAACAGCAGAATTGGAGGTTGACCATGTAAATTTCTGGTTGTTTGCATTTTCAGGAAGAACGTTGGCTGTAAGCTTAAGAGTCTCTCCCATATACACATAAGCAGAATTTCTGCTTATATACATTGAATTTACAGGCTGATTTACCGTAACCTTACATTTTACGGTTATGCCTCTTTCACTCTTTGCGGTGATTGTAGCCGTACCTCTGCCCTTTGCGGTTATAACACCCGAAGAGCTTACTGTTGCCACCTTTTTATTGCTTGTTGTATAGCTGATGCCCTCAGTTGCATTAGAAGGCTTTCTTGTTACCTTAAGATTAAAGGTTGCTCCCGTGTTGAGAGTAACACTCTTCTTGTTAAGAGTGAAGCTGCTCAGCTTTCTCTTAACGGAAACCTTACAGGTTGCTGTCTTACCTCCGTCATCCGTCGTAACGGTTATGTTGGCAGTACCTGTTTTCTTGGCTTTTACAACACCCTTTGATGAAACTGTAGCAACGCTCTTTTTACCTGACTTCCAGGTAATATCGGAATTACTCGGCTTTTTCGGATTAAGAGTAGCCTTGAGCTTTGCCTCTTCACCAAGATAAACCGTAAGTGTTTTCGGCAATGACACACTTTTTACTCTTTTTACAACCGTAACCTTACAGGTTGCCTTAAATCCGCCGTCAACGGTTGTAACTGTAATTGTCGCCGTGCCTGTTCCCACGGGTGTAAGAACACCCTTTGAGCTTACCTTTACAACACTCTTTTTACTCGATGTCCATTTAAGAGCCTTGTTGCTTGCATCAGAAGGTTTG
The DNA here is from genome assembly GCA_045613805.1 of Acutalibacteraceae bacterium. Lineage (GTDB taxonomy): Bacteria > Bacillota > Clostridia > Oscillospirales > Acutalibacteraceae > UBA6857. Next base: position 33,608 of record JAZLBS010000066.1, read on the forward strand.
AGAGTAGACTTAAGTGTATATTTCTGGTCAATGTCAAGAATAAGACTTGACTTGTTGAGCTTTACACTCTTTACGGGCTGATTTACAAATACTGTACACTCCGCAGTCTTACCACCGTCAACTGTTGTACAGGTGACAACCGCATAGCCGGGAGCCTTTGCTGTAATTTTTCCGTTCTTGACCGTAACAACATCGTTATCGCTTGATTTCCACTTTACATCCTTATTTGATGCACTTGAAGGACTTACCGTAGAGGTAATGGTTGTATTTTTTCCGACCGCTATCGTAATTGAAGTCTTATTGAGCTTGACACTCTTTACGGGCTTTACAACCTTCACCTTGATGGTTGCACTGTAAAGACTGTTAACTGTTGTTGCAGTAATTGTAGCCGTACCCTTTTTAACACCTGTTACGGTGCCGTCAGCAGCAACCTTGGCTATCTTTTCATCAGACGACTTATAAATAACATTCTTGTTGGCAGCTGTTTCGGGTTCAACAATTGTGTTAAGCTTTCTGGGGGTGCCGATTTTTACTGTTATGCTCTTAGAGCTGAATCTGATTCCCGTAGGCGGCTGTGTAACGGTTACCTTAACCGTCTGCTTAGCATATCCGTCAGCAGATGTACAGGTAATTGTCGCAGTACCTGCGGCAACAGCGGTAATAACACCCTTGGAATCAACCGTTGCAATTTTTTTGTTGCTTGTTGTCCACTTGACATTCTTATTTGTTGCGCTGAGAGGCTTAATCTGCGGAGTCAGCGTCTTTTTCTTGCCGGCATCAAGGGTTATACTTGAATATCCGAATGTAATTTCCGTTACAGGCTGAATAACCTCAACGTTGATTGAATCTGTATATTTACCGTCATTTGTAACAACGGTTACAGTTGTTGTACCTACTCTGTTTGCACGGATAAGACCTGTCGCAGCATCTATAACAATAACAGGAAGAGTCTGAGCCGGAGTTGTCCAGGTAACCTTCTTGTCTGTTGCTCCTGAGGGATAAACAGTTGCTGTCACGCTTCTTGTTTCACCCTTCGGAACAGTTATGGAGCCCGAATTGATTTTTACTCCTGTAACGGGAACAACAACATTTACCTTACAGGTGGCGCTGTAAAGATTGTTCGGTGTGCTTACCGTAATTGTAACACTGCCCGCCTTGATGCCCTTTACCACACCGTTCTGATCAACCGTGGCAACTGACGTATCTGAGGATCTCCATGTATATTTCGTATCGTACGGGTTGGCGGTATCAAGATCAAGACGTTCTGTGGAGCCTACAGGGATTTTTGCCGAAGACTTCATAAACTCCACTTCACCGAGAACAACAACTGTACAGTAGTCTGTATACCCGCCGTCATTAGTTGTTGCGGTAATTTTTGCCGTACCGGGCTTCTTTCCGACAACAACGCCCTCTGTGCGGACAACATCAGCTACACTCTTGTTACTTGTTGTCCAGTAAACTGATTTGTCGCTTGCATTTGAGGGGGTTACAATTTCATAAAGGTCCTCATTTGCACCTATTCCCATATAGAAGGTCTGCTTGCTTCTGTTGATTGTTACACCAGTTACGCTGACCTTGTCATCAACAAGGACATAAATGCTTGCATCAAGATATTCTGTATCGCTTATCCGGTAGGTGGCTGTAATGGTTGCACCGCCGCTTCTCATTGCCGTAAGCATACCGAAATCATCAACACGGACAACATACGGATCGCTTGATTTCCACTCAATATCTCTGTGTGTTACGGTGGGCGAATAGAAGTCTATTTCAAGCTGCTTTCTTTCCGAAGCAAACATTTTATCGGGCGCACCGACAATATCAATCCTTTTGGCATATTCGTTGACAACAACCATGCAGGAGGCCTTTTTACCGCCGCTTTTTGTGGTGCAGGTAATCACTGCGGTACCGCCCGCTAAAGCAGTAACCTTACCGGTTTCATCGACAGTGGCTACCTTTTCGTTTGAAGATGACCAGCTTACATTCTTGTTAGTTGCTGACTCGGGAAGAACTGTTGCAGTGAGCGTGCCTGTATCAAGACCTGCTTTTCCCGCAGTGAGAATAAGAGAGGTGCTTGAAATTTCAACCTTCTCGGGAGGCTCTTCGACACTCACTCTGCAGTATGCCATATATCCGCCGTCATTTGTTTTTACAGAAATGGTGGCATAGCCTATTTTAAGACCTGTTACAAGGCCGTCCTGATTTACCGTAGCAACGCTCTCATCAGAGGAGAACCAGGTAACACCCTTATCAGAGGCATTTGCAGGATTGAAAACAGGGGTAAGAACAATTGATTTTGTTTTCCAGCAAACCTCCGTTTCGGGAAGTGAAATACCCTTTACGGGCTGTGTAACACTGACAGTGCACTGTGCACTGAGATTGGTTCCGTCGGCGGTGATTGCTGTAATTACCGCTTCACCGGGGCCGACTGCCTTAACAATACCGAGAGAGTCAACAACTGCAACACCGGTGTTTGAGCTTTTCCATGTAACGGCATCAACATATTCTTCTCCGTTACCGAGCACACAGGTGGCAGTAAGGTCAATATTTTTATCTCCGACCTTCATAGAAAGCGATTTTTGATCAAGAGAAATGCTCTTTGTGCCGTCAGAAACTACGACGTAGGTTCTTGCGGTTATGTTACTGCCGTCAAGAGTTCTTGCCGTAACAAAGCATTTACCGGCTGCTCCGCTTTGTCCGGCGCTTATGTTTCCGAAGGCGTCAACGAAGCATACTGCACTGTTGTCAGAATGCCACTCAAGACGCTTATTGCCTGCATTTTCAGGTGAGATTTTATAGCTTACAGAATAGCCTGTTGAAGAGGTTGTGATTACGACAAAGGGAGGAAGCGTGAGCTTTTTAATCAAAGGCTCTACCGTTACGATAAAGGATCCGGACTTACCTGTACCGTCGGTAGTAGTGTAGGTAACTGTGGCTTTGCCTTCGCCGACAGCACGTATTACGGCATAAGCCTTGCTAGTATCCTCGTCAACGCCCGAGGAAAGAATCTTTACAACTGACTCGTCGGAGGATTTCCACTCAAGCTCCTTAACAGTTGCTGTTATTGGAAGAACACTTACGTAAAGTGTTTTCTCCTGCTTTTCAAGTATAGGGTTTTTGAGCATATCAACCGTGGAAGCATCCGCCTCAAGGGTGTCAACCTTTCTGAATCGGTGAATCTGCATTGGCAGAATGTAGGTTTTTTCCATTCCGAGATAGGATGCAGTAATGTAAATGCTTGTCTTTCCGGCACTTATTCCCTTTACAGTACCGTTCTGATCGACAGTAGCCACAGAAGTATCCACAGACGACCATGTGTAGGTTACTCCGCTTTCTACAACATTACCCATGTAGGTTGCAACGGGCACAATGGTTTTCTCGGAATTTTCATATACGGTCACCTCCGGAAAGGTTACCTTGAAAATTTCCTCCACCGCAGAAACGGACACTGCAAAATCCACAAGCTCCGACAACGGCGAAAAAGGTACGGATGAAAATATCATCACCGTACACATAAGAAACGCCAAAATTTTCTTTGTCATAGTCAGTTACCTCACAATTCTGTAATTTTACCTCAATCAATATTCAAACTTTTGTTTATATTTATATTATATATAATACTATAATGGTGAAAAATCCCATTATGAGCATTGCCATTATAAAGTAAACTCACGGCCTTGTCAACACAGTAAGCGGATTGTATTGAAAAAGTTTACAATTTGTGCTAAAATACTTAAAGAATCAATCAACAAGGAGTTCAACCATGAAGAAATTTATTTCCTGGAACGTAAACGGCATACGCGCCTGTGTAACAAAGGGCTTTCCCGAAGCCTTCCGAGAACTGGATGCAGATATATTCTGTCTGCAGGAAACAAAGCTGCAGCAAGGTCAGATAGACCTTGAGCTTGAGGGCTATCATCAGTACTGGAATTACGCGGAGAAAAAAGGCTATTCGGGCACAGCTGTCTTCACTAAAGAAGAGCCTGTTTCTGTTTTTTACGGAATGGACAAGGCGGAGCACGACACTGAGGGCAGACTTATCACTCTCGAATTTCCCGACTTTTACTTTGTCTGCTGTTACACCCCGAACGCACAGGACGGTCTGAAAAGACTCGACTACCGCATGAAATGGGAAGATGACCTGAGAGAATATCTCGTCTCTCTGAAAAAGAACAAGACTGTAATCTACACCGGTGACCTTAATGTCGCCCATAATGAGATAGATCTTAAAAACCCGAAAACCAACCGCGGTAACGCAGGCTTTTCAGATGAAGAAAGAGAAAAATTTTCACAACTTTTAAACAGTGGCTTCACTGATTCCTTCCGTTATCTTTATCCCGACCTTGAAGGTGCCTACTCCTGGTGGAGCTACCGTTTTCAGGCAAGACAGAAGAATGCAGGCTGGAGAATCGACTACTTTATTGTATCAGATGAAGCTAAAGACAAAATTAAAGAAGCAAAGATCCACAGCGAAATTTTTGGTTCCGATCATTGCCCTGTTGAGCTGATAATCGACCTTTAATACTTGTAAAATCAAGGATTCTCTTTTTTTGAGAGTCCTTTCTCTGTTTGTCGGGTGTACAAAATTTCATGCACGTGATAAACTGAAATCACCAAAACACAACTCAAAGGAGCGATTTTATGAAGCTTACTCTCGGTGCTTTCATAGCTGCATTAAGAAAAGAAAAGGGGCTTACCCAAAGAGAGCTGTCTGAGATGCTCTGCGTCTCAGACAAGACCGTAAGCCACTGGGAACGTGATGAAACTTCACCTGATATTTCTCTTCTTCCTATCATAGCTGACATATTCGCCATAACCGTCGATGAGCTGCTCAAGGGAGAAAAAAAGAGTGAACTAAAAGCCGAAAAAGCATCTGTCTCAGAAGAAAATAAGGACACGGATACTGGCATTCTCTACGCTCTCGACATCGCCTTTAATAAATTCAGAACGAAGAATTATATCAGCATCGCCATGTCCGCAATTGCTGTACTCTGCGGATGCATAGTGAGTTATTTCAAAACTATAGATGTGGGCTATCTCGTATTTGTCGCCGTGCTTATCATTCCCTTTTTGCTGACGGCTCTTTTCAGAGGAGGCTTCACCTCCGCTCTTGTTTCACCCTACGCTGACGAAGAAGCCTTAAAAAACTACGGCAAAAAAGCAAACCGAATAACCCTCTGCAATCTCTATTTCAGCTTTCTTTGCTTCATTCTTTATTCGGTCAGAATGATACTTTTCTACACAGCTGATATCGTACTGGCTCTTCTTATTCTTATCGCCTCAGGAGCAGTCATCCTTCTTTGTGAGAGGACATTAAGAAAAAGAAAGCTCGTCAGCACCTCGGATAAACCCTTGATAATAAAAAAGAAAAGCCTGCTGAAGGTCTTCTCCTGTCTTCTTTGTGCCGTACTTCTTTTCACGGTTTATGCTAGCCATATGTCACAGGACGAAACAACCATAATGCATGATATAGCAGAATACACTCTTGTCCCATCAAAGGATTTCGCCGCCTTAATGGGAAAAGAGGTCCCGGCACCTGATGATATCTACGGCATACAGGACGGACGCTTTGAGGATACAAGCCTTCTTCCCTCCGACAAAGGAAACGAATACACCTTCTACCCCGATTTCGGTGCTGACAGCACAGCTATCGAGGTTATCAGTCCCGACAGCGACGGAGAAGTAATCTTCACCTACAACAATCTTGAAATAGCACGGTACAGTTATAACTATGATGAAGGCTTCCGTGTATACACCCATTCTCAGCTTATAACTGCAAGAGCACAGGCGCAAAAGGAATACGGCATATTTACCCTTATTCATCTTGTACTCTATCTCATTGCTGTTCTGATTTCATTCGGAATATACTTTCTTATTCGCAGCCTTTTTCTTAAAAAAGACATAAACGAAAGCTTCACCGTAAAACTTTTCTGAAAAAAAGCAAAAAAACTATTGACAAAGCACTGACATATGTGTATAATAGCATACGTTGATTGAACGACTGCGTAACAAAAGCGCACGTTAGTCGGTGTTTTTAGCGATGAGGGTCCACCCGTTCCCATCCCGAACACGGTAGTTAAGCTCATCTGTGCTGACAATACTTGGCTGGAAGCGGCCCGGGAAGATAAGGCGATGCCGACACAACAAAGAACCACAGCAAAAGCTGTGGTTTTTATTTTTATAACCCCCCGATTATTTTCTTAAATTTTTTCAAAAAACTATTGACAAAGTCAATTTATATGTGTATAATATTGCCTGTTGATTGAACGACTGCGTAACAAAAGCGCACGTTAGTCGGTGTTTTTAGCGATGAGGGTCCACCCGTTCCCATCCCGAACACGGTAGTTAAGCTCATCAGTGCTGACAATACTTGGCTGGAAGCGGCCCGGGAAGATAAGGCGATGCCGACACAACAAAGAACCACAGCAAAAGCTGTGGTTTTTATTTTTTTGCGGTGAATGAAAAGCGGAGAATATGGTAGAGCACAGTCTTGACTGTACCGCAGTAAAAAGCTGAAGAAAGATCCAGGCCGTTCCCTGCGGGTTGAATCTATATTTTCTCTTTCCATTCCTTTTCTTTAAATCCTGTCAGCACGAAATCCTCACCGACAAGAATCGGTCTTTTTACAAGCATTCCGTCAGCAGCTAAAAGCTCAAGCATTTCCTCTTCACTCATAGTCGGAAGCTTATCCTTAAGAGCCATTGATTTATATAAAAGCCCACTTGTATTAAAAAATTTTTTCAAAGGCAAACCGCTTAATGTGTACCACTCTTTAAGCTCCTCGAACGATGGATTTTCACTTTTAATGTCTCTCATTTCATATTCAGCACCTTTTTCATCGAGCCACTTTTTAGCCTTCTGACAGGTGGTACATTTAGGGTAACAGATAAATTTAAGCATAGCAAATCTCCTTTATTCAATTGTTTCAAGATAAAAGCTCACCGGCCGAAAGCCGTCATTACAGGAAAGCATAGCGGATTTACTGTTTTTCATCCAGCCATCATAAAAATCCTCCGCCCCGTGAGAGAGAGCCATAACAAAGGGCGATAGAGTTTCCCAGGCACTGTCACAAAAGCCCTCAGGCTTTTTCCAACCGTCGCACACGAAAACCTGTCCTTCCTCTATGTCACAGGGATGCTCTATAGGATTTTCATATTTTTCTATCAGATCATCGTAGCATGCTTTACGCATTACGGTGATTTTTACTTTTTTCACTCTATCACTTCCTTTTTGTTTATCTTATCACAAAATTTTTTTATTGTAAACCGTTTTCCCGTTGTGTAATTCTGACATTTGTGTTATAATTACCGCAGAAATGCATAAAGGAGAGACGATATGATTAACGAATACCCTAATCCTTTTATCCCCGAGCGTGCAGACCCGTACATAACCAAGGGTAACGGCTGCTACTACTTCACCGCATCCTATCCTGCCTTTTACGCTGTAGACAAAGGCTACGACAGAATAATTCTGCGAAAAAGTGAAACAGTTAAAGGTCTTGCCTCAGCAGAAGAAAAAACCATCTGGACTGCTCACGAGGAAGGTGTGATGGCAAGACATATATGGGCACCGGAAATTCATAAAATAAGTGACAAATGGTATGTTTTCTTTGCCGCAGGCAACAAAGACGACATATGGCATATAAGACCCTATCTTCTGCGCTGCAAGGGTAATGACCCCTATAATGACCCCTGGGAGGAATTAGGCAGAATGAAGGCGTGTGACGGTGACGAAGAAACCTTCACCTCTTTTTCTCTTGATATGACATACTTTGAGCACAAGGGAAAGCACTACCTTATCTGGGCAGAAAGCCGTCCCGACTCTTCTCTTTTTATGGCGGAGATAAACCCCGAAAATCCGCAGAAGCTTATCACTAAGCCCATTCTACTCACTAAACCCGAATACGATTGGGAAAAGGTAAGATTCAGAGTAAACGAGGGTGCATCGGTGCTTAAGAGCAAAGATAAGCTCATCGTATTTTTCTCTGCCTCAGGTACAGGCAGCGAATACTGTATGGGTATGGTTTACATGGACAGTGATAAAGACCCTATGATAAAAGAAAACTGGTCGAAATGCTCCTCCCCCATTCTTTCCACCGAGGATTTACAGGGTGAATCAGGACCCGGACACAACAGCTTTGTCTATGATGAAAACGGCAGACTTCTTCTCGTCTACCATGCGCGCCCCGAAGAGCATCTCAATAAAAATTGCGGCACATGGTGCGACGAGTCGCTTTATGACCCTTGCAGACACGCACGCATACGTTTCGTCACCTTTGACGAAAACAATATGCCACTTATAGAAAGGTGAAAACAATGAACAGAAAATTTCTTATAGTCGGTGCAGGCAGAAGCGGTATCTGCTGTGCAAAAATGCTTCTTGAAACAGGCGACGACTTTGTAATATACGACGGCAATACAAACCTTGACACAAAAGCCACCGAAGAAAAAATCGGTAAAGAAAACATTACCTTTATTCTTGACACAATAACCGAAAAGGATTTCGACGGAATTGATATCTGTGCCGTAAGTCCAGGTGTCCCCTATAACGCCCCCGTGCTCACTATTGCAAGAGAAAAAGGAATCCCTCTCTGGAGTGAAATCGAGCTTGCCTATCTTTACGACAAGGGCAATATAATCGCTATCACGGGCACAAACGGAAAAACCACCACAACCTCACTTGTTTATGAAATTGTAAAGGCGCACAATGAAAACACCCTTTTAGTAGGTAATATTGAAATTCCTTACACAGGTCTTGCCCTCACATCAAAAGAAGGCGGCGCTACCGTAGCAGAGATAAGCTCCTTCCAGCTTGAAACTATGGTTACCTTCAAACCGAAGGTTTCTGCAATTCTCAACATCACACCCGACCATCTTGACCGCCACGGCTCGATGGAAAATTACATAAATCTCAAAAAGTCCATTTCAAAAAATCAGACAGCTGATGACTTCTGCGTTCTGAATTATGACGATGAGGTCCTCCGTGAATTCGGCAAAAATCTTACCTGTAAGCCTCTTTTCTTCTCTGCCAAAGAAGAGCTTTCCGACGGTCTTTTCTACAAGAACGGCACAGTTTACAAGGCGGTCAACGGCACTGTCACTCCCTATCTCACACAGAACGACACTAATCTGGTAGGAGTACACAACTTTGAAAATATTATGGCAGCAATTCTTATGACTGAAGCCTTCGGCATACCCGATCAAGTAATAAAAAAAGCCATTAATACCTTCCGTGCCGTAGAACACCGTATTGAATTTGTCGCCGAAAAAAACGGTGTAAAATACTACAACGACTCAAAAGGTACAAACACCGATGCGGCAATAAAAGCCATTGACGCCATGCCCTCAAAGACAGTGCTTATCGGTGGAGGCTATGACAAGCACAGCGATTTCACTGAATGGGCAAGTCACTTTCCGGGCAAGGTAAGAAAGCTTGTTCTTATCGGTCAGACCGCTCAGAAAATTGCAGATGCCTGCGAAAAAATCGGATTCAGGGATTATACTTTCGCAGAAAGTCTTTCCGAGGCTGTTTCCATCGCATCAAAGGAGGCTAAAGAAGGTGACTGCTGTCTTCTCTCCCCCGCCTGTGCCTCCTGGGGTATGTTCAAAAATTATCAGCAAAGAGGCGACATATTTAAGGAAGAGGTTAATAAATTATAATAAATCACAAAGAGCTGTCACATAAAGCGTGACAGCCCTTTTTTCTTTCAGCAAAATTTTCAAATTTATTTAACCTTTACATTTTTTACACTGCTCCATGCAGAGTAAATCTTCTTACCGCTTACTGTCTTATAGGCGCGGAGCTTTACGTAATATTTCTTGCCCTTAGTGAGCTTTTTAATTGTTGTCTTCTTTGTCTTTGAGCTCTTCACTGTTACCTTCTTGGTTGTCTTTGAGGTGAATTTGCTTGAGGTGGAGCACTGAAGCTCATAGCCGGTGATGTTAGCTACTGATGTCCAGGATGCCGTAAGCTTCTTTGAGCCTGCTTTAAGAGTAAGAGTTGTTTTAAGCGGTACAGTCTTGCCTGTGTAGGTCGAGGAATAGTATCCGTAGTATTTACCTGCGACTGCTCTTATTCTGAACTTATAAGACTTATTTGCCTTAAGCTTGGTTACGGTATAAGAGGTCTTGGATGTGGTTTTGATAGTCTTCCACTGTTTGTTCACATACTGCTGAACCTGATATCTTTCTGCACCCGTTACCTTTGACCAGGAAAGAGTAAGAGTTGATTTGGAGCCTGAAGCCAGTTTTACAGCCTTTGTCTTGAGACCGCTTACCTTCTTAAGCTTCTTTCTGTCTGTTTTTTTCTGTGCTACAGTTACTGTATTGCATACTTTGCATTTCTTGCCTTCTGTTTTACCGTCTGCCTTGTATGTAGCGGCTATGGCAGGTATTTTAATCTCTGTATGCTTTTTGAGAGCTATTTCTACTCCTTTTCTAATAATCTTTTTGCATACTGAACAAACCTCATTGCCTGTATAACCCTTTTTGCTGCAGGTTGCTGCAACTGCACCTACAACTGTGGTTTTGTGTGCGCCTGTGGGAGGTATAAGAACATCATCCTTGTCAGCTATGGGCTCTTTTGCAGCTTCATCCCAATACAGCTTTCCGCAATCGCAGGCATAGTAGTACACATTACCTGTTTTGTCGCAGGAGGGGAAATTGCCTTCCACAACCTTTGGATCGCAGCCTGTTTCGAAGGTATAGCTTACAGTAACAGCATTAGGATTAGCCCACTCAAGCTGTGCCCTTTTACCGTTAACAATAGCTGATGCATTACCGAATTCGCAGTCGCCAACAGCGTAAACGCTGTAGCTCACTGTGTATGTATGATGTGCTTTGAAATAGCATTCGGTTGTTCCGGAAACAAGATATTTCTTATCTGTTTCGTCATACCATCTCACGCCTTCTTTTTCGGGACTTATGCTGCCGGAGCTGTAATATCTTCCGTCCCATACCGTTTTGAATTCAGGCTTTGCGCCAACCTCAGGCACTGCAGTTGTAACAGCAACGGTAAGTATTGTACCGCACTTGTCAAAGGACTGCTGAACGTAATAGCCGTTACTGTCCTTGTACACCCAGACTCTTTCATTTCCGCCGCCGAAATAAGCAGTTATGTCGGAAGCATTAGCCGGGAATTCATAGCCGGCGTTAGGCTCGATATAAACCTTCACCTTGTAATAAGCGTCCTTTACAAAGGTGCCGTGGTTTTCGCAACCCCACTTGACCGAATCATCATTAGTGGACCAATAAACGCCGCGTTCATTCTGGATAATGCAGTAAGCATCGCTTCCTGTTGTGCCGTAAAAATCGGGCTCTTCTCCGGGAACGGGGCCGTCGATGCCGTAAATATGCACCGTTGTTATCACATTGTCATCCTCTGCCGATACGGTCATAGCCATTACGCCGCACAGCATGACAAGGCACAGAATTATGCCTGCCAGCTTAAAAATTTTGTTTTTCTTCATAATCATTTCTCCTTTTTACAAAATTTTTACTCTTTTATCACAGCACACCCTTGATTGAAAAATTGATAGTATGCTATAATAGAATAAATATACGGGCGGCTTCTGTTTCCGTTGGCGCGCAGACAGAAGCTTCGTGCAAAAAGGCACAAATAGGGAGCCCTTCCGAGGCAAGATTATACCCTCCTTCGTATACTCCTGCAATTGTATTTTACTATTATTTTTTGTCCAAGTCCCCACCCTTTTTCCATAAAAGCAAGAAAAAAGGGTGGGAAATAGGGTGGGAGAAAAAGAACAAGCTCTCATTTATCTTAGGAGGAGATTTTTAATGAAAAAAATTCTGACATTAACTGCAGTTTGTCTGTTTATAAATTTCACACTTACGGGATGTGGTCCCGTAGGTGAAAAGACGGTAAGTCTTTCCGTAATATACATAGCAACTACCGTTATTGCGTTTATTATTCTGTTGAGCTACTGCTGCATTATAAAGAAAAGAGACATTTGGTTTTTGCTTCTTTTCTCAATGATAGCGGTGGTAAACATGGGCTACCTGTCTCTGTCTGTTTCAACAACATTAGAAGAAGCACTTCTGGCCAGCCGCATATCCTATCTAGGTTCAGTTTTCCTGCCTTTTTCAATGCTGTTCATTATACTGAATGTATGCAGATACAAATATAAAAAATGGCTACCTGTCACACTTGGTACAATCAGCATAATTATGTTTTTCATTGCCGCCTCACCGGGATATTCCGATATATACTATAAAGAGGTCATTCTGACCAGTGTTAACGGTGCGACTGTTTTGGATAAGATATACGGGGCGTGGCATCCGCTTTATCTTTTTTATCTTTTTTTCTATTTCGGAGCGATGGTAATCTGTACTGCTTATGCTACAATAAAAAAACAGATTTCCACCACATGTCAGGCGATAGTCATAAACATAGCAGTTATGGTGAATATAGGTGTGTGGCTGATAGAACAGCTCGTACGTATTGATTTTGAATTTCTTTCCGTTTCGTATATCATAAGTGAGCTATTTCTGCTGTGTCTATGCCTTATGCTTCAGGATGAGCAAAATCAAGCTGGCACTGAAGTAAAAGCAATCACTGAAGCATCCGTAGAAAAGTCTGAATCCGCAGAACACGCAGCGGAAGAAAAAAGCGAAGAATTCATTATGCAGTGTGAGCTTTTTGCGGCACAGATTAAGACCCTGACCTACACTGAAAAAGCCGTATTCACATTGTATCTTGACGGAAAAAGCAGCAAGGAAATAATGGCAGAGCTGAACATTAAGGAAAACACACTAAAATATCACAATAAAAATATTTACAGCAAGCTGGGTGTTTCCTCCCGCAAGCAGATGCTGAAGATTGCTGCCGAAGTAAAAGCGGATATCCAATAAAATCAAGCAGGTACTTTCCTTTTTCGGAAAATACCTGCTCATTTCATTCCTCCATCTGTTTACTCATAAATCCGGCAGCTACCTGAACAAGCTTCACATCAACCACACCGGGAACCTTCTTTTTCTCATCACAAAGAAGCACCACTGCCCCAAGAATATCTCCCGCACCGATAATCGGACACATAACAGAAATCTCACGGGGAATTTCTTCAGAAATCACAAGCATATCCTTATCTGTGCCGAGAGTAAAGCCGCTTCGTCTTTCCATATAGCTTTCGAGCATAGGCGAAATTCTCTTGCCGACAATATCCTTTTTAGGAATACCTGCCGCTGCAACTACCCTGTCCCTGTCACAGATTACTGCCGCAAGTCCCGTGGTACGGTTGAGAACATCTACATACTGTTTTGTGTCTGCCCCAAGCTCACCTACGGGAGAGTACTTTTTAAAGATTACCTCTCCGTCTGCCTGGGTATAGATTTCCAGCGGATCCCCTTCTCTGATCCGCATTGTTCTTCTGATTTCTTTTGGGATGACGACTCTGCCGAGGTCATCGATTCGGCGGACAATGCCTGTTGCTTTCATATATATCTTTCTCCTCTTGATGCAAATTGTGTTGTTAGTATTTGTAAGAGGTGGGGAAATATACTTTCATTCTTGATTTTTCGCAACCTGTTCTGTATAATGATGATATAAAAGTCGTTTTGAAGCACGTTAAATATTAGCTCAAAAAGGGGTTGCAAAATATGAAAAAATGTTTTGTAGATTTTATGACAGATGAAGGAATGACAAAAGGATCAAGAGACTGCTATTGTTCATATGTTAAACAAGCATATGAATTATTAGTAAAGCCTCATACATTAAGAACATATCCAACCATATACGATCGATTAATTATATACACCAAGCGTTCAAGAGTAAAGTTCTGCGACTATTTGATTTCTTTATTAAATGTAGAAATACAGTCACCTTTGTCTACTGCTAACAAGGCACTTCTTCAAAAATACAAATCGGGGATGACAATGATGTCTAGATTTGTGGCTTCAGGCGCATACCCACATAATGGTAAAAAGCAGTTTACAACAAAATTTTCAATTTCTTATACCGTAGATGAATTGATTGACAATTTCACATTTCGCATTGAAACGCAAGATCGAATATACAGTTCTGGAAATTGTTTTCCGTGCAGACTACTAGGAAGAAATATCTTTTCTAGAAAGTCTATTTATCATAAACAATATCTTGATTTACTTAATAAAACCTTTTACAAGACTAAATTTTTAGTAAATGATCAACGAGATTACATTACGCTTGAAAACATAGATGAATTAAATATTCTCAGAGGTATAAAAGTTAGAAGCAAAGAAAAAAACTATAATGTTTTTACCGACTCGTTTTCAGATAAATCCTATATAGGTTGTATGCCCACTAGCGGTAAAATTTTAGAAGATTTGTCCTTGGATCACGATGAACCGCTTGAAAATATCGTTAATAAAAAAATATATCATTTACCCGAGCTTAAGCGATTGAGTGATGCATTTTGGACATATCACAAAAGCACGGGCTTTGCTGGAACAGCACTTACAACGGCCTTTTTCAAAAAAATATACGGCACATTAGCCATTGACGAAAAACAATTGCTTGTCGATATAACAGAAATTTACAAACACATTGAACTTACCATAATGGATAAAACTATCAATAGTGCTCTTGGTAATAAAATAATTCCTACCCCACCGTTAGGAGCAGATTTGTGTTCTAATCAAAAAAACGTATTTATCAAGGCGCTCAATAGTCACTTGAAAATTTTTCGTCGAGATAAAGAAAACACCACTAACGCCCTTCTTCAAGAAAAAGAGGGATTTGATTTTGATATTGACTTGGTTTTGGGTGAATGGGCAAAAAATGTTGGTGTAAATTATTTGATTATTGATGTTGCCTGTGCAACCCAAAAAGATATTGATGAAATTGAATCTCATTGGAATATCCCTACAGTGTATTTTTTCAAAAACTACGGGGATGAAAGCGAAAAAAAATATAGAAACAAAATTAGCTGTTTTATTAAAGATCGAAATTTAGGTTTTTGTTGTTCAGACGATCCAGAACCACAGGTAATCCTATGTTTTGTAACGGTATCAAAAGATAAGCCGATTAGAGATTTTTATGAGCAACAAGTCTTTTTTGATCATTATGACTTTTAATTCTAATTAGTAAAAGCGAGGTGAATTTCACCTCGCTTTTGCTTTTTCCACCACACTATGTATTGCAATACAAAACCTGTCGAAAGCTGTCAATGATGTATGTAACGGATCGCCTTCTCTGATCCGCATTGTTCTTCTGATTTCTTATGGGATGACGACTCTGCCGAGGTCGTCAATTCAGCGTACAATACCTGTTGCTTTCATATATACATTCTCCTTAAATTACAAATTGTGTTGTTAGTATTTGTAAACTAAAGCTGATTATACAATCGCAAAAGAAAAACTCCCCTGTTAAGAGGAGTTTCATATAACTTATTGTGGCAGTTTTGAACCGAGCTTTCGTACACTGCGAACTGTCATATCCCCAAACTTTTCCACAGTGAAGTAATAGACAATCGAAATTACAACGGTACAAAGCAAAGAGACCAGAAAAGATGCTGCAATTGTATAGATCGGATGCCACTGCGACGCTATACCTTTCAGCAGCACAATGCTGCCAACAGAGCAAGTTGCAGGCCAATGGAAGGCATAGATACCAAAACTGATTTTTCCTATCAGCAGGAAAGGCTTTGCAGAAAAGAAACGCTGAGGAAGCGAAAAACGGTTCAGAGCAATCAGCAAGCAAATAGTTGCCTAAAGGAATGTTTG
Source organism: Acutalibacteraceae bacterium (assembly GCA_045613805.1). Classification (GTDB taxonomy): domain Bacteria; phylum Bacillota; class Clostridia; order Oscillospirales; family Acutalibacteraceae; genus UBA6857. The sequence continues at coordinate 49,318 of JAZLBS010000066.1, forward strand.
TGAAGGCATCCATCATACGGTGGATTCACCTGTGGTGAGACGATAGATATTCCAAAAATGACAGAACATAATCATAAAGCACAAAAGTCCCTTATATCCGTCTATAAAGTGCAAACGTTTATTTTTCATAGTTTCCTCCTTATATTTTTATACATTGCAGTTATAGTATAAAGCCCATCAATTTGCAACAGTTGACAAAATCTTTAATATATAATCAGAAGAACTGAAGACAACCAAAGCTCATTCGGCTTTCTGTGGCATATTACATTTTTTCATCATACAGATTCCGGTATACCTTACAAAATTCTTCGTATATTGCACGTAATATATGCAGCTTCAATTGTGATTCCGTTTAAAAGATATGTATAAACAGAAAACCGTCGGCATTTTCTCCGACGGTAAAATTACATGTTCATCTTATACTGCTGAATAAAAGCTGCAATAAATCCGATAAGATATATATCGGTGAACCGCAGACCTTCTGTTAAAGTCATCAATAATTCTTAATCTTTCTGTAGCTTACGTCTCTTTTTCAACACCACTGAAGCACAGCATACCGCAAATGAAACTGCAGTGAATACAAATATGCACACAAAAACATCTCTCCATCCTCTTGTGTCGGCAATTCTTCCGAGCATTGATGTGGCAAGTGTGCTTCCGACATAACAGAATGTATTTAGTAGACCTGCAGTAAGTCCCGAGTCAATCTTGTCTCTCGAATAAAGAGGTACAATGCTTGTAATAACATTGTTGACTGCCGACATAAGACAGGCAATCAAGCCGAAAAGTGCAAGGGTAAGAGGCACCGACTTGAGGTTCAGTGTGAGTATAATAAGTCCCACAAGAATTAAAGCGGCAAAATAAAAAATACCGTTAAGAGCATTTTCGTCCTTTTGCCTTTTGTGAAGAGCATTAACAAGAGAGGTGCCGAAAATTGAAAGGACAGGAAGAAGCAGCGTAACAATAATCGACAGAGAAGATGACACTCCAAACTCCTCTTTTAAGATTGAGGGTACCCATGTTGTTATTCCGTCTTTTATAAATCCGTTTGTTACAGCAGAAATCAGAATTACAATAAGTCCCACAGCAAAAGCAGAGGTTACTGAAAAATTACTTTTTACCTTTGTACTGCTTATTTCTGTTTCCTTCTTCTCTTTTTGCAAAGTGCCCATTCCGACAAACCATAATATTGCCGTCAATCCCACAAGAGCAGACGCAACATAAAAAATCAGCGTCCAGCTCAATCCGAGATATGAGAAAAGAGCCGCAAGGCCGTAGGCGGCAAATGTACCCGAGGCAACGGTTGTACTCATTACCATAACTGCCCTTGAAAGCTTGTTGTCGGCAAGGTTATCTGACAGTGTCTTGATAAGCGATGACCAGAGAACAGACTGGAAAACACCGTTCAGCAGCCACAGATATTTCATTGCATCAACACCCTGACACAAGGTCATGGCAAGATTTATAACGCATGAACCCGCAAGAGCTACGGTAACAGAATATTTTGTGTTATATTTTTTTGAAAGCAGACCGTTCACAAGCTGACCCGCACCGTAAGCGAAAAAGAAGAACGAGCTTACAGTGCCTGCTGCTTCCTTTGTAGTTCCAAGCTGAGAAAGAATCTCAACCATTGACGCATTGTAATTAAGTCTTGCTACATACGCAACAGTGTAGGCTGCCCAGCAAAGAAAAATAATAAAATCCGTTTTTTTATTACTTAATGAATTTGTCATTTTACCATTTCTTTCGGTTTATATAATGTTGTCTTTATTAAATAAGCTCTGATTTGTGGTGCTGCTTTGAAATTCTCGGTGGAGCACCTGTAAGATGAGAAATGTCACGGTATTTACCTTTATAATCTGCAAACAGATCTTCAGGAATCTGTGCAGTCCATCCTTTTTCATTAAAATCAGGCTGCTCTACACCCATGGCATAAAGGATAACAGCTGCAAGATCCCGGATGTTCATTTCCTTAACAGAGGTGTTATTTACACCTTTTCCGACAGCGGCAAAGGTGACATATTTTTCTTCATCCGTCCAACCTCCGTGGCTTCCGCCTTTACCGTCTCCCGGATTTGTACCGCCATGGTCTGCAATAACCATAAATAAAGTTTCCTCAGCTATAGCTGCTTGCTGCACTGCAGAATATACATCACCTATAAGCTTGTCAACCTCACCTATAGCATCAATGTGCTCTTTTGTTCCGTAGCCGTATTTGTGTCCGGCACCGTCTGTGCTGTCAAAATGAACAAACAGAAAATCAGGCTTTTTGTTGCGTATATAGTCGCATATAACCGGAGTAAGCTCCTTGTCCCTTGCACTCGCATGGGAGACACGGATAAACTTTTCAACAATCCCCTTTGTTATAGGATTCCAATCGCAGTAAGAGCCAAGCTCTGCCTTCGGATAAGCTTTCCTTATGCGGCGTAAAACCGACGGATTTTTTGACCATATCGGATAAGGCAACACTGAAACTCTTCGGTTTGTAAGCTTATGCACCTCGGGGCCGACGCCGATAAGCATTGAGCCCCAGCATTCAGCACTTATTGTAGGCTTAGAGGAAAGTGCGTTATATGTAACTGCACCTTTTTCAAAAATACGGTCAAAGGCCGGTGTATCGGCATCCTTAAACCAACTGCCCGCACCGTCAACGCCTATTACTATTACGTGAGTATATTTTCTTTGCATATTTCTCTCCTGTCTCTTTTACTATTAAAGAAAAAAACCTCCTCGCTTTCGCAAGGAGGTTTACTTTAAAATTTTACCATTCCTTGTTCATTACAACAAATGTCATTCTTTCCTGAATGCTTTCTTTTCCGTGACCAAGACCTTTTCCGCCGTGGTCGGAAGTTATGATAATGAGCCAATCCTCGGTGTCATAAGTTTCTCTTGCTTCAATAGCCTTGATGGCTTCATAACCGCAGGCATCAGACTCTACAAAAGCTTCCTTGTAACCGGGGTTATTGATTGAAAAGCCGTAATTGTGGCCCTCTGAGTCTGTATGCTCGTAAATTACGAAGAGGAAATCAGAGCATGCTTCATCAGCAATTTCAGTCATTACAGTCTTATGAGAGCCTTCGTTTCCGTCACATTTATTGAAATTTACAGGAAGAGCGTGGTCGCTACAGTACTGAACCTCAGGAAGATAAGTAGCTTTCTCTCTTGAAAAATGTCCTGCCCATTTGGTGATAAAGCTTGCACTGCCGATTATACCGTCTTCCGTAAGAGTGGTCATAAGAGTTTTTACTTCCATTGATTTTGGAATATCGTTTGCGGTTACCCCGTGAACATCTGCCCACTGACCGGTAAGGATTGAACACCAGCCGGGGGCTGTTGAAGTATCTTGTGTATTAATCTCGGGATAATTCACTCCTCCGCAATAAGTAAGAGCCTTAGAAGCGCCTTTTTCAAGCAGATAACCGACAGCACTGTTTTCCTTCTGCACCTGTGTCAGCACGTCTGCACGGCAACCGTCATACCCGATAACGATAGCCTTCTTTTCTGTCTTGCCTTCGGGAAGCTCAGAGCGGAAATGCTCATCAATTATTTTATAAAGGTCAGTCTGGGGATAAGCAGTTTCTACGGTATTTTCATAATTTACCGCAACAACATTCTGTCTGTATAATTCCTCGGTGTCGTTTTTATCTCTGCCGTATCTTGTGATATAAAGGTAAACACCTGCGCCCGCAAGAGCAAGAGCAACAATAACAGCTATGACAGAAACAATAATTTTCTTTTTGTTTTTCATATTACAACCTTCCTTTTTTCACTCTTAGCTTATAAAGCTTTGTTATATCCACAGATATCTTTCAGTTAATTCTAATGCTTTTCAGACATAATTTCAAGAGTTTTGAGACAAATGATACAATAAATTTAAATTTGCGTGCGTTGCAGCAAAAAGACGGCACAGCACACAAATTACCCTGAATTTTCAGGATGTACTTATCGGAATTTTACATCACAAGACCGTTTTTTATTTACTTTCAATCTGATTAATAGTATAATTAATGTATCAGAAATCTGTTTTAAAGGAGGCGTCCTATGTACAAAACCGAAACACATATACACACAAAGCCAGTCAGTGCCTGTGCCTTCTTTTCTCCTGAAGAAATGGTGCACTTTCACAAAAAAGCCGGATATAACACCATTTTCATATCCGATCATTTTTCTAAACATCACTTCGGTCTTTTGGGAGACATCCCCTGGAGCGAAAAAACAGGACTTTTGTATAACTCCTTTCTCCGTGCAAAAGCGGAGGGAGAAAAGCTGGGAATAAATGTTTTATTTTCTCCTGAATTAACTCTGCAAGGAAACCATTTTTTACTTTACAACGTGACACCTGAGCTTTTGAATTCCCGCGAGGATTTTTTTGATATATCTTTAAAGGAGTTGCGTTCATATACGAAGAAATACGGTGTTACAATTATTCAGGCTCATCCCTTCCGTGATAATAAATGTGTACCGATGCCTGAATATGTAGACGGCTTTGAAGCCATAAACAGCAATTCCCGGCACGAAAACTATGATGAAAGGGTATTTATGCTGGCAAAGAAGCATAATCTGCCCGTTTCTGCCGGCTCCGATGCACACCGCAGGGAGGATGTAGGCGGTGCCGCAGTTCTGTCGCCCTACGAAATCAGAACCACCGACGATTATCTTAGACTGCTGAAAAGCAAGGATATCAAGCTTGTCAAATATATAAAACAATTATAAACCGTCAGACTTATTTCCGCTTCAAAAAGCAACAGCACTCTCCCGAATACTTCTTCAGGAGAGTGCTGTTTAAGTTTAAGTTTATCTTATTTCTCGTACTTTTCCATAAATTTTTCACCGCAGCCGTACTGCTCATAAACATAGTCGATATCCTTATCGCCTCTGCCTGAAAGAGAAACGAGAATGGAGCCTGACTTGTGCTCTTTAGCGTACTTGATGGCATAAGCCACAGCGTGAGAAGATTCGATTGCAGGAATGATACCCTCGTATCTTGACAGAAGGAAGAATGCCTCCATAGCTTCCTCGTCAGAAATTGTGTCATATTTTACTCTGCCCATATCACGGAGATTTGCATGCTCGGGACCAACACCGGGATAATCAAGACCGCTTGCAATAGAGTAAACGGGAAGAGGCTCACCGTTTTCGTCCTGGAGAAGATAGCTTTCAAAGCCGTGAAGTCTTCCCTTGGTTCCGAATGCCATTGTTGCAGCGTGATCGCCGACCTTTTCGCCTCTGCCGAGAGGTTCAACACCGATAATCTCAACAGGATCAGCAAGGAAAGGTACAAACATACCGATGGAGTTGGAGCCGCCGCCTACGCATGCACAGACAGCAACAGGATGATGTCCTGTCATTTCAAGGAACTGATCTCTTGCCTCAATTCCGATAACAGCCTGGAAATCTCTTACCATTTTCGGGAAGGGATGAGGGCCGAGAGCAGAGCCGATGCAGTAAATAGCGTGATCATATTCCTTGAGATAAGCATCAAAAGCAGCGTCAACAGCCTCTTTAAGAGTCTTGAGTCCGTGGGTAACGGGAATAACATTTGCGCCGTGCATCTTCATTCTGATTACATTGGGATGCTGCTTTGCAATATCAACCTCACCCATATAAATATCACATTCCATACCGAAGTATGCAGCTGCAGTAGCAAGAGCAACACCGTGCTGACCTGCACCTGTTTCGGCAATAAGCTTCTTTTTGCCCATATATTTTGCCAAAAGTCCCTCACCCATACAGTGATTGAGCTTGTGAGCACCTGTATGGTTAAGGTCTTCACGCTTGAGATAAATCTGACAGTTACCGAAAAGCTTTGAAAGTCTTTCGCAATGGTAAACGGGTGTAGGTCTTCCCTGAAATTCCTTTCTGATTCTGCGAAGCTCGGAAATAAACTGTGCTGACTGACAGATTGCTTCGTAAGCATCATCGGCTTCCTTGAATGCAGGTTCAAGCTCGGGAGGGAGAAATGCGCCGCCGTGCTGACCGAAGTAACCGTTTTTGTCGGGATACTGTTTAAGATAATTGTCGAAATCCTTATAATTTATATTCATTTTAAAATCTCCTCAGTTGATATAATATTTTTATAATGCGTAATACCGCAACCGTATTTTATTTACTGTCTGACAATCTGATTTACTGTCGCCATCGTTCGCCCGAATAATACATAAACTGCACTTCCTGTAATAAATTTTTACCACAAAGAACAACTGCCCGGTATAGTACATACCAAATAAAAAACTTCTGCTCCACAAAGGAACAGAAGTCTGTTGCCACCTTAATGGTTTTTCACGTACTGACATACGCTCTCAGGATAACGGTAGAGTTTCCGTCGTCACCTACTGCAATTTTCGGAGACGCCCTCACAAGTCCATTCACAATATCCTCCCCTGCCGCTTTCCACCGTTCACGGCTCTCTGTAAGCTTAAGATTATGCTACTACTCTTGCTCATCGGTTTATTTTATTATGTCAAAATGATATATCAGTTTTAAGCTTTTGTCAATAGCTTTAATAAAATTTGACCTGCCAAATTTTAACAAGCTTTTTTATATTCAGCTTATCACCGAATCGAGAACCGCTATTGCACCGGCATAATCCTCAAAATCCTTTTTCTGCGTTCTTCCTCTGAAATGATTCCATTTTTCTTTTATGTCGTTCCAATCGAAGGCGCTCTCGCCCGTTTTTTCTTTCTGGGCATCCTGTGCTGTCTGAAGCTCTTCTGCTCTCGCCGTTTCGAGGGCATTTTTTGTTGCAGAAATAAACTCCTCCTTAGAATAAATACAGGCTTTTTCCACCTTAAGCTTATGGGCAAGCTCCTCAAGCTCGTGAATAGCATCAGCCCCATATTGAACAACCATATTTTCAAAAACATCGGGAGTAAAATAAAAAATATTTCCCGAAAGATGACCGAAGGCTTTTCTTGTGTCAAGATAGCCAAGCTGCATCCTCCTGTCAATCATCGGTCCGCTGAAATCAAAGGACGGACCAAGATCCTCAAGGTCGTAGGGTCTGATATAGACAACCTGAGAATTATTGAAATTCAGATTATGGGCTATACCCTTTATATTCGATATATCAATAACAATAAGCTTATTGTAGCCCCTCTTTTTAAGAGTCATTACAGGAGTGTTGTCATAAACACCTCCGTCAAGGAACTTTTCGCCCTCAGGCCCGATGTTTGTAGCAAGAGGAATATTAGATGAAGCAAGAAGATAATCCACAAGCTCGCCCTGAGGAATATCCTCTACAAAAATTTCCAGCGGTGTTGCACTCTGAGACAGATGTACCGTAACGATTCCGAGAGGAATTTTCTTTTTTCTCACCTTATCCTCGTCAACATAGGTTTTTATATAATCTGCTGCAGGAGATGCATCAAAGCCTCCGTTTTTTAAAAATTCCTTAAAAAGGATACTCCAATTTTTCTTGCTGAAAAGATTTTCCGGGTCAACAAGCTCGTTTTCAATCTTTATGCCCTTTTCAACAGAAACATTGTGCCAGAATTCAATCGCCTTGTTCATATCTCCTGCGGCAATCAGTGCACCGTTGATAGAACCGATTGAAACGCCGGAAATCGCATCAAAGGAAATGTGCATTTCCCGAAGAGCCTTCCAGGCACCTATCTGATAAGCACCTTTACCTCCGCCACCGGCAAGAACAAGACCGTATTTTTTAAATATCATCTCTACACCGCCTTATCTAACACACAGAACCGTCCCCTGTGCTTTAAATTAAATCTGAAATTATACTGTTTGAAAGAAGAAAGCCTTCTTTTGTAAGAAAAATTCTGTCTCCCTCTGTTTTCAGAAGCCCCATTTTTTCATACTTTTTTGCCCTCACAAAGATACTGCTGTCAAGTGCTTTACCGAATCTCTCCCTGAATTTTCCTGCATCAAGACCTTCTTTAAGACGAAGAGAAAGCATAATGTATTCTTCCTCACTTCCGCCGTCACCGTCGTAAACAGGCTCTTTTCCCGAAAGAAAATCTTCAAATGATCGTGAGTAATAAAATCTCTTTCCGTTATAGTATGAATGTGCCGACGGACCTATACCTATATATTCCTCGCACTGCCAATACTTTGTATTGTGACGGCTGTGAAAGCCTTCAAGGGCAAAGTTAGAAATTTCATAATGAGAAAATCCGTTTTCGGTGAGCCTTTCCGAGGTATGAAGATACATATCTGCCACAGTATCCTCGTCGGGCAGACAAAGCTTATTCTCATCTCTTTCGAAGGGTGTCCCCTCTTCTATTTTAAGCATATAAGCACTGATGTGCTTCACTCCGAGAGAAAAAATAAAATCTATGCTTTCATCAAGGCTTTCCATTGTCTGATGAGGTACACCGAGCATAAGGTCAAGGGAAATATTGTCTATGCCCTCATTTTTAAAAAGAGTAACTGATCTTTTTACATCCTCTCTGTCTGAGGGTCTTCCGAGCATTTTTCTTTCTCTTTCCACCGCTGACTGCATCCCCATAGAGACACGGTTAACCCCTACCTTTTTAACTGCACACACAAAAGCTTCATCCGTAGAGGAGGGGTTACATTCAACGGTTATTTCCGCATAATTTTGTAAATCGAAGCTTTCCCTTATGTAATCTACAATCCTTCCTATTCTTTCACCGCCAAAAACCGAGGGTGTTCCCCCGCCGAAATAAAGAGTATCAACCTTCATTTTTTTGTCGGCATAGCCCTTTAAAGCCGAAAGGACAGCCATAAGATAGCTGTCCTTTTGTTTTTCGTCACCTTTAAAGGAATAGAAATCACAGTAAGGACATTTTGTTTTGCAAAAGGGAATGTGAATATATATTCCTGTCATATCCTTATCCGTTATCGTCAAGCTTAAGCACTGCCATAAATGCTTCCTGTGGCACTTCGACAGTACCGAACTGACGCATACGTTTTTTACCTTCCTTCTGTTTTTCAAGAAGCTTTTTCTTTCTTGTGATATCACCGCCGTAACACTTGGCAAGAACGTCTTTTCTCATAGCCTTAACCGTTTCACGGGCGATAACCTTGCTGCCGATAGCAACCTGAATAGGAATTTCGAACATCTGTCTCGGAATGTGCTCCTTAAGCTTTTCGGCAATCTTTCTTGCACGGGACATAGCCTTTTCGGAATGGATGATAAATGAAAGAGCGTCGATAATGTCGCCGTTAAGAAGAACGTCAACCTTCTGAAGAGTAGAACGTCTGTATTCAAAAATCTCATAGTCAAAGGAAGCATAGCCCCTTGTTCTTGACTTGAGAGCATCAAAGAAATCGTAAATGATTTCGTTGAGAGGAAGCTCATAATGAATATCAACACGGTCGGGTGTGATATATTTCATATCCTTGAAAATACCTCGTCTGTCCTGACAGAGATCCATAATAGTACCGACATATTCTGTCGGAGAATAGATGTGAGCGTTAGTAACAGGCTCTTCACAATAATCAATATTTACCTGTTCAGGATAGTTGGTGGGATTATCAATTTCCACTACACTGCCGTCGGTAAGATGAATTTTATATACAACTGACGGAATTGTGGTAACAAGGTCGAGATTATACTCTCTTTCAAGTCTTTCCTGAATGATTTCAAGATGCAAAAGACCAAGGAAGCCGCAACGGAAGCCGAAGCCGAGAGCACCTGATGTTTCAGGCTCATAGGAAAGAGAAGCATCGTTGAGCTGAAGCTTTTCGAGAGCATCACGAAGAGCTTCATAGTCTGCACCGTCAGCGGGATAAACACCACAATAAACCATAGGATTAACCTTTCTGTAGCCGGGAAGAGGCTCAGAAGCGGGATTTTGCACTTTAGTAACCGTGTCACCGACTTTAGCATCACGCACGGTCTTGATTGATGCGGTGATGTAACCGACCTCACCTGAGGAAAGCTCCTTACAGGGCTCAAGTCCCGTAGCACGCATATAGCCGACCTCAACAACAGTAAACTCTGCACCTGTAGCCATCATTCTCATGGTTTCACCGGCTTTAAGAGCACCCTGCATAACACGTACATAAACTATAACGCCCTTGTAATTATCGTAAACAGAGTCGAAGATAAGCGCCTTAAGAGGAGCTTTATCGTCACAATCCGAGGGGGCAGGAATATCGGAAACTATCTTTTCAAGCACTTCCGCCACATTTTCACCTGTCTTTGCAGAAACTCTCGGTGCTTCCATACAGTCAAGACCTATTATATCCTCAACCTCAGCGGCAACTCTGTCCGGCTCTGCAGCAGGAAGGTCAATTTTGTTGATTACGGGAACAAGCTCAAGGTCATGGTCAAGAGCAAGATAAGTGTTTGCAAGAGTCTGCGCTTCAATACCCTGTGAAGCGTCAATAATCAGAACAGCACCCTCGCAGGCAGCAAGTGAACGTGAAACCTCGTAATTGAAGTCAACGTGTCCCGGTGTGTCAATAAGGTTAAGCTCATATTCCTCGCCGTCCTTAGCTTTATAGTTAAGCTTTACAGCGTGAGCCTTTATTGTAATACCTCTTTCTCTTTCAAGGTCCATATCGTCAAGAATCTGTGCAGACATATCTCTTTTGGCAACGGAATCCGTTATTTCAAGAAGTCTGTCAGCAAGGGTACTTTTGCCGTGGTCAATATGGGCAATGATAGAAAAATTTCTTATATTTTCTTTTTTAGCAGCCAAAATATCACCTCATAAGGGGCTAAATTTATTATATCAATGTATTTTATCATAAAATACTGCTTTTGGCAATACTTTTAAAAGTATAAACCGCCACAAGTTTTTACACTGTGGCGGTCTGATTGAGTTTGTTTTATCCTGCTGCTGATGTGGCAGCCGCTGTTGTAGCGTTGGGGTCTGTACCTGTGATTTTTGTTGATTCGGGAGCGATAATACCGATATAGCTCTTACCGGGATTTACCTGTAAGGGAGCACCGGTGCTGTCAAAGACCTGGATGGTGTCGCCTTCTGCCGGCTTAGTCCATGTAATTTTCTGACTCTTACCCATAGAAATATAATAACCGTTACCGCCCTTGAGCTCAACATTCATAAGATAGCCGTCCTTATAATGGCTTACCTTCGTTTCAAGAACAAACAGATTTGTGTAATTAAGCTGTTCGCCTGTAACGCTGTCCTTATGTGCAGTGCCGTTGTGCTGCTTAAGATATACCTTCTTATCCGCATCATAGGTAAAGGTGCTGAAATAAGAGGTTGAGAAGTTGAGTTTTACCTTGTCACAGTATTTATCACCTGTGGCAACAGCCTGACCCTCCTCACGGAAATTGAAGATGGGTACATTCTTGCCTTCGCTGTAATCTGTTCTGATTTTGTATTTATCAAATACTGCAGGAATATTTTCGCCCTTTACATAAGCAGTATGCTCTTTACTGTACTTTTTAAGTCTTGCAGAATCTCTGCCGAAAAGGTCTGTTACATAATTTGCAGCACCGTTGAAATAGTCGATGCCGAGTCTCTTGAGAGTAGGTGTGCCGAGAGTTTCATTACTGCCGAAGCAGATATAAACCGCATCAAGACCGTAGGCAAGAATAGGATAATAGTAACGGCAGGATCTGATAGAGCAGACATTAGGAACCTTTGTGTAGTCACCGTAAACAGCCATCATACGGGTGATGCCGCCTTCAACGATAACCTCAAACATAATATCAGCCTTGCCTACACCATATTGAGGAAGTGCAGCCCTGATATTATTTATCATAATAGCAACAGGACGCTTACCGTAAGCCTTTTCGCTGAGAGTGGCAAGACCTGTAAGTCTGTTGATTTTTCTTGTGTCAACAGGAGGCTCCGTAGTTGTAACCTCTGTGGTTGTGGGAGCTTGTGTTGTTGTTTCTTCTTCCTTGCCGCCGCAGGCAGTAAGTCCGAAAACAATTATGACAGCGAGCAACAGAGCAAGAGCTCTTTTAAAAACAGTTTTATTTTTCATTTCATATTTCTCCTTAACTGCTTATTTTTACATAGTATACCACTATCGCTTGATAATTTCAACAAAAATCATACAAAATATACTAAAAAATGCAAAAAACGACTGTCTATACCCGATACTGTCTCTTGATTTTTATTTAATCTGAGTGTATAATGTGTCATAAATGATAATAAATGATAAAGGAAAGGATGCTTATCTATGCCCCACGAAATAAAAATTACTCTCACAGTATTGGCAATAACAGCAATTGTTCTGCTTGTTTTATGGCTCGGTCTCGGCCTTGCCTTTTTCTTCATTGCCTTAGGCAACAAGAAAAGAAAGGACAACAAAATCCCCTGCAAGGGAAGCCTATTCGAAAAAAATGCCACTAACCCCACTCTTGTGAAGGGCTATAAATGGTTTGACACTACATACCATCAGGAGGTTACCATCAAAAACCGTAAAGGCGAAAACCTCCACGGCGTAGAATATCTCAATCCCTCAAACAGCAATATGTGGGCAATTGTACTTCACGGCTGGACTAATGTTAACCGTGAAATGGGAACATATGGCTCCGAATACTACAAAAGAGGCTTCAATGTGCTTATCCCCGACCTTCGCGGTCACAACAACAGCGAACACAAGTTCGTGACTATGGGATGGCTCGACAGACTTGATGTCGTTGATTGGATAAACAGTATTGTAAGAGAAAACCCAAAAGCAAAGATTGTTCTTCACGGTGTATCAATGGGCGGTGCCACTACAATGATGACAACAGGCGAAAAGCTGCCTGAAAACGTTATGCTTGCTGTTGAGGATTGCGGATTTACTTCTGTAAAAGAGATTTTTACCGACCGATGCAAAAGAAAATACCGTCTTCCCCCGAAGATTGTTATGCCTCCCGCAGCTCTTATGTGCCGCATCTTTAACGGCTTCTTCTTCGGCAAGGCTTCCAGCGTTGAGCAGCTGAAAAAGTCAAAAACTCCCACTCTTTTCATTCACGGAAACAAGGACAACTTTGTTCTCATCTCAAATCTTGATCCTGTCTACAATGCCTGTGCCGCTGAAAAGGAAAAACACATAATCCAAGGTGCAGAGCACGCTGTTTCCGCAATCTGGTTCCCCGAAGAATACTGGGAAACAGTAGATAATTTCCTTGAAAAGCACCTTTACAGTAAAATGGCAAAATAATTTTTATCATACCTCCCCGCAGTGAAAAGGGGAGGTTTTTTGCTGCGCGTAATTCTGAAAAGAATACCGTAACGCCGCCTCCTGCTGTTATCAGTTATTCTTTCACATAACAGCCGCCTGATACCGACGAAAAAAAATTGCGGAAACGGCTTTCACCGTGACCGCAATTATTCATTTTTTTATTTATTAAAAATTATCAGTCCGGATATCCGTTAGGATTCTGACTCTGCCATCTCCAGGAATCGGCACACATTTCGTCGATACCTCTTTCAGCCTTCCAGCCGAGCTCCTCATAAGCCTTTGAGGGATCGGAGTAACAAACAGCAACGTCACCGGGACGACGGTCAACTATCTTATAGTTAATCTTTACACCGCTTGCCTTTTCGAAAGCCTTGACAACATCAAGAACGCTGTAGCCTGTACCTGTACCGAGGTTATAAACATCAAGACCGTTTTTACCGAGAACTCTCTGAAGTGCCTTTACATGACCTGCTGCAAGGTCAACAACGTGTATGTAGTCTCTCACTCCGGTGCCGTCGTGTGTATCGTAGTCTGAACCGAAAACGCTGAGACATTCACGCTTGCCGATAGCAACCTGTGTAATAAAAGGCATAAGGTTGTTGGGAATTCCGTTGGGATCCTCACCGATTCTGCCGCTTTCGTGAGCACCGATGGGGTTGAAATAACGGAGAAGACAGATTGACCATTCATTGTCGGACTTGAAAAGGTCAGAAAGAATAATTTCAATCATAAACTTTGTTGTGCCGTAGGGGTTGGTTGTACCGCCGGTGGGCATAGACTCCTTAAGAGGAGAAACATTGTTGCTGCCGTAAACTGTAGCAGAAGAGCTGAAAACGATTTTCTTACATCCGTTCTTTCTCATAACATCACAAAGAACAAGGGTTCCTGCGATATTATTGTCATAATATTCGATAGGCTTCTGACAGCTTTCACCTACAGCCTTAAGACCGGCAAAATGAATTACTGCATCAATTTTTTCTTCCTTGAAGATTTTGTCGAGACCTTTTTCGTCTCTTATGTCGCATTCATAAAATGTGACAGGTTTTCCGCTGAGGTCCGCTGTTCTTTTGAGAGCTTCCCTTTTACTGTTGTAGAAATTATCCACTACAACAACATCATAGCCTGCTTTGATAAGCTCAATACATGTGTGGGAGCCGATATATCCGGCACCGCCCGTAACAAGAATTGACATATTCCTTCACCTCGTTTATAATATATAAAAAGTTTACCTTTTGATTATACAATAAAAATTTCTGATTTTCAATAGTTTAACATAAAGGAGATTTGATTTATGGAAAATTTATCGGATATTTCCGTCATAAGGCGGGTAATGGAAAAGCACGGCTTCAATTTTTCCAAAGCTCTCGGACAAAACTTTCTCATCAATCCCACCGTCTGCCCACGTATGGCTGAAATGTGCGGTGCTGACGAAAATACGGGAGTTATCGAAGTCGGTGCCGGTGTGGGAGTTCTTACGGCAGAGCTTGCCAAAAGAGCGAAAAAGGTTGTGTGTATTGAGCTTGACACAAGACTTCTTCCTGTCCTTGATGAAACACTTGCAGATTTTGATAACATTGAAATTATCAATGCAGATATAATGAAAACCGACCTCAAGGCACTTATTGAAGAAAAGTTCCAGGGCATGAAGGTTGTTGTCTGTGCAAATCTGCCCTATTACATCACCTCACCCGTTATCACTCTCCTTCTCGAAAGCAAGCTTCCCATAGAAGCCGTTACCGTTATGATACAGAGAGAGGCGGCAGACAGACTCTGCACACCCATAGGTTCGAGAGACTCGGGAGCTATCACTGTATGCACAAACTACTATTCCGAGCCCGAAATGCTTTTTCATGTATCACGAGGCTCCTTTATGCCGGCTCCGAATGTAGACAGCACGGTTATCCGACTTAACATCAGAAAAGAGCCCGCTGTTAAGGTCAGTGACGAAAAGAAGTTTTTCAAAATGGTAAAGGCCGCCTTTGCTCAAAGAAGAAAAACAGCAGTAAACTCTATTGCAAGCGGAATGTCACTTCCCAAGGACAAGGTAGCCGAGGCTATTACAGCCGTAGGCCTTGATGTAAATGTCAGAGCAGAAAAGCTTTCCATGCAGGAGCTTGCAGATATATGCGAGAACCTGTAATAAATGCGAAACCCAAAATGCTGATACCCCCCTGTCATAGCAAAGCACTGTCACCTATGAGTGATATCAGTCGCAATGAAAAACCGTAAGATAGCTGCAATTCGCAAACGCATACCATCTTTCTCTGCAAAATGAATAAAAACCATAGCTTTTCAGTAAAGCAGAAAACCTTTACAGCAAAACAAATGCTGTAAAGGTTTTTTCTTTACTGTGTTGAAAACTGCGTTGAAAATGTTAAAACCTGCGGATAATTTAACATTAAAACCTGTTTTACGGACTTTAAACTGCGAAAAACTGTAAAGTTTTCAACTTTACTGACAGAGTTTTCCACAATTTTGTTGAAAACTTATGAGGATTATTCATTATACATAATTTTTGTATATACATTACTTTGTATTAATATTCTCTTGCAATTCTTGAAAAACGGTAGTCGTTTTCATAGCCGATATTACCTGAAGAACGGTAAATACTCAACACAAGGCCGATGGCTAAATATACACATACCGTGGAGGATCCGCCCGCACTTATGAAAGGAAGAGTGATACCGATAACCGGAAGAAGACGGGTACACATACCGATATTGATAACTGCCTGGGCTATCAGCATAAAGGCTACTCCGTAGCACATCATTTCTGCGGCAAAGTTTTTTGCTCTTTTACCTATCGCTACAATTCTTATGGCAAGCAGAAGGAAAAACAGCAAAAGTATAAGCGCGCCGATGAAGCCCAACTCTTCACATATTGCGGAAAAAATCATATCGTTTTGTTTTTCAGGCAAAAGAGTACTCTGTGTAAGCTTACCGTTATAAAGCCCCATGCCCGTAAATCCGCCGTTCTGAATAGCCTTGAGTGCCTGATTCTGCTGATAAATCTCGGTAGAATATGCATCGGGATTAAACAGTGCAAGGATACGGTTACGCTGAATATTATCGAAAATCTTAAGCCAGATAACAGGCGAGGCGGCAGCGATAAGAAGACCGCCTGCCGGAAAATAAAGCCAATGAACACCTGACACAAACATCATACCAATAAACATAAGTCCGAAAATAAGAGCTGAACCCATATCACCCGTTGCAACAACGAGAACTATCGGAATCATTGCGTGAACACAGAGAAAAAAGACCGTTTTGAGTGAGGATATATCATTTTTAACCTTGCTAAGATGAAATGCAAAGGTAATGATAAAGCCTATCTTTACAATCTCTGACGGCTGAAAGTAAAGCTTACCCGGAAGCTTGATCCAGGAAATGGCATCACTTCGTGCGTCCGGTGAAACACCGATAGCAAAAAGTGAAATCATAAGCAGTATTGAAACTGCTCCTACCAACGGCCACAGCTTAAGTATAATGTCATAATCAATAACTGATATAACAAAAGCTGCCACCATACCGAGAACAAATGCAAGTATCATAACTCTGGTGTCACGGGAAATATATGTGCCCGCCTCTGCGTTAAAGGTTGCACTGCTTACGGCAACGGTACCGATGACAGACAGTGCCGTACAGAGAAACACAGTTATAATATCCGTACCTTTTAAAAAGCTTTTCAGGGATTTAAGCATTGTTCTCATCCCCTTTTTTCAAAGACTTCGCTTTTAATTCTCTTTCAGCCTGTGGCAGACGAAGATAGGACGGCATAAGCTCTGCTCCGTTAAGCAGCTTTTCCTGACTGTAATTTTTTTCAGCGGCAAAGGCTACCGATGAACCCTTCTGATAAACCGAGGATGCTCCTGCCTTTTTGTAACCTAAAGACCTGTGGCAGATTTCAGCACCATCACCGACAAAAATAATTTCACCGTCATATTCCTTGAGCTTTTCACCAAGGTCGTCTATTTTAAGCGCGGAGTCCTCCAAAAGCCTTGTAACAGTACCGCTGTCATTTTTAAACACGGCACAGTAAACCTGCTGACAGCGTGCATCCATAACAGGTACGGCTATGCAATCTCTGTCAGAGAGATTATAAGCAAGAGCCTCAAGAGTAGAAACGGGCATTGCTTTTTTAGAAAGACCGTCACAAAGACCCTTGACAGCTGCAACACCGATTCTCACTCCCGTGAAGGAGCCCGGACCCACACTGCAGGCGAAAAAATCAATATCATCAAGCTCAATTTCCGCATTTTTCAGCGTACTGTCAATCATGGGAAGAAGAGTTCGGGAATGGGTAAGTCCCGTATTCACGGAGCTTTCGCTTAAAATCCTGCCGTTTTCCGTAACTGCCACAGAAGCACAGACGGCGCTTGTATCAACTGCTAAAATCTTCATCACATTCCACTCCTTCCACGGTGATAATTCTGCTGTTTTCATCTTCGTATTTTTCTATGGTAACTCTGACCGTACTGTCGGGCAAAGCATTTTCGATGTTTTCACTCCATTCGACGGCTAAGACAGCTCCCATATCGAGATAATCAAAAAATCCGCTTGAGTAAAGGTCATCCCAGGATTCAACCTTATACATATCGAAATGAACCAAGGGAGGAT
Organism: Acutalibacteraceae bacterium; assembly: GCA_045613805.1. GTDB lineage: Bacteria > Bacillota > Clostridia > Oscillospirales > Acutalibacteraceae > UBA6857. Next base: position 67,014 of record JAZLBS010000066.1, read on the forward strand.
TTCCGCCGTAGTCATTCACTATGGCAAAGGTGGGGCTCGAAACGTGACAGCTTATACCGAGCCCTTTGGCAAGACCCCTGGTGAAGGCTGTCTTACCCATACCGAGACCGCCGAAAAAAGCCACCACGGTGCCGCCCTTCAGGTGCTTTGCTATTTCGGAAGCAAAGTTCTCCGTTTCTTCTGTACTGTGGGTTATGCGGGTAATCATACTTTCACCTGCCTGACAAAATAATTTATATAATATAATATCATAAATAGATAATGAGGTCAAGAAAAAAAGAGAACAACCCGATGCTGTTCTCCACAATATAATATTACACCTTATCCTCTACCGCATTATTACCTCTGCGGAAAGAAGGTTAAATCTTCATAACACATTTGAGCGCGACCGCAAATATGCAATCTTCGCTTATTTATATTCATTTATACTGATTATCTTTTTTACATCCTTTAAATCCGTTTCATCGTCTGCAGCTACAGCGGCTACTGTGAAGGTAAACATCATCACCGCCGTTAAAATCAGCGATATTATTCTTCCGGGCTTTCTCATCATGCACCTCCTTATTTTTATTATAATACGATAATACACATTTTTTCCTTGCGGTCAATAGAAAGAGCATAATATTAACTTATTATTTATCTTTTCTCCACAAACTGAAGCAAATTTTTTTCTTCTTTTCTCACATAAACTTTCTTAAACTTATTGAAAATATCTCTTGGTTATAGTATACTAATTGGGTATATAGTCAGGCACAGACAGTCCTTACCTTTCTTTTACGGGACAAGGAGACGAAAAGCCTATACTATTATATATGTATTTTCTTATACTATTATATATGCGTTCTGTTATACTATTATAACAGTGTTAAGAAAGGAAGAGAAAACCAATGGCAAACGACAAAAAAATGGTTGAGGATATTACCTCAATGGAAGAAGACTTTGCAAAATGGTATACAGATATCGTTAAAAAAGCAGAGCTTATTGAATACACAAGCGTAAAGGGCTGTATGGTTATCCGCCCCTACGGATATGCAATCTGGGAAAACATTCAGAGAATACTTGACGGTATGTTCAAGGCTACAGGCCACGAAAACGTTTGTATGCCCATGTTCATCCCCGAATCACTTCTTCAGAAGGAAAAGGATCACGTTGAAGGCTTTGCACCCGAGGTTGCATGGGTAACACACGGCGGTACAGAAAAGCTTGAAGAAAAGCTTTGTGTCCGTCCCACATCAGAAACCCTTTTCTGTGAGCATTACGCAAACATCATCCACTCTCACAGAGATCTTCCTAAGCTCTACAATCAGTGGGTAAGCGTTGTACGTTGGGAAAAAACAACCCGTCCCTTCCTCCGTTCAAGAGAATTCCTCTGGCAGGAAGGACACACAATACACGCTACAGCTGAGGAAGCAATCATCGAAACAGAAAAGATGCTCAATGTTTATGCAGATTTCTGTGAAAAATACCTTGCTATGCCCGTAATCAAGGGTAAAAAGACCGAAAGCGACAAATTTGCCGGTGCTGTTTCAACCTATGCTATCGAAGCTCTTATGCATGACGGTAAGGCTTTACAGGCAGGTACATCCCATTACTTCGGTGACGGCTTTGCAAAGGCTTTCGGCATCCAGTACCAGAGCAAGGAAAACAAGCTTGAATATCCCCATCAGACCTCCTGGGGTGTTACAACACGACTTATCGGTGCAATCATAATGACCCACGGTGACGACAACGGTCTTGTTCTTCCCCCTGCCGTTGCTCCCATTCAGGCAGTTATCATCCCCGTTGCGCAGCATAAGCCCGGTGTACTTGAAAAGGCTGAGGAGGTAAGAAAGGCTCTTGCTGATGCAGGCATCAGAGTAAAGCTTGACGATTCCAACAACTCTGCCGGCTGGAAGTATTCCGAATACGAAATGAAGGGCGTTCCCGTAAGAATCGAGCTTGGTCCCCGTGACATCGAAAACGGTCAGTGCGTAACCGTAACACGTCACAACAGAGAAAAGGAATTCGTTTCTCTCGAAGGTCTTGCCGACACAGTAAAGGCAAAGCTTGAAGAAGTAAACAACGGTATTTTCCAAAAGGCTCTTGAAAACAGAGAAAAGAGAACCTTCTCCTGCACAACTCTTGACGAAATCACAGCTGCTCTTAACGAAAACGGTGACGGCTTCATCAAAGCAATGTGGTGCGGAGACGAGGAATGTGAGGATAAGGTTAAGGAAATTACAGGTGTAGGCTCCCGTTGTATGCCCCTTGAACAGGAAAAAATCTCCGAAAAATGCGTTTGTTGCGGCAAGGAAGCCAAGCATTTAGTTTACTGGGGTAAAGCATATTAATCAAAAATCGAATTTTAAGCCACATTTTAACTGCAAGATGTCTAAAAACAGATGTCTTGCAGTTTTATTTTTGTGCAATATAGTCAAAAAACGCCTATTTTTCAAAAAAACTGCAAATTTGTCTCAAAATATATTTTCGTCAAATCACGGCATTGTTTTTTGTGAATTATGCACAACGATTCTTCGATTTTCGATATTTTCTGCCTTTTTCAAAAATGCAAAATATCCCCTTTCAGCCGTTTAAAATTTGACAAACAGGGTCAGAATCTATATAATAGCCCCTGTTGCCAATATGGAAAAAGAAAAAAATGAATTTTTCAAGTTCATTCAGGCAGGCAAAAAGATTGCTGAGATTCGCATCTGCACGGTCAGAGACACGGGCGAAGCACCGCAAAACCCCATTAACCGAAACAAACTATATTTTAAAGAAAGTGTATTTGTGTTTCGTTACGGTCTATGCAAATTCAAAATGCGAGTCCTTTAAAATTAAAATGAGCAGTCAACCTGCCGCGGTAAGCTTCCTTTGAGAAAGGAAAGGCTTCCGCTAAAAATATCAGAGGTGATTAAATGAAAAGGGCCTTAACAAAGGTATTGCTTACAGCATTTACTCTTGTTATTTTAGCCGCAATCGTACCACTCTCAGCAAATGCAAGTTCCAGCAACAAAAACCAACTTAAAACCGATATCTTCTCATACCTTACTGAAGAGATGAACCTTAATTCGGCAGCGGCTTGCGGAATTATGGCTAACATGGAAAAGGAATCGGGCTTCAATCCCAAAGCGGTCATCGTTGACACAAACGGTCTTTTAAGCGGCGGCTTGTGCCAATGGAACGGTGGAAGATTCAACCGTCTTCGTGCTCACTGCCGTGAAAAGGGAATCAGCCATCTTTCAGTTGAAGGACAGCTCAGCTACCTCAAAAAGGAGCTCAGCGGAAACGGCTTCAAGAAAGTCCGCAATTACCTTAAAAATGTTCCTGACACAGCACAAGGCGCATATGACGCAGCATACTACTGGTGCTATTACTTTGAAATACCTCACAACAGGTATTCAAATTCAATCGCCAGAGGCAGAGTTGCAATGAATAAATATTGGAAAACTTACGGCAACAAAAAGCTTTCCGAATTTACTCTTAAAATTGCTGAAAAGGACACATCCATCGACATTGACGATGCACTTAATCTCAAGTGGTCTTCATCAGGTAAAGATGCTGACAGATATGTTCTTCGTATAGCAAAGAAGAACGAAAAAACAGGAGAATGGAATTGGAGCAAGGCAAAAAGCTACAAGCTCTCCGCAGAAAGCCTTAAAAAGACAATCAAGGCTGAAACCCTCACAACGGGTAAATACAAGGCTTATGTCCGTGCCGAAAACAAGGCAACGGGCATAACAAGAAAAAGTAACGCCATTTACTTTACCGTAAACTGCGAAACACACATTTTCAAGGAAACGGTAACAAAACAGCCTACCACAGTGGAAAAGGGCAGAAAGACACTTATCTGCATCCAGTGTGGCGAGACAACAAAAGAGACGGTTGCATCCTTCACAATCAAGGATTTCACCGCCAAAAAGATTGCAAAGCTCAAGGCATCAAAGACCGGCGAAAATCAGGTAAATCTTAAATGGAAGCAGTTATCCTGGGCAACCGGCTACTATATCTATATGAAAAAGGACGGCGAATGGACCCGCATTAAAACAATAAAGGACTTCGAGCAGGTCACTACAAAGGTCAAGGGTCTTAAGTCCGGCAAGAAATACCAGTTCTATGTTCAGGGCTATTACAAGCACGGAAACGAAATTTACAGAACACAAAAGAGCGACGTATTTACTGTCAGAACAAAATAAAGCCGTTCTCCCCCAAGCGCACAGCAAAAGACACTATAACAAAGAATAAACCTATATGGCAACAAGTAGAGAAACCTTTACTCATATAATATATTTCAGAAATTAAAAATCTGACGCTGTGCTTTATATATACGCATTTGTTGATTCTCCCCTGATTTATCAGGGGAGATAAATTTTTTAAGTAAGAAGTAAGAGGGAAAAGTGAAAAGGTATAAGGCGAAAGTATATATAATGCGAAGATTCAATTCAGTATCCGCAATTTGCTGACGTAAAGGAAAGAAAAAGGATCCTCCCCTGTTGTTATGTTTTATATGCTCATTCAAAGTTTTTTAACAAATTTATGAATTTTCTATTGACAAACAAAAAATGATGTTATATAATATAGCCATCCTGAGGAATATCAGGAAATACATAAAGGAGGATCATTCAAATGCTTAATGAAATCAAAGCTTGGCTCGACGGTATCATTGATACTAACGCAGCAGAAGGTGAAGACGCAACAAACGGCGATTTCCTTAGAACTTTCATCGTAAACTTTGCTAAGGCTGTTATCGCTCTTCTTGACGTTCTTGGCGAATGGCCCATCGACGTTCAGTAATTTGATTTTTAATCAAAAACCATTATCAGTTTAACTGAAATCTAATAAGGAGGATTATATAATGGATTTTTCAGCAATTATTAACTTTTTAAAGAATGCTATCGCAGCTCTTCTTAAGCTTCTCCAGATTAATGTTGATGAAGAAGCAGCTGAAGGTTTTGTTGACAACGTTGAATCCGGCGTGAAAGACGTTATCGATTATGGTAACAGCATTGCATAATCAGCGCTTTCCCAATAATTATAGTATAGTATAATATAATTATGAACCCACCTTTCGAGGTGGGTTTTATTTTTTATTCTTTTTAATTGACAAATAAGAATATATAACATATAATATGCAAGTATAGACATATTTAATTAAAATTAATGAGGAGGATTTAACAATGGATAATATTATTGATTTCTTTGCAAAAATATTTAAAGTTATTCTTGCAATCTTCGGAATTCAGGTTAATGATGAAGAGTTTGAAGATAACGTTGAAGAAGCAGTTAAGGACGTTGTTGACTTCGGTAACGAACTTGCATAATCAGCGCTTTCCCAATAATTATAGTATAGTATAATATAATTATGAACCCACCTTTCGAGGTGGGTTTTGTTTTTTATATGGAGTGGTTTTACCTCTCTGTCAACCTACGGTTGCCACCTCTCCTTTCAGGAGAGGCTTTTTTTCGTATACTTTAAGCTTTAACTTGCCTCCCCTGAAAGGAAATTCCCCTGTCAGGGGAAATGTCACGAAGTGACAAAAGGGTGCCGGTTCCCGGAGGGAAAGGTGTCACGAAGTGACGGAGAGGTCATAGTCTCCCCTGAAAGGGGGAGGTAGATGCGAAGCAGACGGAAAGGTTATCCCCTACTATTCACTAATTCTCTTTTTTATTTCTCTGTCTATAACAGAACAAACGCCTTCAAAATTTGTGTTAACATCATAATTTGAAAATCGTATAACATCAACACCAAACTGATTAATCACCTCTGTTCTGTTCTCATCATACTTTTTACCGTCATCCGTATAGTGTTGACTGCCATCAATTTCTATTATCAATCCGGCTTTTGAACAATAAAAGTCGGCTATATATGTTCCGATGGGACGCTGTTTATATATCTTCACAGGATAGTTTTTTAAAAAATCATACCAAAGGTGATTTTCCTGAGGGGTCATTGTTTTTCGCAGTTCTCTTGCTGATGTCAGCAAATTTTTATTATATGCAGTATATTTGTAATCTTTTTCCTTACTCATATTTTTGTCTCCGTAAACTTTAAGTGAATATATTTTACTTTAAAATAGTTATAGTTGTCAAGCGGAACCCTCTCCGTCTGCTCCCGTCGATCGCATCCAACTCCCCTTTCAAGAAAAAATACCCCTCCGCCCTTTGGGCACCTCCCCTTTCAGGGGAGGCTATACAAAAGGCAGAAAAAAACCTCCCCTGAAAGGGGAGGTGGATTCGCTTTGCGAAGACGGAGGGGTCTGACCCTCAATCAGAAATTCTTTTTAATTGTATAAATATCAATTGCACCAACAGGGCAAGCCTCGTGACATTTGCCGCAGCCGATACACTTTTCATAATCAACGGTAGCGCAGAAGTTTTCTATGCTTACAGCCTCAACAGGACATGCCTTAACGCACTTCATACAGCCTATACAGCCCGCTTTACACTGCTTACGGGTCTGAGCACCCTTATCATGATTACGGCACAGAACAGCGCCTTTTGTGGTATCTAAGGGGAAAAGGTCGATAAGCTTTCTGGGACAGACTGCAATGCACTTCTTACAGGCACGGCACTTATCGGGATTGATTCTTGCAACACCGTCACAAATGAAGATAGCATCATAAGGACAAACCTCCACACAGTCACCAAAACCGATACAACCGTAAACACAGTTTTTAGGACCGCCGAAAAGCTGAGTTGCCATCTTACAGGATTTTACTCCGCTGTATTCAAGCTTATCTTCAACATTGGTTCTGTTGCCCTGACACATAACAGCGGCAACCATCGGTGTAATCTTGCCAACGGAAAGACCCATAATCTCGCCTATCTGCTTTGCAGTATCGTTACCGCCGGGTGTGCAGAGATTACATTCAGAGGTCTTACCCTCAGAAAGAGCCGCAGCATAGCCGTCACAGCCCGTAAAGCCGCAGGCACCGCAGTTCGCACCGGGGAGACATTCTCTTATCTTTTCTGCCTTTTCGTCAACGGGTACGGCAAAAACAACGGAAGCAATTGCAAGACCGAGACCTGCAATAAGTCCGATAACTGCAACAATTACAACAGCAATAATAATCTGACTCATTTTATTACCTCCTTATGCAAAGATGTTTTCAACAATTCCCGTAAAGCCAAGGAAGGAAACGGAAACGAGCGATGCGGCAACAAGAGTGATGGGAAGTCCCTGCATAAACTTGGGGATATCACAGCTTTCAAGTCTTTCTCTGACGCCGGCAAACATAACCATCGCAAGCATAAAGCCAAGGCCGGCACCAACGGAGCTGAACATTGACTGTGCAAAGTTGTAGCCTTCGTCAACGTTAAGAATAACTACACCGAGAACGGCACAGTTTGTTGTGATAAGAGGAAGATATATACCCAGCGCATTATAAAGGGCGGGAATATACTTTTTAAGAATGATTTCAACAAGCTGAACAAGTGCTGCAATAACCAGAATAAATACGATAGTCTGAAGATATTCAAGGTCGTTCTTTACAAGCAGAAACTTGTTGATGGGATAAGTTACTGCTGTAGCTAATGCCATAACGAAGATAACCGCCGCAGACATACCTACTGCAGTGTTAAGCTTTTTCGAAACACCAAGGAAGGGACAGATACCGAGGAACTTGGCAAGAACAAAGTTCTGGGTAAGAATCGCTGTCAGAAGTATGGTAAGAAGTTCTTTAGTCATCAGTTTACACCCTCCTTATCTGCGTTTTTAAGTGCACAGCTCTGTGCCATGGGACAAGCCTCACATCCACGAAGCTCTGCTCTGGGCTTACCCTTCTTTTCGGCAAGACGGTTAACTGCCGCCATAAGAATACCGTATACAAAGAAGCCGCCCGGGGGAAGAATGAATATAAGCATGGGGTTGCTTTCAAGGAAGGGAACGCCTGTACCGAGGAAAGTACCTGCGCCGAAGATTTCACGGACAGCACCCATAAGGAAGAGAGCCGCGGTAAAGCCTACACCCATTCCAAGACCGTCGAAAGCTGAAGCTAAAACAGGGTTTTTACCCGCAAATGCTTCTGCTCTGCCAAGGATGATACAGTTAACAACGATAAGAGGAAGATACACGCCGAGCTGTTCGTCAAGGGACGGAAGGAAGGCCTTTACCGCCATCTGAACTATAGTAACGAAGGAAGCTATAACGACGATATATGCAGGGATTCTCACCTTATCGGGAATAACCTTACGAAGGGCCGAAATAACTATGTTTGAGCATACGAGAACGATTGATGCGGCAAGACCCATACCGATGGCACTTTCAACGGATGTTGTGGTAGCCAGGGTGGGACAGGTGCCGAGAACAAGTCTTAAAACAGGGTTTTCAGCAATAATACCTTTGGAAAATTCTTTTGTTAATTTAGCCATTAGTGCCACCTCCTGTCATAATCTGTGTGAATGTTTCTGTGATTGTATTTACGGCACTTACAACTGCCTTTGAGGTAATTGTAGCCGCTGTGATTGCCTGAATGTTCTGACCGTCATTTGAAACCTTGTCTACGGTAAGAGCACCGCTTTTGCCTGTGAATCTGCCCTTGAAATCATCTTTGACGGCATTTGCGCCAAGACCGGGAGTTTCGCTGTGTGAAAGAATTTCAATACCGAGAATGGTGCCTTCCTTATCAAGACCAACCATTACGGAAACTGTACCGCCGTAGCCCTTTGCACCTGCGGTAAAGACATAACCGATTTCATTGCCTATCTTGTCATAGCCTGTGCAATAAGTAACACCGTTTTCCGCTGCGGTGACCTCACTGTAGGACATCCCGCCGGGAAGAACAACATTACGGCTTGCATTCTCTGTTTCAACGGCATTGAGTGCAATCTTTTCGGAAGTAATGCTGTTTGTGAAAGCCAGAAGAGTCGTTGCAACAAGACAGATTATAAGAAGCGCCACTGCCGGAACAAGAACTGCTTTCGGATTTAACTTTTTCATTCTGCCTTGCCCCCCTTCTTTTCCTTGACATAGCCGAAGGGCTTGGGAGTGGTAAGATTTTCAATATGAGGAACAAGAATGTTCATAAGAATAATTGAGAAGGATACACCTTCGGGGAGTGAGCCGAAAATACGGATAACAGATGTAATAAGACCGCATCCGATACCGAAAATAACCTTGCCCTTTTTATTAAGAGGACAGGTAGAATAGTCTGTAGCCATAAAGAACGCACCGAGCATAAGACCGCCGCCGAGAAGCTGATAAGCTACATATTCCATATTACCGCCACCTGCAATAAGCATTACAACGGCAACTGTACCGATAAAGCAAAGAGGAATGATAGGAGAAATAACCTTTCTGATAATAAGGAAAAGTCCGCCCGCAATAAGTGCAAGAGAGCAAACCTCACCCATTGAACCGCCGTGAGCACCGAAAAGCATTCCCGTAAGCGAGGGAAGAGCATCGGCAACTGCAGAAACGTCTCCGCCCTCTACACCGGCTAAAACCGCCATCGGAGTAGCCGCTGTAACTGCATCGGGGCTCCAGCTTCCCGCAAAGGGTGCCACCCAATTAGCCATAGCTGTGGGGAAGGAAACCATAAGGATAATTCTTGCTGTCATAGCCGGGTTAACAAAGTTCTGACCGATACCGCCGAACATCTGCTTAACAACAATGATTGCTATTATGCTGCCGAGAGCACCCATCCATAAAGGAAGAGACGAAGGCAGATTCAGAGCAAGAATAAGACCTGTTACGATAGCACTCAGATCTCCGAGGGTGTTATTTCTTTTCATTACCTTTCTTGCTACATACTCAGAAAGCACTGCACTGATAACACAGGTGAAGGTAAGTATAAGCACTCTTAAACCGAAATAATAAACACTCATCACAAGAGCAGGAATAAGAGCTATAATGACATCAAGCATAATGCCTGTTGTTGTCTCCTTCGAACGCACATGAGGAGACGGGCTTACAGTAAGTTTTTTACTCATTATTTATTACCTCCTTCTCTTACAACCTGCTTTGCAAGTCTCATATACTGAACAAGAGGTCTGCCCGACGGACAGGCGTAAGCGCAGGAACCGCATTCCATACATACCATTACACCTACATCAGTGAGCTTTTCTGCATCCTTTACTCTTGCATATCTTTCGATAAGAGTAGGCATAAGGCTCATGGGACAAACATCAACGCATCTTCCGCAACGGATACATTCTCTTTCAGTTTTGATAAGGTCCTTTCTGTCAGCAAAGGCAAGAATTGCGTTATTCTGCTTGCAGATAGGAGCATTTGTATCACAGATGGCAATACCCATCATCGGACCGCCGGAAAGAATCTTTCTCGGCTCTGACTTAAAGCCGCCGCAATAGTCAATAATATCCTGAATGTTTGTGCCGATGGGCACACGGAGATTTTTAGGCTCCTTGATTGCGGAGCCGTCAACAGTGATTGAACGGGAAACCAAAGGCTTACCTGTTTCAACATATCTTGCAATAAAAGCAAGAGAGGCTACGTTTATTACCACGCATCCCACATCAGAGGGAAGCTTTCCGGGCGGCACCTTTCTACCCGTAGCGGAAAGTACCATCATCTTTTCAGCACCCTGAGGATATCTTGATTTGAGAGTCATCAGCTTGATTGTATCGTCTGTATCGTTATCGCTGTCAGCGAAAGCCTTGAGCTCCTTGAAGGCCTGAGGCTTGTTATCCTCAATTGCGATGATTATCTGCTTAAAGCCGCAAATATCTCTTAAAAGCTCAACACCCTTGATGATATATTTGGTGTTATCTATACATTCACGGTAGTCAACTGTGATATAAGGCTCACACTCAGCTGCGTTGATAATAAGAGTGTCAACCTTGCTGTCATCAGGAAGATTGAATTTAACGTGTGTCGGAAAGCCGGCACCGCCAAGGCCAACAACGCCCGATGCTCTTATTGCATCGCAAAGCTCCTTTTTATTTGTAACAACGGGAGGCTTAATACCCTCATAAAGTCTCATTTCTCCGTCGCTTTCAATGGTAATGCCCTTTGTGATAATGCCGTTAGCGAGCTTAATATCACCCACAGCCGTTACCTTGCCTGAAATTGTTGCATGAATAGGTGCCGAAATAAACTTATCACTGTCACCTATAACCTGACCTACTGCCACTTCGTCGCCGACCTTGACAACAGGTGTACAGGGTGCACCTATGTGCTGCTGCATAGAAATGACTACCCTTTCAGGTACAGGAAGTCTTTCTACAGGCATTTCGGCTGTGTTTTTGTTGTGTTCAACTGCCACACCGCCGCGTCCGCGCTTTACGGCATTAAGAACTCCGTCAAGCCTTTTGCTCATTTTCATTTCTCCTTTACATTAAAAATCTGATTGATTATAACCTTGATTTTCGGCAAAGACACCTCCACTACCGTTCCTGTAACAAGACCTGTGACGACCCCGAAGAGGAGAAGGTATTTGCCGTAAGACAAAAGCAATGCCGTGCCTGTTATAAGACAGGAGGCAAAGAGCTGTCCCATATTATGCACCGCCGCTGAAAGGACACCGATGCCTGTATATGAAAGGTTTTCCCCCTCTTTTTTTATCATGAGACACATTACAGCTGTGCTGAGCAAGCCGCCGCAAAGACTCATAACCGCCGCAGTACCTCCGCGGGTAATAAGAGCAAAAAAACCTTTTATAACCGTAATATATATCGCTCCCGAAAAGCCGAAGAAGGATGCCGTGAACATTGTTACGATGTTCGAAAGCCCCGGCTTTGCACCGACCGGAAGAAAGGGAATATCGGGCAGAAGCATATTTTCCATAAACGAAAGCACCAACGCCAGTGCTGAAAGAATAGACAGTAATGTAAGTTTTTTGGTTTTCATTTATATTTTCCTTAATACGAAATTCCGTCAACTGCTCTGCCGCCGGCAATTTGCACAGTTACACCCTCAGGCACGCAAGCCATAACATCTCCGCTTTTTGTCATAAGCCCTCTTTTCACGCACAGACCGTCAGGACAGTCTGAATAAAGAAAGCAGACCCCGTCCTTTGTAACCTTAACGGCACAGCCGTCAAGCGTTATTATCTCTTCCTTATCTACCGCAGAAAATTCTACGGTTTTGTAAAGTGACCCGTCAACATAAATCCTTGCCTGATATTTTTCACCGGCGGAAAAGAATGAAACAGCAAACCATAAAAGCGAAAGCAGAACAAGAGAAAAAATAATTACAATGTCGCCTTTTTTTAACAACTTACTGCTTTTCAAAATCAATTTCTCCCACAGTGATAATATTCATTTCTTCATCTACAAAAACTGCTGAAGCGCCATATTTTTCAAGTAAAGCCTTACCCTTTTCCTCACCGACAATAAAGCAAGCAGTAGAAAGTGCATCACTCAGAACTCCGCTGTCAGCAACAACCGTAACACTTATAAGTCCCGAAGCTGCAGGCGTTCCTGTGCGGGCATCAAAAATATGATGATATCGCTTTCCGTCCTTTTCGAAGTATCTTTCATAATCCCCCGAGGTAGAGACAAAGCCCTCATCAAGACGGAGTATTCCGAGAAAGTCACTTTCCGAACGCGGATGACGGATGGCAATGCTCCATTTGTCTCCCTTTTTGTTATAGTCACCGTAAGCCAGAATGCTTCCGCCCACAGAAACAACGGCACCCTCTGCACCGCCCTTTGAAAGATAGGCTTCAATAAGGTCACAGGCAAAGCCCTTGCCTACAGCACCGAGATCAACGGTACAGCCATTGGAGTAAACCGCTTTCCCGTCATAGTTGACTTTGTCAAAGCTGACATTTTCAAGGACGCTTGCTATTTCCTTTTCCGAAGGTATTTTTTCGTCCTCCTTGCCAATACTCCACAAATCAGACAGCTCTCCTACTGTTATATCAAACGCTCCGTCGGAAGCCTTACTTATCTCTCTTACGCTGTTTATTATTTCAATAACTGCTTTATCCGAGGTCATACCCTCTGCGTTAAGCCGATATACCTCACTGCCCTCATCAAAGCGGGATATTGTTTCATCAAGACCTGTGACAATATCAAAAACAGGCTTTATAAAAGCACTGCTGTTTTTACCGTAAATTTTTTCTGAAATTACCGTATCCATTGAAATAAAGCTCTTTTCGGTGAAGTCATAACGCTTTTCTCTCCCGTAAAAGAAAAAAGCCGTACAAGCGGCAACAGTTACCGCAGCAGCAATCATAATTATTTTTAAGAATTTTTTGCTGTTTTCCATTAAAACCACCTGTATTTCATCAAAAATATACAATAAATACCGACAATACTTCTACATCCTATTCATTTTATACCATATCATCCGATTTTGCAAGTCTTTACAAATAAAACTTGCAGGAAATTTATAACTTTGATATAATATTTATATTATATCACCACAAGGAGAGAACAACTATGGATTTTAATTTGTTTATTCCCGTCAATGTTATCAGCGGTAACGGCTGTGTAAGAAAAAACAGCCGACTTTTTTCTGACTTCGGTAAAAAATGTATCATTATAACCGGAGGCTCTTCGGCTAAAAAAAGCGGCGCTCTTGACGATGTTCTTTTTTCACTTGAAAAGGAAGGAATTGAAAGCATAATTTATGACGGCATAGGACCTAACCCGAGGCTTGATCACTGCTTTGAGGCTGCCGAAAATGCAAGAGATTTCGGGGCAGATTTTATTATAGGCATAGGCGGAGGCTCCCCTCTTGATGCAGCAAAGGCCGTAGCCGTTTACTGTAGCAACCCCTCTTTTAGTCTTTATGACATTTATTCATCAGAAAAAAGAAACAAAGCCCTTCCCATCGTACTTATCGGTACTACCGCGGGAACAGGCAGTGAGGTCGGCAAGGTAAGCGTTCTTTCAGACCCTGCTACAGGCAGAAAAAAGAGTATTGCTCCAATCGACTGTTTCCCTTCTTTCACCTTTGCAGATCCCTCTTATACTCATTCTATGCCCTATGATATCACCGTTTCGACAGCTCTTGATGCACTTGCTCACGCCCTTGAAGGCTATATGTCAGAAAAATGCACTGACATTCCCACTCTTTTCGGTGAAAAGGCAATCGAGCTTATCTGGAGTGGTCTTGTAAGTCTTCACCAAACCAAGGAAAATCCCGACGAAAAAATGAGAGAGACTCTCTACTACGGCTCCCTTTATGCAGGAATCACTCTCGCTTATTGCGGCACGGCCTTCCCACATCCTCTCGGATACATTCTCACGGAAAGCTACGGAGTTCCCCACGGAAAGGCCTGTACAGCTTTTATGGATGAATTCATTGACAGAAGTGAAGTCTTCGAAAAAGAAAAGACAGAAAAGGCTCTCTCTATAATGAAAACGGATAAGGAAACCTTCAAAAGAATTGTCCTTGAGCTGACAAACTTGCCGGACATTAAAATGACAGAAGAAGAAATCCGTTCTTACTGCGCTCGCTTTGACACAGCTCCGAATAATTTCAAGTTTTCTCCGGGTGGCTTTTCAAAGGAAAACGCTATAGAGATATTCAGAAAAAAGTTCATATAACAAAACAGAACGTTCTGCAATAAAAAGCGGAACGTTCTTTGCTGTTATTTATCTTTCTTTGCTTTCTCTTCTTTTTTTCTGCGCCATACCTCTTTGAAAATTGCTTCTGTTGCAAAGGTAACCTTTGTTACCGAAAATTCGCAGTTTTCAGGGAATACATACCACGTGTCCGTAAGAGTGTTAAGGTCGATGCAGTCCTTTCCGTTACCGTATCGGTAATTATACTCTACGTGAACGGAATTCTGAACTGCGGAATCAATTTTCATACTGAACTTTTCGCCGTTGTAATCTCTGATTCCTTCAAGAGTAAAGCCGTCAATGTTATGAACAAGTCTGCCTCTGCCCACACGGACAAAGCCTTTTGAGTTCGGAAGGTCATTTACGTGACATTCACATTCAAAGTGATATCTGTCTTCCCTTACCTCCCTTTCAACCTGTTCCTTCTCCCATTTATACCAATCAGAAGGATATTTGAATTCGGTTTCACCGCTGTCAGCCTCGAGCTCACCGTATTCATTGAGGTACCAGCTCTTTTTACAGTGCTCACAATAAATAACGGCACCCTTTGAATTCATTTTGTATTCAGTCATACAGTTAGGACACTGATAAAGAGGCTTGTGCAGACCTTCGGCGCGTTTTTTGTATGTAACCTTTATTCTGTTTTCACTCTGCCAGCGCCAGTCATCATTATAAATATGCTTACGGATTTTTTCGTTGATTTCTTCAACGCTTGCATTCTTTACCTGATCAGCTGTAAAAATCTGTTCAATAACAGCCTCGGTACGCTTCATGTGACGGCTTTTGTGGTCACCCCAGAAAGGATCGTATATATGGTGTCCCTTTGACGTAAAGGTTACGCAAGGCACACCCATAAGCTTGACAAGCTGACCGACCGCATCAGTTACCGCATCAAGCTCTGTTACACCGCAAAGAGAATATCTTGCCTCGGCAAAAATTCCGTAACATTCTCCGTCCTTGATTGCCCTCATACACTGTCTTACGGTGTTAAGATCGCTCGTGTATTTTCTTTTCGGAAGACAGCCGCCCTTTCTTAAAAACCACTCTCTGCCGATGAAATCGTCAACAGCCGCAGGATATACACCCGTAAAAGGCTTAGTAGCGGCAACCATAATATAAAAATCGTAAAAGGCGTTGTGATTACAAACAAGAATAAAGGGTGCCTTGAGTCCCTCCATATTTATCTTTGTTATGTGAGAATGAGAAATAATTTTACGGGCATTTGCAACAGGCCATGCAAGGATTTTCATAAGTACAGGGTCCTGATAAATCATAGGCTTGCACAAATCCATTTTTTCTTCGGGCAATGCACCTGCCCTTACTTTTTTTCCAAGCTTTTCCTTCATAAAATTCACCCACAAAAAATTAATTCCCTTAGAGATTAACACAGTTTTTCTTTTATATCATTAAGAGTATGTAAACAACCTTTGTTATTTTTTTGTTTTTCTTATCTGTTGTAACACAAAACCCAAGCTTTTTTCTTCCAAAGAAACAGACCGTCTCTTCGTGTTGCAAAACATCAAAATACAATGATAACTGATAAAAGTGTTTCCTTGAAATCTCCTGTTAAAATCATTGACTTTTTTTTATGTTTACAGTATAATTGTACATTGAAAAAAAGTGTATCTTTTATATTTTCTATTTTGAAAGGAGCAATATCCGTTATGGATGACCCCGGCAGTATAATCTTTAATTTACTTTTACTATTTGTTCTCGTTCTTGTTAACGCATTTTTTGCTATGAGTGAAATTGCTATCATTTCGCTCAATGACAATGTGATTGACAAGCTTGCCGAAGACGGTGACAAGAAAGCAAAACAGATCAAAAAGCTTACAGAAAACCCAAGTAATTTTCTTTCTACAATTCAGATTGGTGTTACTCTTGCCGGCTTTCTTACATCAGCAAGCGCTTCCACCACCTTTGCACAGCTTCTCACAGACAAGGTTCTGACTGTAGCTCCGAGCTTGCCTGCAGGCGTTGTAAACGGTGTATCCGTTGTGCTTATCACGGTTATAATGTCCTACTTCTCTCTTGTCCTCGGTGAACTCGCACCCAAAAGAATGGCTATGCAGAAGCCCGAAAAAATTGCCTATGCCGTAGCCCCGATTCTCCTCGTAGTAAAAAAATTCACCAAGCCATTTGTAAAAATTCTTTCTTTTTCAACCAATACCGTTGTAAGACTCTTCGGCTTTGACCCTAATGCGGATGAAGAGGTTGTAACAGAGGAAGAAATACGTATGATGGTTGACGTGGGCGGCGAAAAGGGTGTCATCGAAGATATTCAGAAGGAAATGATAAATAACATCTTTGAATTCGATGATATTGACGTTACCGATATTATGACTCACAGAACAGATATGATTGCTGTCGAAGATACAGATTCTCTTGAAGAGGTCGTAAAGCTTTCCATGGAGCACGGATATTCAAGAATTCCTGTATACCACGAGGATCAGGATAACATAATCGGTATTGTTTATATAAAAGACCTTCTTAAATTCATTTCTACGTCTTTACCCGAAAACGAAGGACCGTCAGATATTATGCGTGAAGCATATTATGTTCCTTCAAGCAAAAACTGTGGCGACCTTTTCGAGGAAATGACAGAAAAAAGAGTACAGATGGCAGTCGTTGTTGACGAATACGGCGGTACAGCCGGTATCGTTACGGTAGAAGACCTTGTTGAAGCAATCATGGGTAACATCCGCGACGAATACGATGACGAGGAAGAGGAAATTGTTGAAGAAAGCGAAAACCTTTTCACCATCGACGGCACTGCATTCATTGAAGAAGTAAACGAGCTTGTGGGTGAAATTATTCCCGAAGGCGAATACGACACCCTCGGCGGTTTTATTATCAGCCGTCTCGGCTATCTTCCTAAAGACGGAGATATGGATGAAATCACCTTTGCAAATGTAAAATTCACCATCCTCAACGTAGAGGAAAGGCGAATCGGTAAGGTCAAGGTAGAGATTTTACCCGAAATCCCCGAAGCACAGGAATAAAAAAACAGGCTGTTGTACTCTTACGGCAACAGCCTTTTAAATTGAAAAGGAAATGATTATGAAAGCTTTTGAAAAATCAGATAAACTTGCAAATGTCAGATATGAAATCAGAGGAGCAGTTCTTGATGAAGCAACAAAACTTGAACTCGAGGGAGCACATATTATCAAGCTTAACATCGGAAATCCGGCACCCTTTGATTTTCAGGCTCCTCACGAGGTAATCGTGGATATGATTTATAATCTGCGTCTCACACAGGGATACTCAGATTCAAAAGGCCTTTATCCGGCGAGAAAAGCAATTATGCAATATTGCCAGACCAAAAATATTCCCAATGTTCAGGTTGATGATATCTACACAGGCAACGGTGTAAGTGAGCTTATCACTCTTTCAATGCAAGCTCTTCTCAACAACGGTGATGAAATTCTTGTCCCTGCCCCCGACTACCCTCTCTGGACAGCTGCTGTAACTCTCGCAGGCGGAAAGGCGGTTCATTATATCTGCGACGAACAGGCAGACTGGTATCCCGACCTTGACGATATCAGGAAGAAAATTACCCCTAACACAAAGGGTATAGTTGTAATCAATCCCAACAATCCCACAGGTGCACTTTATTCCGACGAGCTTCTTAAAGAAATTGTGCAGATTGCCCGTGAAAATGACCTTATTATCTTTGCCGATGAAATTTATGACCGCCTTGTATATCAGGGTGAAAGTCACACTGCCATCGCTTCCTTCGCACCTGACCTTCTCACCGTGTGCTTCAACGGTCTTTCAAAATCTCACTACGTTGCAGGCTACCGTGTAGGCTGGATGTGTCTTGCCGGAAATAAAAAGAATGCAAAAGGCTACATTGAAGGAATAAACTTACTTTCCACTATGCGTCTTTGCTCTAATGTACCGGCTCAAAGCATCATACAGACCGCTCTCGGCGGTTCACAGGAATCCCAGAAGCACTTCAGAGAGGACGGTAGACTTTACCTTCAGAGAGACTATGTATATGAGCGTCTCAACGCAATGGACGGAATCAGCGCCGTAAAACCCAAGGGAGCCTTTTATATCTTTCCGAAAATCGACACGAAAAAATTCAACATAAAAAGCGATGAGCAATTTGCTCTTGACCTGCTCAGGCAGACAGGTGTTCTTGTCACCTGCGGTTCAGGCTTCAACTGGAAGGATCCCGATCATTTCCGCATAGTATATCTGCCCGGAAGACGTACTCTTGACAAGGCACTGACCAAAATGGAGGATTTCCTGTCATCCTACAAGCAAAAATAAAAATTTACATTTAATTCTCCGTTTCGGCGGAGAATTTTTTTATTCAGAAGCAGAAAAATTTTTTTGAATATACCAAGCGGTGAGCTGTCCGGGGAGCCAAGCGACCGTATACGGTCACCCGGGCCGCCCCACTGACGGGGGCGGTCCGGGTCCCTGCACGCAGGGGCTTGGCTCCCGCCTTTTCACCGCCGCCTTACCGTAAAGCACCGACAAAAAACCACACAGCGGCGTATACAGCTGTGAGG
>JAZLBS010000067.1:0-28374 GCA_045613805.1 Acutalibacteraceae bacterium
CCCATCGGTGTTTGCGCAGGTATCGTACCCTTCAACTTCCCCGGTATGATTCCTATGGGCTGGATGGTTCCCTGCTGTATTGCTGCAGGTAACACAATGGTACTTAAGCTCGCTTCAATGACACCTATGACAGCTATGAGACTTAACGAGCTTCTTTATGAAGCAGGTCTTCCCAAGGGTGTAGTTAACCTTGTTACCTGCTCAAGAGTTGAAGCTGACCTCTTCCTCAAGCATCCCGATGTTAAGGCTATCACTTTCGTTGGTTCAACAAAGGTTGGTCTTCACGTATACAAAGAAGCTTCATCAACAGGCAAGAGAGTTCAGTGCCTTTGCGAAGCTAAAAACCACGCACTCGTTCTTGATGACGCTGCTCTTGAAAGATCAGCAAGAGGTATCATCAACTCATCATTCGGTTGTGCAGGTGAAAGATGTATGGCTCTTCCCGTTGTTGTTGCTCAGGAAGGCATCGCTGACAAGCTTGTTGCTCTTCTCAAGCAGTACGCTGAAGAGCTTAAGATTGGCCCCGCATATCTTCCCGAATCAACTCTCGGTCCCGTTGTTACAGCAGAGCACAAGGCTTCTGTTATCAATTGGATTAACAAGGGTATTGAAGAGGGCGCAACTCTCGTTCTTGACGGTAGAGATGTTGTTGTTCCCGGTTATGAAAAGGGCTTCTATGTAGGTCCCACAATTTTCGATAACGTTACTGAGGAAATGACAGTTGGTACACAGGAAATCTTCGGACCCGTTCTTTGCATCAAGAGAGTAAAGAGCTTTGAAGAAGGTCTTGCACTTATGAACCGCAATCCCTTTGCTAACGGTTCTGTAATCTTTACACAGAACGGTTATTATGCAAGAGAATTTGCAAAGAGAACTGACGGCGGTATGGTTGGTGTTAACGTAGGTATTCCCGTACCCGTTGGCGTATTCCCCTTCACAGGCCACAAGCTTTCCTTCTTCGGCAACCTTCACTGCTTAGGTAAGGATGCATTCCGTTTCTTCACTGAAACCAAGGCTGTTACAACACGTTGGTTTGACGAGGAAGAAATGAAGGCTACTACCGTTGATACATGGGACGGCTCGGTAGGCGGCGGAATCTGATTCCATTCCGGTCAGAAAATAAAATAACTGACAAGTAAATAAAGCAGGCATTTCAGGTAAAGCTTCCTGAAAATGCCTGCTTTTTATTTTTACTGTAGATAGTGATTCAGTAGGTTTTGTTTTACGTGCTTAAGAGAGATTAAAGGAGAAATTGAAGCCACCGCTAAGAAGCTTGATGAAGAGCCTGATGAAGGAGGTGAGAAAGCGTATGGTTGATTGAATAATATTAGCTTGGGGCTTGCTCGCATCCTCGTCGGTGCCTGTAGTGGGGATAAGATTTTCTCCGTTGGTATCGTCGTTAGTTCCGATGTGTGTAAGGAACTGAGGGAATCTGCTGTTTTCAACAGTCATATCATATCGCATAATTTCAAGGGAGATGTTCTGAAGGGGTGCGAAATAATCGTGGTGCAGATCCTTTACAAACCATGTCCTTTCAGGGAAAAGACAGGTAGAAGCGTCAATTTTCAAATCGGGAGAAATGTACTTTTTATTTTCCGGAGCAACCTTTGAGAGATAATCCTCAGAAAGAACAGTGTTATAATCTGCAGCCATGGCACCGAAGGACTGTCTGTATACAGAGGTATCTGCGTCGCCCTGGGCAGATGCTCCTTCATATAAGGGGATTTCGGGATAGTTGTATTTAGTGAAATTGTAAAAATTAATACCGGCCTGGCTAAGCTCCTTCATAGTGCTTTGTACTTTGAGCTGAACATCGTAGTGGAAACGGTCAGCTTTTGAGATAAAGCCTGCGTATTCTTTTTTCAGCTCATCGGTGCCGAAAACAAAATCTCTGGCCTGCTCATATTTTTCGGGGGTTACCATTGACCAGTAAGAGAGCCATCCGCCGTAAGAATTACGAAGTAAAAGCGGAAGGAGATCGGCTTTGAACATATCAACAAAGGAAGTAAGTGCTTCGCCTGTCAGACCTAAAACCTTTACCTGTTCAAGTATGTCGGCAAGGGCGGTAACAAGTTCGCTTGCGGCATCATCCTTGAGGACATCTTTTTCGTTTATGTAGTAATTAAGGAAGTTGTTTACCGCCGTGTCCTCCAGGTGAATATCTCCCGAAAACAGAGCACTCATAAAGTCAATACCCATTATTGATGATGAGTAGTAGCAGACATCACTTATGTGCTTTTTGGCGTGATCCTTGTAAAGCTCAAGGTAAGCGGCGATAACATTCGCTCCGTAGCATCGGCCGATAAGCTGAACCTTATCCTTTCCTGTGACGTCGATTGCTCTGTCAATGCAATCCTTGAGCTCTTTAGCTGTGTCTGTGGGTGCAGTTCTCCAATCATACCAGAAGCGATAATCCCATATTCCGTAGCCGGAATCCTTAGCAGGGAAATTTTCTGTTGTGTAATGGAAGCGTGTGTAAGAGCCGTTGGTGACGTTTCCGTCCTTATCAAGAATCAGCTCCTTATAAATGGGTGCCATTGCATTGTTGAATTCTTCACCGTAGTCGGAAAAATCATCGGTAAGCATTCCGAAGGCGAATTTTTCGAGACAGGGGAGGAAGGACTGCTTTATTATACCGCCTAAATCTGCTTCAATAGGATAAATTGTTTTTCCTTCAGAGTTATATATATCGTTTTTGTGCGCACCGATAACATACACAGTAGGAAGCTCCTCTGTAGCTTCTGCAGCCGCACAGGGTAAGCAGACAGAAAAAATCATAAGTAAGGATAAAAGAACAGAAGTAAATTTTTTCATAGTTAAACTCCTTTCAGAAAGACGATTAATTTATTTTAAATTAATATTAGCACAATTTTCAAGGAAACTCCATACGTTGTTGTTAATAAAATGTTAACAATAGACAAATCGGAATATATATGAGCCGGTTTTATCCCGTAAAAAACCTCCCCTTGATTAAGGGGAGGAAAACAGTTTTTATTCTTATTTTTTGAAGACAGCTGAAAGTCTCTTCATAGGCTTCTTTCTTCTGTGTTTTTTCTTGATTTCAATGGGAGTATTGATGAGCATATTTGTAAGCACTGTCCAGAGAATAACAAGAATATACATGCCGAAAACGGCGTAGAAGCCGGCTGAAAGTGTAGCTGAGGAGACAGTTACTGCAGCCGTAAGAAGCTGTACCCAGGTGCTGTCAGAAAACATTTTAACAAGATCGCCGAGAGGGATTTCTCCACCGATGATTTTATCAAAAGCAAGTCTTGAAATGATAATGCAGATAAAGCAGAGAACAAGACCGCCTGCAGACATAAGCATTACTGTCTTTCTCTTACCGGTAGCCGCTGCAACCACGCCGAGAGCGAGGAAGAGGAGGATGGTAAGAACAAAGAAAATGATGAATGCGATGATGTGGGGGAGAACAGGCTTGATGATTGTAAGGAAGCCTGCACTTTCGGCAGCGGCAGCATCTGTAGCTGCATTTGCTGCACCTGAAAGATCTGCAGAAAGCAGAAGCTTGATGATTTCAACGGCTGAAAATTCATACTTTGTTGCAACACCAAACTGTGAAGCAAGAGCAATAATAGAGCCGATTTCTTCAGTGATACCGCCTAAAGCAAAGTAGAAGAGCTTGAGAAGGAAGCCCATAACAACTGCTCCTACTGCTATAAGGGGGGTAATTATACGATAAGCAATTTTCATTTTTATTTCTCCTTTTATTTCCAAGATGATTTCAGGTCAACTGTTCTGTTGAAGACAAGCTTTTCATCGGTGCTTGTAATGTCAACGCAGAAATAGCCCTGACGCATAAACTGGAAGGTATCGCCGGCCTTGAGATTTTTGATTTCGCCCTCTAATTTACAGCCTTCGAGAACTGTGAGAGAATCCGGATTGAGATTATCCTTGAAGGAGCCTTCGGATTCGTCGGAGGGGTTGGAAACCTTGAACAGACGGTCATAAAGTCTTGCTTCAAAATCTGTGCTGTGGTTTGCGCTTACCCAGTGAAGTGTGCCCTTGACCTTTCTGCCGTCGGGAGAATTACCGCCCTTGCTTTCGGGATCATAGGTGCAGTGAACTGCTGTAACCTCACCGTTTTCGTCGGTGTCATAGCCGACACATTTAACGAAATAAGCACCTCTGAGGCGTACCTCGTTACCGGGGAAGAGACGGAAATATTTCTTGGGAGGCTCAATCATAAAGTCTTCTCTTTCAACATAAAGCTCCCTTGAGAAAAAGATTTTTCTTGTTCCCATTTCGGGGTTGTCCTGATTTACGGGAAGCTCGATTTCCTCGCTCTGTCCTTCGGGATAGTTGTCGATGATAACCTTAAGGGGACGGAGAACAGCCATTGCTCTGGGAGACTTCTGGTTAAGGTTGTCTCTTACGCAGGCTTCAAGAAGACCGTAGTCAACAACGCTGTAAGCCTTTGAAACACCGACACGGCTGATGAAATCTCTGATAGCCTCTGCGGGATAGCCTCTTCTTCTCATACCGCTGATGGTAACCATACGGGGGTCGTTCCAGCCGTCAACAATGCCTTCATTTACGAGTGCAAGACATTTTCTCTTGCTTGTGAGACAGTAGTTGAGGTTAAGACGTGCAAATTCAATCTGTCTTGAGGGAGTTTCGAAGCCGAGCTCTCTGAGGAACCAATCGTAGAGCGGTCTGTGGTTTTCGAATTCAAGGGAACAGAGAGAGTGAGTAACGCCTTCTCTTGTGTCGGAAATGGGATGAGCAAAGTCATACATGGGGTAAACGCACCATTTATCACCGGTCTGATGGTGGCTGATGTGCGCAATACGGTAAATAACAGGGTCGCGCATATTGATGTTGGGTGCTGCCATGTCGATTTTTGCACGGAGAACCCTTGCGCCGTCGGGGAATTCGCCGTCGGTCATTCTCTTGAACAGGTCAAGATTTTCCTCAATGCTTCTTTCTCTGTAGGGACTGTTTTTGCCGGGCTCGGTAAGAGTTCCTCTGTACTCTCTGATTTCGTCAGCGGTAAGGTCACAGACATATGCCTTGCCCATTTCGATGAGCTTTATTGCACATTCATAAATGAAATCAAAATAGCTTGAAGCATAGAGAACCTTGTCCCACTTGTAGCCGAGCCACTGGATGTCCTCTTTGATGGCATCAACGTATTCCACATCCTCCTTTGAGGGGTTTGTGTCGTCGAGGCGGAGGTTACACACACCGCCGTATTTTTCGGCTGTGCTGAAGTCTATCTGGATAGCCTTGGCGTGGCCAATGTGAAGATATCCGTTGGGTTCGGGCGGAAAACGTGTCTGTACATAGGAATAAACACCTTTTTCCAGGTCTTCGTCAATGAAGTCGTGAATAAAATTGGAAACTTTAATTTCTTCTTCCATAGCTGTATCCTTTCCTTATGCTTTTGCAATTGCTTCGGTAAGTCTTCCCTCAACTGTTTTCTGACCGAGGATAGCCATAATTGAGTGAAGGTCGGGTGTGTTTTTCCTGCCTGTTACGGCAAGTCTTATAACAGTGGAAACGTCACCGACATGTCCCTTGAAGGCGTCGGGATTTTTCTTATATTCTTTGACGTTGGGAGTGAAGCCTAAGGGCTCACAGAGGTCTTTGATTTTTGAGAACCAGGTGTCCTTATCGTCAGCAGCGTTGAAGACCTTAAGATATGCTTCAAGGATTGCCTTTGCATCCTCGGAAGTAATGTTTTCGGGTTTTTCAAAGGATCCGTCGTAATATTCGGGGAAGAAATAGCTGACATAGTCCTTGACCTCGCTCCAGCAGGCAATATCCTTTCTGGGCTTTGGTGTTTCGCGGTCGATGTTCAGTATAGCCTTGCCGAAATCAGAATCACGGGAAAGAACATCATAGAAGTCCTTGTCATATTTTTCTGCCCAGGCGAGAGTGTAATTATACACGGTTTCAGCAGACATAAGGGAGATAACATTCTTGCTTACGTCGTTAAGCTTAACCATATCGAAGAGAGCACCTGAAACACTCATTTTCTTGAGATTGAAGGGGAAGGCGGAAATATCTGCTTCCTTGTTGGTTTTGCGCCAATCCTCGAAATTGGAGTTGGCTAAGGTCATAATGTATTCGTTTACGCTTTCCTTCGGATAACCCTCCTGCTGATAGAAGGTAACGGCTGCCTCGGGGTCCTTTCTCTTTGAAAGCTTTCTCTTGCCGCCGTTTTCTTCCTTCATAATGGGAGCAACGTGAGCAAATTTTGGAACTTTGTAGCCGCAAAGCTTGAAAAGCTGGATGTGAAGGGGAACGGAAGAGAGCCATTCGTCACCGCGGATAACGTGGGTAGTTCTCATGAAGTGGTCGTCAACAGCGTGAGCAAAGTGGTATGTAGGAATACCGTCGGTTTTGAGAAGAACAACATCCTGGATATTTTCGGGCATTTCGATTTTTCCCTTGATCATATCTTCAAAAGTTATTCTCTTTTCTGTGCTGCCGGGAGAACGGAGACGGAGAGTGTAGGTCTTGCCGCTTTCGATGAGAGCCTTCTGCTCTTCAAAGGAAAGGTCATGGCATTTTGCCCACTTACCGTAGTAGCCTTTGTTGTCGCATTTTTCCTCTTCCTGCTTTTCTCTTAAGGCTGTAAGCTCCTCTTCAGAGCAGAAGCAAGGGTATGCGTAACCGTCCTGAACCAATTTTTTTGCTACTGTGTGATAGATTTCTTTTCTGTGACTCTGGTAGTAGGGACCGTAATTGCCCTTTTCTTTGTTTTCACCGATAACGCCTTCGTCAGCGATAACATCGAAGGCTTCGAGTCCGCCAAGCATAACCTCTACGGCACCTTCGATTTTTCTTTTTTGGTCAGTATCTTCAACTCTTACGAAGAAAATGCCGTCCTCAGTTGTCTTTGCAGTTTTGTAGGCGATGGTGCATGTGAAAAGGTTGCCGAAGTGAAGAAAACCGGTGGGTGAGGGAGCAAGGCGGGTAACCTTTGTGCCTTCCTTGAGATTTCTTTCGGGGAACCTTTCTTCCAAGGCTTCAGGTGTGTCTTTTATATCGGGAAAAAGTAATTCCGCAAGCTTAAAATTATCAGTCAAATAAAGCCCTCCAATCAAATGGGTATATTTCAATATATTATCTCAAATTTCAAGGAAAATATCAATAGTTTTAAGGATAAAAATTTTATAAAAACAACAAAAAATAGCACCCCTGCTTTAAAGCAAGGGTGCTTAAGGTCTAAGCTAAAATTATGCTTCTTCTTCTTCACCTTTGAATGTTTTGATGAGGAATGTAATTAAACCATCAAAAATTCTTGTGAAAGCAAGATAAAGCTGTTGCATGAAATCCCAATCCATAGCTTGTCTCCTTTCGGTTTTCTTTCGTTAAATAAATTATGCTTCCTTTGAGGGTTCGTTGAAATCGGGGTAGTCAACGGGAGGCCAATCACCTTCACCAGTGAAGAGATACATAAGCCACTGGAATGTTCTATCCATGAAAGCAAGGAAGTCATTCCATACCTTTTCGAGTCTGTCTAAATTCATGGTGTTTCTCCTTTCAACATATTTCATTACAAATATGGGGATTGCCCCACTTAAATTACATCTGTATTGTACTCCTTATTTTTAATAATGTCAACAATAAATTTCAAAAAATAATCTTTTCGTTAATTTGCACATAATTTTGATTTTGAAATTTAGTTTAATCCTTTTTTCTGCTACAAAAAAACTATCAGTGGTGTTTAAATATATATGAAGCCACATTTTGATTAGGAATTATGCACAAAAGACGGCTATATCAAAACTGTGCATATTGGCCTTTGAAACTTAAATATGACACATGCTATAATAAAAAGGAAAGAGGTGACAGTATGGATAGATTCAATGCAGGAGAGATTTTGGTTTACCGCGTTTACGGACTTTGTAAGGTGAAAGAAATAAAGGAAATGACCTTCAGCAAAAATGAAGCACCGCAGGAATATTATGTGCTTGTGCCTGTAAGCGGTATGCCGTCTTTGTATTATGTTCCCGTCGGAAATGAAAAGGCAGCTTCCAGACTTCGCAGACCTCTTACCGCTGAGGAGCTGGATACTGTGCTTTCCCGTGTAAGAGATGAGAAGTGTCAGTGGATAGAAAACAGACAGTTAAGAAGTGAGTTTTTTAATTCTGTTCTCAGCAGAGGTGTTACAAGTGAGCTTCTGTCTCTGATAAGATGTATATACTGCCGAAAGTCAGAGCTTTCCGAAAAGGGTAAACGACTTTCAACGACAGATGAAAATATATTTTCTTCTGCAGAGAAGCTCCTTTTTGAAGAAATTGCATTTGTTCTGGGGATAGAAAAGGAGAAGGTCAGTGATTACCTCGGTTCATACTTTTCTTTAAAATAACAGTGTAAAAAAACATAGGTCGTCTTTTGTTTAATTTATATATTGTATGATAAATTTCAATTGTGTATAATATAATTGAAGAAAACAAAAACAGGAGATGATTATATGAAGAAAATAATCACAATCAGCCGTCAGTTCGGTTCGGGCGGAAGAACAATAGGAAAGGCTCTTGCCGAAAAGCTCGGCTACAAGTGTTATGATACGGAGCTTGTGAAAATGGTTGCGGAGGAAACCGGCTTTGATCCTTCGTTTATTGCTGATGTTGGCGAATATGCACCGGGAAAAAGTATTCTTTCTTATGCATTCACATCTGCCTTTCCTCACGGTGCACCGAGACACATGAATTCTTCCGATTATCTTTGGAGCACCCAGTGTAAAATAATCAATGAAATTGCGGATAAGGGTAACTGTATAATTGTGGGACGCTGTGCTGATTATATTCTCAAAGACAGAGAGGATTGCCTTAATGTTTTTATTCACGCTTCCGATTCCTACAGAGCACACAGAATAGTGGAGCTTTACGGCGAGAGGGATGTTTCTCCTGAAAAGAGAATCGAGGACAAGGACGCCCGCAGAAGAGTCAACTACAAGTATTTCACGGGAAGAAGCTGGGGACAGGTTGAAAATTACCATCTTTGTCTTGACAGCAGTGTTATCGGCCACGACGAATGTGTGGAGATTATAGCAAATATTGCAAAGTGAATAAAGAGATGAAGCTCCGTTAGAAAAGTCTTATCTGACTTTCACAACGGAGCTTTATTTTTTTGTTCAGAGGATGTAAAGCTTTTACATCCCTGTTTTTTTTATTACCAGCCGAAGCCGAAGTAATCGTTGAAGAAGTCTTCAAAATCACTTGCGCCGCCGTAGTAGTATCCGTCGTTGTTGTAAGCCTCGGTGGTGGTTTCTTCCTCTGCTGCAGCACCCTTATCCTCGACGAGTGTAATTGTTACATCAAAGGTTGAGGTTTTGTAGGTTCTGCTTTCTATACGGCAGAGAGTGAGGGTGAGAGTATCGCCGACTGCACCTGTTTCAATAAGGTCAAGAAGTACACTTGAATCGTTCATATCCTTGCCGTTTACACCGATGATGAGGTCACCGACCTCTGCCTGTGTATTTGCAAGAGAGCTGTCTGATGAAATTCCCGCAATTACAAGTGAGCCCTTGGGAAGTCCCTTTATTGAAACAACCATGCTGTAAAGCTGATAGGAGCTTACAGCGGCATATTCAATACCGAGCTTAGGTCTGTTGGGAACGTATTTGTACTGTACGAGTGCTTCTGCAACGGGAAGGGCAATTGTCATAGGTACGGCAAAGCCCATACCTTCATATTCTGTGTCGGCAATTTTTGAGGAATTGATACCTACAATCTGGCCTGAGGTGTTTACGAGAGCACCTCCTGAGTTGCCTGGGTTAATGGCTGCACTGTGCTGAATTACCGTCATAGTATAGGTGGATGAGATTGAACGGTCAATTGAGGAAATGATGCCGTCGGTTACTGAACCGAAGAACGCACTTCCGCCGGGGTTTCCGATTGCATAGATGGGCTCACCTATTTTAAGAGATGCGGAGTTGCCGATTTTTGCAAGGGGAAGACCTGTTGCTTCCACCTTGAGAACACCGATATCTGTTCTGGTGTCGGCTGCCACAAGCTCTGCTTCATAGGTTTTTCCGTTGAGAAGCATTACGCCGTAGGTTACACCCTTGGAGTTTATAACGTGTGCGCAGGTGATAACATAAGTGAATCCGTTTTCTTCTTTCCATAAAACGCCTGAGCCTTCACCGTCGAGCTGACCCTGCTTATATGTCATAATGCCAACCACACTGGGTCTTACGTTTTCGGAAACAACAACTGAGTTGTACTGGTCAACAGCACCGGGCTGAGTTGTGGCATAAACGGAATTTGCCGAGGTGGGTGGAGTGGTTGCTGCGGTTGTATCACCTTGTGAAGGCTGTGAGTTTTCTGAATTGAAAAAGCTTGTTGCCATAGCAACGGCGCCGATGATAAGGCAGAAAATAATTACTGCTAATGCGATTTTTTTGCCCTTGCCCTTTTTTTGCGGCTCCTGCTGAACAGTGTGGTAAGACGGCTGAGAGCCGAAATTGTAATCGCTCTGAGGCTGATATGTTCTGTGAGGGGGCTGCTGAGTCGGGGCAGATTCTTCTTTGTGAGGCATATTTGCCGATGTGTAGTGATAGGTGTCCGTCTGGCGCTCATATGGGTTGAAGACGGGCTTCGGATTTACAGGCTCTTCTTCAGTAGAGGAAAAAACGTTTTCTTTAACTTCATCATCCGGAGTTGTATATACCGGCGGTTTAGGAAAGTCAAAAGAGAAATGGGGAGTGGGACTTTCATTGAAGGAAGAATCACCTGTGTTTTCTGTCCTTTCGTTGAGACCGTCAAATTTTTCGTTGTCGTTCATAGCTGTTTGCTCCTTTTTTTGTTTTGCTGTTGTAATAGTAAATCAGAACATTAAAAGTAAGTTTAAAAATTTTATTCGTCTGAATAGGGTATTTCAAAGGAGAATTCTGTGTATTCACCCTGCTTGCTTGAAGCGGAAATATCTCCGTCGTGCATATTTATGATGGTTTTAACAATGTAAAGACCGAGTCCGACTCCCTTGGTATCATAGGAACGGGATTTGTCAACCTTGTAGAAGCGCTCAAAGATTCGGGCTATTTCTTCTTCTGAAATGCCGGGACCTGAGTTTCTTATTGAAACTCTTGTTGTTTCTCCGTCATTTTCAGCAAAGATTCTGATTGTTCCTTTTTCGGGAGTGAATTTTACGGCGTTATCAAGAAGATTATAAACCACCTGCTGAATAAGGTCTTTGTCAGCTCGCATCATAACAGAATTCATTTCCTCAAAGCCTTCAATTTCTATCTTCTTTTCGTTGATGGTCTTTTCAAAGGAAAGGAGTGTTTCAAAAGCCTGGCTGCTTACGTCGTAAATTATTGGAGAAAGCTCAATTTCCCCTGCCTCGATTTTTGAAAG
Source organism: Acutalibacteraceae bacterium (assembly GCA_045613805.1). Classification (GTDB taxonomy): domain Bacteria; phylum Bacillota; class Clostridia; order Oscillospirales; family Acutalibacteraceae; genus UBA6857. Next base: position 11,334 of record JAZLBS010000067.1, read on the forward strand.
GTTGAGCATAGAAACAACCATTCTTGAAAGTCTTTTTACCTCATTTGATACAATGCCGAGATATTTTTTCTCTTCGCTTGGCGGAATGGTTCCGTCCATAATGCCGTCAATGAAGCCACCGATAGATGTCATGGGTGTTTTCAGCTCATGAGAGACGTTTGCGACAAAGCTTTTACGTGAATCCTCGTTGATTTTCAGTTCATAGCCCATTTTGTTAAGAGCCTTTGCGAAGTCGTTGAACTCACGGTTTTTGTAATTTTCCTTTGCTTTATGTTCAAAGTCGCCCTTGGCATAGTGACCTGTTATTTTTTGCATGTCAGAAAGAGGTAATGCGATATTTCGCGTGATTACGAAAAGGGCAATGAATACTGCTATAAGGGCTATGATTATGGAATAGAAGAAGGATTCGATAATGCTCACGCTGTAGGGAATAAGGCCTGTAATGGCATCCTCTACACCGAAAACAAGAGCAACGGTCTCATCTCCGTCATTTATGGGAGCAACAACCACGAAGGAGCCTATCTCAAAATCTGCGTCACTTATATAATCGGAAAAGCTTCCTCTCTGAGCTCTTCTGATGTGCTCTTCCGCCACTTTGTAGTTGCGGTGATTTTCACAGCCGTGCCGTTTGTCTGCTTCACAGTCGCTGCAATAAAGAACTGTACCCTGTATATCGGTGATGAAGTATTCCGAAAGAGTAGCCTTACCGGTAGTGTTCAGCACATTGTGCAGCGTCATTTCTGCAGCTGCAGCCTCAGCTTTGCTTTTCTGAGAATTTTTATGAATGGAAAGAGCGATATATGTCTGTTTTATGTTGCCGACATTGCGGTTAAGAGAGATGTTTTTTTCGTCCCACCACTGACTGCCGATGAAGAACATCATTATGAAGCAAAGAGAAATAAAGCCTGCAACAACGGTAACGGCAGAACGGAAAAAGTATTTTTTCAGTAGACCCGATTTCCTTCTTTTCCTGATTTTTTTCTTTTTTAGCATATTTTTCCTCTTTTCAAGAAAACGCCTGAAAAATCAGGCGTTTAAGGATTATTCTTTTGTTTCAAATTTGTAGCCGACACCCCATACAGTGCGAAGCTCCCATTTGTCTGAAGCTCCTTCAAGCTTTTCACGCAGACGCTTTACGTGAACGTCAACGGTACGGGAATCTCCGTAGTAATCGTAGCCCCAGACCTCGTCAAGGAGCTGGTCACGGGTGAAAACACGGTTGGGGTTCTTTGCAAGGTGGAAGATAAGCTCCATTTCTTTCGGGGGAGTGTCAATCTGAACACCGCCTACCTTAAGCTCATAATTTGTGAGATTGATGGAAAGCTTGTCGTAATGTACTTCCTTGATTTCTTCTGTAGCAGAGGAAGCGCTGCGGCGTAAAACAGCCTTGATTCTTGCAACGATTTCCTTTGTGTCGAAGGGTTTTACAACATAGTCATCAGCACCGAGCTCAAGACCTAAAACACGGTCGAAAACCTCACCCTTCGCTGTAAGCATAATTATGGGAGCGTCGGAAAACTTTCTGATTTCTCTGCATACCTGCCAGCCGTCAAGCTTGGGAAGCATGATGTCGAGGAGGACAAGAGCGGGGCTTTCTTCCTGGAATGTGGAAACAGCACTCTGACCGTCATTTGCTATAACAACATTATAGCCTTCCTTGGTAAGATAGAGTCTTAAAAGCTCGCAGATGTTAAGGTCGTCGTCAACAACAAGAATTTTTTCGGGATTCATAATGTTTTCTCACTTTCTTTAGCGTTTGTTTTATTATTGCTTATATAGTTTAAATTTACTTTACTGTTTTAGTATTTTATAAATTGTAATAAAAATACATTACATTCTTTCAGGTGAATCCACCTTAAGCATTGTAAGGATGCTCTTCATTGTATCTCTTACGCAGATGCAAAGGAAGAGTCTTGCCTGCATAAGGCTTTCATCTTCAACGCCTACACGGCATGCACTGTAGAATTTGTGGAAAAGTGTGGCAAGGTCAACAGCGTAGTGGGTTACCTTTGCCGGATCGTAATTTTTTGCCGCACCGATAATGGTGTCACCGAGTGTGGAAAGGAAGCGGATAAGCTCTCTTTCCTCGGGGCAGTTGAGCTTCTGAAGCTCTTCGCCGGTGCAATCTCTTGCCTTTTTGCCTTCACTCTCAAGCTTTGCAAGGATGCTGCAGATTCTTGCGTGAGCATATTGGCAGTAATAAACGGGGTTCTGTGAGCTTTGCTCAACAGCCAGGTCAAGGTCGAAATCCATAAGTGAGCCCGGCTCTCTGATGTTGAAAAGGAAGCGGACTGCGTCGATGGGAACCTCATTGAGAAGGTCAACGAGGGTGATTGCTTTACCTGTTCTCTTTGACATTCTTACAACTTCGCCGTCACGGACGAGGCGGACAAACTGCATAAGCAGAATATCAAGTCTGTCCGGATCAATGCCTACAGCCTCCATAGCACCCTTCATACGGGCAACGTGGCCGTGATGGTCAGCGCCCCATACGTCGATAGCCTTGTCGAAGCCTCTTTTTTCAAGCTTGTTTCTGTGATAGGCGATGTCAGCGGCAAAATAAGTGGGGTTGCCGTTTGCTCTGATAAGCACATCGTCCTTCAATTCAAGCTTGTCGATGTATTCCTGACTCTTGCCCTCACGAAGGAGCATTTTTGTCTGAACATCTTTGTTTTTATACCAGAGAGCACCGTCCTTTTCGTAGGTGTAGCCGCCCTTGGTAAGAAGGTCGATGGTTTCCTGAAGCTCACCGCCGTTATGGAGGGTAAGCTCGCTGAACCACAGATCATAATCTATACGGTATTTTTCCATAGCCTTCTTCATGTTTTCGAGGTTTTTGGGAAGAGCAAACTCAACGAGAGCCTTTTTTCTTTCTTCCTCACTTTTTGCCATAAAGCTGTCACCGTGAACTGCTTTGAATTCACCGGCTCTTTCTACGATATCTTCACCGTGGTAGCTGTCTTCGGGAAGCTCAATTTTCTCGCCGCAGAGCTGACGGTATCTTATGTCAAGGGAAAGACCGAACTTTTCAATCTGATTACCGGCATCGTTTACATAAAACTCTCTTGCTACCTCATATCCCGCATAGTCAAGAACGCCTGCAAGACAGTCACCGAGAGCACCGCCTCTTGCGTTACCCATATGCATAGGTCCTGTGGGGTTTGCGGAAACGAATTCAACATTTATTTTTTTGCCCTGTCCGTAATTGCTTCTGCCGTAGCTGGCACCTGCCTGCTTGATTTCAAAAAGAATATCGGCATAGTACACATCGGAAAGATAGAAGTTGATGAAGCCGGGACCTGCTATTTTTATTTCCTTGAAATATGTACCTTCAAGGTCAGCGTTTTCCATAATTGCCTGAGCAATTTTTACGGGAGGCAGACGGAAGGTCTTTGCGTTTACCATTGCGGCGTTGGTGGAATAGTCACCGTTATTTCTGTCAGCCGGTACCTCTACGGAAAAAGCATTTGATTCTCCTTCGGGAAGAATACCCTTGCTCTGCGCCTTTTCAATGGCGGAAAGTACGGCTGTTCTTATCTGATTTTGTGCTTTATCTACTGTTACGGACATCGATTTTCCTCCTGTTCTTCTGTGTAACCTGTCTTTCTTTTTACTGTTATTTCGAATTCTATTGTACCCAGATACCCTTTTTCTACATCTGTTTCATATCGGAAGCGAAGCATTCCGCCCTCAGCTGTCATATCGGACATAACCTCTTTTCCGCGTACGCCCATAGAAAAGCTTCCGTAGGGTGTGGCATGGTGAGAAAGATGACGGATACCGTTTTCGATGATCATATAAGTGGCAATACTGCCTTCACGGTTTACGGTTACCGAAGAGCCTTTTTCAATTTGAAGCTTTGTGGTGCACCGGGTGCCGTCCTCTTCCTGTTCTGTATATATAAGAGTATAATTTTCACTGTCACCCTCCAGGTGGCCGTTGGTTGTAATCTCGAGGCGGTCGTATTCACCCTCGATTTCCTGGTTGGTGACAATGGTTATAAGATAATCTTCCTTCATCTTACTGACCTTTCTTTATATAGAAATACATAATATATAATAACACATATAAATTCAAAAATCAATTTCTTTCGCATCATTTATAATATAATATTGTATATTTTTTTATTATTATTGACACAAGGGAAAGAAAAAAGATATAATAACAGAAATATGTAGTCCTGTACAGGGATATCGGCTGTTCGGGAACAGTATTTCTGATTGAAAAAAGAGGTGTTTTTATGTATTTGTGTTATAAAGAGCCGGCACATATGAGTTATTTCGGTTGGGAAAACGAGGCTTTGCCCCTCGGAAACGGCAAGATAGGCGTAAAGGTTTTCGGCGGTATAAAAACGGAGCTTATCCATTTCAATGAAAAAACTCTCTGGTCGGGCGGAATGAATGTTGACGGCTTTGACGGCGGAACGGGCAAAAAGGATAAGGGTGAAGCCTACAGAGAAATTCAGTCTCTTCTGGCAAAGGGCGACGATAAAGCGGCAACGGCAAAAATGAAAAACCTTCAGGGGGATATGACAGGCTTCGGTGCATACCAGTCCTTCGGTAATCTCTACTTTAATTTCGACGGCAGTGAAACTGCTGATAAATATGTCCGTGACCTTGACCTTGACACGGCTTCTGCAATGGTTTCTTATAAGGAGGAAAAGGCTTCTTACACAAGACACTACTTCGTTTCTTATCCCGACAATGTCTTTGTCGGCAGAATACAGGCTGAAAGCTGCGGTGAAGAGGAAGAGAATGTCACCTTCGGATTTGAGGCTTATGTGGTTTCAGAGCAGAAGGGTACTGTGAAGGTGGATGAAGACGGAATTTCTCTTTTCGGAACGGTAAAGGCAAACATAGGTATTGACGGCGCAGACGGTAATGATGCCAACGGAATGAAATACGGCGGCTTCGTGAAGATTATAAGCGACGGCACCGTGGAATATAAGGATGACCGCATTGCGGTAAAGGAAGCTACCGAGGCTGTTGTCATTATGAGCCTTGCCACAAATTATGTTAATAATTATCCCGATTTTTTCAGTGATACCGATCCCTTGCAGACGGCAAAGGATACAGTAATCAAGGCAGCAGGGAAATCCTTCGGTGAGCTTTACAGAGCTCACGTAAAGGATTACACCGAGCTTTATAACCGGGTCTCCTTCAGTCTCGGACAGGAGGAAACACCTCTCACCACCGACTATATGTTAAAGCGTTTCGGAAAAAAAGGAGAGTATAAGAGAAGTCTTATCACCACTCTTTTCCAGTACGGCCGTTATCTTCTTATTGCTTCATCCCGTGACGGTTCTCTTCCCGCTAATTTACAGGGTATATGGAACGCAAAAAATAATCCGCCCTGGTGCTGCGACTATCATTTCAATGTCAATGTGCAGATGAACTACTGGCCTGCCTATGTGGCTAATCTTGCGGAAACGGCTCTTCCTTATATTGATTTTGTCAACTCTCTGAAAAAGCCGGGCAGATTAGTTGCAAATCTTAGTCTCGGAATAGGTGAGGACAAGGCTGACGGTACACCCGATCTTGAAAAGCCCACAGGCTTTATGTTCCACACTATGATAACTCCTCTCGGCTTTGTGGGTATGGGCTCTGAATGGCAGTGGGGCTGGGCACCCACCAACGGAGCCTGGGCATTACAGGGAATGTATGATTACTACCGGTTTACTCTTGATATTGAAAAGCTTAAAAATGATATTTACCCCGCAATGGAAGAATGTGCCCTTATGTGGACAAAGCTTCTTATTGAGGATAAAAACAGTGACCGTCTTGTGGTTTCGCCCGGTTATTCTCCCGAACACGGTCCCGTTGCAGCCGGTAATACTTACGACCAGTGCATAATATATAATCTTTATTCCGATGTGCTTCACGCCGCAAAGGAGCTTACAGAAAAAGGCTTCGGTGATGCAGTGAACGGGGAGCTTATTGCTCTTATTGAAAAGCAGATAGTCCGCCTCAGACCTCTTAATGTGGGTAAATGGGGACAGATTAAGGAATGGTATAACGAGGACGGCTTCTTTATGCGCGGCTACAGAATAAAGGGCGTACAGAGAAAGCACCGACACATTTCCCATCTTCTGTCACTTTATCCCTTCAGTCAGATTTCACCTGATGATGAAAAGCTTAAAAAGGCGGCTCTTACAACTCTTGACGACAGAGGATATAAGAGTACGGGCTGGGGTCTTGCAATAAGACTTCTTTCCTACGCACGTTTAGGTGAGGGTGAAAAGTGCAACCTTATTGTTGAGAACATAATGAAGGGTGCTATACTGAAAAATCTTTTCGGCACACATCCTCCCTTCCAGATTGACGGCAACTTCGGCTTTACTGCCGGTGTGTGCGAAATGCTTGTTCAGAGTCACGGTGATTATATTGCCGTTTTACCTGCACTTCCTTCGTCCTGGCACGAGGGTGAAGTAAAGGGTCTTATGGCAAGAGGTAACTTTGAGGTAAGCATAAAATGGGAAAACGATAAGCTTAAATCTGCTGCTGTAAAATCAAATGAGGGCGGAAGATGCTCTCTTAAGTATGACGGTAAGATTATGCTTGTTTATGATGAGGACGGCAAGGAGATTGATACCGCCTTTGAAAACGGTGTAACAACATTTATGACAGAAAAAGGCAGGACATATTCCTTCAGTTAAAAAACAACCTTGCTGCATTTTGTGGCTTCGATACAAGAAAAATTCAGCTCTGATGAAAACAGTTACAGATAAATCCGATCAATACTAAACCTTCGGAGGAAAATATGAAAAACAAAGAAATTATTGAAAAGCTTACTCTTGAAGAAAAGGCAGAGCTTTGCACAGGTAAGGATGTATGGCATCTTAACGGCGTGGAAAGATTAGGTATACCCTCTGTCACCCTCACTGACGGACCTCACGGACTGAGTCTTAAAAAGCCAGACAGCAATGTAAGCGAAAATGTTACAGCTACCTGCTTCCCCTCAGCAGTAACAACCGCCTGCTCCTGGGACAGAGATCTTCTTTACCGTATGGGACAGGCTATGGGTCAGGAGTGCCTCAAAGAAAAGATCAGCATCATTTTAGGCCCCGGTGTGAATATGAAGCGTTCACCCCTATGCGGCAGAAACTTCGAATATTTTTCCGAAGATCCCCTTCTTGCAGGTGAGCTTGCCGCAAGTCTCATCGGCGGCATACAGTCTAAAGGCGTGGGTACATCTCTCAAGCACTTTGCCGTCAACAGTCAGGAAAAACGCCGCCTTGTAATTGACAGCGTTGTTGACGAAAGAGCTCTGCGTGAAATTTATCTTACCGCCTTTGAAATCGCCGTAAAAAAAGCTCAGCCATGGACGGTAATGACAGCATATAACCGTGTCGGCGGTGAATACTGCACGGAAAACGGCTGTCTGCAGAATAAAATTCTCCGTGACGAATGGGGCTTTGAGGGTGTAGTTGTGTCCGATTGGGGTGCCGTGAACGATCGTGTGAAGGGTCTTGAAAACGGAAACGACCTGGAGATGCCCTCTTCAAACGGCTATAACACAAAGAAAATCTGCGACGCTGTCAGAAACGGCACTCTTGACGAAAAATATCTCGATATTGCCGCCGACAGAATACTCACCCTTATTGAAAAATCAGCCGGCGCTCTCGGCGATTACTCCTATGATGAGGATGAGCACCACTGTCTTGCCGCAGAAATCTGTGCTTCCTCTGTTGTCCTCCTCAAAAATGAAGACAATACTCTTCCTATTTCCAAGGACAAAACTCTTGCTGTTATCGGTGAAATGGCAAGAGCTCCCCGCTATCAGGGTGAGGGAAGCTCCGTAATTGTCCCCACTAAAATAACCGATGCCTTTGACGGACTTTTACAGGAGGGCTACAAGATCACCTTTGCTCCCGGATATTTCAAAAAGCAGGACGAGCTTAATGAGGTTATGGTAAAGGATGCCTGCCGCATTGCTTCAAAATCTGATGCGGTTCTTCTTTTCATAGGCCTTACCGAGGAATACGAAAGTGAAGGCTACGACAGAAAAAATATGAATCTGCCTCTTTCTCATAACAGGCTTTTAGAGGAAATTTTGAAGGTAAACGAAAATGTTACCGTTGTCCTTTCGGGCGGTTCACCTGTTACAATGCCCTGGGCAAAAAGAGTCAAGGCGATTCTCAACGGCTATCTCGGAGGTCAGGCGAGCGGCAAGGCGATTGCTGAAATTATTTCCGGAAAGAAAAATCCCTCGGGCAAGCTTGCCGAAACCTATCCTGTTTGCGAAAGCGATGTGCCCTGTTATTCTTATTACCCCGGCACAGGTCTTACTGCCGAGCACAGAGAGGGCATTTACATCGGCTACCGCTACTATGATACGGCGAAGAAGGATGTTCTCTTCCCCTTCGGCTACGGACTTTCCTATACTGATTTTGACTATTCAGACATTACTCTTTCTGAAGATAAAATCAAGGATACGGACACTCTGACCGTAACATGTAAGGTCAGAAATATCGGTGACAGAGACGGTGCGGAAATTGTTCAGCTTTATGTAAAAGATACCGAAAGCACCATATTCAGGCCGGAAAAGGAGCTTCGTGATTTTTGCAAGGTCTTCCTTAAAAAAGGCGAAGAAAAAACCGTATCATTCGCACTTTCAAAACGTGCATTCGCATACTATAATATTAATATAAACGATTGGCACGTTGAAGCGGGCGAATTTGAAATACTTATCGGTGCTTCAAGCCGTGATATAAGGCTTAAAGCAAGAGTTGAGGTTGAGAGCTCTCTGACTGATGTACAAGCTCCCGACTACAGAGAATCCGCACCCTGCTATTACGGAGCAGACATAAAAAATGTACACGACAGACAGTTCAGGGCACTTCTGGGCAGAGATATACCGCAAAAGTATATTGATATAAACGATAAGTTCACCGTTGAAAGCTGCATTATGGATGCCGAGCATACAAAGTGGGGCAAAAGAATCATAACAATTCTTACGGGTAATAAAAATCCTGATCCGAATGCAGCAGGCGAGGATGCAATAAGATACGGCTTTCTTGAAAGTCCTATCAGGAATCTTTACTCTACGGGACAGGGCCTCTTCACAGAAAAAATGGCGGAGGGTCTGCTGATGCTTCTTAACGATGAGGGCTCTGCTGCCGCTATGATGAAGCTGTTTACGGGACTTCTTCCTGTACTTAAAAAGCTTCCCGAGCTTTTAAAAATGAAATAAAGGAGAAAAAACAATGGTAAAATTAATTTCATTCATTATTACTGTTATTATGCTTATTGAATCCTTGCCCCTTGCCTGGGTGCCCGTCCTTACGGTGGATGCAGAAAACAGAGGAGACGAAATCTCAAATTATGCAACGGGATTTCTCTACGGTCTTGCCGAGCCAGGCGTACCCAGTGAGGCAATGACAGAAAGTCTTGACATTTCCTCCGTTTCACAGAAGGTTATCGGCGGTCTTCAGCATCCCACAGGAGATATTGACCGCATAGCTGACCAGCTGGAAAGCTGCGACTACAGGGTAGTTTATCTCCAGGATGCTTTTGATACCTGGTATTACTGCTATGACGAAATTATGGAAATGAGAAAGAACGGCACCTATGATTGGAAAGAATTTCTTGAAAAAAGATATCTCCCCATAGTGGAAGAAAAAGTAAAGCTTCTTTCAGAAAAGGAATATGCCGACGACATTGTTTACTGCATTTTCAACGAATGTGACAATGCGGTATGGTTCGGAAACTATGTTAACGGTGAATGCCATTATGACGATATAGGAAAGGCAAATTTCTACGAGGCCTGGAAAATCACCTATGACCTTGTAAAGAGCATAAATCCCGATGCAAAAATCGGCGGCCCCGGCTTCTGTGACTATGTTACGGAAAAAATGGAAGGCTTTATTGAATTCGTGACCGAAAATGACTGTGTTCCCGAAATTATGATTTATCACGAGCTCGGATTCTGGTGCAGTGTGGAATGGCCCAAACACGTTGAGGATTACCGCAGAATAGAAAAGAAAGCAGGTCTTCCCGAGCTTCCCATCATTGTTACCGAGTACGGTGCTATGGAAGAATGCGGAAATCCTGCCGCTATGGTAAGATACATAGTTTCGATGGAAAAGACCAACACCTACGGCAATATGGCTTTCTGGAGACTTGCAAACAATCTCAATGACACCTGTGCCGATGACAACTCCCCCAACTCCAACTGGTGGCTTTACAGAAAGTATGCCGAAATGGAGGGCGAAACTCTTGCCGTGAGCACATCAGCTCTCAACAGTGACAGCCTTTTTGACCATGATTGGTGGTATCATTATACAGGCCTTGCTTCTCTTACACCCGACGGAAAAGAGATTAATGTTATCTGTAACGGCAGCGACAACAAAAAAGCAGTTAAAATCAAAAATCTTGATTCAACCAATATGGGCAAAACAGTTGATGTTACCGTTGAATGTGTTTATTTCACAGGTCTTTCCGGCATTGTAAACAAGCCGTATACCGTAAGAAAGTATACAACAAAAATTTCCGGTGACAGTCTTAACATCAATATTCCCGGCACAGATACGGACACGGTTTATTTTATCTCCGTAAAAGAGCACATGGAAGATACTGAAGCTGTAAGAAACACCAACCTTCCCGTAAGATACGAATTTGAGGACGGAAAGCTTCTCGGAAAAGCCTATACCTATGACAGTGCCTATGCCACCACAGGCGAAGTCAAGGGTATGTGCGGCGGCTTCGAAAAGGATGGTGACGGAATAAGAATAACCGTAACGGCAAAGGAAAGCGGTAAATACCGATTCGATATAATCTACGGCAAGCACAATGACGGCAAGGACAAAAACGGAAGAGATAACGCAATAGCAAACTTCGCTGTTGACGGAAAAATAACTCCTCTTGTGCTCGAAAACACTGTCAAAAGCGAATATACCACAGTAAAAACAGTTTCGGTTGACCTTTGTGCAGGAATTCATACCGTTGAGTTTTCACACAACAAGGGTACCTTTGTTCTGGACAGTCTTCTTATGTCAAAGGCGGTTGAGGATAAGACTGCAGCCGTTCTTGAGGATTCAGACGACAGCACACAGTATCTTGCCGTAGCCCCTGAGGACGGATACTATTATATAGAGCTTGATGAGGGCAGTTATGAAATAAGCGTTGACGGTGCAAGAGCAAAGGCAGAAAACGGCAGCACCGTATATCTCAGAAGAGGTCTTAACAAAATTATTCTTTCAGCTCCGTCTTCTCTTTCTATTACCGAAACTCAGCTCTCTGTTCCTGTTGCCGCAATTGATGCAAATGAAATCTCGGTAAGCGACGGCGCAGAAATCCTTACCGACAAATACGGAAACATCTATCTCGGCTCAATTGATTCTGAGGGCGGAAAAGGCACATTTACAGTAAACGCACCTGAAAGCGGGGATTACCGTGTAACTCTTCTTTATTCCAACAACTCTGAGGGCGGATATCATGCCTATAATGTTGACCTTATTGAAAGGTATGTGACTGTAAGTGTAAACGGCGGTGAAGGCAGAGACGTTTTCTGCAGAAACACCTACAGCGACTATACATATAAAACGGTAACCTTCAATATTTCCCTTGAAAAGGGTGAAAACGAAATTGCTCTTACTAATTCCGGTGATTATCATTTTGCTGCCCTTACATCGGAGGCCCCCTTCATAAAAACCGTAACAATCAACAAGGTTGTTTCATAAATATACATTAATTTGCATATTTTTTGTATAAAATCGTTGACAAAGGCGGTTTTAAGTGATAGAATATCCGCATCTTAAATTTACGGAGGTACAAACCAATGAAAAAATTCTTAGCAATTGCACTTGCTGCTGTTATGCTTTTCGCTCTTGCAGCTTGTGGCGGAACAACAGAAAACAAGGATGTTGTTAAAGTAATCGACATCAATCTCACAGAAGAAGAATATGCTTTCGGTGTAGATAAGGCTCAGCCTGAGCTTCTCGCTGATGTAAACGCTTTCATCGAAAAGATCATGAAGGACGGCACATTCGACAAAATCTGTAACAACTATTTCGGTGACGGCGAGCCCGTAGCTGTAACATCTGCTGAGCTTGACGAAACAAAGGATCAGCTTGTTGTTGCAACAAATGCTGCTTTCGAGCCCTTCGAATACACTCAGGGTGACAAGTACTACGGTATCGATATGGAAATTGCTGCTCTTCTTGCTCAGGAGCTCGGCAAAGAGCTTGTTATCAGCAACATGGACTTCGACGCTGTTTGCCTTTCAGTAGGTCAGCACAAGTGTGACATTGCAATGGCAGGTCTTACAGTAAAGGAAGACAGAAAAGAGCATGTTGACTTCACTTCTACATACTATCAGGCTTCTCAGAAGCTCATCGTAAAGGCTGACGACACAACCTTCGATGCTTGCACAGACGCTGCTTCAGCAGAAGCAATCCTCAAGGGCTTTGATAACACTGTAAAAATCGGTGTACAGAACGGCACAACCGGTAACTTCTATGTTAAGGGTGACGCTGACTGGGGCTTTGACGGCTTCGCAACAGAATGTGTAGGCTACAAGAACGGTGCTCTTGCAGTTCAGGACCTTGTTAACGGTAACATCAACTATGTTGTTATTGACGCTGCTCCCGCAGCATGCATTGCAGAATCAATCAACGAAGTTGCATAAATTTAACTGAATAAATATTTGCGGAATACCTCACTTAACAAGTGGGGTATTCAAATGTGTAAAGGATTTTTTTATGAATTATATGACTTTAAACACTCTGTCAGTTTTTTCATCAGTGGCAGTTTTTTTCAGAACCTTTCCTGCAAAGCTGAACAGGTTTATTGATATTTTTATCAATCAGGGCGGTTACAACGAGGTTCTCGGAGGTCTTAAAAACACCCTCGTCATTGCTGTAGCCGGTCTTGTTATCGGTATTGTTATCGGTACTCTTATCGCATCAATCCGTGTTTTGCCGAAGTACAGCAAGATATCAAGGGTTCTCGACAAATTCTGCACCTTCTATGTAGGACTTTTCAGAGGTACGCCTATGGTTGCACAGCTTCTGGTGTTCTATTATGTAATGCTTCCTATTATCGGAGTTAAAATGAGCTCTCTGAGTGTTGCTATCTGCGTTTTCGGCTTTAACAGCGGTGCCTACATTTCAGAAATGATGAGAGCCGGTATCCTTTCCGTTGACCCGGGTCAGATGGAGGGCGGAAGAAGTGTAGGTATGTCCTACGGTGCAACAATGATGAAAATTGTTATTCCTCAGGCGGTAAAGAATATTCTTCCTACTCTCGGTAACGAATTTATCGCTCTTGTAAAGGAAACCTCCGTTGTTTCCTTTATCGGTGCAACAGACCTCTATGTTGCTTTCAATTACATCGGCTCAAACAGCTACGAATTTATGGTACCCTATCTTGTAATGGCACTGATGTATATTATCATCGTATGCATAATAAGTCTCGGCATAAAATTAATGGAAAGGAGATTGAGGAAAGGTGACAGACAGTAAAATCACTTCAGCGGAAGAACTCATTGTAGTCAAAGAGCTCTGTAAGGATTTCGGCGACAACAAGGTTCTCAAAAACATCTCCACTACCATCAGAAAAGGTGAAAAGGTTGTTGTTATCGGCCCCTCAGGCTCGGGTAAAAGCACATTCCTTCGCTGTCTCAACTGTATGGAGGATCCCACAAGCGGTTCCATCATCTTCGGCGGTGAGGATATTGCCGACATTAAGGTTGATATCAATATCCACCGTCAGAAAATGGGAATGGTTTTCCAGCATTTCAATCTTTTTGCCAATAAGACTGTTATTGAAAACATTATGATGGCTCCTCTTTATGTGGCAAAGAAGAACATCAGAAAGCAGAAAAAGAACAACCTTCTTGTAAAGCTTCACCTTAAAAAAGGAGAAATAACTGCTGTATCATCCTTTGCTGAAATCAAAAATCAGGAAAAAGAAAAGGCAGTCGAGCTTCTTAAAAGAATCGGTCTTGAAGAAAAAGCTGACGCTTATCCCTCTTCTCTTTCCGGCGGTCAGAAGCAGAGAGTTGCCATTGTGCGCTCACTTGCTATGGAGCCCGATGTAATTCTTTTTGATGAGCCTACGTCAGCTCTTGACCCGGAAATGGTCGGAGAGGTTCTTGAGCTTATGAAGGAGCTTGCAAATCAGGGAATGACCATGGTGGTTGTTACCCACGAAATGGGCTTTGCAAAAGAGGTAGGAACAAGAATCGTCTTTATGGATGAGGGCAGATTCGTTGAAGAGGCCACTCCGGAAGAGTTTTTCGCAAATCCCCGTAGTGACAGAGCCAAGGAATTTTTGTCCAAGGTGCTTTAATTGAACAAACAGTATAAATTAAGGTAATATTTCTTTAAAAAAGCGAAAAAGCTTCACAATAATGCGTAAAAAATGGGGCTGTTGCACGAAAGTGTGACAGCCCCATTTTTTACTTAATTATCTCCTTACAAAACATTTTGCAAGGGAGCGATTCTTATTATGCATTCAGATTATCCGAACAGACCCTCGAATATCTTTCTTTTATCCTTATCTCTTGCGCAACAGCAGCTGCACTCGTCAATACAGACAAGAATTGTTTCATCACCTATAACCTGAATGTCCTTCCAGGGTATTCTTATATCGTCACATTTGCCTGAAAGGTCGAAGAATCTGCTTTTTCCCCAGATTATTACGGCACAAAGACAACCGCTTTCGCAGCATATTTCCACATCGCTGACACAGCCGAGACGGTGACCGTTTTTTGTGTTGATCACCTCTTTGTTGCGAAGATCGGTTATACAGCAGTTCATAAAATACACCTCGTTTCAGTATATGCACCCGGAGCGGTTGCGTGACTCAGGATAAATATGGTATTTTTTTGTGCCGCTTTCTTTTTTACCAAAAAATTTTCACAAAACACTATTTACAATTTGATGTTTAAGTGTTAGAATGTTAGGTGGTAATCCAATTGCTAAATCATAATGTATAAATACAAGGAGGAAAAATCCAATGGCCAGAAAAATGAAAACCATGGATGGTAACAATGCTGCTGCTCACGTTTCCTATGCGTTTACAGAAGTAGCAGGTATTTATCCCATCACACCTTCAAGCCCCATGGCTGACTATGTTGATCAGTGGTCTGCACAGGGTCTTAAAAACATTTTCGGCACAAAAGTAAATGTTGTTGAAATGCAGTCTGAAGCAGGTGCCGCAGGTACCGTTCACGGCTCACTCGCAGCAGGTGCTCTTACCACAACCTACACAGCTTCACAGGGTCTTCTTCTTATGATCCCCAACATGTACAAAATCGCCGGTGAGCTTCTTCCCTGCGTTTTCCATGTTTCCGCACGTTGTGTAGCATCTCACGCTCTTAACATCTTCGGTGATCATTCCGACGTTTATGCCTGCCGTCAGACAGGTTTCGCAATGCTCGCTGAAACAAATACTCAGGAGGTTATGGACCTCGGTGCCGTAGCACATATGGCTTCTATCGAATCCAGAGTACCCTTCCTTAATTTCTTTGACGGCTTCCGTACATCTCACGAGCTTCAGAAGATTGAAGTATGGGATTTCGATGACCTCAAGGAAATGACAAACATGAAGGCTGTTGAAGAGTTCAGAAAAAGAGCTCTCAACCCCGAAAGACCCGTTATGCGCGGTTCTCATGAAAATGACGACATCTTCTTCCAGAACAGAGAAGCATGTAACAAATACTATGATGCAGTTCCTGCTATCGTAGAAGAGTACATGGGCAAGGTTAACGCTAAGCTCGGTACAGACTATCAGCTCTTCAACTACTACGGTGCACCCGACGCTGAAAGAGTTATCGTAGCTATGGGTTCATTCAACGACGTTGCTGAAGAGGTTGTTGATTATCTCACCGCAGCAGGCGAAAAGGTTGGTCTTATCAAGGTTCGTCTTTACAGACCCTTCTCAGCTAAGCACCTTCTTGCAGCTATCCCTGCAACATGTAAGAAAATTGCTGTTCTTGACAGAACAAAGGAACCCGGTTCTCTCGGCGAGCCTCTTTATCTTGACGTTGTTACTGCTCTTGCTACAAACGGCAAGGCTGACATCAAGGTTGTAGGCGGCCGTTACGGTCTCGGTTCAAAGGATACACCTCCCTCATCTGTTTTCGCAGTTTACACCGAGCTCAATAAGGATGAGCCCAAAAACGGCTTCACACTCGGTATCGTTGATGACCTTACAGGTCTTTCACTCGATGAAACAGAAGCTCCCAACACTGCAGCAGAAGGCACCATCGAATGTAAGTTCTGGGGTCTCGGCGGTGACGGTACAGTTGGTGCTAACAAGAACTCCATCAAAATCATCGGTGACCACACTGACAAGTATGTACAGGCTTACTTCCAGTACGACTCAAAGAAGACAGGCGGAATCACCATTTCTCACCTTCGTTTCGGCGACAAGCCCATCAAGAGCCCCTACTACATCAACAAGGCTGACTTCGTTGCATGTCACAACCCCTCTTATGTAGAAAAAGGCTTCAAGATGGTTAACGACGTTAAGCCCGGCGGTGTTTACCTTATCAACTGCCAGTGGACTGACGAAGAGCTTGATGCTCACATGCCTGCAGATGCAAAGAGATATATTGCTGCTAACAACATTCAGCTTTATACTGTTAACGCTATCGACCTTGCAGAAAAGGTTGGTATGGGTAAGAGAACAAACACAGTTCTTCAGTCTGCATTCTTTGCTCTTGCAAATGTTATGCCTTCAGCTGAAGCTATTCAGTATATGAAGGACGCTGCAACAAAATCCTACTCAAAGAAGGGTCAGGACATTGTTGACGCTAACCACAACGCTATCGATGCAGGTGCTACTGCTTACCATAAGGTTGAAGTTCCCGCTTCCTGGGCAAACGCAACTGACGATGCAGCAGCAGTTAAATCAGAAGGCGCTGACAAGCTCGTTAAGATGGTTGACGGTATCCTTAAACCCATCTCTGTTATGGGCGGTTACTCTCTTCCCGTTTCTGCTTTCGCTGACCACGCTGACGGTACGTTCCAGCACGGTGCTTCCGCTTACGAAAAGAGAGGCGTTGCTGTTCTCGTTCCCGAATGGGATGCAGC
>JAZLBS010000068.1:0-7771 GCA_045613805.1 Acutalibacteraceae bacterium
TTGACGGATATGGATTTGAAATACTGGATGAATTTGCACGCGGTGGTTCATCAGTGATATATACAGCTTGTGGTAGAGATGGAATAGTGTTGATTAAAGAACTGTTTCCGGTGAATGGATACACCCGTACTAATGGGAAAATACAGCCGATTAACCCTGCATATCCGGATTTGTCTGAAAGTGCATTGAGAATGAATGGAGAACATAATATAGGGAAAATTCTGACTTTAAAGTCTGCATGGGTTGAAAAAATAGGAAATCCCTTTGAGTCATCAGACGGTAATTATTATTCCGTAATACACGAAAGCCGTCCCGGCGTTACATTGAAACAGTTTTTGTCGTCATATGAAACTGATAATATTTCTTTTCGTGCATGGATTGAAATGATGCATCGTCTAGCGTGGATTGTAAAAGATTTACATGACGAAAAAATCGTTCATCTGGATATATCACCGGGAAACATAAGGTTGATAAATAACAATGATGAAGAGACTCTAATAAAAGCGGTAGCAAGTCATAATGGTAGCTCAGCAACCTTGCAATATGGTGTTACGATTATTGATTTCGGATGTTCATTGGAACTTAATTCCTTTAATGAAGCAGTGAAACCTTTTTATTCTCCTACTACCGGTGGCTATTCAGCACCTGAATTATATGTCAACGGGTCAGGCATAGTTACGCCTGCAGCAGATGTTTTTTCTGTATGTGCCTGCTTGAAATCGTGTATAAGCAAGATTAGCAGAGAAAAATATTCCAATTTGCCGATAACTGTTACAACAAAGTTGGATGAAATATTGGAAAGAGGTCTTGCGGAGGATCCCATGTATCGTTTTAAAAATATTGATTATCTGATAAAAGAGCTTTCGGAACTTCTTTTACTGATTGACGGTAAAGGAATAAATAAAACCGTTATATGGGAAGCATCAAAACGTGACTATGCCCAAAAATTGCATACGAGGTTCAAGGATTCAAAAGCCGAGGATATTATTAACGAAATGTGGTCGTATGCAAAATGTGCTATAGATAAAGGCGAATATGGAAAGCTGAATATCAGACAGATTATGAGTAAATACAAGGATAAAAATTGTCTTATCGTTGGTGATGGTGGTATGGGAAAGACCACTTTGCTTGTAAGTTTGCTTCATGATGTTTTCAGTAATGACAAGAAATATGATTCTGAAAAAGCAGTTCCTGTTTTCGTTGAGCTTAATAAAGCGCCTGATGATATAAATGTTTTTGCTAAAAAAGGAAATAAGGAAAGTTCATTTATCTTAAGGTATATTGCCTGCCTTTTATTTAATGTTGATTATAACGAGATCAGCGATGAAACACTTGTGGCTTTGCGTAAGGAGTTTACGAAGGCTACTGAGATGCCTGAGTATATTTTCTTGCTCGATGGACTTAATGAGGTATCCGGCAGATGGATTGATGAAGCGAGAAATTCGGTGCAAGGAATTATTGCTAAGGAAACAAATGGTATAATCAGAAAATTCAACAATGTAAGATTCATTATCACTACCCGTGACGATAACAATGGTATTGACAACAGATACTTTGAATCAATCAGATTGCAAGGTCTGTCAAAAAGACAGGTGTTAAGTTGGCTTTGTTTGCACAACAGTGAAAAAAACATAGTAGATATTATGAAAAACAAGGGTCTTATGGACTGTCTGCGGACGCCTCTTTTTCTTCTTATGTACAGTAAAATTAAACCTTTCAATAACGATATATCTTCTCAGGGAGAGCTTCTCAGAGCTTTCTGGAATGAAAAAAGTCAGAGTTATTCACAATATCAGGTGGCTCAGAATAAAAATACCGACGCAGTCCGCAGAGACATGTCTGTGGAACAGCATCGGTTTATTGTTGATTTTATAATTCCGAAATTGTGTTATAGTATGCTTTTGGAGCAAAATTTTGAAATTAACATTGAAACCGCCAAACAGCACATAAGAGATATTTTAGCGGAATATGCAACAGAGACCTCTAAGCATAAAGCATTGCGGCAGGCTTTTGAATCATATAAAGTTTCAAAAGGTAAATACAGGCACGACATTATTGATGTTTTTCGTTCTTTTGATAAGCTTGAAGACTGTGAAACGCGTATTCTTGTTGAGGTTGAAAATATTGGTGTGTTCGATTCTTTCGAGAAAAAATCTGAGGTTTTCTATGAGGTGCGATATCAGTATTTCAGGGATTATTTTGCTGCTGTGCATATAATTAACGGTTTGCGTATTTCTGTAGAGCTTTTTGAAAACGATGAAAAGGATAATGCCTTAAAATTCATCAGAGATTTGTTCAATATTGATTCACACGACAAAAATGTAAGCAGACTTATAGGAGAATATTTAGGTGAGCATAAAAACAGACCTTATTATGAAAACGGAGAATGGCACTATGGGGTACCGTCTGGAAAGTGTGACAGAAATCTGATTGAAAGAGCTCTTGAAACGTTCAGGTCACATTTTGAAAAAGATTGTTCTTATGGGGTTTCTGCACTGGTTTCTGTTCTGAAGGAAAGCAGAAATGATTTAAGCGGAATAGATTTTTCGCATCTTGATTTACGAGATAGTAACTTTAACGGCTTTTATCTCGGCAGGGGCAATCTGGTTGCAAAATTTGACGATTCCGGGATGTCTGCGAAAAACCTGTTTACTCAGAAGCATAGTGATCCGTTGATTTGTGCTTTTTTTCTGTTTTCAAAATGGCTGGTTACGACGGCAGATGTAAAAGGGTATGTGAAGAATTGGAATGTGGAAAAACAAGAAAACCTGATGACGACGAAGATGGAAACAGGATCAGAAACGAATCTATCGGAAGAGTCGGGTTCGAATAATGCTGCAAGGTCTGTTAGAATTTACGGTGACATAGGTGTTCAGTTTAATCTGTCGGATACAGGAAAAGGTGTGTATAGCCCTGACGGAAGATTCGAATCGAGGATATTTGACAAAAAAAACATAGCTCTGTACGAAAATTATGACTCTTTGACTACCAGAACCATTTTGACAGGACATGATTCAGGAATAATTTCAATGAGCTTCAATCATAACGGAAGCAGATTGATTTCTGTTGCCAAAGGAGGTAAGGCGATAGTCTGGGACACAAAAAGCGGAAAACCTTTGATCTCTTTGGGCGGACAGAAGGAAAGAATTGATTTTGCACGATTGAATCACGACGGAACGCAGTTGTTGACATCAGGAGGGGATAAGTTTGTAAGAATATGGAGCCTGTCAGACGGAAAGGTAGTACATGCGTTACCTCGACAGCCTAAACGGATAAAAGCTGTTATGTACAGCACTAGTGAAAAATATATAGTTACGGTGTTGACGGATAATACTGTGGAAATCCGAAACGGTAAGAACTATGATCTTATCAGAAACATAAAAAATGAAGAGGAACTGATTTCTGTAACATTTGATGCCAATGACACAACTCTTATGATTGTTGACAGACAGGGAACAGGACAATTTTATGATATGACGACATTTGAGAAAAGTGAATTTTCGTTCTGCTCTCTCATCGGAATAAAAGACATGTCCTATTGCCCTGAAAAAAAATTGTTAGCTACAGCGTCGCGTGACGGAACTGTTAAGGTATGGGATACGGAAGAGTGTAGATGCAAGTATATACTGACAGAGCCTTTTGTTAAAAGTGTTGTATACAGCTCGGATTTTAAATATTTGTTTATACTGACTGATAATGAAACTCTGAAAATCTGTGATGCTGTTACCTTTGAGCTTAAGAAAAGTATTCCATGGGTTAAAGCTTTTTCGTATAATTCAGAAGTAAACCGTATTCTGACTTGTTACAAAGAAGAAATAAGGATATGGGATGTAGACAGCTTTGAACAGATTGATTCTCTGATTCTGAAAAATTATGCTCCCATTCTTTCTGTTCGGTTCCGTCCCGACGGAAAAGCATTCCTTGTTTCCTCTTATAATAAAACAGTTGTAATTTGTGACAGCTTTTCCTTAAAAAGGGTTGCGGTACTTTCGGGCCATGCAAGACGTGTCATTTCTTCGTGCTTCAGCCCTGACGGTGAATATATAGCGACAAGTTCTGAAGACAGAACGGTAAAAATCTGGTCTCGTACGGAGAAAAAATACAGCTGTATTCATACTATTGACGAAAAGGCAACTAAGGTTAGATTCAGCGAAAACGGTAAATATCTGTATGCTGTAACTAATGGCACAAAAATTAAAATCTGGGAAACAGAAAATTTTGAATGTGTACGCCCCTTTAAAAAGCTTGAAAAAACACGGAATATCATTATCTCCGACACGGATGAGGATACAGTCTTTTTTGCTGACAGGAGCGGAGTGATACATGTTATAAGAGCGGGAGATGACATAGAACAGAAGCTTCTATATAATATGTCAGGGCTTTTTGTTAATAATGTGGATTTCAGAAACCTTCATTCCGACACGGATTTTAATGAAACCCAGAAAAAGATACTGGTACAGTACGGCGCAAAATTCGATGAATAAAGTGTACCCTCCGGGCTTGTTAAGCGGTCCGGAGGGTACACTTTATTTAGGAGGCGATGGAGAGATGTTCTTTGTTGTATGTAGAGTGCTGCTTGTTCCACAGTTCAGAATACAGTCCGTTTGCATTCAAGAGTTTGTCATGAGTGCCACTTTCGACTATTGTTTTGTCCTTCATTACGAATATGGAATCGCAATGCTGTATAGTGTTGAGCCTGTGGGCAATCATGATTACCGTGAGTTCAGGGAAGAACTTCTTCAGGCTTTCGCGTATCGTAGCTTCAGAGATAGAATCAAGAGCACTAGTAGCTTCGTCGAGAATAATCGCCTGGGGATTTCGGAGCAAGGCTCTTGCGATGGCAAGACGTTGAAGCTGTCCGCCTGATAGATTAGCTCCGTTTTCTTCCAGCATAGTATCTATGCCCATGGGAAGTTCGTCTATGAAATTGCAGTGACAGAGCTCAAGAGTTCTTGTAATGGTGTCATCATCCGGCACGGATTCTGCAGGTAAACCGAGAATTAAATTGCTTCTGATTGTATCCGTGAAGAAGAAAGAGGATTGAGGAACATAAGATATTTTGTTTCTGAGGGTATTCAATGAAATATCCCTTACCGGTATATCATTGACCTTGACAGTGCCTTTTTCCGGGTGGTACATACCCATTATCAACTTTGCTAATGTTGATTTTCCACTGCCACTTTCACCGACAAATGCAATCTTTTCGCCCTTGCTGACAGAAAGATTTATCGTATCCAGTGTTAAATTACGGTTTCCGTATCGGAAGGACACATTGTCAAATTCAATGGTGTTGATTTCCTCTTCAAGCTTAACATCGCCGCTTTTTTCCGGATTGAGATACAGTATATCGTTTAATCTGTCCGATGCAATAAGTGCAGTCTGAATTGTGTCCTGAAGATCGAGCAGATTTTGTATCGGATCGATAAAATAACTGAGGAGAGAACAGAAGGTGATCAGTGTACCGACTGTCATAGATCCGTTTATAACATTGATAACACCTGCCCACAGAACAACGAGCAAACCGATAGAGGCAACGAGGTCTGTAGTTATATTCTTGCTCAGGTCGAGCATACTGCTTTTTAGATTAAAGGAGGTAGTCTTGTTGAAAAGTGAATTGACTTTTTCTTTGGTTGTTTCTTCAGCCTGAGATGATTTAATAAGTTCCATACCATCTATGGTTTCTTTGATGTAAGAGTTTATTCTTGAATTATACTCCATTGCCTTTCTGTTGGATTTATCAATAGGCTTAATATATACAACAGATATAATGAAATATATGACAAAGAGAGCAAGAGCAATATAAAACAAAGACGGAGATTGCTTGTGAAGAATAAAGCCGCATACGATAGTGAGAACGGTATCGAGTAAAATGGTTACTGTTGCACCGGATATGGCATCGCGTATTCTGGACGCATCGTTAAAACGGCTGAGGATATCACCCGCATTGTGCGTGTTGAAAAAATTCATAGGCAGCTGAGAGATGTGATTGTAGGAGCCTAAAATAAGAGAAACATCTATCTTCTTGATCATAAGAGTAGAAAGTTTTCCTCTAAGCATCTGAACTATAAACTTGAAAACATATAATACGCCAAGACCTGTTATCAACACAGCGACAGCACCGATATATTCGTCTACCATAGCGTGATCAGTTAATTCTACAGGCAAGTGGTCAATTAAAAACTGAAAAATAAATGTACCTGAGAAGCTGATTGCGGCAACAACAAAGGAAAGAACCGTCACCAGCAACAACAGACCTTTTTGCTTTTTTAATATATCCGTGATATGCCTGAAACGTCCTTTGCGCAGATTTAAAGGCTTGAATTCGGCAGTTTTGTCAAATGTAATAATATTATCCAAGAATACTTCTTCAAAGTCGCTCTTTGAAAGGGTATACTTGCCGATTCCCGGATCTAAAATATGAAAGTTTTCGTTTTTGAATTTAGATATAACTACAAAATGCTCGTAATTATCACTGTTTACAATGCGTGCGATTACAGGCAGACGTATCTCGAATGAGTTTATTGCCTGAATCAAATCTGCAACAGTACCTTCCATAGCATTGGCACTAAGATCGTATTTTTCTGCCGCATCAATTATGCCGAATGCATTTGCACCGTATTGATCAACCTTAATGTCTTCTATGAGATTAGCAAGTGGGATTTTTTTGCCGAAACACTCTAAAATCATGGCAAGACATGCTGCACCGCAGTCTTTTTCGTCGTGCTGTCTGATAAGTCGTAATCTGTTCATTGTATCGTCTCCTTTTGTAAATGATGTTCAGAATTTAGATTCTGTAGATTAAGAATATATTATTATTTTATGTTTATCCATTTTCCAACTTTCAAAGTTAGGATTGTGGGAGACGAGAGCATTTCCCGGCTCCCACAGGTTGAAGTTACACGATAGCGCTTACTATCTTGAGTACAGAGTAGCCGTACTTCTTAGTAACACACCAGAGTGCATTGGCGTAAACCTTCGCGTAGGATGAGTTCTTGTAGCCGCAGTGCTTACAGCGGTAAACCTTGCCTCCGTTGATTTCGCGGGTGAGTTCCTTTGAGATAGTTTTCATAATGTTTGTCTCCTTTTTTTTATAGTGATAGATTTGTGAGGTGTTCTCAACCTCTGATAATAGAATACTACTTTCAGCACAAATCATCTATGTGCCGACTTTCAAAGTTAGTTTGTGGGAGCTGAGAGCTTATCCCGGCTCCCACAGAGTTCATATGTTACACGATAGCGCTTACTATCTTGAGTACAGAGTAGCCGTACTTCTTAGTAACACACCAGAGTGCATTGGCGTAAACCTTCGCGTAGGACGAGCTCTTGTAGTTGCAGTGTCTGCAGCGGTAAATTTTGCCTCCGTTGATTTCGCGGGTGAGTTCCTTTGAGATAGTTTTCATAATGTTTGTCTCCTTTTCTTTATAGTGATAGATTTGTGAGGTATTCTCAACCTCTGAATATAGAATAACATAGATCAGACAGAACATACATGTTCCGACTTTCAAAGTTAATTATGTTGACACTAATTGAAAGTTTCTATATAATTTAGTCAGTTATATGTTGTGGGGTGATTGCATGTCAGATTTACGTGAGCCTTTAAAAAAAGGTTTTGTTGTTAAAGAAAAAAGTATTGACGGATATGGATTTGAAATACTGGATGAATTTGCACGCGGTGGTTCATCAGTGATATATACAGCTTGTGGTAGAGATGGAATAGTGTTGATTAAAGAACTGTTTCCGGTGAATGGATACACCCGTACTAATGGGAAAA
>JAZLBS010000069.1:0-8673 GCA_045613805.1 Acutalibacteraceae bacterium
TTGTTAGCTTCTGCCATCTTATGGGTATCTTCACGCTTCTTGAATGCTGAACCTGTTTCGTTGGTAGCATCAATGATTTCGTTGGCAAGTCTTTCCTTCATTGTTCTTTCTGAACGCTGACGGCTGTAAAGAGTAATCCAACGAAGACCGAGTGTCTGTCTTCTTTCGGGACGGACATCCATCGGAACCTGGTAGGTAGAACCACCTACACGGCGAGCCTTAACTTCGAGTAAAGGCATTACATTTTCCATTGCAGCTTCGAAAACCTCAAGGGGTTCCTTACCTGTCTTTTCCTTTATGATGTCAAATGCATCATAAACAATTTTCTGAGCAACACCCTTCTTACCGTCGTACATAACGCTGTTGATAAGACGTGTTACGAGTTTTGAATTGTAAAGCGGATCGGGCAAAACATCACGTTTTGCAATCTGGCCTCTTCTTGGCACTGCGCTTCCCTCCTTCATAGTAATGATATCATAGGTACTCGAGTGACAAATTCCCGTCGGCACCAAATGAGAGGCATATATATCTATATACACTCTCGCTTAGACTTAAAAGTCTGCCTGCAAGAAGATTTGTCAATTCATAGCTTTCCGTCTGACTACGGAATTTTAATTAAGATTTATCCGGAATTTCACCGAATTATTTTTTGGCAGCCTTAGGACGCTTTGCACCGTACTTTGAACGGCTCTGCATTCTTCCGTTAACACCCTGAGTATCGAGTGTACCACGTACGATATGGTAACGTACACCGGGAAGGTCCTTAACTCTACCGCCACGGATAAGAACAACGCTGTGCTCCTGAAGGTTGTGACCTACGCCGGGAATGTAAGCTGAAACTTCGATTCCGTTTGTAAGACGAACTCTGGCAATCTTACGAAGAGCTGAGTTGGGCTTTTTCGGTGTAGCTGTCTTAACTGCTGTGCAAACGCCGCGCTTCTGAGGAGAGTTATGGTCTGTCATAACATTTCTCTTTGAGTTGAGGCCTTTGAGAAGAGCAGGAGCCTTCGGCTTCTTAACGAGTGTTTCTCTACCGTTACGAACTAACTGATTAAAGGTAGGCAAATGTAGCATCTCCTTTCTTGAAAATTTTGCATAATCGCATGCCTTTATAATATACATCAAAGTGGCTTTTTTGTCAAGATTTTTTTTAAAAGTATGACTCTGCACATAAAGATTGTATATTTGTCCATTTTCTGCCATTCGTCGGCAAGTTTTGTAGGTATTTTTGACTAAATCAACAAGGGTTATTCGGCAGTAATGCACAAGATATAACTGTTTGATGAGGTCTCAACCGTACCGTTTTCTATTGTTTTGGTTCTTTTTATAATCACAGCGGAACGGTTAAGACCGTTCCCTACATTCGTTATAATTCATTTTCCGATTTCTCCGTAATGCTGCTGTGACCCCGACAGATTGTGCACAAAAAAGAGAACGGCATTACACCGTTCCCTTTAACTATCAATAATGTGCTATACCGCATTTACATACGGGATTCATTTTAAATAATTTATAGAAGAAGTTAAGGATCTTCCAGATGAATGCCATAAAGCCTTTCTTGTGGCAGTTACAGGAGCAGTCATTCTTTTCAGGTATATCGGGAGTGTTTTCTATTTCTTCGGTTTCAACATATCCGCAACCGCTACATACACGGTACATAATACCGTCCTTTTCTGTCCACTCACCGTAGGTATGCTCAGTATGAGTATCGTCGGGTTCACCGGGATAAACCGGAGGGTCAGCGGGAATAGAGGGATCGTTAGGTGCATAGATTTCGATAATAACCTTACATTCGTCGCACTTGCCGTCTTCATCTTCGTCATAATGGCCATATGGTGCGGTGGTCTGTGATTCGATGTCTGCACAGCGTTTACAGGCTCTTACACTGATACCGGGATAGGTACAGGTAGCAGTGGTAAGCACTGTCCATTTAGTATGGTAATCGTGACCGAGGGCTGAGCCGATGTCGGTGACGGTTTCACTTTCGAAAGTAGGATGATAAGTATCACTAGGTTCTTCGCATTCTATGCAATAAGATGTTTTAGTTCCGTCTTCGGTACAGGTGGCATCATTATTTGATTCCCAATAGATTTCATGTGGTTTTGTACCTTGAAAATAAAACTCTTCATCTTCTTCACAGTTTTTGCAATAGAGTTCATAGTATCTTCTAAAGCAGAATTCAGCGAGTTCTTCATCCGTAGGATAATTGCTCCATTCGTGGTCTTTAGGTTCTACGTATTCGTATTTTTCCTCATCGCAGTTATAACAAGCAAATTCAACTGTTCCGCCTTCTGTACAGTTGTATCCATCCTCGGTTATATACCAATCGTGAGAGCCTGTAGGAGCAATATTTTCTGTTTTTGTAGACCCGCAATTTCCACAATAATAAGTTATCGTGCCACCATCAATGCAGTCATATTTTTTGGTTTCTTCCCAGTTATGAACTCTATAAACATCTTTAAATGCATAACAAATTTCACACTCATATCCATAAGTACAATCGGCTAAACTCGTTTCTTTAAAAACGTGAACATGTTCGTAAGCTATAGTTTCAGCACCATACTTGCTTTCACCGCTTATTTTTTCCCATTCATCAACTGTACCGTCAAAATAAATCTTATAAATATACTCAAAAGCAGTATTACTTATGTATTCTGTATTTTTAGACACAACTAAATTACCGTTTCTATATACGCTTCCAGTTCCACCAAAAGCGTAATCTCCGATATTCTTTACATTTTCAGGAATATAGATAAAATAACTGGTACCAAAATTAGCATAAGAAGCATAAAAGGCGTATGCCCTTATATCAATTACAGTTTTTGGAATATCATAATATGTAAATTCATACATAGCAGGCGCTGCAATTATTACAGTTTTATCTTTATTGTATAAAACACCATACTCATCCGCTGAGTAATACGGATTGTTTTCATTTACCGCAATACGTGGATAAACAAAATTTTTCTTATCAGGCAAATCTTTTACAGTAGAAGAAAAAACAAGTGTACAACCATTAGAAGTATAACTATTTTCATTAATTCGCTCCAAAACATCAGCCGAAATTTCTGTTACCCCTTCAGGTACATTATAAGAATTGCCCATACCTTTAGTAATTTTTTCCATTACGCTACCATCTTCACTGAATAAAACGCCATAATCATCCATATTTAAGCAAAGATTATTTTCATCAACTATAATATTGCTATTTTCATTAAAAGCAAAAAAACCAACAGTTCTGATTTCTTTAGTTACCATAACCTCAACATCATTAGAACAAGAATAAAACGCATAGTCACCTATCGACTCTACATTTGAACCAAACGTTATATATTTAACATATGGCGCATAGTTATTCCAAGGTGATACATAATAACTTTCATAATCCGCCATTTCACCCACACCGTCGATATGCAGTGTAGCAGTATCTGTGTCGACAGTCCATGTAAGATTATCACCCTGTGCGCCGCACTCACCGCTGTAAACAGCCGCATTCGCCATCAAAGCCATAGCCATACACAGCACGGTCATAACCGTAATAAGCATCAATGTTTTTAATGTCTTTTTCATTTATTTTCCTCCTTTGGAAATTCTTACCTTTTCAGTTTAGCACTATAAATCAAAAAAATCAATGATTTACGGGAAATTCTTTTTCAGCGGTCACGGCACGCCGTGTCCCTACTAAACAACAAAACCGAACTCCGCAAAAAAGAGAACGGCGTTACACCGTTCCCTTTAATATCAATAATGTGTTACACCGCAAACGCATACGGGATTCATTCTGAAGAGCTTATAAAAGAAGTTAAGTATCTTCCGGATAAAGCCCATAAAACCTGTCTGTCCTGCCGAATATTTTACAGTTCAACCCACATAGCCGGTCTTATTCCTATTTCATCGCCGGTGGACTCTGCATCATCGAAGCGGCCGTAACAGTCAACAACAACTACCTTGTCTGCTGTTTTACCTGATGTTCTTGTCCACCAGGTTGTAGGTAAACAGTCAATTTCAATGGGCTGTTCCACGGTGCCCTCATACTTGCCGTCAATCATCAGCTCATAGGCAACAGCTGACTGCTCAGACGGGAAATACTTTCTGACCTCATCGGCACTCAGAAGAAAAATCTTGTCATCAAAGACAGGTAGAATATTTTTCTTCTCCCACTCATAAAAGCTTTTTTCATAAAATGTTTCGTTAAGCCATTCCCTGATATATGAAGTCTCCCAGGATGTCTCACGATGAGAGCCTGATAAAGCACAACCCGCAAAGCCCTCCCAATCAAGAGCATATTTTGAAACGAGCAAGGCTCTGCCGTTTTCTCTGTCCTGTTCCGCAACAATCCACTCTATCGATGTGCTTATAAAGGTTTCAAAAGGCTTTGTCGAATCAGGTATAAAATATCTGCCAAAAAAGACGGTAGGATATGGACTTGGTGGAATAAATTCAGAAAAATCCATAATGATACCCCCTGTTACTGATTTTTTAAGGATATATCACGGGCTACATAGACACCGCTTGCAGAGGCGTGAGAAAGAGAGTGTGTTATGCCGCTTCCGTCACCGATAATATATAAGCCCTTGTGCTTGGATTCAAGATTGCCGTCAACGTCAACCTCCATATTATAAAACTTGACCTCAACACCGTAAAGAAGAGTGTCTTCATTAGCTGTGCCCGGTGCAACCTTATCAAGAGCGTAAATCATTTCAATTATTCCGTCCAGAATACGCTTAGGAAGCACAAGACTCAGATCACCCGGAGTTGCATTCAGAGTCGGAGTGATAAAGGCTTCTTCAATACGGTTCGGTGTTGAACGGCGTCCTCGGATAAGATCTCCGAATCTTTGAACAATAACTCCGCCGCCCAGCATATTGCTAAGACGTGCAATTGACTCTCCGTAACCGTTTGAATCCTTGAAGGGTTCGGAAAAATGCTTTGCAACAAGAAGTGCAAAATTAGTGTTATCTGTCTGCTTTTCCGGATCCTCATAGCTGTGTCCGTTAACGGTAATAATACCGTTTGTGTTTTCGTTTACAACTGCACCCTTAGGATTCATACAGAAGGTACGGACCTTATCTCCGTATTTTTCGGTTCGGTAAACGATTTTACTTTCATAAAGCTCATCGGTAAGATGTGCAAACACAGATGCGGGCAGTTCAACCCTGACACCGATATCCACACGGGTAGATTCAGTGGAGATATCCAGCTGCTTACAAACAGATTCCATCCATTTACTGCCGCTTCTTCCCACAGATATTATGCACTTATCACATTCATGGGTTTCGTCTTTACAGACAATCTTATAGCTTCCGTTATCGTCAACAACTGTAACAACAGGCGTATCAAAATAAAAAGCAACCTTATCCTTCAGATATTCATACATATTTTCAAGAACAATATAATTTATATCTGTACCGAGATGACGCACCGAAGCGTCAAGCAGATGCAGGTCATTCTGTATGCATACAGTTTTAAACTTCGTTCCGGCGGTTGTATAAAGCTTAGTGCCCTCTCCTCCGAATTTAAGGTTTATCTCGTCAACATACTTCATTAAATCCAATGCCTGTTTTTTGCCGATATATTCATACAATGTACCGCCAAAATCATTGGTGATATTATACTTTCCGTCCGAAAAAGCTCCCGCACCGCCAAATCCGCTCATAATGCTGCAGCATTTACAGTTAATACAGGTCTTTATTTTTTCTCCGTCAATGGGGCATTTACGTTTATCAAGTGAATGTCCAGCCTCAAATACGGCAACCTTCAGCTCCGGATTTTTCTGCACAAGCTCATAAGCTGCAAATATTCCGCCAGGGCCGGCACCTACAATAATTACATCATATTTCATCTGTCGTTTCCTCCTTTTTCCCGTTAATTATATCACATATGAAAAGCAAAAATCAAGATGCATGCCTACACGGTTCAGATTAAATCTGTCTTCAAAACAAAATGAAGCCACCCCTTTCGGATGACTTCATAATAAATTTCGTAGGGCTCCTTACTGACGGCCGACGGCAGCATCTATATCACCGCAAAGAACTATTTTATCATTTGTAAATTCTGCCGCTATTCCCTTATACGTTCCTGTTTCAAAAACTTTCGCATTGACGCTGAGAAGATTTTTAAGAGGTGTTCTGCTGATACCGCCCTGTCTGTTTGTAACTACCGCAATTTCAGGGCTGAGAGCCTGAACAAAACCGGGAGTTGTGGAGCCGTCATAGCCGTGATGACCAACCTTAAGCAGATTAATCTTACCTATCTCACCCGCTAATCTGTCCTCGTCACCGTCATAATTATTTATATCTGCAGCAAGAAAAGCTCTCTGTCCGTTCTTTTCAACAAGCAAGCCGACAGCATTTTCGTTTTCACCGATGGGCTCGGTCGAATCTGTTTCAGCAGTATTACAGAACTTAAGTGTGAAATTACCGAAGACAAAGGGCTCCTCAGATATATCTTGAACCACAGGAACATTTTTCTTTTCACAGGCAGAAATCATCTGCTCGTAAACCTCTTTATTGTCCCATCTTTCAATTTCATAAGATTTAATCTTACTTTCATCATACTCTTTAATATAAGCGGTTTTAACTGTAATGTTTTCGTCAAGAATCACCGTATCCAGGCCGCCGATATGGTCAGAATGACTGTGGGTACCTAAAACAAACTCAAGAACAGCCTTACCGTTTTCGTCACCTGCGATTTTTCTCACAGCATCGACAACATAATCCTCCGTACCGTCATAAACAAGATTTTCAAAGCCTCTCGGATTATCGCTGTCCTCAGCGCCGTCAACGAGAGCAAACTTACCCTCGCTTTCGATTAAGATAGCATCGGCACTGCGTGTATTAAGAAAATAAATTCTGTCACCGTGTGTTGATAAATCTATTGCTTCTAACATATATTCTCTTGCTCCTGAAACCATTTTAATATTCGGCATAAACCACACCGTAATTGATGTCAGAGCTACTGCCAATAACAAGACCGCCGATATTATAAGCTTTCTTTTACCCTTCATATTAACCGCTCCTTTTTTGTCATTATAGCAATTCAGAGGTGATGTGTCAATATGAGTGATGAGGTGTTTATCTGAACTATTTTTCAGAAATTATTTTTTAATTCCCTTGTAAATATAATAAGGCTTTGAAAATATGTAGTGCCCTTCTTTTTGAGCCGATTTCAAGTTATTGATAAACTCATCATATTCTTCTTTACTGAGTGCTCCCGCGTTTTCTTTATGAAGCCAAGCGATATCTCCGCTTAAATCATAACCGAATGTACCTTCCGCATATTCTGTTTCAACAACATTGTGAACACTTACATAGCTTTCAAATAATTTGCTTTTATTGAAGAAGCCATACATTCTTCTGCCGATCCAGCTGTCAAGATCATCCATCCAAGGTTGTTTTGTAACAGCATAGTTATGAATTGCTTTTGAAATAAGCTCTTTGTTTTCACCGTTATAAGTAATACTGTCCCAATCACAGTTTACAGAAATTACAACTCCACCCGGTTTTAATATTCTGTGAATCTCACTAACCAATAAATTCTTATCTGTTACACATTCGAACATATCCTTTGTGAAAACAAAGTCGAAAGTGTTATCAGCAAACTTAAGCTCCTTCGAGCAGTTCATAACCTTAAGCTTAATCGGCTTTTTATATTTAACATCCTTAAACCATTTATCGGTTATATCCACACCGACAGCTGATTTAATTTTATTTGGAAAGGCTTTTTGAAATGCTAAAAGAAATGTAGCATCCTTGCAGCCTAAATCCGCAATAACTGCATCTTTAGGTAAGTCTATTTGTTCTGAAATTGCAGCGAATAATGTTTTATATTTAAAATTGTTCATTTATAATAACCTCCGAAATAAGAATAAAAAAATACTGTCAACAGCTATATGCCGTTAACAGTAATATAAAAGGTAAACTTTTCTTTATTACACTATTAGGCACATAGCAATTCAAGCCTGTACCCGAATACGATACAAGCTATCTTCGTCTGCGTCGAATAGTGATAAAGAACATACCGTTTCCTCCGTTTCAATATTGTAACTAATTATACAACAAAAAAGCCAAATGTCAAGAAAAAACAAATGTTGCCTGTGACACCCACGACTTGCGGTTCCCAAAAGTTGCTTGCCGCTTGGAGCGCGGGCAACTTTTGACCGCTACGCTGTTCAGCGTGCCTCAGAAGCTCAAAGGAAAGAAAAGATGCCGACTTGCGGTTCCCAAAAGTTGCTATCCGCTTGGAGCGCGGGCAACTTTTGACCGCTACGCTGTTCAGGCATTGCCTGAATCTTCCGCAGGAAGCGGCAACGCCTGAACCAGTTAACAGCCGCGTTACGTCTATTGAAGTACGGTGGCATAGGTGAGAGATCTGTTGAGAAGCCAAAAGAAAAAAGACAGACACTCGAATGAGTATCTGTCTTTTTTGGCGCCTCAAACAGGACTCGAACCTGTGACACCGCGGTTAACAGCCGCGTGCTCTACCGACTGAGCTATTAAGGCATTTTTTAAAGCAGTTTACCACCTTAGATTAACCTAAGGTGGTATTGTGTCGGCATCGCCTTATCTTCCCGGGCCGCTTCCAGCCAAGTATTGTCAGCACTGATGAGCTTAACTACCGTGTTCGGGATGGGAACGGGTGGACCCTCATCGCTAAAAACACCGACTATCTGAA